>CANSRZ010000003.1 GCA_947649575.1 uncultured Clostridia bacterium | reverse complement strand
GCGAGCTGGGTTCAGAACGTCGTGAGACAGTTCGGTCCCTATCTATCGTGGGCGTAGGATATTTGAGTGGAGCTGTCCCTAGTACGAGAGGACCGGGATGGACATACCAATGGTGCATCTGTTGTCACGCCAGTGGCATAGCAGGGTAGCGATGTATGGAAGGGATAAATGCTGAAAGCATCTAAGCGTGAAGCCCACCACAAGATGAGATATCCCATAGCGTAAGCTAGTAAGAACCGTTGTAGACTACAACGTTGATAGGTCGGGGGTGGAAGTGCAGTAATGCATGTAGCTGACCGATACTAATAGTTCGAGGGCTTAATCACGGAAAACTTAGCAATATAAAATCATTGCAGTTTCTTGTTCTAGTTGTAGCGTAATATGTAGTTGTCAGAGTTTTATACTCTGCTTAATATAATAATTTCAGACGAAAGTTTGTTATTATACCATTTCCAGTGGCGATAGAGAAAAGGTCCACCTGTCCACATACCGAACACAGAAGTTAAGCTTTTCATCGTCGAAAATACTTGGCTGGCAACGGCCCGGGAAGATAGAACACTGCTGGAATATCATGAGAGTAGGCGCATGAGCCTGCTCTTTTGTTTTGTATGAAATCATTGATTAAATTAATTGCAGTGTTCTAGCAAACTTTCAGTTTGCGTTTTGCGTTGCAAAACATCTTCCCGAAGCTGGTCATAACGGACTTCGCAGTCTTAGAAAAGTGCTGGGATATAATTGAACTGACCGCAAGAGGTCGGTTTTTTCGTGTAATAAAATAAAGCAGCAGTGTTTGACAAACTTTGTTTGTCAGTTCGCTTTGAGAACGCTATCTTCCCTTTCGTGATGAAAAGCCCAAGTTGAGGAAGTGTGCGTGGGCTTGCGACTTCTGGCGAGGTCTAATGAACACTGCGGGGATAACATCAAACAATGTGCATGAGCATGTTTTTTGTTTGTAATAAAAATAAATATTGACAAATTGTCGAAAATGTGATATAAATAATATATGGAGAAAAATATGGATAATAATGAAATTGTAAGTAATGACGGCTTTGTTAACAAAAAAATGGCGAAAGCGCTTAACAAAGAACTTAAACAGAGCGAAAATGCATATAAGAAAAACAGAGAATTGCCAAAGGTTTTTGCATATTTGCTTATGAGTTCAATTGTTGTGGGGACCGGTTTGACTGTTACAGGTGCGTTCTTTGAAGATGCAGGCAAGGATATGGTTGAAAGTATATTGGCAAGCAATAATTACATAGCTTCTGAGCAAATATCAAAAGATGATTTTATGAAACAATATGACATGAGGGGTTATATAAAATCACAAGATTTAAATAATGCAGCGAACGCATTAATTCTTGCAGGAACAGGAACTATTGTGTTAGCTGCTGCAGGAGCAGGTGTTTGCTGCTGTTTCATACCAAAAGACAATGGAGATAATCAAACTCAGATGACGAATAGCGTGGTTTAGTTTGTAATTGTGTAAAATTAGAGAGGAATTGAGTTTAAAATCTCTAAAATTTTTGCAATTTCTTAAAAAAAATACAAAAAATTTTAATTTACCTATTGAAAATCCTGTTTTATTGTGGTATAATAAGGTTAAATTTGGAGGTATTATGACAAAGTATCTAGTAAAAATTATATCAATCTGCTGTTTCATTGTGCTTATTCCAGTTATTATCGCTGGTGTGGCTCTTTGTGCAGTAGGCTCATCAATGCACAAACTTAGCGTTTATGTTGTTGGTGCGGATAGTGCAAATGCTAGTTATTCTATTAGCGTTGGCGAAAAAGATGGAGATAAGAAAGATATTACAGCTCAAGATAATGTTGCAACTTATCAAAACAATTCTGAAATTCATGTTTCAACAAATATTGTTGGTTATGATTTTCAAGGTTGGTTTAGTGGTGATGATAAAGTTTATGTTCCAGGAGAGTCAACTCCTCTCACAACTGACTTAAACTACTCATTCACATTAAATAAAGATACTCAACTTACAGCAGTTTACAAAGTTAAAACTTATACAATCAAGTTCCAAGGAACTTATGAGGATGACACAACTCCAATTAACCTTGATGACAGAACTGTTACTTATGGCGAAACAATTGCTCCTGAATTTGGACCACTTGTTTCTGGAACAAACGTTGCATTAAAGGGCTGGAAAGTTGCTGGTGAGGCTGTTGAAGTTGGCATGACTGCAACTTTTGAAAAGAGCGGAACATATATTGTTGAACCTGTTTGGTCAAATAGAACAAGAATTAACTACATTCTTAAAGAAGATGGACAGGAAGAAAAACTTATTGAGTTTGTTTATCTGACTCAAGCACAACTTAGCGAATATGCTTTGCCTACTATGGATGATCCTAAGATTGCTGAAACTGTTGGTGAGGGTTATGAGTTTGTTCGTTGGGAAACTGAAACTGGCGCTGAAATAACTTCAGAAGAAATTAAAAATCAAGAATTCGACCCTAATAGAGTTACTAATATTTATCTTAAACGTAATCTTAAAGAATACACTTTGAATATCAGCAATGGACTTGAAGCTGCTGAAACTATTCAAGTTAAGTTTGATGTTAAAAAGATGTTTGATGTAAATGAAATCAAATTTACAAAACCAAGAATGTATTATTCAGTTGTTGGTTTAAGAGTTAACGATGTTGATTATCTTGTAAATGGAAATGATTTCACAAACGGCAATAACAGACTTAGCACATTGCTCCTTACTGGAAATGTTGATACTATTGATGCAGAAGCAATTTGGGCTTGTGATTATCAAAAACTTGGCGTAACATTCTCTGCTCTTTCTTCTGGATTGTCAGTTTATGGACGTAATGGTGAAGAAACTCCTGTTCTTCTTGTAGCAGATGAAATCACTGGTCAAGATTCTCAAACTTTCTACTTCGCTTCAAATGACGAGGGTTATCAAGTTTATGATCTTGCAGATTTAATGTTCTCAACAATCTTCCCAGAAAATTATGAATCTTATTGCATTCCTGGAAATGAAGAGGGAACTTGGAAAACTGTTTCATTAAGTTCAGTTAAGGTTTATTACAATGGCTTCAACAGTGTTGAAATTTCAAAAGTTGATCAAGCTGACTTTGCTTATGCAATTGAGTTGATTTTGGAACAAGTTGCTGGTTATGACTTCACATCTAGATCAATTAAAGTTGAATTTGTATTCGCTTAATAGAAAATAAAAAAGATAGCAATCCAAGCTATCTTTTTTGTTGAGTTTGATTTGTTAAAGAAAAAATAAAAATATTTTAAAAAATTTATGAAAAAGTGTTGACATTGCTTTAAATATTTGATATATTAAAAGAGCATCGTTAATGCTATGGGGGTTTAGCTCAGCTGGGAGAGCATCTGCCTTACAAGCAGAGGGTCATAGGTTCGAGCCCTATAGTCCCCACCAAAAGAAACACCTTACGGTGTTTTTTGTTTATAGAGGTATATTAATTATGCAAGAATACATTCAAAATAAATATTTGATTGTTGCTTATCCAGGTTGCGGTAAAACTTTTTTAGCAGAGAATTATAAAAATGTTTGTGATTTAGAATTTCAACATTATAGGTGGGATTATGGTAAATATAAAGTTTTACCTCTTGAACAGATTAAAGGTAGAAAAGATATAAGAACAAACAATCCAAAATGGCCAAAAAATTTTTTTGATATATTGGACAAAGCAATAGAAAAATATGAAATAGTGTGTGTGCCAATGGCAACTTCTTTGTTTGAACATATTTCTTGGCTTGTTGAAAATAAAAATATAAAATGTATTTATATTATTCCTAACGAAGAACGATTTAAAGAAATTATAAAAACTTATATTGTTCGCAATAATGGTAAACAATTCATTGAAAGTAGAAAAAAAGATTATTTAAAATTTTTAGAAGTTGTACAAAATACGAGATTTGATAAAATTTTCATGAATAAAGGGGAGTATCTCTCTGATGTATTAAAAGCCAAAGGTTTACAACTAAAAGAAGGTAAAGGCTTCAAAAATTATATATAAAAAGCACTTAAATTTTTAAGTGCTTTTTGTGTTTTATTTATTTCTTTTTTGCAGAACTTTTAAGTTCTTGATTTTCTTTTAAAAGGTCGCGGATTTCTTTTAATAGATATTCTGTTGAATTTTTCTTAGCCTCTTCTTCAGCAAGGCGAGCGGCTTCCTCAGCGGCTGCTTTTTCTTCTGCCAGTTTTGCTTCTTTCTCTGCCAAGTAAGCTTTAACTGCTTCTTTGTCTTTTCTTGAAACCCCTCTTGCTTTAAGTTCGGCTTTATCCTCTTTTGTGAGTCTTGCTTTCATTGCCTTATCAGTTGCTTCTCTAAACATTTGGCTACTTTTCATTGCAACTTTAAGCACAATGAATAATGTTAATGCAATGATAAAGAAATTAATCACTGCTGTTATAAATGCGCCCCAATTTATGTAGATTGAGTTTGCAAGGTCGATTGCACCTGTTGAGTCATAGGCAGGTCTTAAAATTGTAACTGCTCCTGCCAAGCCCTCTTTGCCTCCGATAAGAGCGAGCAAGCTGTTAATAAGCGGCATAATAATTTGGTCAGTTAATGCTTTTACGATTGCAGAGAATGCTCCACCAACGATTACGCCGACAGCCATATCAATAATATTGCCACGAGTTATAAACTTTTTAAAATCTTGAAAAAACTTTTTCATATTTTCCTCCTAACAAAAATTTAGCACATTGACAAAGAAAAATCAATTAATTTAATTAAATTTTTCACAGAATTTTATCTGTGAGAATAAAAAATATCTATGGAGGGGTTATGAGTTGCAATTTAAATTTTAATCAATGTAATGGAGGCAGATATTATCCTCAGCCAATCAGCACTTGTGGAAACCAATTGTTGGCTTTATTAAATCAAGGCACAACAACAGTGATTAATCCAACTACTGGGCCGAATTGGGCTTATGCAAACTTTATTGTTCCACAAGTTGTTTGGAGCGGTTCAATTTTGGGGGTGCGAAAGCAAGCATCGGCTGGAACTGGCATTCGTGACAATCTTGACGGCAGTTTTTTGCTTAATCCAGGAACTTATCAAATTGAATTTAATTCAAGCGGAATTATTCCGCCAGCGTCTGACATTGTTGTGGCAGGGGTTTTGAATGGCGTTGTTATAGAAGAAAGCAGAGCGACTTCCACTGGTGCGAGCGGAGATGAAAGTGATATTTCTGGGCGGGCAGTTTTTGTTGTGACTGAAAGTAATTCACTTTTTGCGCTTGTCAATGTTGGCAGTGAAAATGTAACTTTTAACAGAACAGCATTAACTATTAATAAATTAAATTGATATTTTAGCAATTTGGCTAATCTTTTACATAAAATGATAGTAAACATAAACTAACAAAATATTTTAAATTCCAACAAATTTGTTTGCTTATTTTTCGGCGAATGGTATATACTATTATTGTAAAGGGAGGACGGCTTATGAATGAAAAGTTTTTAGATACCCCAGCAGGGGATGCGTGGATAAGTTATTTGCTTTCGCCAACGCTCGAAAGAAGTGCAGATTTGGCAAATTTATTAGAGCAAGATAAAAGCCGTTCTAATTTTAAAGATTTGGAATTAGAGTAAGGTGAAAAATGACTACAAAAGTTAAAGCGATTGTGCTTCGGGCAATCGATTATAAAGATAAGGACAAGTTATTGACTTTATTTACCTTAGAGCAAGGTAAATTGACAGCCTCAATGCGTGGAGTTAAAGCGCCAAAGGCTAAATTGAAGTTTGCGAAAGAGCCTTTTTGTTTTGGGGAATATATTATAGAAAACACCAAGGGAAACAATGTTATAACCCAGGTGGAAGTTATAGAAAACTTTTTTGATATAACAAAAGACATTGACAAATTTTATGAGGGCTGTGCAATTTTGGATGTGGTGAGTAAACTCTCAAACGAAGAGCCAAATCATGCGATGTTTATTGAACTTATCAAAGCTTTAAAAGCTTTATGTTATAGCAACGTTAAAAAATATTATGTTTTTGACAAGTTTTTGCTTAAAATATTTGAAAATATGGGATATTATTTTCTTTCAAACAAATGCTCCTCTTGCGGATATGATTTAAGTGACAACAGATATTTTAATCTTGATGTGGGTGAGTTTGTTTGCGAAAAATGCAAAAACAATTTATGTGTCAAGATTTCCAACGCATGCTTTGCGGGTTTGAAATTCTTAGCGCAGACAGATTATGATAGACTGCCAAATTTACATTTGGGCGGTCACGCAGAGATTGAGGTTTATAATCTTTTAGACAAGAACTTTGAATGGCGTTTTAGCAAACGCTTTGTTCAGATTGTGTGATTTGTTATAGGGTGGTCTAAAAAACTCAGATGTTAATCTGAGCTTTTTATATTATAGTAAAATATTTAACAAATCGCTAATATTTACATCATAAATGTATTCGGGTTCGTAAGGCTCGTCTGTAATAAAGTTGAAACTTTTATAATCTTGGAGTGGGGTGGTTTGTTTTGTATAAATAACAGGTTTTACATAACGGCCATTTTGTATAATATTTGTTGAAATTTCAAGGCTTTCAAGTTTCTTTAAAAATCCTTTTGATAAAGTTATATTAACTTCATTTTCATTAGATAATTTTTGCATTTCATCCAATACATGTTCTGCCCAACTTTCTTCACTGCCATATTTTGAAATTGCTTTGTTTATATTGCGACTACTATTTACCAGCGTCATCGAAAATACTTTTGTTTCTGTAGTATTCTCTGGATATTTATATTTAGTAATCATTTCTAGTTTGGTATGTCCTAAAACTTTTAGTAATCTATGTTCGCTCATTTAAAACACCTGCCTTTTACATTAATTGGCTGTAATGGCCTTGAACTTCTGCCATGTTTGTTTGTTCTTGAAGCTCTTCAATGTTGATTAACTTCCACTGTAACTCTTGTGGTCTTAAATATCTTTTGTTGTGAATTGTCACTGCTGAAAGTGCTTCTGGCTCTAACTGGCGAAGAAATGCGCTGGCAAGTTTGACTGGCTTATTGTATTTATTGGCAGTAACTTGCAAGCCTCTAAGCTCCATACTTTCAATTTCAGCTTTTGAACAATTGCCAAAAACATTTTCGCTTTCATATAGTTTATATTTTTTAAATGCATTTTTTAACAAATATCCTGTGATTAGTTTTTTCATAAATTTTCTCCTTTTGATGAGTTTATTATATCATTGTATTTTGCCGTTGTCAATATGCTTTTTAAATCTTTTGCAACCTTATATATATGTCTAAAAAATATTTCTAAATTTGTCAATTTTTTTTGTAAAAAGGGTTGACATGTTGACGAATATGTGTTAAGATATAAATGCTGTGAATTACGGGTTGAAGCGTAAGGTTACTTTGATTACCGGCAATCAAAGAGAATTTACGCGGACAAGTTCGTGGCAATGTGACCGCGAGCGGACTGACCACATATCACATTTTTTAATTGCTCACAGCATGAAACACACGGAAGCGTGTGTCGTAAATGTAAATTTTGTTATTTTGTTTTTAAAAACCTTATATTTTCTAGCAAATAGGGCTTTTAAAAGCAAAATAAAAGTTGAAATTTATGACAATGCAAAAGTGAGTTTCAAAAAGGCAATTTAAATGCGATGGAAAGTTTTATGCTATTACAGGAGGAAATTAAATGGCAACACAAAAAATCAGAATTAAATTAAAGGCCTTTGAACATTCTCTCATTGACGAAGCTTGCAAAAGAATAATCGAAACTGCTGAGAAATGTGGCGCTAAAGTCGCTGGCCCTATTCCACTTCCAACTGATAAAGAAGTGGTTACTGTAATTCGTTCACCACACAAATACAAAGATAGTCGTGAACAATTTGAGTCTAGAACTCACAAAAGACTTATTGATATCATCACTCCATCTTCAAAAGCTGTTGACGCTTTGATGAAGATTGATTTACCTGCTGGTGTTGATATTAAAATTAAACTGTAAGGAGGAAAGTTAATAATGAAAAAAGCTATTATCGGTAAAAAACTTGGCATGACTCAAATCTTTACTCCAGAAGGTTTAGTTGTTCCTGTTACTGTTGTTGAGGCTGGTCCTTGTCCAGTTGTTCAAGTTAAGAACACTGAAAAAGACGGTTACAACTCAGTAGTTGTTGCTTTTGAAAAACAAAAAGCACACAGAGTTAACAAGGCTAGAACAGGCGCTTTCAAAAAAGCTGGCGTTGAAACTTTTAGAATTGTTAAAGAATTAAGATTTGAAAATGCTGCTGAATATCAACTCGGTCAAGAAATCAAATGCGATATCTTCGCAGAGGGTGACAAGGTTGATGTTACTGGCACAACAAGAGGTCGCGGTTTTACTGGCGTTATTCAAAGATGGAATCAACATCGTTTGAAGATGACTCACGGTACTGGACCTGTTCACAGAGAAGTTGGTTCAATGAGTGCAAACTCAACTCCATCAAGAGTGTTTAAAAACAAACACATGCCTGGTCAATATGGTGTTGAACGCGTTACTATGCAAAACCTTTCAATCGCAAAAGTGGACACAGAAAGAAATATATTGCTCGTTAAAGGATGCATCCCTGGCCCTAAAGGCAGTGTTGTGACTATCCGCGAAGCAAAAAAGGCGTAAGGAGGTAAAAAATGGCAAAACTTAAAGTTTATAACATGCAAGCTCAAGAAGTAGCTGAAATCAAACTTCCTGAAGTTTTAACTGCTGAGTACAACGAACCTCTTATTCATCAAATGGTCGTTGCTTACAACGCAAATCAAAGACAAGGCACAAAAAGCACTCTTACAAGAAGCGAAGTAAGAGGTCATGCTAAAAAGCCTTTCAGACAAAAAGGAACTGGTCATGCAAGACAAGGTTCTACAAAAGGACCACATTACACAGGTGGTGGAGTTGTATTTGCTCCAAAACCAAGAGATTTCTCTAAAAAGACAAACAAACAACAAAGAAGAGCAGCTTTACTTTCAGCCCTTTCTGAAAAAATTAGAGATGGCAAAGTTACAGTTCTTGACAATTTTGCATTCAACGCTCCAAAAACTAAAGAAGCTCAAAAATTTATTGACGCTTTCAAGTTTAATGGTTCAGTATTAGTAGTTGCAAATTCTAATGACGAAAATGTTAAAAAATCAACTGCTAACATTGCATCACTTAACATTGAAGAAACAAATCTTCTTAATGTTTATGAAGTTGTTGCTTGCCAAAACTTAGTTCTTACTAAGGACGCTATCAAATCTATAGAGGAGGCATACGCAGAATAATGGAAGCACATGAAATTATCAAAAAGCCATTGCTCACAGAAAAGAGCTTTGCAGGCTTTGCAAACAAAGTTTATGCCTTCGTTGTAGACAAGAGGGCAACAAAAGTTGACATTAAAAACGCTGTTGAAAAACTTTTTGACGTTAAAGTTGAAAAAGTTAACACAATTGTTGTTAAAGGTCACAAAAAATTCCAAAACACAAAGGCTGGAAGAACTGAAGGTAAGACTTCTGATTACAAAAAAGCAATCGTAACTCTTACTAAAGAATCTAAAACAATTGCGTTCTTCGATAGCTTATCTTAATAGGAGGACAGGTTAATGGCTATTAAAACACATAATCCTACTTCAGCTGGAAGAAGATTTTATACAACCTCTTCCTATGAAGAAATCACTAAATTTGCTCCTGAGAAATCTCTTCTTGAAAAGAAAGATAAAAACGCAGGAAGAAATGCTCAAGGACGTATCACTGTTCGTCATCAAGGTGGCGGAAACAGACAAAAATACCGTGTAATTGACTTCAAAAGAAACAAAGACGGTATCCCAGCAACTGTTGTAGGCATTGAATATGACCCTAACAGAACTGCTTATATCGCACTGCTTTCATATGCAGATGGCGAAAAAAGATACATCATTGCTCCTCAAGGACTCACTGATGGTGACGTTGTTATGAGCGGTGAAGAAGTAGAAATAAAAGTCGGAAACAATCTTCCACTTGCAAATATCCCTGTAGGTACAATTGTTCACAATATTGAACTTGAACCTAAAAAAGGTGGACAACTTGCTCGCTCTGCTGGCTCAGAAGTTCAACTTATGGCCAAAGAGGGTAAGTATGCAACACTTAGACTTCCATCTGGCGAAATGAGAAAAGTTCTTCTTGCTTGCCGTGCTACAATCGGTACAGTTGGCAACCTTGATCACGAACTGGTTTCTCTTGGAAAGGCTGGAAGGAAACGTCATATGGGCGTTAGACCAGCTGTTCGTGGTGTTGCGATGAACCCTAATGACCACAAACACGGTGGTGGTGAGGGTAAGTCACCAGTTGGTATGGCTTCACCTGTTACTCCATGGGGTAAACCAGCTCTTGGATATAAGACAAGAAAGAAGAAAAATAAATCTAACCGCTTGATGGTTAAGAGAGTTAATTAGGAGAAAGTAGTATGAGTAAAGAAATTAAAAAACCTTATGTTCATCCAAGCCTTGTAAAAAAGGTTGCTCAGATGACTGAATCTGGCGTTAAAAAACCTATTAAGACTTGGTCAAGAGCTTCAACTATTTATCCTGACTTCGTTGGGTTCACATTCGCTGTTCACAACGGCAAAAAACATGTTCCTGTATACTGCACAGCAGATATGGTTGGTCACAAACTTGGTGAGTTTGCTCCAACAAGAACTTACAAGGGACACATCAAAAAGTCGGCAAGTGCAAAAGGTAAATAATAGGAGAGAAAAATGGCTAAAAGAATTACATTAAAAGCAGAAAAACGTCAAGCTAATGCTGACAAAAGACCTTATGCTAAGGCAAAATATGTTCGTATGAGCCCATCAAAGGTTAGAATCGTGCTTGACCAAATTCGTGGCAAAAAAGCTACAATGGCTGTTGCTATCCTTGAAAATATGCCTGATAGCGCTGCTCACGAATGTTTAAAAGTTCTAAACTCTGCTATTGCTAACGCAGAAAACAATAAAGGCATGAACAAAGACAATCTTGTTGTAGCTGAATGCTACACAGGACAAGGCCCAGTTTTCAAAAGAGTTAGCTTCCGCGGCAGAGGTGGCGTCGATAGAATTGAAAAGAAAACTGCACACATCACAATTATCTTAGATGAAGTGGTAGGAGGTTAATAATGGGACAAAAAGTTAATCCAATAGGACTTAGAGTTGGAATTAATAAAGATTGGGATTCAACTTGGTATGCTGACAAAAAATCTTTTGCTGCTAACCTTAAAGAAGATGATGTAATCAGAAAATATTTCCAAAAAAATCATGCTCAAAGTGCTATTTCAAAAATTACTATTGAAAGAACAGAGGGCAAACTTGTTATCAATGTGTTCACAGGCAAACCTGGAATGATCATTGGAACTAAGGGCGCTGGAATTGAAAACATTAAAAAAGAAGTTGCTAAACTTGTTAGACCTGTTAAACTTCTTGTTATTAATGTTAAAGAAATCAAAAAACCAGATCTTGATGCTCAACTTGTTGCTGAAAGCATTGCATCTCAACTTGAAAAGCGTGTTGCTGCTAAACGTGCACTTAAGCAAGCTCTTCAAAGAGTTATGAAAGCTGGCGCAAAAGGTTGCAAAGTTCAAGTTTCTGGCGTGCTTGCAAAAGCAAACGAAAAGGCAATGACTGAAAAATATATGGAAGGTAACTTGCCTCTTCATACTCTCAGAGCAGACATTGATTACGGCGTAACTGCTGCTTACACAATTATTGGTAAGATTGGCGTTAAAGTTTGGATTTACAAAGGTGAAATCCTTGGCGGTAAAAAAGCTCCTGCTCAAAAAGGAGGACAAGAATAATGTTAATGCCTAAAAGAGTTAAAAGAAGAAAGCAGTTCAGAGGCAGAATGACAGGTAAGGCTGCAAGAGGTAATACACTTGCTTATGGCTCTTACGGAATTGTTGCTACTGAACCTTGCTGGATCAAATCTAACCAAATTGAAGCAGCCCGCGTTGCTCTTACAAGATATATCAAACGTGGCGGTAAAGTTTGGATTAAGATTTTCCCAGATAAACCTGTAACCAAAAAGGCTATCGGTGTTCGTATGGGTTCTGGTAAAGGTAACCCTGAATTCTGGGTTGCTGTTGTAAAACCAGGCAGAGTTCTGTTTGAAATCGAGGGCGTTGCAGAAGAAGTTGCAAAAGAAGCTCTTCGTCTTGCAGGACACAAACTTCCTTGCAAAGTTAAATTTGTTAAGAAAGAAGATTCTAACAAAGGTGGTGTAAGTGATGAAAATTAATGAAATCAAAGCTCTTAGCGTAGCTCAGCTTAACGCTAGACTCAAAGAACTTAATAGTGAACTTTTTAATCTTCGTTTCTCTCATGCCACAAGAAATCTTGCAAATCCTATGCAAATTCGCGAGTGCAAGAAAGAAATCGCAAGAGTTAAAACAGTTATCAGAGAAAAAGAATTAGCTGAAAACAAAGGAGGAAACGATGGAAGAAACTAGAAATGCAAGACTTGAAAGAGTTGGCGTTGTTGTTAGTGCTGGAAAAATGAACAAAACTGTTGTTGTTAAAATCGTTTCCAGAGTTAAAAGCCCAATTTATAAAAAAGTCGTTCAAAGATCAAAGAAATTCAAAGCTCACGATGAAAACAACGAGTGCAGAATGGGTGATACTGTTCGCATTATGGAAACTCGTCCACTTTCTAAGGACAAGTATTACAGAGTTGTTGAAATCGTTGAGAGAGCTAAGTAAGGAGGAGCAAAGTTATGATTCAACCTCAAACTAGATTAAAAGTTGCTGACAACACTGGCGCAAAAGAGATTATGTGTATTCGTGTACTTGGCGGCTCTTTCAGAAGAAGCGGCAGCATCGGTGATGTTATTGTTGCTTCTGTTAAAAAAGCAACTCCTGGTGGCTCAGTTAAAAAAGGTGATGTAGTTAAAGCCGTTATCGTAAGAGTTTGTAAAACTATTAAAAGACCAGATGGCTCTCACATCAAATTCGATGAAAACGCAGCAGTTATCATCGACAATCAAGGACAACCAAAAGGGACTCGTGTATTCGGGCCAATCGCAAGAGAACTTCGTGACAGAGGATATATGAAAATTATATCACTCGCACCAGAAGTAATTTAACAAAAGGAGCAAATGTATGAAAATGGCAATTAAAACAGGTGATCTTGTTTACGTCATCACTGGCAAAGACAAAGGCAAACAAGGCAAAGTTTTGGAAGTTAACAACGAAACTGGTCGTGTTGTCGTTGACGGCGTTAATATGGTAAAAAGACATCAAAAACCTAGAAGTCAACAAGACAAAGGTGGCATAATTTCTAAATTAGCTCCTATCGATGCTTCAAATGTTATGGTTGTTTGCCCTGGTTGTGGCAAACCATCAAGAATAGGCCATGCTGAAGTTAATGGCAAAAAAGTTCGCGTTTGCAAAAAATGTGGATCAGCTCTTGATAAAGAACATGTAAAAGCTGCTAAAAAGGAAGCTAAAAAAGCTACCCCAAAACAAGTAGAAGAAAAACCTGTTAAGGCAGAAAAACCTGCTAAAACAGAAGAAAAAGTAGAAAAAACTACAAAAACAGCACCTAAAAAGTCGACAACAGCTAAAACAACAGCTAAGAAAACTGAAGCGTAGGAGATAGTTATGGCAAAAGAACAAAACAGAATTTTAACTAAATATAGAACAGAAGTTGTGCCTGTTTTAACTAAGGAATTTGGTTATAAAAATCCAAATGAAGTTCCTAAACTTGTTAAAGTTGTTCTCAATATGGGACTTGGTGCTGAAAAAGGCAATTCAAAATCTTTCAACATTGCTGTTGAAGAACTTGCAGTTATTGCTGGTCAAAAACCAGTTGTAACAGTTGCTAAAAAATCAATCGCAAACTTCGCTCTTCGTGAGGGACAAAAGATTGGTGCAAAAGTTACTCTCCGCGGAGATAAAATGTATGAGTTCTTTGATAGACTCACAGCAATCGCTCTTCCAAGAGTGCGTGACTTTAAAGGAATTTCTGACAAGTCATTTGACGGAAAGGGTAACTATTCTATGGGAATTAAAGAACAACTTATTTTCCCAGAAATCGTATATGAAAAAGTCGAAAAAATCAGAGGCTTTGATATTACTTTCGTGACAACTGCTAAGACAAACGAAGAGGCTAAAGCACTTTTGAAGGCACTCGGTTTGCCTTTCGCTAGATAAGGAGAAATTATTATGGCTAGAAAAGCGTTAGTTCAAAAACAACAAAAAACTCAAAAATATAAAACCAGAGAATATACTCGTTGTTCAATTTGCGGTCGTCCACACGCAGTTCTCAGAAAGTATGGCATTTGCAGAGTTTGCTTCCGTGAACTTGCAAATCAAGGCAAAATCCCTGGAATGAAAAAGTCAAGTTGGTAAAAAGGAGGAATATTTAGAATGTTAATTACAGACCCAATTGCAGATATGCTCACAAGAATTCGTAACGCAATCTCTGCTAAACACGATGATGTGCTTATCCCTGCATCAAAAGAAAAACTTGCAATCGCTAAAATCCTTCTTGATGAAGGTTATATCACTTCTTTCGACCAAGTTGAAGAGGGAAGTTATAAAAACATACACATTGTTCTTAAATATGACGAAACTGGCGACAGTGTTATCCAAGGCTTGAAAAGAATTTCTAAACCTGGACTTCGTATTTATGCTCAATGTGAAAAACTTCCAAAAGTTATAAGCGGACTTGGCATCGCTATCATCTCAACAAACAAAGGTATCGTGACTGATAAAGTTGCAAGAAGCCTTAATGTTGGTGGCGAAGTGCTCGCTTATGTATGGTAAGGAGGGTAATATGTCTAGAATTGGTAATAAAATTATTATAATGCCTGCTGGCGTTACTGCAACTTTTGAAAACAATAAACTTACTGTTAATGGCCCAAAGGGTTCATTAAGCCAAGAAGTTGACAAGTGCATCACTTGCAAAATTGAGGGCAACGAAATGACTTTCGCTGTTGTAAAAGAAACATCTGATTCAAATGCAAAGCATGGTCTTTATAGAGCTTTGGCTCACAATATGGTTGTTGGCGTTAGTGAGGGTTTCAAAAGAACTCTTCTTATCTCAGGTGTAGGTTATAAAGCTGCTGTTAATGGCAACAAACTTAACCTTAACCTTGGATTCTCTCACCCAATTGAAGTTGAAATTCCTGCTGATTTACAAGTTGCTTGTCCATCAGTTACAGAAATTTCAGTTTCAGGCATTGACAAACAAAGAGTTGGTCAATTTGCTTCAAACATAAAGGATCTTCGTCCTGTTGAACCATATCATGGATATGGCGTACGTTACAGCGATGAAGTAGTTATCAGAAAAGTCGGTAAAACTGCTGGCAAAGGCAAGAAGTAGGAGGAAAGTATGATTTCAAAAATTGATAAGAACTCTAAAAGAGTTGTTCGTCATCAACGCGTAAGAAATAAGATTGAAGGAACTAGCGAAAGACCTCGTCTTTGTGTTAATCGTTCTTTGAATGAAATCTACGCTCAAATTATTGATGATGTTAAAGGAATTACACTTGTTTCTGCTTCAACTCGCGATAAAGAAATCGCAAGCCTTGTAAAGGGCAAAAACAAAACTGAACAAGCTAAAATCGTTGGACAAGAACTTGCTAAACGTGCAAAAGCTAAAAAAGTTAAAGAAGTTGTTTTTGACAGAGGCGGTTACATTTACATTGGAAGAGTTCAAGCTCTCGCCGAAGGCGCAAGAGAAGCTGGACTTAAATTTTAGGAGGATATTATGGAAAACGTAGAAGTTAAAACTGAAGAAACTGTTGTTACTGCTGAAAATCTTCCTGAAACAGCAAGCAAAGGTAGAGGCAAAAAACCTTTCAATAAAGACAATAGAAAAAACAATGACAGAAAACCTATTAGACGTGAAGAAAGTGATATGGACAAAAAAGTTGTGTCAGTTCGTCGTGTAACAAAGGTTGTTAAGGGTGGAAGAACTCTTCGTTTCTCAGCACTTGTTGTTGTTGGTGACAAAAAAGGCAAAGTTGGAATTGGTATGGGCAAAGCTAAGGAAGTTTCTCAAGCAATTGAAAAAGCTACCACTATTGCTAAAAAGAACATGAAGCCAATTTCAATGGTTAACGGAACAATTCCTCATGAGGTTAATGGTAAGTTTTCAACTACCAATATCCTTATGCTTCCTGCAAAAACAGGTACTGGAGTTATTGCTGGTGGTGCTGCTCGTTCAGTTATTGAACTTGCTGGTATCACAGATATCGTTACAAAAATTCATGGTTCAACAAATAAAATCAACTGTGTTCAAGCTACTTTGAACGGACTTCTTTCTGTTAAAACTAAGGAAGAAATCGCTGCTCGCCGTGGCAAGAACCCAGACGAGATTTAAGGAGGGCATTATGGCAGAGAAAAAACAAAAAATGCTTAAAGTTACTTGGGTAAAAAGTGCTATTGGCTACAACAAAAAACAATCTCTTATCATTGAAGCTCTTGGACTTAAAAAACTTGGTCAATCTAAAATTCTTCCTGACAATGAGGCTATTCGCGGAAGTGTATTCCACGTAAAACACCTTGTTAAAGTGGAAGAGGTTAAGTAGGAGGATACTATGAAACTTGAAAATATGAAACCAGCGGTGGGTTCTACTACTAAAAAAGTTAGAGTTGGCCGTGGTATTGGAAGCGGAATTGGCAAAACAAGTGGCAAAGGTCACAAAGGTCAAAACGCTAGAAGTGGAGGCGGTGTTCGTCCTGGATTTGAGGGCGGAAACATTCCTCTTATCAGAAAAATCCCTATCAGAGGATTTAACAACAAAAACTTTAAGAAAGTTTATGCAACTATCAATGTTGGCGACCTTGAAGCTTTTGAGGCAAATTCAACTATTGATATGGAAGTTCTTTATGAACAAAGATTTATTGGCAAACGCGCTCCTTATGGACTTAAAGTTCTTGGAGACGGAGAGCTTACAAAACCTCTCACTGTTAAGGCTAGCAAATTTACTGCTACTGCAAAAGAAAAGATAGAAAAAGTTGGCGGAAAAATTATAGAGGAGTAAGTCTATGTTTAAAACAATAGGAAACGCATTTAAAATTAAAGATGTTAGGAAAAAAATTCTTTTAACTTTGTTGCTGTTGTTGATTTATCGTTTGGGTTGCTGGCTTCCAGCTGTTGGCTTTGATGCCAGCGCTATCAGCGGAATCAATGAGGGAGATAGTTTTAACTTTTTCTCTCTTATGAATATGGTAAGCGGTGGAGCGCTTTCAAACTGCTCTATCCTTGCTTTGGGTGTTTCGCCTTATATTACAGCATCAATTATTATTCAACTGCTTACAGTCGCTGTTCCAGCGCTTGAAAATCTTGCAAAAAATGGCGAAGACGGAAGAAGAAAAATCAATTTCTATACTCGTATTGCTGCGCTTATTCTAGCTCTTGCACAGGCAATTGGTATTGTTGTTGGTTATTCAAGTTCTATTGACGCTAACCTTACAGGCGCTCTTCCAACATGGCTTGTTGGAGCAGGGGTTGTTTTAATCCTTGTCGCTGGTGGTATGTTTACAGTTTGGATTGGTGAAAGAATTACAGACCTTGGCATTGGTAATGGTATGAGTTTACTCATTTTTGTGGGTATCCTTTCTTCTGCATCAAGTGCATTTGGCTCTGCAATTAAACAAACAATTTCTAACATCAATTTCCTTTGGGTTATTGTTTTATTCCTTGTTGCTGTTGTGCTTATCTTTGCTTTCATTGTCTTTGTTGATGGTGGCGAGCGTAGAGTTCAAGTGCAATATGCAAAACAAGTTAAAGGCAGAAAAATGTATGGCGGGCAAAGCACTTACATTCCAATTCGTGTGAATGGCTCTGGTGTTATGCCAATCATCTTCGCTTCTGCTTTAATCACATTCCCACAACTTATCTTATCTTTCTGGCCAGAATCTAGTGCTTATGCTTGGTATTCAAGATATCTTGGTGCAGGCACTTGGCCATATATCGTTGTTTCTTCTCTTCTCATCTTGGCGTTCGCATTCTTCTATGCACAAATTTCATTTAACGCTGATGACGTTTCAAAGAGGATTCAACAACAAGGTGGCTTTATCACAGGCATTCGTGCAGGAAAGCCAACAAGCGACTATTTAAGAAAAATCTCAAACAGAATAACTTTGTTCGGTGCAATATTCTTAGCATTTATCGCTTTAATTCCGTCACTTGCATTCTGGGCAATTGGAGAGTATGCAGGAGCTGCAACACTTATCAATGCGTTCAGTGCAACTGGTCTTATGATCGTTGTTTCAGTAGCGCTTGAACTTGACAAACAACTTGAAGCTCAAATGCTGATGCGTAATTACAAGGGTTTCCTTGATTAAAAAAAGTGTTTAATCTTTTAGATAATAGTTTGCTTAAAAATTATTATCTAGAAGATTGTAAATACAAATTTGGAGGTAATTATGGAAGCAACTTTGAAAACAAATAAATTATCACCAGAACGTAAAGCAAGATTTAATGCTTTTCTTGATAATATCAGTTCTAAACCTTTGTTTATGGAACTACCTGTTTCAGCTCCTGTAAAAGAGAATAAATTTTGTAATGATCTTCTCTATAGAGCGTTTAAAGGACT
This sequence comes from uncultured Clostridia bacterium, assembly GCA_947649575.1. Taxonomy (GTDB): domain Bacteria; phylum Bacillota; class Clostridia; order Christensenellales; family UBA1242; genus Caccovivens. Next base: position 158,370 of record CANSRZ010000003.1, on the reverse strand, counting down.
TCCGACTAGTGCTAAATCAGCGTACGAAACTAGTTTGGAAGTTAGAAGACTTTTTGAAAAATAGTCATTTTGTTTAAAAAGTGGCAATGCCACTTGACCGAAAGTCTAAGGTCGTTAAATAAAAAGGCTGTTGCAACAGTTTAGGGTTTATATAGAAAAAACGGGTTTCGACTTCATTATATAAACTCGCCATAAGAATTTTGTTTCAAAATTCGTTGGCAACCTTAATGGAGGGAGCTTGGGACGGGGAAACGCGAGGGTAGCGAGTTAGATTGCTTGCAATCGTGTCCGCGTGACAAAATTTATTTGAATTGGAACAATGAAAAATAAATTTTGCCGAGTGGTGCCTCACCAGCAAAAAAGGAGAATTATGAAACTTATTCTTTTAGGAGCGCCGGGCAGTGGCAAAGGTACTCTTGCTAAACAAATCACAAGAGATTTTGATATTCCTCAAATTTCAACTGGCGATTTATTTAGGCAATTCGCAAGCAGCGGTAGCAAATTAGGGCTTGAACTTAAAAGTTATATGGACAGCGGCAAGCTTGTTCCTGACGAACTTACAATTCAAATCTTAAAAGACCGCATCAGTCAAAGCGATTGCAAGAATGGTTTTATTCTGGACGGCTTTCCTAGAACTATCAAGCAAGCAGAAGTTCTCCGCACAATTACAGAAATTGATAGTGTAATTTTGGTTGACCTCGCGTTTGAGGAAATCATCAATCGTCTTGTATCTCGTCGTATCTGTCCACAATGTGGAGATATTGACAACGCAAGTTACGAGGGCTACACTGGCAATTGCCGTAAATGTGGAACGCCACTCTACCAACGCGATGACGATAAGTTGGAAACAGTTAAAAATCGTCTGGAAGTTTATGAAAAGAATACTTCACCACTCATAGACTTCTACAGTGATAGGCTATTTAAGGTTTCTTCTAAGGGAACTCCTGAGGAAACTTATCAGCCTGTGAAAACTTTCTTGAAAGGGTTGGAGGCAAAATAGTGGAAAGATTTAATCCTGCTGAAATTGTTTTAATGCGAAAAGCTGGGCAAATCACTCGTGACGCCCTAAATTTTGTAGAAACGCTTATTAAGCCAGGTATTTCCACATTAGAACTTGACAAATCTGCAAAAAAGTTTATAATTGATAGTGGTGCAACTCCTTCTTTTCTGGGTTACGAAGGTTTCCCAGGCTCAATTTGCGCCTCACCAAACGAAATGGTGGTACATGGCATTCCCTCAGCGGATTGCATTTTGAAAGAAGGAGATATTATCAGCATTGACCTTGGTGTTATTTACAAAGGCTATAATGGCGATGCTGCACGCACTTTCCCAGTGGGCAAAATCAGCCCAGAAAAACAAAGGCTTATTGATGTGACACGAGAATCCTTCTTTGAGGGGATTAAAAACCTTAAAGTCGGGCATCGCTTAGGTGAACTTAGTCATGCAATACAGGCTTATGTTGAAAAAAACGGTTACTCAGTGGTGCGAGAGTTGGTTGGTCACGGCATTGGCAAAGATATGCATCAGCCACCAAATATCCCAAACTATGGGAAAGTGACTGACGGACCTCTTGTTGTTGAAAACACTTGTCTTGCTATTGAACCTATGGTTAATATGGGAAGAAAAGAAATTTGGCTGATTGAGGACGGCTGGGGAGTGATTACTCGTGATGGGCTTCCATCTGCTCATTATGAAAACACTGTGCTTGTAACAAAGGACGGCGTTGAAATCTTGACACTTTAAGAGGTGAACATGAAAATCGGAAGTGTTGTGCTTGCCACGGCAGGCAAAGAAAAAGGTGGATTTTATGTAGTTGTTAAGTTTGACGATAAGTATGTCTACTTAGCAGACGGCAAAAGGCTTTCAGCGTTTAAGCCAAAGAAAAAATCTTTAAAACATGTTAAAATGTTTGAAGAAAGCGGATTAACCGAAAGCGAAGTGCTTGACACTAATCAGCGAGTTAATTCAAAAATCAAAAAATACTTAAATCAAAAAAAGGAGTGCCTATGTCAAAGGAAGATGTAATCGAATTTGAAGGAATTGTTGAAGAGGTTTTACCTAATACAACATTTAGAGTTCGTCTTACAAATGGGCATGTTATTACAACTTATATCTCTGGCAAACTTAGACAACATTATATCAAAGTTCTTGAAGGGGATAAAGTCAAAGTCGAAATGAGCCCTTATGACCTGTCTAAAGGCAGGATTACTTGGAGAGAAAAGGGTTAAAAAGGAGCCAAAATGAAAGTTAGAGCATCTGTAAAACCTATGTGTGATAAATGCAGAGTTATTAAAAGAGATGGCAAAGTTATGGTCATCTGCAAAAACCCTAAGCATAAACAAACACAAGGCTAAAAATTTTAAAGTGGAGGAAAATTAAATGGCACGTATTGCTGGTGTAGATTTACCCAGAGAAAAAAGATTAGAGCTTGGACTTACCTATATCTATGGAATAGGCAGAGTTACCTCTAACAAAATTTGCGAAGCAACAGGCGTGAGTGCTGACATCAGAGTTAAAGATTTAACTGATGATCAAGTTGCTAAACTTAGAAATTATATTGAACATAATGTCATCGTTGAAGGTGAATTACGCAAAAAAGTCGACATGGATATCAAAAAACTTGGCGAAATTGGCTGTTATAGAGGCGTTCGTCATCGTAAGAATTTGCCTGTTAGAGGTCAAAATACACGTAATAACGCTAGAACTAGAAAAGGTCCTAAGAAAGTTATTGCTGGTTCTTCTAAGAAAGGTAAGTAAGGAGTAAATTATGGCTAAACAAGTTACTAAAAAATCAAACAGCACTGCTAAAGCAAAAAAGAGAATTTCTAGAAATATCTCTCAAGGCCAAGTGCATATCAAAACTTCTTTCAACAACACTATCGTTTCTTTTAGTGATTGTGACGGAAATGTTTTGTCTTGGTGCTCTAGTGGAAAGCTTGGACTTAAAGGTTCAAAAAAGAGTACACCATTTGCTGCTCAATCTTGCGTTGAAGACGCTGCAAAAGTAGCAAAAGCTCATGGTATTCAAAGCGTTGAGGTTTATGTTAAAGGCCCAGGTAGCGGTCGTGAACTTGCTATCAGAAGTCTTCAAAACTGTGACCTTGATGTTACATTAATTAAGGATGTTTCACCAATCGCTCATAACGGTTGCAGACCTCCTAAAACAAGAAGAGTTTAAAAGGAGAAAACTAATGGCAAGAAAAATTGAACCTGACTGCCGTCAGTGCAGACGCGAAGGTTGCAAACTTTTCCTTAAAGGTGAACGTTGCACTTCTAAGAAATGTGCTATGGAAAGAAGACCTGTTATCCCTGGACAACACGGTCAATCAAGAAGAAGAGTTACTTTTTCTGAATATGGCACTCAACTTCGCGAAAAACAAAAAGTAAAAAGAATGTATGGTGTTCTTGAAAAACAATTCAGAGAATACTATGAAGAAGCTGAAAGAATGAAAGGCGTTACTGGTGAAAACATGCTTTCTCTTATTGAAAGACGCCTTGACAATGTTGTTTACAGAATGGGTATCGGTGCAAGCCGTAAACAATGCCGTCAAATTGTAAATCATGGTCACATCACAGTTAATGGCAAAAGAGTTAACATTCCTTCTTTCCTTGTAAAACAAGGTGATGTTATCGCTGTTAAAGAAAACAAACAAGAACTTGAATCATTCAAAACTATCAAAGGTATGAAAGTTGTTATGCCAAAATGGCTTGAATTTGATTCAAATGCTCTTTCAGGAAAAATCGTTGCACTTCCTAAGAGAGATGATATTGATGCTGATATTAAGGAACAACTTATTATCGAATTGTATTCTAGATAATTATTGGAGGGGATTATTATGGAAATGGAAAGACCAAAAATTACCTGTGAAGAAACTGACAACGGCATGTTTGCAAGATTTGTTGTTGAACCTCTTGAAAAAGGTTATGGCATAACTCTTGGCAATGCTATGAGAAGAAGTCTTCTCTCAGCTCTTCCAGGCTCTGCGCCTATCGCGATCAGAATTGCTGGTGTTGCTCACGAATTCTCAACCGTTAGGGCCGTTACAGAAGATGTTGTTGATATTATCTTAAATCTTAAATCTTTGGCAGTTCGTTGCGCAAACAAAGATAGAGATTTTGTTACTTATCTTCGCATTAGAAAAAATACACCTGGCGAAATTACTGCCAGAGATTTTGAACCTAACGATGAAGTTGAAATCTTGAACCCTGATCTTCACATTGCTACAATGGATGAGGGTGGCGTGTTTGATATGGATCTTATGATTGGAAATGGCAGAGGCTATGTTCCAAACACTGATAACAAAACTAAGTTTGATAATATTGATTTCATTGCAATGGATTCTATATTCTCACCTGTTAAACGCGTTAATTTTAACGTAGAAAGCACTCGTGTTGGCCATAGCGTTAACTTTGATAAGCTTGTTCTTGAAGTTGAAACTGATGGCACTACAACTGCTAGAGAAATTGTTGCCCTTGCTGGCAAAATTATCGTTGAACACATCGACCTCTTTGTTGAACTCTGTTCTCAAATGAGCGACATGCAAATTCTTGTTTCTCGCGAAGAGGATAAACAAGTTAAATTACTTGAACTTCCTATCGAAGAAATGGACCTTTCTGTTCGTTCATATAACTGCTTGAAAAGAGCAGGTGTTAATACTATTGAAGACCTTATTAAAAAATCAAGAAATGATATGTTAAAGGTTAAAAACCTTGGCATTAAGTCTATTGATGAGGTTATTCAAAAACTTGAAAGCTATGGGCTTTCTCTTCGTAAGGACGAAGATTAATCTGTTAAAAGGAGAAAATTATGACTAACCAGAAATTAGGAAGACCATCAAAAGAAACAAATGCTCTTGTTCGTGGACAAGTTTCTGACCTTTTGTGGTTCGGCAAGATTGAAACAACAGCTGCAAAAGCTCGTTCAGTGCGCGCTAAGGCCGAGAAAATGATTACTCTTGCAATTAACTCATATGAAGATACAGTTAAGGTTGTAAAAGAAATTAAAGACGAAAACGGAGTTAAAGTTAAAACTGAAGTTGTTAACGATGGACCTAAAAAGCTTCAAGCACGTAGACAAATCATGGCTTATCTCTATGACCGCCAAGAACAAAGAAAGCCAAAAGAGTCTAAAGACGCTTTTAAAGCTAGAACTGAGGGTATCAATCATCCACTTCTTGAAAAAATCTTTAACGTTTATGCACCTAAATATGCAAAACGTGCTAAAGAACTTGGTCAAGGTGGTGGATATACTCGCACAATCAAACTTGGCAAACGTCGTGGCGATGCAGCAGAAATGGCAATTGTTGAATTGATTTAACAAGCCTAACGCTTGGCGATTGTTTTATAATTGCTAGAAAAAGTTTGTTATATTCGGTCAAAATCCAAGCAGAATGTTTGTTAAAATAAAAAATACGCAGCTAAGCGTATTTTTTGTTTGTATTTTAATTAAATTGACAAAAAAAATTGTTAAACAAATTAAATTTACTTGACAAATGCCCCTATATAATGCCAAAATAAGCCAAAGGAGGAATTATGAAGAAAAGAGCGTTAATACTTTCAGGTAGTATTTTGGGAACTGTTGCACTTGCAATCATGTCAGTTATTGTATTAATGGCTGTTACAGTTATTGGTGATGTAACTGCTGGTGCTGCTGGAGCAGGCGCTATCATGGTTTTAAGCATTATTATTTTGTTAATGTGTGTAACTGGCCTTGTTCTTAACATTATTTCTATCACAACATTTGGCAAATCTAAAGCAAATTTTGCAAAGTTTAAAGCAACTGTTGTGGCTGCAATTGTTTTTGACTTCATTATTGTTTTGTATACTTTATATACAACAATCGTTGGAGCTTCAACTGCAGGAACTGTTGTAATATATGTTCTTATAATGCTTGCTTTGCTTGCTGGCGCTATCTTAAAGATTGTTGACCTTTGCTTTGAAGGCAAAAGAGTTGAAAATGTTCAAGATAACAAAGAAGCAAAAAGCGAATCAACTGTTAACGAACAATAATTAAAAAAAACAAAATTAAGTGCCATTGGCACTTTTTTTGTTGCAAAATATTGTGATATTTTTAAAAAATCTTTTATTTTTGTTAAGGCTTTTTGAGGGTATTATTCGGGCTGTTAGGTTATCATTTGATAACAAGAATGCCCAAAAATAAGGCTTTTCAGCTTTTGCATAATTTTTACAAAAACACAATATATTGATAAAAAATATTTCAAAAAACACAATATATTGTGTATTTTTAGTTGACAAAGTTTTTTATAAGTATTAAAATGGGAATTGAAAACATGCAATGGAGGTTAAAAATGCAAGTAATCAAAAGAAATGGTTCATTTGTCGAATATGATCCAAGTAAAATTAAAATTGCCATTGAAAAGGCTAACAAAGAAACTGACGCTTTAGAGCGTGCTAGTGAGGCTGAAATCAAAGAAATTTTAAATTATATCCTTTCGCTTGGCAAAAAAAGACTTTTAGTTGAAGATATCCAAGATATCATCGAAAAAAAGCTTATGGAGTATGGGCATTTTGACCTTGCTAAAAAATATATTATTTATCGCTATACGCGCGAACTTGTTAGAAAAGCCAACACAACTGACCTTGCTATTAAAGAGCTTATTGACGGAGAAAGCGAATATTGGAATACTGAAAACTCTAACAAAAATGCAAGAGTTGTTACAACTCAAAGAGATTATATCGCAGGCATAACAAGCACTGATATCACTCGTAGATTTTTGTTGACTCCTGATATTGTGGCAGCTCATGATGAGGGGATTATTCACTTCCACGATGCGGACTACTTTGCTCAGAACGCTCTTCATAATTGTGACCTTATCAATCTTGAAGATATGCTTCAAAATGGCACAATGATCAATGATGTTATGATTGAAAAACCTCACAGATTTTTGACTGCTATGACAATTGCAACTCAAATCATTACTGCTGTTAATTCAAGCCAGTATGGCGGTGTTACTGTGACTATGACACACCTTGCTCCATTTGTTAGAGATAGTTACAACTTCTATCTTAACAAATATCGTGAACGCAATTTGTCAGAAGAACTTTGCAAAAAATTTGCAGAAGAGGATACTCGCAAAGAGGTTAAAGACGGTGTTCAAACTTTCCAATATCAAGTAAATTCTATGACAACAACCAATGGACAAGCTCCATTCCTTTCAGTTTGCATGTATTTGGGTGAAACTACGGAATACAAGAAAGAACTTGCTATGATTGTTGAAGAAATCTTAAATCAACGTACTCAAGGCATGAAAAACGAAAAAGGCGTTTATATAACTCCTGCTTTCCCAAAACTTTTGTATGTTTTGGAAGAGGATAATATTAAAGAAGACAGTCCATATTATTATTTAACCGAACTTGCTTGCAAATGTACTGCAAAGCGTATGGTGCCTGATTATATTTCTGAAAAGGTTATGAAACAATATAAAATTGACCAAAACGGCAATGGTCAATGCTATCCTTGTATGGGTTGCCGTTCTTTCCTTACTCCTTATGTGGATAAGGATGGCAAGCCAAAATATTATGGCAGATTTAATCAAGGTGTTGTAACAATAAACCTTGTTGATGTTGCTCTTTCTGCGGATAAAAATCAAGAAGAATTCTGGAAAATCTTTGATGAAAGGCTTGAACTTTGCCATAGAGCGCTTCAAATCAGGCATAAGCGTTTGAGTAATGCAACTAGCGATGTTGCTCCTATTCTTTGGCAACATGGCGCTCTTGCAAGGCTTAAAAAAGGTGAAAGCATTCACGAGCTTCTTCATGGCGGTTATTCAACAATTTCTCTTGGCTACGCTGGGCTTTATGAGTGCGTTAAGTTTATGACTGACCATAGTCATACTGATAATGGCGTGGGCAAAGAATTTGGCTTAAAAGTTATGCAACATATGGTTGATAAATGTAATGAATGGAAAGCAAAAGAAAACATTGATTACAGCGTTTATGGAACGCCAATTGAAAGCACAACTTACAAATTCTCAAAATGTTTGAAAAGACGTTTCGGAACAATCAAGGGCATAACTGATAGAAGTTATATTACAAACTCTTATCATGTTCCTGTTTTTGAAGAAATTGATGCTTTTACAAAACTTAAACTTGAAAGTGAATTCCAAAGACTTAGCCCTGGCGGAGCAATTTCTTATGTTGAAGCGCCAAATCTTACTAACAATTTGGACGCCGTTATGCAGGTTGTTAAGTTTATCTATGACAACATTATGTATGCAGAAATCAATTCTAAGTCTGACTATTGCCTTGCTTGCGGCTTTGATGGCGAAATGAAGATTGATGATAACCTTGAATGGTATTGCCCAAATTGCGGTAATCGTGACCATAATAAACTTAATGTGGCAAGACGTACTTGTGGCTATATCGGCACAAATTTCTGGAATAAAGGCAGAACGCAGGAAATTAAGGAGCGCGTAATTCATTTGGATAATAAAGACGCGTAAATACTTAAAACGGAGGCTTGTATGAGATACAACAAGATTAGAAAAACTGATATTTCAAATGGACCAGGCGTAAGAGTTTCAATATTTATGCAAGGCTGTTGTTTTAATTGCAAACATTGCTTTAACCCTGAAACCCATGATTTTAATGGCGGGCAGGAATTGACCCAAGAGGTGATTGATAAAGTCTTGGCACTGGCAGATAATGACTTTATTACTGGGCTTTCTATCCTTGGGGGTGAGCCTATGCATCCGCAAAATATCGACGGCACAGGCATGCTTGCCAAAGCGTTTAAAGAAAAATTTCCAAACAAGAATGTCTGGGCATGGACTGGCTTTCTGTTTGACAGAGATTTGAAAGATAAAGATGCACTTAGGTATATCGATGTGCTTGTGGATGGGCAATTTGTTGAAGAACTTTATAGCCCAAAATTAAAGTGGAAAGGCTCGTCAAATCAAAGAGTTATCGATGTTCAAAAGTCTTTGGCTACGGGCAATGTTGTTTTGTTTGATAACTCAAATGAGGTCGTTTTGCAAGCTTAATTTGTTTAATTTTATATAAAAATTCGCGGTTTTTTCCGCGATTTTTTTGTTGAAAAATTTTACTATTTTTGTTCGGGGGGGGGATGTTTTGCCAAGATTTTTTAATATTGTTGCTTATTAAATTATAAATATTTTAATTGTTTTTTAATTATTTTTTTTCATTTTGGTTAAAATAATTTTAAAAATCCCGATTTTTTTGTATAGGTTTTTGTTGAGTTTTGTACAGGTTTTGTTTGTATTTTATCCAAAAATGTACAAAAATCCCATACCGTTTCAATATTTTTGTAAATTAATTGCAAATATAACGCAAATTTAGTTTGAAAAAATTGTCTTTTATTGTATTATAATAATATTTATATATAAAATATAATTGGGACTTTTATGCGCTACTGAGGAAACAAGATAACAGTGAGGTGTTTATGAAAAAACTAAAAAACATCAAGAAAATTATATTGTCTGTCGTATGCGGATTTTTTATGCTCTGCATGGGCATTTCTTTTGTTAGCATAAATTGTGGGGGAGGGATAGCGCAAACCGAAGCCATTGAAACTGATGAAATTGTGGGAGCAGTTCCAAGTTCTTCAGGCTATAAAAATATAGGCGATTTGCTTGTTACAAACTATACAAGCGTATCAAAGAAATTTAACGGATATAATTTAGGCGAACTTTACAAACAAATTACTGGAAGATCAACTGCAACATTTGCAAATGTTTCTGCTCTTGCTCCAACTGGAACTTCAGCAAATTGGCGTTCAAATATTGTTAATTCGGCAACTTTTAGAGCGAATAATAAATCATTAAATGGCACTACATATGGCAATGATATTCAACTTACTTTTGCTGGACAAGCTTGGCAGTTGAACTTTTCAAAGACTCTCGTGGAAATGTATGTCTTGCTTTGTTAGCAAAAGATGCAACATCGACAACATATGCTTGGAATTCATATGCCAACACTGCTTCAAACTCAACATCTATTAACGGAAATATGTATGGTACAAGCACGATGAGAAGTATTGTACTAAATAATGGTGGCAGGTATGCAACTTCAAAAACTGATACTGCACTTTCTGGAACTGCAACACAGTCATCTTCTAATATTTGGGCAAAATATACAATGAGTACTAGCCAACTTTCAACTAGTGTTAGAGACTATTTAGTAACGCCATATTACACTTATCAAAAAAATGATACAGTTCCTACAGTAGTTCTTAACGATTGGCCTACTCAAAATCAGTTCTTTAATACTACTTGTGAAGTGCCATCAAATTTTACATATAATTCTATTATTACAAATAATGGCTATACTACGGGTACATTTTATCAAAATTGGAAAAATGATTATGTTTGGCTTCCTAGTTTACAGGAAATGGGAAGACCTGACGCATCATTGAATGGAAGATGGGGGTTGTCATCAACGCAATTTTCAACTGGTGCAAGATATTGGTCAAGAACAAGCGCAAATATGTATGGTTCAGCATCAAACTTATTTTCCAATGTCAGAACGTTTTCATCGACAGGTGCTGATACGACAAGCGAGTTTATTGCAACAAGTAAATATGCTATTCGACCTTGCATTTTCTTGAACTTAACAGCCGCTGAGGCAGCAAGTACTAGACAAATCACAACTCCATCAGATGTTTCTGCAACTTATACTGGCAGTGACTTGACTTCAAAATTTACAAGTGCAAATTGGTATAACGCAAATCAAATGACGATTACATATGACAAAACAAGATATAACTACACAACTGTTGGCAATCATGTTGCAACTGTTACTGCAAAAAGTGGTTATAGTTTTGGTACAAATCAAGCATCAACCGTTAATGTAACTTTGACAATTGGCAAAGCGGCGGTTACTGCACCTGTCAACAAAAGTTATACTTATGACGGCAAGGAGCATAAGTTTGAAACTGAAAGTTGGTATAATTCAAGTATCATGACAATCACGCCGACCGAGAGTGATTATAACTATACCGATGTCCGGCTATACACGGCAACGGTTACACTGACAAACACAAACTATTATTTTTCTGGGCTAAGCACAAGTTTAACTTCAACAAGTGTTTCGATTTCCATCACAAAGAAAATTATACAAAAACCAAATGTGCAAGACGTGGTGTATGACGGGCAGAAGCATGGCTTTAAGACGAGGGCGTGGTGGGATTCAAACTTGATGACGCTTAGTTTGACAGATGAGCAAGACGACGCTATTATTGATGCTGGCACTTATCGGGCGACTTTGAGTTTACCAAATGATAATTATCGTTGGTCGGACGGGGATTCTAAGGATACCGAAGTGGTGACAACTATTCATGCAAAGACGATTACGCCAAATGATATCAATTTGGAGTATGACGGGCAAGAACACAAGGACAGCGAATTGACTAAGCATGATTGGTTTGATAATGGATTATTGACTGCAGAATTTGAGGACGGCAAAAATTATACTGATGCAGGGAACTATAAAATAACTTTGAACAGTATAAAGCATCCAAATGTTGTTTTTGCGGGAAATCCAAACACAACAAGTTGGGAAATAAATTTGACCATAACCAAGAAGCAGGTGAATGTTCAGAGATTTGAGGTTGACGAAAACGGTGAACTGTTAAGCACAAGCGCTTTGGCTTTGTCAGAAAATATTTATGAGCGTGACGAAGATACAGACAAAGCACCTGTTTTGGCTCTGCAATACAGCAGTGACGGAACAAACTGGACAAGCACTGTGCCAACTCATGCAGGAAAATATTTTGTGCAAGCGTATATAACAAATTCTGGCACAAGCAACTATGTTTTGGCGGATACTGCAAAGATTACGTTTGAAAAAAGCAAAGGTCTTGTTTATATGCCAAGATTTTCAAACGATGATGTTGTGGCGGGCAATAATGGGGCAACAATTTTGCCAAGAACGATTTATGGCTGGACAACTCAAATCCGTTACACTGGACAAGAGCAAGTGTTTAAGCTTTTTACTGTTGATGGAGGTGAGCCAACAAGAATAAATATTGGCACAATGACAGGCGGGCTTCAATACAACGCTGACACAAAAGAGTTTAGGGCAACTGACGTTGGCGTTTACACTGTTAATATAACTGTGAAAGACCCTGCAAATGAGCAATGGGACAATCATGAGCAAAATCTTTCTTCAATCAGAACAATCACGCTTGAAATTTTGAAATGCAAGATTGAATATCAAATTGTTGATGACGAACAAAACTCTTGGCAAGCAGGTGACGTGCAAAATATTGATATTATATTTAAAGGCACTGACTTCACTTTGGCTGCAAAAAGACCTATAATCACTGTTTATGCTGGTGAACAAAATTCTGCTGTAGAAATTGAAAAGAATGACACAAATTATGCTTATTCTGAAGAAAAACTTGTTGTATCTGTTAATATTTCAAGTTATAGACCAAATCAATATTATGAAATCCTTGTTGAACTTGACAATAGACAAACTATAAACAAAAATTATGAGCTTATAAGCATTGGCTCAACAATAACTGGCGACGCATATGAATTTTTTATCACAACTGCCGTGATAAAAAATCTTGAAATTGAATGGCTTTATTCAAATCCTGCTGTAAGCACTGGTATTACAGCTAATGGAGCAGGCGAAACAGTTCAATATAATGAATATGAATATCATTTTAAACTTAACGAAATGCTTTTGCCAAACGGAATTTCTGTTGTTTATGCAAATGATAAATTTACAGACGCAAACACAGTACAAAATCCGTCTTATAAAACAACTGCAACTTTAACTGCCAGCGATAGTGCCAAATTTGATGTTGGCTTTGCTGCAATTGATAGTTCAATTGTTTGTAGATATGTTAATGACAAAACTGTTGTTATTGAAATTGATTGGACAATCACTCCAACAAACTTTGATTTAAAAATTCTTACTTGGCTTGACGATTTTAGTTATAACAAAATCAATCAAACTATGGACCTTGCAAATTGTCCAAGTTGGATAAAGAAATCTGACGCACCTGGCGGCACAAACTATGCAACTGCTGTTGGAGAATATATTGCAAAATATAAACTTAGCCCAGATGGCAATCATAAATTTGTTAACGAATCACATTTGGACTGGATTGACGTTCAAGCTGACGGTAGTGCAATTGTTATGCACGTTTGGCACATAAACAAAATTGTTATTCAGGTGTCAGACCGCGAAGAAGACTGGAATTTTATTAGTGCAGAGGACGAGGCTTTAAACTGGTATGAATATCCAGTGCCAAATGCATTAAGAGAATATTCTTCACAACTTGTTGTGACTTATTATAATGACGCAAACTTTGAAGATAAGATTGATGACATAACAAAAATCACTGTTCCTTTGCAAAAAGAAGTTTGGCTTTATGCAAAAGTTGAACTTTCAACTTTGATAAGTGTCACAGATTTGTATGAAATCACAAATATTTATGACACAAGCAAAAACTATGCATATTTGACTTTCAAGGTTGGTGACAGACGTAATTTGCTTGAAGTTACACTCAACTTTGATGAGAACGGCACTGTTTATAATGGTCAAAGTCAAGAAGTTATTGTTACTTGCCCAGACTTAGATTTAGGCAGAGAAAACTTTGTTGTTAAATATTATACTGTTGATGAAAGTGGGAATTCTATTCCTATGGCAGACGGCGAACTTCCAACAAATGCAGGAAATTATCTTGTTGCAATTTCTTTCGTAGAAAATTCTCCTTTTGACAGTTCTTATAACATTAAAAATAAACGCTTTAATTTGGTTATTCATAAAATTAAGCTTGTTGTTGAAAGTTGGACTGATCAAGGCGGACTTGAACTGCCTGAATATATTGTTGTGGCTGAGCATGACAACACTTTGGATGTAAGCGGTTATTATTCAACTTTTGTAAGTGATTTGGATGGCATTGATGCTCCAAATCCACTTAAATATAACACAAACTATAAAGTTGTTTTATCTTCAAATAACGATAATGTTGAATTTGCTGATGACACTGAATTTGAACATATCTTTAAAACTGGACTCAATCCAGCAGGCGACTATATTGAACTTGAAAGACCTGAGCTGTTGGCTTCAAGCTTGGTTTGGAACAATCAAGAACAAACTTTTGAAATTGTTGATTGGGATAGATTGCAAGAATATCTTGAATTTGCAATTGATTGCGACAGTTTAACGCAAAAAAATGTTGGCAATTATGTTGTGACTTTGAAATTTAAAGAAAATGCAAATGCCACTTGGCTTGACGGAACAACAGATTCTGTAAGCTTGGCTTTTGAGATTACAAAAAGACATGTATCTAAGCCAATGACTGCAAACGAAGACGGTTCAATTTTGAAGTTTAAGTTTAACGGCTTGAATGCTGAATATTTTCCAGACGATTTTAAAGCTGAATGGATGATTGCTGAAAACAATGTTGTTGAAGCATTGGGCACAGGAAGCATGACAATCAAATTGCTTGACAAAGACAGCTTGCTTTGGGACGACGAAACTATTGACGATTTGACTGATATTGCTTTTGAAGTTATTGCTCGTGACATTGATAGACCTCTTGTTTCTCAGATTGAAAACAAAACTGATTATGTTTATATGGGTCAAGAAATTGTTTTCAATGCAGAACGTGACCTTGTTGGTTATGATGCAAGATTTATGACAATTTCTGGCGAGTTGACAGGAACTAATGCCAATTATTACACAATCACAATTTCATTGATTTACAAAGAATACACTTACTGGAATGACTTGCCTTTGCCAGAACCTCCAGAAGAAGAGGTACTTCCTGAAACAGAGCAAGATCCAGAAAATGAAATTGATCCAACAAAAATTTTGAAATCAGTTGGAAGCACAGAAGATTTGCAAGTTGAATGGCAGATATTTAAGGCAACAATTGTTGGCGAATGGATAGAAGAAAACAATGTGCCTGTGTTTGTTCCTGAAGATGAAACTCAGAAAGATTTGTTTGATACAAAATATTTTGCTGTTGATGAAAACGGGGAATATAAATTAGACGAAAACGGAAATAAAATTGAAGTTAGTCCTGACAATATGGTTGAGGGCGAAAAATACAAAGCTGAAATCGTTTTGAAAGATGCAAACAACTATGAGGTTTCTGGAACTGACGAAGTTGAAATTGAAAACGAAAAAGAATTTGAATATAAGAAAAACAAAAACTTCTTCCAAAAAGCTTGGGAATTTGTTAAAAAACATTGGCTCTGGTTTGCAATTGGTCTTGGAGCATTATTATTGTTGCTTCTTCTTATTATAATTATTGTTGTTGTTAAAAGACGCAAGAAGAAAGAGGAAGAGCTTGAAGAGCAATCAGAGGAAACAGAGGAAACTAAGGAAGAACAAGAAAATAAGGAAGAACAAGACAACAAAGAAGAAAATAAAGAAGAGGTACAAGACTTGAATGAAGAAAAAGTTTCAGATAAAATTCAAGAAAGTGCAAACTTGAATTCATCAACAGCTTCTGCAAATGATTTAAATAACAGATTTGCAGGAAATGGCGCAGGCTCAGCAATGGGCAATATGGGCGCAGCAGTTGGCGGTGGCGGAACATATATCTTTATGAATGGTCAGCCAATGCAAGGACAAGCATTTGATGGCAATAATTCTCAATCTGCTCAACAGCAGTTCTCAGCGCAGCCACAACAGCAGTCAACTATGCAAAATCCACAGAATGCGTCAATGCAAAGTGAACAGGCTCAGCCAAGATATGGCGCTTGGATGCCAACGCAAGATGCTAATGTTGTAAGCAGTAGCGATGTTGACAAGTTGCTTGGGCTTTTGCTTGATGCTTATCAAAATCAAGAAATGAAAATCAGAGATGATATGCAAAATCTCGACTTCCGTCAAGGTGAACTTCATGATTATGGCGTTGGCGAACTGCGCAAACATGAAATGACATTAATGGAAGAGTTTAGGCGTGAAGAGCGTCGTTTGGAAGCACTGCGTGAAGAGCGTTTGAGAATGGAACGCAGAGAAGAGCGTAGGCGTGAGGAACAAAGACAAGATATGCTTCGAGAAGAGCGTCGCCGCGAAGAGCGCAGACAAGAAGAACTTCGCGAGGAACGCAGGCGCGAAGAGCGTAGACAAGAGCAGCTTCGAGAAGAACGTTTATATGAAGAGCGTTTAAGAGAGGAGCGCAGGCGCGATGAAATGCGTGAAGAAGAACGTCGTGCAGAGCGCAGGCGCGAGGAAAGAAAGCAAGAAGACTTGAGAGAGGAAAGAAAGCAAGCCGACCAAAAAATGTTGGAAAAGACAATAAGAAATTTAAAAAACAAAAAGAATAGTGAAGATAAGTGAGGTTAGTCATGAAAATCTTTAAAAATTTTAAAATTTTGATTTTAACTTTTATGTGCGGAGTGTTGTCGCTTGGCTTGGGTTTTTCATGCATTTCATTAAGTCTTAAAGCCTCTTCTCAAAGTGAAGCCACAAACATTGCAAGCACAAACACTTATGTTAATGTGGGAGATATTGTAAACAGCAATTATGATGACGGCCCAAAGGTATTTAATCCAAACAATTTAAATGCGCTTTATAAAGCGTTGACTGGAAAAACCAATGCAACACTTGCTGACGTGGACGCTCTGGTGTCTGCAGCAAGTGTAAGGTGTTCCAGCTCAACCTTAAAATTGTCAGACGGAAGCGCTATGACTGGCGGCCCAATTGTTGACGCAAAAACTTTGAATGCCAAAGCTGGCGGAAAAGATATTGTTTTAACTTTTGGCGGCTATGATTGGACTGTAACATCGTTGACAAAATCAAAAAGCGGTGACGTTGTTGCAACAATTTGGCTTGCAAATATAACAAAAAGCAAAGTTAAGATTGCACCTTTTAACAACTGGACAAGTGATACAAAAGGTACTCAATTTTCTGCAAACACTTATGGCACAAGCTATATGAACACATTTGTTTTAAACAATGGAGGCTATTGTGCAACTGATAGCACAAACTTGACTCAAATTAATCCTTCTGAAGACAACGAATGGGCAAAATTTACTATGCCAAACGTGAATGGCAGTTTGACAGATTATATTTTAGCTCCTGTAAATATTGGCTATCAAGCTTCAGAAAGCTGGCCAGATGTTTGCTCGGCTGCCGATTGGCAAGAGGGCAATGCATATTATGACACGCCAAACCACACAAACGGAATTTCTGGCGGTGGAAATAAAAATTATACTGGCAATTATTGGAACAGCTGGAAAGATTCAAAAATTTGGCTGCCTTCTTTGACTGAAGTTGGAAGAACTAATGGTATCCCTACTGAAAATACTCTTTGGAAAGTGACAAACAATCAGGTTGCTGACAGTTCATCCACAGCTCACATATGGCTTCGCGCTGATGCGGTGAACAATTATTCTGTTGTTTGTACGCTTTTGCCAAGAAATGGACAACAATCAGGTCTGGCGTCTAATTTTACAAATGCTGTAGTTCGTCCAGCTATGCACCTTAATTTGACAGCTGCTGAAAGAGATTCTGGTACAAATGTTGAAGTTGAAGACGTTACTGTTGAATATTCTGGCAAAAAGCAATCACTTTCTGCTGTGGCAGATTGGTTTGACTCTAATATTATGGAATTTGATGACTCTAGTGCTGGCGGTCTTATTGATGTTGGTGAATACACTGTTAATGTGACTTTGACTGATTCAAAAACTGCTTTTGCTGGAAAAGATGCAAGCTTACGAGAAATGAACGCAAAAATCATTGTTGAGCCAAAGAAACTTGCTTTAAATATCACAACAGGTTCGGACGGATATTTGCAGGCAAGTGCAAAAAATATTTCTGATATTTATATTGGTGACACGGTTGACAATGGACGAGCGCCAGTTTTCGTGTTTGATTACAAAAGTTCAGACGGTAAAGGCTATAATTTTGTGCATCCAAATTTGCCAAACAAAGTTGGCTCTTATATTGGAACTGCAAAAATAGAAAATCAATGCAATTATGTTATTGACACAACTAAAGCATACACAGCCAGTTATGTTAAAGGCAAGACTCAAATAACGCGGCCATATATTGATGAGACTGAGAAAACTTATAACGGCGAAATTTTGGAATTTTCAATTTTTGGGGCAAGTTATGGCGAGATAAGAATTGTGCCTTTGACAAGCGGCTTGGATTATGACCAAACAACCAACACTTTAAAAGCAAAAAATGCTGGAAAATATCAAGCAAGAGTTGCTTTGTTTGATGAGGACGAACAGCAATGGAAAAATACTGGAACAACTGAAAGTTTTGTCCTTGAATTTGAAATTTTAAAGCGTAATTTGAATTTGGAATTTGGCATTCAATCTTATGATGAATGGAGTTGGAAGATTGGTGAAAGACCAACAATAACTATTAAAGGCGACAGTTTGCCGAATGACAGGACAGAACTATATATATATTATATAGACAGAAAAAATCCAACCGAGAAGAAAGACAGAATTAATCAAGAAAAAGAATTTTCTGATGATTTTAAAACAAGAATCATTGTTATGCCAATTATAGAAGCGGGAAGTTATGAAATTGGTGTTGAAATGATTGGCGAAGCTTATCAAAACAACAATTATAAACTTGCTTCTTCAAGCGGAATTGCAAAGCAGTCTTTTACTGTTAGAGGCAACAGCGTTGTTATGGCAGAACCTCAATGGCTTTGCAATGGCGAAGTGATTGAAGACATAAGCAATGCAAAATTTGTTTATCAAGAAAACCCATTTGAAATAAGTGTTAATGAAACTTTGTTGACTGCAAACGGCTGGGAACTTGACACTTCTAAAGGAACAAATGGCTTTGTTGGCGATATAAGCGTGAACAAGTTTGGAACTTATTCTGTAACAGTTTATTTAAAATCTTTGCCTGGCTTTGAAGAACAAACTGCTCATTATACTTTGACTTACATGATTGAAAAAGCTAAATATGATTTATCAAATCTGCTTTGGGATTATAGCGAGGCAAACAAAAGATATTTTAAGAAAGACACAAAACAAAATGTTAAACTTGCAGGGTCAATGCCAAACGGCTTGAAAGCAAGTTATATTGGCAGCAAAGATATGATTCCTGTTGGTGAAAATTATAAAACTATTGTTCAATTTTCAAATTCAAATCCAAATTATTATGACCCAATTTCATCTGATAGTTCAACATATATTGACAATGTTGACAATCCATTTGCTTGGGAATGCATTTGGGCTATTGAAAAAGCAGTTTTGGTCGCTTCTTGGAATTTTGGAAATGAAGACGCCGAAAATATATTGATTATTCCGTCTCTTAAACCTTTTGAAGATTTAAGTGTGAATGACATGGTGGATTATACTTTCTATGAAATAACTGATGACGGAAGTGAAATTCAAGTTTCTCTTGAAGATATTGACGGCTATGCTACAAATTTAAAGACATATAAAATTGTTGCAAGTTTAAAACCTGTTTATCAAGAAAACTATGTTTTAAATCCAACAGAGCCTAATTGCATGTTTGAAGTTGGAGGCAATAAATATGTTATTCAACTTCAAGTTAAGTTTGACGGTGAGGGAATTAAAGAAAGTTATGAATATACAGGTCAAGCGCCAAAATATGAAATAGATTTTGTAAAAAATCCTATTTCATTGACTCAAGATGATATCATTATTACATATTTCAAAGACGGCGCAACTGAAGGCTCAACTGAAATTCCAACAGAAATAGGATCATATCTTGCCGTGATAACTGTTCGCAAAGAAGTTGACACTGCCGTTATTGATGAAAATTGTGATAGTTTTACATTTAGCATTGTTAAAGCCAAAGTTGCTGGAAGTTGGAATAATGATAAAGGTTATGGCGTATTCAGTCCTGATAAGAGTGGGCATTCTGATGTTGTAACAATCAAGTATTTTAAAGAAGACGCTGAAAGCGGTGAACTTACAGAAGTTTCTGTTGAAGAAATGATTGAAGGAGAAAGCTATAAAGCGGTTGTTGAAATTGCTGATGCCGACCACTATGAATTTGATGAAAATACTGAACTTGAATATGAATTTGTTTTCGAGAAAAAGTCAAATTTCTTTGCTGATGTTTGGGATTTTGTTAAGAAAAATTGGATTTGGTTTGCAGTCGGGCTTGGAGCGTTGTTGCTTTTGATTATTCTTATCATAATAATTATCATTGTTAAGAGAAGAAAAAAAGATGACGATGAAGAGCAACCTGAAGAGCAAAATGCAAACGAAGAGACTTTGGAAGAGGATAAAAAAGAGCAAGAGCCAGAAAACGAAGAGGCTAAAGAAGAGGTTGTTGTTGAAGATGATAATTTAGACAATAATCAAACTCAAACAACTTTTAATTCAGCAAACTCAAATCAAAACTTTGCAAATCAAGGATATAATCAAGGTTTTGCAAACAATGGCTTTGCAAATAATTCAACTTCAAATTTTGTGCCACCTCCAATTCAAAACGCAGTGCCAGCACAAGCACAGCAGGTTATTGTTGAAAGTGCTGAGGCAAGCAAACTTCGTTTTATGATTGAACAGTTGCAGCGCGAACGTGACAGAAAATTGCATCAAGGGTTCATGGACTCTGGAATGTATTACACTCATTTGAGTTCTCACATGATGAACGAACTTAAAATGAAAGAAGAACTTTTGCGAGAAGAATACAGAAAAGAAGCTATGCGTTTGGAAGAAATGATTGAAGAGCGTAAGCAAGAAGCGCTTCGTGATGAACGTCGTCGTGAAGAACGCCGTGAAGAAGAGTTAAGAGAAGAGCGACTTAGAGAACAACGTCATTATGAAGATATGCAAGAGGAGCGTAGACGTGAAGAACGTAGGCAAGAAGCTTTACGTGAAGAAAGATTGCGCGAAGAGCATCGTCGCGAAGAAGAACGCAGAGAAGAGCGCAAAAGAGAAGAGGAAAGACAAGAAGAACTTTATGAAGATAGACGCAGAGAAAAACGTCAACGCGAATTTCAACAAGAAATTTTAGAAGAAAATTTATCAGATTTTGCTCAAACAAAGCCAGAAAGTGTTCAGCCAGAACAAGTTGCGGTTGTTCAACCTGAGGTTGTAGAAGATGTTGAGCCGCAAACTGTTGCAACTCCTGTTGTGGATGAGCCAAAAGAAAATCGTGAATTTCCACAAGGTGCAATCATCATCAACAGCAGCCCAAAACTTGAACTTGATGAGGCTTATGAAAACTTACCAACAAAACAAAAGCAATATTTTAGAAAGCTTAAAGAGTATGCTGATAAAAAACCTAACGCAACGTCCAAAGAGTCTAAAAAGTATTTGATAGTTGGGGAGGGCAATAAGCCATACATCAAACTCATGATTAAGCGCAATATGACAGTTGCATATTTCAAACTTGAAAATGAGAATTTGAAAGCTCTTAGACGCAGTGGCAATGGTGATGTTGAAATCAAAGTCAAAGAAACCGAACTTAAGATTGTTGATGATAATGCTTTTGAAATGGCAAAAAATATGATTGACCTCAGAGTTCAACAAATTGCTCAGGAAAAAGAATATCTAAAACAATTACGCAAGGAAAAAAGACGTCAAAATGCTGGCAATAAAAAATAAACAAAAAAACGCGAAAATCTCGCGTTTTTTGTTTTCTATAATCAATATTATTGTTTTCTACAACAAATAAAAACATAAAAATTCCGAATACTTGGGCAATGCAAGCAATCGCAATCACAATTTTGAGTCTATTCCTTATCCTGCTTGCTATTTTTACATCTTTGTAGTTCTGATTTTGATATTTTTTGCACAGTCATAAAAGAGTTTTTCTTCAAAATTTTCATCAAACATTTCGTTAAAAATATCTTTGATGTTTTTTGATAAATCTTGATAGTTTTTTGCACTTTCAATATTTGTTAATATCATTTCCACTTCTTCATCATATTCATCGATTGGCGTAGTTTCTCCTGGAGCAAGTCCCATTGGGTCGAGTTTATTCACTTCTTCTCTCACAATAGAAAACATTTTACTATAATTTTCTTTGAATTGTAGTTTTTCAATATTTGTTAATTGTTTTTCCAAATCCCAATCGTTTGGTTTTAAATCTTTGTCAACCCATTTTGCACCTTTCTTAAGCCAATTGGCTCTATAACTTTCAAAAGTATAGTGTTGGTCAAAATCATCATATCCATATTCAAATCCACAGCATGGACAAATCTCAAAAGAAGGTTCTCCATTTTCTCCATAAGGTGGTTCATCAAGTTTATCATATCCGCAAATTGGGCAAATGTATTTTTTATCTTCCATGTTTCCTCCTTTCCTAAGAAATCACTATACGATTTTTATCTTTGTTTTTATTTCTTCGTTTAGCGTCATTTATTGCATCTTGTGCCATTTGCAGACGTTGTTCTTTTGAAGCGTTAGGCTGATACTTTTTTAATTCTTCAGCATACTTGTCAACATTCTTGTATGCCAGCATATCTTCATATTCATCCATTGACTTTTTGTCAAAATCTTTTAAAGGTAAATTTGTTTTTGCGTTATCAAATGCTTTAATCAAATTTTTGCCAATAACAAACATAAGAGGATAAGTATATCCAAAACCCGGCACGCACAAAATACCCTGTGAGAAATCTTTTGTCACAAAAAAGTAATCATCACCGTTTGGATAATATGCAGGAAATCCGTCAAAATCATCATTTTCAAAAAGTGTTTGACTATAAGCAACATCTTCGTTTGGATTAAATTCAAAAATTTCATGTTGCCAGTCTATTGCATACATATTTTCTTTTATAACGCTTTTTAAAACCTTATTTATTGCAGATTGATACTTATCTTCAAATACAATCTTGTTGTTATCATCAATCATAAATATTTTACAATCTTTCCTGTTCAAGTCAAAAATTTGTTCGAACTTTTTTACAAACCAAAAGTTTTGTTCAAAATGAAAATGCTGTTGAAAATCATTCCAAATTTTTTCATAATCTTTGTTATCTTCAATTCGTCTCATATTAGCTCCTTAAACATTTAAGCAAATGCAGATAAATCCGCCGATTGCAATAAACATTGATATAAATGTGAAAACTTGCATTGTGATACGTTTTGCTTTGCTTGTTTTGTGTTCACTGCGAAGTTGCAAATTGAAAAGAAAGCAAGTTGCAAATGCAAAGATTGTTGCAAGAGCAAACATCCAATAAAGCTTTACGCCAAAGGCAACTCCACAAAGTGCAAATGCAATCACTAAAGTTATCCAGCCTAAAATGTTTTTGGTTTTACTCTTTTTCTCTTCTTGTTTGATTTTGATTTCAACATCTTCATCACTTACAAGTTCGTCAATAGATGTTTCAAAAAGTTTTGCCAAAAGTTTTAAACTTTCAATGCTAGGGTAGCCTTGTCCAGTTTCCCATTTTGAAACTGCTGTGCGTGTGACAAAAATCTTTTCAGCCAAATCATCTTGCGTGAGATTATTCTCTTTTCTTAACTTTTTCAGTTTTTCATCAATAGTCATCTTTTGCTCCTTTCACGCAAATAGTATATCATATTTTTGTCAAAAGTCACGACACTTTTACTCACATTTGCTATTTTCTTTGCAAAAATTCGTCACGGATTCGTCACAAATTCGTCACGAAGGCTGATTTTTCAGGAAAATTGCATTATTTTTGTTCTTTTTAATTCTCTCAAAGCTCGAACCTCTTAAAGCAAAAAGTTAAACAAGTCAAAATCTCTATTAGCATTATATTTAGGCACATTTAGCGATTTTAGACAAAAATAAAAACCCTCGATTGAGGGCTTTGGTGCGTCGCAAGGGATTCGAACCCCTGACCTTTCGTTCCGTAGACGAACGCTCTATCCAGCTGAGCTAGCGACGCAGATGTTGATATAATTGTTTGAAACAGCAAAAGTGTTTTGGGCAAGAGCGCAAACGCTCATTAAAACGAGTTTTAGGACGCTTGCTTGCAAGGGGGCAAATAAAACGAGTTTGCATTATAATTGAGCATTCAATTTTGATTTCAGGCATAGCTAGCGACGCATAGACTTGTTTTTTATGCTTTTACATTATAGCATATTTTTTTTGAATAATCAATAAAAAAGCTAAAAAAAATTAATTTTTCTAAAAAATCTAGCATTTTACTGTTTTTTTAGGGGTGTTTGAGACTTGATATTGCAAAATGTTTGAAGAATACATATTTTACATTTGCACTTTCGGTGTGGATAAAGATTTTTGTTAAAATGTTTCAAGATTATGCCATTTTAGATTTTGAGGTTGAGCGCAATGTACATTTTATAGCCTAAGACCTTTATTTACAAGAAGTGAAGTTTTAAAAACACTATTGACAAACCGCTTATTTTAATATAAAATATTAACATGATTAAGGATAAAAAAACTTTTAAATTGTCAAAACGTTCCAAGGCCTTGGGCGTTATTTTTGCTGCTGTTATGGCACTTGGTGGTTGTGGACATAAAGAGCCAGCACCTGAAATTGTTACGCCTATTGAGCCTGTTAAACCTGAAATTGCTGATGTTATACGTATTCCTACTTTAAGCGAGTCGTTAGACAAACTTGAAGAAATTTATGGCGGAGCAGATAAAGTTTATATTTTGTTTAAAGGCATTGCTCGTCGCGCTTATTATGCGGACAGACCTACAAAGGTTAACATTTGCTTTGAGCCTAATCTTACTCAAAAAATTATTTTGGAAGATGTTATTAAAGAATACAACGAAATCTTTAAAGTAATCAACCCTAATTATCAATTTGTGTTGAACTATTCTCCAACACAAGAAGATATTGAAAATGATAAATATGCTGTTGATATTTATTTGAGTGATGAACTTTCACAAAATGTTGGTGGGCAAACAGAAATTCATTTTGAAGATTGTGATAAAGGATTTAGTGCATTTGAAATTGTTAATTGCAAAATTAACATTGACGCAAATAACGCGACAGATGGACGCAAGTTTGCGAATATTTTTAGGCATGAATTTATGCATACATTTGGTTGTGGAGATGCTTATTTAAATGACGAAGCAACAAATGACACAATAATGCAGACTGTTTCAAATTCTATGGTTGGGCTTTACAAAATTGATGTTGCGTTTTTAGATGCTTTATATAGATCACCAAGCAACGCTTTAACTGATGAAGAAATTCAAAGTTTTATTGATAATTATGATGACAACGATGAACAATATGGATTGACAAATACTATTTTAAAGATTAATAAAATTCTATTAAATGACATTGATATGGGAATTTTGAAAAGTGAAATAGCCAACAGCAAATATTTGCCTGCTGTTAAGAATGCTGTCCTTGCAGGGTTAGGCAATGCGTTGAAATTTGAACGAATGGACAATATTTATGCTTTTGCAGAAGAGCAACGAACAGAGCATGATAACTATTTGTATTTAAAAACTCCATATATTAGTGATCCGATATATGATGACGTATTTAAGCCAGGCTTGTATCGTGTTGATGGTGATCCACAAGGTGGTGCTGTTTCTTGCATGACGGATTTATATCATGATAATTATCTCATAAATAATGTCGATTATGATCGCAGTTATTTATTTTTAAAAGTAGATGATTATATTTTGTCTTTAAAAACAGGATATAGCTTTACAGACTTGGATCAAGAAAATAATATGCAATTTGCTGGAATTTATAGACCTACAAATCAAAATGCTTTTGAATACAACTTGCATGTAAGTGGCTGGAAAGATAATGAAAAAACTGAATAATAAAAGTCCTGACTTGTCAGGATTTTTATTTTAAAATCTTTTTTGTCAATTTAAAAAACTATTTGCAATTTTGCAAGTTTTGAGATATACTAGATTCAAGGAGATTTTTATGATTTTGTTTGGCGATTATCATACTCATACAAAATATTCTGGTTATGGTCATGGCAAGGGGACTATTTTAGAAAATGCCAGTGTGGCAGCTGATAAAGGTCTAAAACAAATTGCAATAACTGACCATGGCTTTAACCATAAACTTTATGGGGTTAAGCGTGGCGATATTGCACAGGTTAAGGAAGATATTTTGAATGCCAAAGAGGTAACAGGCGTTGATATTTTGCTTGGCGTTGAGGCAAACTTAACCTCATTGGACGGCGATATTGATATTCGTGATGAAGATTATGAATTTTTGGATATATTGCTTATGGGTTATCATGTTATGGCAAAGCCAGAAACAATGAAAGATAAATTTGACTTTTTTTATCCAAACTTATTTAGTGGCGCCTTTAAGCCGTCAATTGAAAGAATCAACAAAAATACAACTGCTTATTTAAAAGCGTTAGATAAATATCCAATCGATGTTATCACTCATTTAAATGCAGGATGTCCTGTTGATACTTTGGCAGTTGCAAGGCTGGCTAAACAAAAAGGAACTTATATAGAACTTAATGGCAAAAGGCTGTTGTTTTCTGAAAAAGAGATTGTGACTATGGCGGAAGAGGGTGTTAAGTTTATTATTAATAGCGACGCGCATGCTTCTAGCAGAGTTGCCGAATGTAATTATGCTATGAATTTGATATATAAGCTGGGAATTCCACTTTCACAAGTTGCAAATGTAGACAAGTTGCCTAAATTTAAAAACAAAGGAAGATTTGAAAATTGAGTTTTTCACGACAATCAAAGTTAGAAATTCTGGAAGAGAAATTAGAGGACGCTAACTGCGCTCTGGCTTTTTTGTCGGGCTTATTTCATGGCGCTGGACAGCTTTCCAAAAACAGCGAGGGTGTGCGAGTTGACCTTGTGACGGATATTAAAGAAATTTTCCCTTATGTTAATGATATCGTTAAAAGATTGTATGGCGAAGAACTTGAACTTGAAATTAGCGATGATTATATAATCAACAAAACAACCTATTACAGGATTATGTTTCCAGTTGGTATTTCTCAAAGAGTTTTGCAAGACTGTGGACTTTTGGAAAGCAATGACGGCTCTTATGCACTTGAATATGGCATTGATTTGAATGTTGTGTGTGACGAAGAAACTCAAAGAGCATTTGTCAAAGGCGCATTTATATCTTGCTCAACCTCAAGCATTCGCCTTAGCGAGCTTGGCTCACGAGGTGCAAGCTCGGGCTATCATTTGGAGTTTGCTTCTCATCATAAAGAACTTTTGGAGGGCTTACAAGAAATTTTAGGCGAGTTTACAATTCCGTCAAAGCTTGGCACGCGAAAGAATTTGCATATTCTATATTTAAAAGACAGCGAAAGCATAAAGGATTTGCTGGCGCTTGTGGGAGCAACTCAAAGCGTTTTGGATTTGTCTAACGAAATGGCAACCAGAGGTTTGCGCAATATTGTGAACAGACAAGTAAATTGTATAAATGCAAATATCAATAAAACAGTTGAAGCAAGTTTAAAACAAATCCAGGCAATTGAACTTATCAATAAACATATCGGGCTTGAAAATTTGCCAGAGGATTTGCAAGAGGTGGCGGTTTTAAGGCTGGCTAATCAGCAAGAAAGCATGGAAGAACTTTTAAAACTTTCCACAATTGAGCTTACAAAAAGTGGACTTAATCACCGCTTTAGACGCCTAATCAAAATTGCCGATGACCTTAAAAGTGATGAATAGTTTTCTTTTGCTTACTTTTCTTGCAAGAAAAGTAACACAATTACAAAAAGATAGGAGAAAAGATGAAAGATTTTGTGCATTTGCATGTTCACACAGAGTTTTCGCTCTTGGACGGACTGGCAAGAATAAATAAACTGATTGATGTTGTCAAAGAACGCGGGTGGAAATCTGTGGCTATTACCGATCACGGCAATATGTATGGTGTGTTGAAATTTTATGAAGAATGTATCAAAAAAGGCATAAATCCTGTACTTGGCTGCGAATTTTATATTACTCATGATATGCATTCGCGCTCTAATGCTGCAGATACTGGTCACCTTATCTTGCTTGCTAAAAATAATACTGGCTATCAAAATCTTTTAAAACTAACATCTTATTCTTATCTTGAGGGGAAATATTATAAACCAAGAATTGATTATGACCTTTTGAAAAAACACAGCGAGGGCATTATTTGTCTCTCGGCCTGCCTTGCTGGACATATTCCACAAGCCATCTTAAGACATGAATATGACGAGGCTGATAAACTTGCTCTTTGGCATAAAGAGGTTTTTGGCGAGGATTTTTATCTTGAAATACAAAATCATGGCATTCCTGAAGAAAAAGAAGTGCTTGTCAAAATCACAGAAATGGGCAAACGCCTTGGCATAAAACTTGTTGCAACAAATGACGCACATTATATTAATAAGGAAGACGCTGAACTTCAAGATGTTTTGATGTGCGTGCAAATGGGCAAAACTTTTGATGACCCTGACAGAATGAAGTTCCAAACTGATGAATTTTATGTAAAAACTTATGAAGAAATGCTTGAAGCTCTTCCAGGTTATGAAGAAGCACTTGATAACACAATTGAAATTGCAAACAAATGTCATGTGGACATAAGAACAAAATCTCTGCGTGAGGCGGCAGAGGGCGGAAATGCAAATGTCCCTGACTCTTGCAAGCTTGGCGCAAAAGAAAACTTTATTCCGTTATATCTTCCTGACACGGGCGAAAGTGCTTTTGAGTTTTTATCTAGAATTTCTTGGGAGGGCTTAGAGAGAAATTATGGAGAAAAAACTCCTGAGCTTGAAGAACGTATGAATATGGAGCTTGACACAATCAATCGTTTGGGCTTTGTAGAATACTTCCTTATCGTTTGGGACTATATCAATTATGCTCGTGAGAATGATATTCCTGTTGGCCCAGGCCGTGGCTCTGGCGCGGGCAGTTTGGTGGCATATTGCTCAGGCATTACTCAGGTTGACCCAATGCGTTATGAACTTTACTTTGACCGATTTATCAATCCTGAACGCGTTTCCATGCCAGACTTTGACGTTGACTTTTGTATGGATAGACGTGGTGAGGTTATTGAATATGCAAAACGTCGTTATGGCTATGACCACGTTTCAAATATTGTAACTTTTGGAAACATGCAAGCTAAAAATGCGATTAAAGACGTTGCGCGCGTTTTGCGTTTTCCTTACAGCGAAGTTGATAAGATTACAAAAGAAATTCCTGGCAAGCCAACTCATAAGCCACCAGTGCTGAAATATTATTTCGGAACAACTGGCAAGGAAGAGGACGCAAAATATATTATTCCAGAACTTCGCCAAATGTATGACGAAGATGAAATGATAAAAAAGATTGTAGACATGGCAATCAAACTTGAGGGCGTTCCTCGAAATGTTTCTATGCATGCAGCAGGTGTGTTGATTGCGCCTGACCCTGTTTATGATTATGTCCCAATGGCAACCTCGGGCGAGGATGTTGTTACTCAGTTTGATATGACCGAGCTTGAGCACCTTGGACTTCTAAAAATGGACTTTCTTGGGCTTAGAACTTTGACGGATATTCATAAAGCTATCCAATATGTTAAAGAAGACCATGGAGTTGAAATTGACTTCACAAAAATGGAGTACAATGACCCTGCGGTTTTTGAGCTTATCAGTTCTGGCAACACGGACGCCGTTTTCCAATTGGAAAGCGGGGGAATGAAAAAGTTCATGAAAGACCTGCAACCAACTTGTCTTGACGATATTATCGCCGGGATAAGTTTGTATCGTCCAGGTCCTATGGATTTTATTCCTAAATTTGTAAAGGGTAAAAAAGACCCAAGCTCAATTTCTTATGAAGACCCATGCCTTGAACCAATTTTGAATACAACCTATGGCTGTATTGTTTATCAAGAGCAAGTTATGAAAATCTTCCAAGTCATGGGCGGTTTCTCGCTTGGCGGGGCTGATAATGTGCGCCGTATTATGGGTAAGAAAAAGCCCGAACTTCTTCCACCTCAAGAGAAGCGCTTTATTGACGGTTGGGAAGACCCTAAAGGGGAGTTGAAACCTATTCCAGGCGCGATTAAGCTTGGACACAGCAGAGAGGTTTCTAAAAAAGTGTTTGACCAAATGGCTAAGTTTGCGGGCTATGCCTTTAACAAATCGCACGCGGCAGCTTATGCATATGTTGCCTATCAAACAGGTTATTTAAAGGCACATTATGAGGCTGAATATTTAACTGCCGTTTTGAACAACAGAATTTCTAACGCTGACCTTGTCAAGCGTTATACAAACTATGCAAGAAAAGAGGGCTTTGAAGTTTTGCCTCCTGATATCAACAAAAGTACAACATATTTTAAGGTTGAAAATGGCAATATTCGTTTTGGACTTGGCGCACTCAAGCATGTTGGAACGGGCGTTATTGACACTATTGTTGACGAGCGCAAAGTTGGCGGAGATTTTAAGAGTTTTGAAGATTTTGCAAATAGAGTTAATCAGCAAGCTCTTAACAAGCGTACTTGCGAAAGCCTTATTTTGGCAGGAGCATTCGACTCTTTTGGGATTGCTCGAAGCAGGCTTATGGCAGTTTACGAGCAAGTGCTTGACAGGGCAAACACTGACAGAAAATCAAGAGCAACAGGGCAGTTTTCTATATTTGACACATTTGAAGAGGCTTCAGCTACCGTAAACAGTGTGGAATATCCAAATATTAAAGAGTTCTCAAAAGAAGCACTTTTGAAATATGAAAAGGAGTATGTTGGCATTTATCTTTCAGGACATCCGCTTGATGATTATCTTGATAAATATGATAATTTCAATTTTACATCAGATATGATGCCAGAGGTTGATAATGATGCCGAGTTTGAGGGCGAGGCAGACTTTGCGGAAGAGGGTGAAAGCGTTGAAGAGTTAGGAGAAAGTGGAGATCAAGTTAAGGACGGGCAATCAATCATGGGTGGCGGAGTTATCACGGCTATCAAAAAGATTATGACCAAGTCTGGCAATATGGCTTTTCTCACTGTTGAAGATATGTATGGCTCTTTTGATGTTATGCTTTTTGCAAAACTTTATACAAAGTATAAGGATATCGCAGTCGAGGACGGCTTGGTTACAGTTCGCGGAAAAGTTTCAATCAGGCCAGGGAAAAGCCCTTGCGTGATTTGTGAAAGTTTGTCGCCTTGGGAAAAAGTTGGCGAAAGTCAAAATGCTAATGGAGATAAAAAAGTTTATCTGCGTTTTGATACCAAAGATATTGATGTCTATGACCGCGTCAAAAATATCATTGCTTCATATCCAGGGCAAAGCCAGGTCATCATCAAATGCCTAACTTCAAATCAAGCCTTTGCCTTTAATGCCAAAGTGACCTTAAACAACTATCTTACAAACGAACTCATTGGTCTCCTTGGCGAAAGCAATGTGATAATAAAGTAGCAAACAAATATTGCACGACTGTCTTATATTTGTTATAAAACTACAAACTATGTCCATTCAAAACAAACAGAAATTGCCATTGGCACACAAGTTTTACACTTGGCGACAGTCTTACAACTTTATTGCAATAATAAAAACTGTATTAATTTTTATAAATTTGCATTAAAAATTTTTAAATCGCAAAAGTGAAAAGTTTATTTTGCTACTTTTCTTCTCAAAGAAAAGTAGAGAGAAGAGGATAAAATATGAAAATTCTAGTTTTGGTTAGTGGTGGGGACGCGCCAGGAATAAATAAGTTTTTGTTTGAACTAAACAACGCATTTAAAGATTGTTTTGCTGTTGTTGGAGGTTTTAGAGGCTTGATTGACAACAATATTGTGCCTCTATCCTCTTTCAACCCAAAAATTTATCAAAATGAGGCTGGGGCGATTATCAAATCCTCTCGCTGTCCCGAGTTTAAGGAAGAGAAATACTTTAAAAAGGCTCTTGCCAACGCTAAAAAATTTGATTGTCTTGTTATCTTGGGTGGCAATGGCTCAGCCAAAGGTGCAAAAGAATTGCAAGATAATGGCATGAGGACTATTTTTGTTCCTTGCACAATTGATAACGATGTTGATGGGAGCGATTACAGCATAGGTTATCATTCTGCTGTTATGGCGTGCAATTTTGTGATTGAAAACATTATGCCAAGCATGGAGGCGTTCAATCGCTGTTGCGTTTTTGAAGTTATGGGCAGAAAGTGTGACGCTATTGCAAAAGCCGTGGCAAACATGGCTGACGTTGATTATTTAATTGCCAACGAAGTTGACCTTGACTATAAAAAAATTGTAAAAGTCATAAAAGATAAATATAAAAAAGGGCATGCTTCATCCATAGTGCTACGTGAAAATATAACCAACATTCAAACGCTTTGTCAAAAACTTGAAGAAGAGAGCAAAGTGACTGTAAAATATAATGTTATTGGACATATTCAGCGAGGTTTTAAGCCAACTAAATTAGAACTTAAAAATGCCAAAGCGTTTGCGGTTAATGCGATAAAAGCAATAAAAAACAGTGAAGAAAGTCATGCTGTGTTAATGAAAAAAGGAAAAATAGTTATTGAAAAACTATAAAATATTTTAAAAATAGTGAATTTTTAAAATGAAATTACATTTTTCTAAAATATTTTTGAATTTTTCTTGACAAATGCTTTTGACTATGATAAAATTTCATAGTCAACGTGTGCAGGTGTAGTTCAGTGGCAGAACACTAGCCTTCCAAGCTGGTTGCGAGGGTCCGATTCCCTTCACCTGCTCCATGGGCTTCCGTAGCTCAGCTGGATAGAGCAATGCCCTTCTAAGGCAGAGGTCGAAGGTTCGAATCCTTCCGGGAGCACCACACACCTTTTGCCTAAAGTGAAAGTTGCGATGACATGGTGGTCTTAGTTCAGTTGGTAGAACGCCAGATTGTGGCTCTGGAGGTCAAGAGTTCGATCCTCTTAGATCACCCCACAATGCGAAAACTTGCGCTCTTGCGCTAATTTTGCTTTCAGCAAAACGAGAGCGCGGTATCGCTTAATTTTCGCTCTTGCCACCAAACGAAATCGCATGTGCGATTTGTGGCAACTCCCATGCGAAGTATGTGCGGTGACGTAAATGAGGTAGATTGATTACGATGGTGGGGTGTCGCCAAGCGGTAAGGCATTGGACTCTGACTCCAACATTGCGTAGGTTCGAATCCTACCACCCCAGCCACAGTGAAAACTGCGTTTGGGTTTTGGTTTTGCACAAGACGAAAATGTTAAAATATTTTGTGCAAGTTCCCATGTGAAGTTGGGCGTTGGTATAAAAGAATTGCCACTTTATTTAATATTGGGGTGTCGCCAAGTGGTAAGGCACAAGATTTTGATTCTTGCATCCGTAGGTTCAAATCCTGCCACCCCAGCCAGACAAAAAATCTGCACTGTTACTCGGCTTGCTGCAAGCAAGCGCTCGCTTGACGTTAGATTTTTTGTTTATGCGGCCAAACGAAATCGCGCTTACGCTGGCGATTTGCCGCAACTCTCAGGCGAATTTGGACTTTGGAGAAATTTTATTGCCTCCCCAGATTTATGGCCTACTAGCTCAGTTGGTAGAGCACTTGACTTTTAATCAAGGGGTCCCGGGTTCGAGCCCCGGGTAGACCACCAAAACACAACATATTGTGTTTTAGAAAATCTGACCGTATACTAGATATAGTATGCGGTTTTTCTTTGTGTTTTATTTTGTGTCAAAAGTTTCGTCAAAAGTTTCGTCAAAAACTATCTTATGAAAAGTTTTTGGCAAGAAGAAAGTTATAAATTTTTATAAAATATTGACAAAACAGCACTAGTTTGTTATAATTAAAATGATTGGAGGAATTATGGCAAATGAAAATTTTTCTGCAAATATGTATTCAGAGTTAAAAAGAAGAGAACTTATTGCATACAAAAATGGTGATGAAGTTGAAATAGAAGAAATTGCTCAAAAAAGAAACTTAGTTGAGATGTCAACACTTGATGAATATTTAAAGTTTATGCGATATGTCATTGGAGGCAAAGAGCATGCAAATGAATTGATAATTACTAGTAATGGTTCATTATCAGTAGGGCATTTTGATGGACGCAATCAACAACTTGAACAATATACTTTTTCTGGCGCAGGTAAAAAGATTACTATATTAGTTGCAAATGATAAACCAAAAGATTGGATTGGAAACAGGATGTCAAATACGCACGTTTATGATATGGGTAAGCGTGGCATGAAAAATGAAATTGAAGTTTGCAATAACATGACGATAGATTATTATATTTTATGTTCTCAAAGATTGCACGATTTAGAGCATGGACAGTTAAGAGAGTGGGATTGTTATCTTGAAACTGAGAGTGAATTAGAATTATAAAAAGGAGCTAATTGCTCTTTTTTTTCATTTTACACGTTTTGCAATGCTTTTTCATATATATTATTATGTTTTCAAAAATTATTTTAAATAGCAAAAATCTTCAACATAATTTGGATTTTGTAAAAACTCAGAGCCACAATGCAAAAGTTTGCGCAATGGTCAAGG
This sequence comes from uncultured Clostridia bacterium, assembly GCA_947649575.1. GTDB lineage: Bacteria > Bacillota > Clostridia > Christensenellales > UBA1242 > Caccovivens. The sequence continues at coordinate 124,147 of CANSRZ010000003.1, read as the reverse complement.
CAAATGCTTATGGACATGGACTAAAAGAAATTGTTAAACTATTGAGCGGTCATGTACATGCTTTTGGCGTGGTTAACATTGAAGAAGCATTGACAGTTCGCAAAATTGACAAAAAGGCAATGGTTATCATTTTTGGCGTTTGCGAAAATATTGAGTTTGCGCTTAAAAACAACATCAGTTTAGCGGTTGTGTCTTTGGATAATCTGAAAGAGATTTTAAAAGTTGCGAAAAATTTCAAGATTAAACCTAAATTGCATTTAAATATAAACAGCGGAATGAACCGTTTTGGAATTAATGATATTAAAGAATTTGACAAGATTATATCATTGCTAAAAAAGAATGATATCGTATTAGAGGGGATATTTACGCATTTTTCTTCATTGACAACTGATGATAGTTACAGTTTTAGGCAGAAAAAAATCTTTGACAGCTTTGTGCTAAGGCTTCCTGAAAAGTGGAAAGTGCTTGTTCATGTGGGCGGTGGCAACAGTTTGCTGAAAATGCGAGGCTATGAAATGTATCGCATTGGCATGTTTTTATATGGCTATGGAAATGAAAATTTAAAGCCTGTTTTAAGCGTGCATTCTAAGGTTGTTGATTTGCAAAAAGTTAAAGGGAATGAGCATGTTGGATATATGTCAGCGTATACGGCGAAAAATGATATGCAAATTGGTGTAATCCCGCTTGGCTATGATGACGGAATAAAGCGGGGATTGTCTAATAAACTTAAAGTTAAAATTAACGGAAAAACATGCAAGAATGTTGGCAATATTTGCATGGATAGTTTTATGATTGATATAACAGGTTTGAAAGTCAAGGCAAGTGAAGAGGTTGAAATTCTTTCAAGCGCAAGCGATTGGTGTGAGTTTTTAAAAACAACCGAATATGAAATTCTTGTCAACTTTAACGGTTTCCGTGGCGAACGAATTATACAGTAATAATTCATCTTCTTTTCTTGCTAGAAAAGAAGCAAAAGAAGATTAAACGATTTTAATTTTATAAAAAAATTAAAATCGTTGACTTTTTACTTTTTATAGCAAAATAAAAAAATACAAATAAAACCTTTTGAAAACTTTGAAAAAGTTGAGAAAGGTTTTATTTAAGTTTTCTTTTGTTTACTTTTCTTTAAAAGAAAAGTAATGAAAATATCCAAAAAAACTATAAAAAAGTTGTGTTTTTTCTTAATTTTTGCTAAATTATATCTATAGGAGATATTTTTATGATTAAAATCAAGGATAAAAAAGATAGCATTGCAAAAATGAAAGAACTTAGGCTTAACTATTTTCCTGTTGAAGTTTTTGCTGTGGAAAATAAAAATGCTATTAAAGAATTTTTTGATAAACATGACGCTGAAGAATATATCTTGCGTAATCCAAATAAAGCAAAAGGTAGATTTTACTTTGTCAAAAATTATGATGAGGCGTTAACCAAGCTTAAAGAATTTTCGCCAGAAGTAACGATTGCCGTTTCTTATCGTCCTTTAAAAGAGGATATTGTTTTGGTGGGGGATATTAAAATTCATAAAGGCGGATTTTCTGACACCGTTGACCTCACAGCACGCACTGACAGCGAAGCCACAAACCGCAATATTTATGAAGAGCCAGAATACAATCTGCATTGCTCTCTTGATGATGATAAACTTTGGGATATCCCAGGCTTTGCAAAAATAGCCCGATATATTTCTGACCATGAACTTTATGATGTGATTATTGAGTTTATTGTTTACGATATCCGCACAGGCATAAATAAAGAAAATGTTGTTATCTGTGAACTGAGAACAGGGTTTTAATAAAAAGCATATCAAATTGATATGCTTGTTTATTCTATATTAAGTTCAGCATTTTGCATATTTTGTTCAAGTTTCTTTAAAGCGGAGGAATAAAGTTGCTCAACTTTTTCTTCGCGCAGATTGTATTTTTCTGCAATCTCTGGAAGTGTGTAAACTTCTTTTGATTTTGTAAAGCCAAAGTGTAAACAAACAGTTGCATATTCACTTCTGGTTAAGGTTGCTTTAAATTTTTGAATAAGTTCTGCAGTTGCTTGACTTTCTACTGCTGTTTGTTCAACATTGACTTTTTTGTCTGGGATTATATCTTCAAGTGTGCCATCTTCATCTTCGCCAATAGGCTTTGAAAGACTGTCTGTTTGCTCTTTATTGTTTTGCTTTATAAATGTTTTCATTTTGGTAAAAATATATTTTTTAACATAGTTTGAGCAATTAAAGAAAGTAATTTCGTTTTTGTTTGACGGAAATCTATCCACAGCTCTGATAAGTTCTTCATCACCTAAACTGAGCAAATCTTTATAATACGCCAAGTGTTTTAATTTTAAAGCAGAAAATTTAACAAGTTTATAGCATTTTTCAATGACTTTGGCACGAGCGGTCATATCGCCTTGAAGCATACGCTTGAGCAGTGCTTGTTTATCATTTTCTGCATTCGCAAAAAGAGGGGCTGTGTCAAACAAAAAGTTTTGTGCTGATAATTGTTCTTTTTGTTGCTTTGAAAGTTTTATATGCTTTGTGCGGATATTTCTTGCATAAAAGCCTATTTCATAATTTTTAATTTTAGCATCATAAGGAATGATGTTGTCATTTGTGCTTTGCTTGTAATTTAAATAATTTTGATAAAAGTTGTCAAAATCAAAAGCTTGTAATTTACATTTGTATGATGATTTCCAAACGAAGCCGATTTCATTCAGCTGTTCAGTTTGTTGTATAGTTAACTTTATATGTCCTGTTCTCAAACGGTGTACTTGCATTCCAAGTTTATATCCCTCTGGTGTCACATATTTTTGTGGGGCAAGCAAATTATCAAATTTTTCTTTATATTTCAATAATTCTTGATAAATTTTATCAAAAATATATTGATTAACTTTCCAAACGAAGCCAACTTCATTTAACTTTTCAGTTTGTTTTTCTGTTACTTTTATATTGCCTGTTCTTAAACTATTTACTTGTCGTCCAAGTTTATATCCGTCTTGAGTCACATATTTTGTTGGCACAAGCAAGTCACCAAATTCTTCTTTGTATTTTAAAAGTTCTTCATAAAGATCATCAAAATTATATTGAATATCTCTAACTTTCCAAACGAAGCCGATTTCATTTAACTGTTCAGTTTGTTGTTCTGTTATCTTTATATAGCCTGCTCTTAAATTGTTTACTTGTTGTCCAAGTTTATATCCGTCTTGTGTCACATATTTTGTTGGCACACAAAGAGTGCCATAAACTTTTTGATATTCTAAAAGGTTATGAACAAGTAAATCAAAATCAAATTTTCTGCCTCTTTTCTTTGGTGCATTCATGATTAAATTTTATCACAGAATGGTGGCGTTGTCAATATCAAAGTTTTAAATAGGGTGGTGAAAATAGTTAATTTTAAAAATTAAAAATTTCTTTAAAAACCTACGCAATTCATTTGCCTATTTTTTTTGTTTGCGATATAATAGCCTTGTTGAATTAACAAAAGGAGATGTTTTATGAAAAACAAAAAATTCGTTTATCTTTTTAAAGAGGCTGATGGAAAAAACAAAGCGCTCTTTGGCGGTAAGGGTTCTAACCTTGCTGAAATGACTAGTCTTGGAATGCCTGTTCCACAAGGCTTTATTATCACTACTGAGGCTTGTACTCAATATTATGAAGATGGCAGAAAAATCAATGACAAAATTTTGGAGCAAATCAATGTTAAACTTGCTGAGCTTGAAAAAATCTCTGGCAAAACTTTTGGCGATGTAAATAATCCACTTCTTGTTTCAGTTCGTTCTGGTGCTAGAGTTTCTATGCCTGGCATGATGGACACAATCCTTAACCTTGGTCTTAATGACGAAGTTGTTGAGGGGCTTGCTGCGGCTACAAACAATCCAAGATTTGCTTATGACTCATACAGAAGATTTATCCAAATGTTTAGTGACGTTGTTATGCAACAAGAAAAATCTAAATATGAAAGAATCCTTGACAAAGTTAAGGAAGAAAAGAAAGTTCAATTTGATAAAGACCTTTCTGCTGACGACCTTAAAGAAATCGTAAAAATGTTCAAAGATCTTTACAAGAAAGCTCAAGGAGAGGAATTCCCTCAAGATCCAAAAGTTCAACTTGTTGAGGCAGTACGCGCCGTATTCCGTTCTTGGGATAACGACAGAGCCAACGTTTATAGAAGAATGCACGACATTCCATATAACTGGGGAACTGCTGTTAATGTTCAATGCATGGTATTTGGTAACATGGGCGAAGACTCTGGTACAGGTGTTGCCTTTACTCGTAACCCATCAACTGGTGAAAATGATTTATATGGCGAATATTTGATGAACGCTCAAGGGGAGGATGTTGTTGCTGGTATCAGAACTCCACTTCCTATTTCTACTCTTGCTGAGCAAAATCCTGCTGTTTACAAACAATTTGTAGATATTGCTAAAAAACTTGAAAAACACAACAAAGATATGCAAGATATGGAATTTACTATCGAAAAGGGTAAACTCTATATGCTTCAAACAAGAAACGGCAAACGTACTGCTAAGGCTGCTCTCAAAATTGCTGTTGACCTTGTTGCTGAAAAACTCATCACTGAGAAAGAAGCTCTTATGATGATTGATCCAAAACAACTTGACGCTCTTCTTCACCCACAATTTGACGCTGCTGCATTGAAGAACGCTAAAGCTATTGCAGAGGCTCTTCCAGCTTCTCCTGGCGCTGCTTGCGGTAAGATTTGCTTTACTGCAGAAAGAGCTAAAGAAATGGCTGAAAAGAAAGAAAAGGTTGTTTTAGTTCGTCTTGAAACTTCTCCTGAAGATATTGAGGGTATGGCTGCTTCTCAAGGTATTTTGACTGCTCGTGGTGGTATGACTTCTCACGCTGCCGTTGTTGCTCGTGGTATGGGTACTGCTTGCGTTGCTGGCTGCTCTGCTCTTAAATTTGCTGATGATGAAAAATCTTTCACTTTGAACGGTAAAAAATATAAAGAGGGCGATGTTATCTCTTTTGACGGCTCAACTGGTAAGGTTTATGACGGCGAAGTTAAAACTGAACCTGCAAAAATCTCTGGTGAGTTTGCTACAATCATGGCTTGGGCTGATAAATATAAGGCTATGGCTGTAAGAACTAATGCTGATAATCCAACTGACGCTCAAAATGCATTCAACTTTGGCGCTGAGGGTATTGGTCTTTGCCGTACAGAACATATGTTCTTTGAAGCTGACAGAATCCCTGCAGTTCGTGAAATGATTGTTTCTACAACTGTTGAAGAACGTAAGAAAGCTCTTGCAAAACTTCTCCCAATGCAAAGAAAAGACTTTATTGGTCTTTACAAAGCTATGAAAGGACATCCTGTTACTATCCGCTTCCTTGACCCACCACTTCACGAGTTCCTCCCTCACGAGGATAGCGAAATCAAGGCTCTTGCAAAAGAAATGGGACTTACTTTTGAAAGACTTAAACAAACAGTTGCTGATCTCCACGAATTCAACCCAATGATGGGTCACCGTGGACTTAGATTGGCTGTAACTTATCCTGAAATTGCTGAAATGCAAACTCAAGCGGTTATCGAAGCTGCTATCGAAGTAAGCAAAAAGCAAGGATATACAATTGTTCCTGAAATCATGATTCCTCTTACTTGCGATGTTAACGAATTTAAATATGTTCGCGATATCGTTGCTGCTAAGGCTGATGAAATCATCGCTAAGAAAGGCGCTGAAATGACTTATAAGATTGGTACTATGATTGAAATCCCTCGTGCCGCAGTGACTGCTGATCAAGTTGCTAAGTATGCTGAGTTCTTCTCATTTGGAACAAATGACCTTACTCAAATGACTTATGGCTTCAGCCGTGACGATGCTGCAAAATTCCTTGATGTTTATTACGCTAAGAAGATTTTTGAAAGCGATCCATTTGCTCGTCTTGATCAAAACGGCGTTGGCAAACTTGTAAAAATGGCTGCTGACCTTGGTAAATCAACTCGCCCTGATATCAAACTTGGAATTTGTGGTGAACATGGTGGAGATCCATCTTCTGTTGAGTTCTGCCATAACACAGGCCTCACTTATGTATCATGCTCTCCATACAGAGTGCCAATTGCTCGTCTTGCTGCTGCTCAAGCAAATATCAGAAATCCAAGAGATGAGAAAAAGAAAAAATAATAAGAAAATCTTGTGAAAAATCAACATTTTAAAAAAAGAAGTGCATTGGCGCTTCTTTTTTTATTTCGCGCAGCCCGATATTATCACAAGCCCAAGCGCTCGGCGATTGGAGATGACGTTTTTTATATTAACACAAGCAAAAGTTACCATTGGCACACGCCCTCAACGTCAACTTTCTTTAAAAGACCCGCGAAGTCTGGCTTCGTTCCCGTGTCAACTGAAAATAATTTAACTTTGTTTGAGATTTAGTTGACACGGGGGGGGGATTTGCTATACTGATTTTGAAAATGACAAAAATATGTCAAAATTTGAGTGGAATTTGAATAAGTACTCAGATATTGCGTGAATTGTTTGGCATTTGGCTGTGCAGCTTATACAATAAAATTGTATGAAACAGACTTTGACATCTTTGATTAAAAAACAAAAAAATGCATATTTTATCAAGGAGGATAGATCATGAAATCTTTATCAGCAAAGATAATATCAGGGATAATTGCAGGCTGTTGTGTCGTGGCGTTAACGCTAGGGCTTGTTTTTGGCTTAACAGACTTTTCTCCAAAATCAAAACCTGAGCAAACGGAACAATCAACCCAAGGAGCAACTTCTCCAATAAATGACAGTTATTGGGATGAGGATGTTTCTCGTGTAGATACCAACTGGGCAGGCAGTGGAACAGCAGATGACCCATGGCTTATCACAAGTGCAGAAGAACTTGCAGGTTTAAGCTATACAATTTACAACAATACAAAATCTGAATATTTGACAAATACTTCTGGTAGCAATACTGCTACTAGTAGTAGATATTACTATTATTCAGGCCGTTATTTCAAACAAACAGCAGACATAGATGTATCAGCATATTGGTGGCAACCGATTGGGATATACTATGACCGCTCTGGGACACAAACACTAAGATATTTTTCAGGTAACTATGATGGAGATGGATATACAGTTTCAGGCGTGTTTACAAAAAGCGGAACAAAAAGCACATATTCTTATCAAGGCTTGTTTGGGTATGTAAGAGGTAGATCATCTTCAAATAATGCCACAATATCAAATCTAGGTGTGATAGATTCATATATTCAAGGATATCAATATGTCGGCGGAGTCGTGGGGTATAATTTTTATTCCATAGTCAGAAATTGTTATAACACAGGAAGTGTAAGCGGAACAGGTAGTTATGTTGGCGGAGTCGTGGGGTATAATGATTCTTCTTCCAAAGTCAGCAATAGTTATAACACAGGAAGTGTAAGCGGAAGTGCTTATGTTGGCGGAGTCGTGGGGAGGAATAATTCTTCTTCCACAGTCAGAAATTGTTATAACACAGGAAGTGTAAGCGGAAGTGATTGTGTTGGCGGAGTCGTGGGGGATAATTATTCTTCTTCCCCAGTCAGCAATTGTTATTATGGTGGTGAGTGTACATTATCAAAAGGTATTGGAGTTGGAATAGGCACAACAACAAAGATTGCTGATTTAAATACAACTAGTTATGCTAAAAATCAAGTTTGGTATACAAATTCATCAAACTGGGATAGTTCTTATCCTTGGGATTTTGATAATGTTTGGACAATTGATGCTGAATATAATGATGGATATCCAATTTTTAAATGGCAAATTCCTCCAACTTGGATTGATGAGGGGGATACAAATTGGGTCGGTGACGGGACTAAGGAGAATCCATATTTGATTGACACGCCTGCAAAGCTTGCGGGCATTGGCTTGGCTATGGAAAATGGTGAAGCGCCTGTTACAAATGGAAATTATTATTTTGTTGACACTTATTTTAAACAAACAAAAGATTTGAGCATATATCAACGTACTGATTTGCTTTGGGATCCTATTGGCGGAGATAAAATTTTTGCTGGGCATTATGACGGCGGCAAAAAGGCAATTATTCTTGGCAAGCACGAATTGTCAAATGTGACAAATGCTGGCATATTTGGCTATGTTCGAGGTTTGGACGATGCTCATAAAGCTTCTATCAAAAATGTTAATGTTGCTATCGGAGAAATTGTTGGATATGGCAATGTTGGAATTATTGTTGGACGTATTCATACGGCGGTTATGGAAAATTGCCAGGCTTATAGTACTTGCAAGACCACTGGTAACGGTAAAAATGTTGGTGGGCTTGTTGGTTATGCAAGCAATACACTTTTTTCAAAATGCAAAAATGGCAGTGTGATTTATGGTTATGATAACAATGTTGGCGGAATTGCTGGCACGGCATACAATAGCACATTTGAAAACTGCTTAAACGAGAGCGTAGTGCGTGGCTCAGGTATTGTTGGCGGAATTTGCGGAGGTGCTGGAAACGTAACAGTGACCAATTGTTATAACAGAGCCGAGCGAGTTTACGCGGAATATGACCTTGTTGGCGGAATTTTGGGTGATGTGACAGCTTCTAGCATTATCAACTGCTTTAATATTGGCGTGGTTAACTATCGTGGAACAAGAGAAAGCGGACAAATTGCGGGGTATATTGACTCTGGCAGTAAGATTGAGAACAGTTATTTTATCAGCGGTAGTGCAACAACTACAAATGCTGGCGGGAAAATTACAAGCTCGTCTGAAATAAGCGATTTGACTTCATTGATTAAAACTTACAAATTTTTTGCTTATGGCTCTGATTCAAGTCACCAATGGAATTCAACTTATCCTTGGAATTTTACTGACGTTTGGGATATTTATTATTCTGAAGGTCAGCCAAAATATCCTGCGTTATATACAGAAGGCTCAACTTGGATTGGCGGCACAAGAGCAAACACTGTTTGGGAAGGCCAAGGCAGTCAAGATAATCCATATATAATAGACACAAACGCAAAACTTGCAGGAGTAGCTTTGAAAGTTAAAAATGGCGAAACTTTTGAAGGAAAATATTTTAAACAAACAAAAAACATTTATCTTGCTGGCAACAAATGGTATCCAATTGGCCTTGCAAACGCATTTGACGGAACTTTTGATGGCAATGGATATTTCATCTCAGGCTTAAAGATAAATCAAACTGCAAAATGTAATCAAGGTCTGTTTGGCTATACTGGCGAGAACGCAGTGCTAAAAAATATTAAAGTTGCAGATTCGATTATCGAAAGTCAGGGCGAGCAAATTGGCGGAATTGTTGGTAAAGCTGTTGGCTCTACAGTAGAAAACTGCACAAGCAATACTGAAATCAATCTTGGCAACAACGTTGGCGGCATTGCTGGTGTAATTGAAAACGATGCAAGTGTTGATTTTTGCACAAACAATGGCTCAATTTATGCTACAGCAGACGTTGGCGGAATTGTTGGGCTAGCTTCTGGTGGAACTATTCAAAATTGCTATAACTATGGCAATATCAAAACTGAGGGGCAAAAAAGTTATGCCTCAAGATATGCTCGCGTTGGCGGAATTGTGGGCGAAACAAGGTCAAGCATTGAGTCAAGCAATATACATAATGTGTATATTAAAAAGTGCATTACAAAATCAAAACTTGAAGGCAACAATTATAGTCATATCGCCATATTTGTTGGTGCAACTGCAGGGGCATATTCGACTGCTATAACTGAAATATCTGATTGCGCTGGGTTTGGAACAATTATTAACAACAAAAGTTCATTATTTGTTGGCTATAACGTTGGAAGTTTTGTTATCAAAAATTCAAGTTTTGTTGGCTCAACAAGCAACGGCATAAGTTCATTAAAACCTTCCAACGAAGGCAATACAATGACTGTTGAAAGTTGTTATGCAATTTCTAATGGCGCAGGATATTATTCGGCAGGAACTTTTGAAGATTTTGCTATTGTTCCTCAACTTAATGACGGCTGCCCAATACAGAAAAATTTGTTCTTTATGGCGTCAATGTCAACTGAAAGCGGAACAAAGGTTATTGATTGGTTTAAGGCAAACAAGATTACTTTGAAGGCTTAAAACAAAAATACTTAGTTATAAAAAAATATTTAAAAAACTTTTCAAAAAAGTATTTACATTTGCCTAAAAGTGTGCTATAATAAAGCCAAGTTAATGGAGGAAATAATTATGGCATTCTTAAAAGTATCTATTGAAGAAGAGGGACTCGTTGTTGCTGAAAAGGCAAAAGATAAAATCAATTTTGGCAAAGTTAAAACTTTTGACTGCCAATATAAAGAAAAAGTTTCTGACATAGAGATGGGAATTTAATTTTTAGATTTTATATAAAGAGGCAAATTGCCTCTTTTTTTGTTAAAAATTTATAAAATTGGCATAATTTATTTGGATTTTGTTGTTTTTTGTGCTAAACTACTTAAAGTAGGAGCGTAATATGCAAAGATTTTTATATCCAGCAGTATTTTATAAAGATGTTGATGAATACAAAGTTTTGCTTCCAGATGCAAATATTTCAACAGAGGGTGTTGTTATGGAAGAGGCTTATCTTTATGCGCAAGAATTTTTGAAAGCTTATCTTGAATATGCAATTAAATATGACCTTGATTACAATTTGCCTACTGATTATGACAGCATAGAAAAAAGACTTAAAAAAGACCAAACTTGCATGCTTGTTTATGTGACTTTGCCAAGTGAAAAACATAAAGATTGATAAATTTATTGCAAATTAACAAATTTGTAATCATACAATAATATAAACGGAGGGGATTATGGAAATTTTCTAAATTGATTTAAAATAATTTTATAAAAGAATAAAAAGTTTTGACAAAGTTTATCTAAACAAGGAGGTCCGGTACTATGGCATGTTAAACAGAAAATATTAAAAATATTTTATTTATTATCAATAAAAGACTTGACAAATATTGTTTAATATGTTAAAATCAAGCTAACACTTCTATCGGGGGTGTTAGTTTTTTGTTAGGAGAAGAAAAATGGCAGCACCAAAACGTAAAAACATTACTCTTGCTTGCACTGAATGTCAAGAAAGAAACTATGCTACAAGCAAGAACACCACAAACAATAACGAAAGAATTGAAATTAAAAAGTTCTGTTCAAAATGTGGTAAGAGAACTGTTCACAAAGAAACCAAATAGTTTTTAAGGGAGTTTATTATGACTAAAAGGAAAGACAAAAAAGCGCCTATCAAAATCTCTGCTGTTGAAAAGCAAGACAATTTTGAAGAGCTTTCTGCAAAAGAAGAAATGGCAGAAGAGGTTACTCCTGCTGATGAGGTTTTGATTGAAGAAGCTGTGACTGATGCTAATGCTGATGAAATCGTTGTTGAAGAAAAAGCACAAGAAGCAGAAGAAAAAGTTTCTGAAAACGTGAAAGACAAAAAAGAAAAATCTAAGTCTGATAAAAAGGACAATGACAAGAAAAAGCCTAAGAAAGACAAAAAGGAAAAGAAAGGCCTTAAAAGACGCACTAAGGAAACTGTGAGCGAACTTAAAAAGGTTACTTGGCCAAAATTTCCAGAAGTTGTCAAAAAAACAGGCGTGGTTATTGCAGTTGTTCTTATTTTTGCAGTCGTTCTTTTAGGACTCGACTTGTTGTTTGGATTTTTATCAAGTGCTTTGATGGGTAAACCATTTATCCCATTTAAGTAATTTAAAAGGACAGTGATTATGGAAGAAAAAGAAATCGTAAATCAAAGTGCAGACGCACAAATTGAAAACATTGAAAAAGTTGTGGAAGAACAAACTGAAAATGTTATCCCTGAAAGAGAAAAGATTAAGAAAACCAACTCTTTAACAGGTGAGGCTGTTGCTTACAGCGATGACATTCAAGCAAATTGGTATGTTCTTCATACTTTCTCTGGCTATGAAAATGTAGCCAAAGAAAATCTTGAAACTGTTATTGAAAAGTTTAATCTTCAAGATCGTATTTTTGATGTTGTTATTCCTATGGAAGACGTCGTTGAAGAAAAAAATGGCAAAAAAGTGCTTGTAGAGCGTAAAGCTATGCCTTGCTACATCTTGGTTAAGATGAAGTATGCCGATGACCTTTGGCATAATATTACAAGAACTAGAGGCATTACAGGCTTTGTTGGTCCAAATGGACGTCCGCTTGCTTTGAATGAAGAAGAAGTTATGAAACTTCGCCTTGAAAAGATTAAGGTTGAAACTGACCTTGCAGTGGGCGATAAAATTGAAGTTATTGACGGCCCTCTTAACAGCATGATTGGTCAGGTTGTGGCAACAAATCCTGATATGGGCATTTTGACCGTGTCTGTTGAAATGTTTGGAAGAGAAACCTCTGTTGACCTTGAATTTAGCCAAGTTCGCAAAATTAACTAAAATTGGAGGACTTATGCTGAATACTCAGGATGAAAAATATTGCAAGGTTTCAAAAATTGCTTATATAAAAAATAGGCATCCACTTCGCGAAATGAGAATAATGAGGTTTATCCCTTTTGCAAGTGATGCGGAAAACAAAAATTTTGTAAATTATTTTTCTTTTCCAAAAGAGATTTTGATTAATTATATAAAAAGTGAAATCAAAGACAAAATTGACTACTTCAACTTTCCAATAAACTCTATGTTTGTTGTAAAAGATTGCAAAAATCAAAAGCATGCTTATTGCGTGATTGATGAAAGCAATAACAAAACAGCTTATGAAAAGTTCAAAGAAGACAAAGTTTTTGAGATCGTTGAACAAGATTTTATACTTGACAGTTTGCCTGTTGCACAAGAAATTGATAAAAATTTATATAATGAACTCAAAATGATACAAACAAAAACTCAAGAAGCAGAAAAAGATAGAAATTTTGAAAATGTTTTTGAACTTATGGACTTTTGTGAGTTAATTTAAATTGGTATATCGCGTAGATACGCTTGATATATAGCGAAGAGTTAGTCACTCTCGCTTAAAATATTTGTGGGAGATGGGAACTGCAACCCGTCATACACCACTTAAGGAGGAAAAAATGGCAGCAAAAAAAGTTAGCGCAGTTGTTAAGTTGCAACTTGCCGCTGGTAAAGCCACACCGGGACCTCCTGTTGGTTCATCTCTTGGACCTCACGGGATTAACATCGCTGGTTTTACTAAAGAATTTAACGAGAAGACAGCTTCTCAAGCTGGAATGATTATTCCAGTAGTGATCACTATCTATGAAGATAGAAGTTTCACATTCGTGCTTAAAACTCCACCAGCAGCTATTCTTATTATGAAAGCTATTGGTCTTGAAAAGGGTTCTGCAGCACCAAACAAAACAAAAGTCGGAACTATCACTAAGGCTCAAATCAAGCAAATCGCTGAAACAAAAATGCCAGACCTTAATTGTACATCAATTGAATCTGCTATGTCAATGATCGAAGGCGCTGCAAGAAGCATGGGCGTTACTGTTGTTGAATAGGAGGTTGATTATGAAAAAATTAGGGAAAAGATATTCTAGCGCTCTTGAAATCGCTAAAAATCAAACAAATCGTGATATAGCCTCTGCTCTTCAAACTCTTTTGGAACTTCCAAAAGCTAAGTTTGATGAAACTGTTGAACTTCACGTTCGTTTAGGCGTTGACGGTAGACAAGCTGATCAACAAGTTCGTGGGGTGTGCGTTCTTCCTCACGGTACAGGTAAATCTGTAAGAGTTTTGGTTATTGCTAAAGGCGATAAAGCTGATGAGGCTTCTAAAGCAGGTGCTGACTTTGTTGGTGCAGAAGAAATCGTTGCAAAAATCCAAGGCGGATGGGTTGATTTTGACGTTTGTATCACAACTCCTGATATGATGGGCGTTGTTGGTCGTGTAGCCCGCGTTTTAGGACCTAAAGGCTTGATGCCAAACCCTAAGAGCGGAACTGTTACTATGGATGTTGTAAAGGCTATCACAGACGCTAAGGCTGGCAAAGTTGAATACAGACTTGACAAGAACAATATTGTTCACGTTATCCTTGGCAAGGTTAGCTTTGGCAAAGATAAGCTTCTTGATAACTTTAATACAGTTATTGAAGCTCTTGTAAAAGCAAAGCCAGCAGCCGCTAAAGGAACTTATCTTAAATCAGTAACTGTTGCAACAACAATGGGACCTGGCGTTAAAGTTCAAGTTTCATTATAATATTTATTGTTACTTTCTTTAAAAGAAAAGTAACCAAAAGAAAATTAAAAATAAGCCGTTCTAACTTTTTATAAAAGTGTCGAACGGCTTGTTTTGACTTTATTTTTTAGTTATTTTATTTCAATTCATATATAATTAAATAAAAAAAAGAGCAATTGCTCTTCTTTTTTATTAAACTTCTGGATTTGAAAAACATTCTTCGCATACATGAGTAAAAGCTTTTTCTTCTGGTTGTTTTGAATAAGCTCTAAATTCATTTCCGCAAGAAAGAATGACATCTTGTCCGCAGTTAAACTTCAACTTGATTAGATTAAAGTCTGTAATGCCTTGGCTTATTGAGCAGAGGCCTGAAACTTCTCCAAAATGAAGAGTATCATCAAGAGTGATGTATACATTTTCGGCGAGCCTAACTTGAATTTCTTTACTATAACCGCTAGGAGAATAGGTAGGATAGCTAGGTTTTTGTTCAGAGTTTTGTCCTAAATTGCTACTGCTAGCGCACCCAGCAAAACCAAGTGTAGAGCCTGCTAAAATTGCTCCAAGCGCAAGTGTTAAAATTTTGTTTTTTCATGATTTTTCCTCCTGTATATTTAAATTATATCATAAGTTTTTTGTTTGTCAATACCTAAATTAATTTTTACATTCTGCATCATAAGCAGTTTCTGCTTCTTTTCCTCATTTTATGAAATTTGATTTTTCATTTCCAGAAAGAAAAACAAGACTCTCTGGAACTTTGTCCAAAAAGTCTTGTTAATGTTTAAATATTAAACACTTTATAAAGCGGGCTTTTGTTTGCCGTATTGACGCCTTATAAACTTAAGAAGTAACTACTCCCTTTTTGATGATTATATTTTACCATAAAATAAGCAATTTGTCAATACTTTTTTAAAAGATTTTTGGAAATTTGAACAAAAAAGAAAGTGCTTTTAGCACTTTCTTTTTGTTTTAGCATTCTGGATAACCAGAAGCAAGTTCTTTTGCACCATTTGCAATCATATCAAATTGAGTATCGCAGTTGGAAGAAAAAGTAACAATAGAACATGCTGAAATAGTCGAAATAAGAATACCGCCAATTGTTCCACCTAGAGCTAAAGCAACACCTGTTCCACGTTTATCATCTGACTTTTTCAAAATGGCACCATATTCGCTTTTATCTAGCATTTCTTTCTCATATTTTTCCTCATAGTAGTCTTTGATTGCTGTGTAAATGCTGTCAGAAATTTCATCTGACTCATGTTGTTTTTCTAATTCAGCAATGGCATTGGATTTTTCTTGCAGAACTTTTTTATAATAGTCAGTTCCAACATAAGCGGTGTGAGCTTGTTCATACTCTCTTTCACCTTGCACTGCCAAAGTTATGCCAGTTGCAAGTGCAGCAGGGGCTGGTGCGAGCAAAACAAGTCCAAGCAACATTTTGCACAAGCCTTTAAATCTGATTTTGCCGCTTCCTTTGTTTGCTTTCTTTTTCTCTTCTTTAAGTTGTGCTTTCAATTCCTTTATTCTTTCTTTTGATGTGGTGTCCATATTGTCCTCCAAGTTCTGTTTGTATTATATCATTTATGACTGGGTTTGTCAATAGCAAAGTTTGTAAAATTTCAAAAAAAGAATGAACATAAAGTTCATTCTTTTTATGTTATTTTACTTTCAATCTCTTACGCAGTTTAACTGTGATGAAGATTATCACAGCAACAACCACAATGCTGATAACAATCGCAAAGATTGACCAAAGGTTAAGCGGTTTGTTGCGAGTTACTTTATATGAGTACAACAGGTTGCCACTCATTGAAAGCACTTGAACATAGTTTGTTCCAATTTCAGAAATTTCACGTGTGATTGTTTCTGTGTCAAGGTTTTCGGCATTGATTATGATAGGGCTGTGACCTGGAATTCTTACAATGCAATCGCCAACAGTTTCATACAGGTGTCTAGCATTGAATGAAACTGAAATAGTCTTTGTGGTTGAAGAACCCTCTTCAAGTCCAACCGTTATTGGAGGAGTTGCAAGATTGATTCTGAACGCAAAGGTGAATGAGGTCGCTGCTGTAGAATAAGTTTGTTCGCCAGTTTCGATAGTGATAACATATCTTCCTGCACCAGTTTTTTCATCAAAGAATGAAATCTGCAAATTTGTTAAATATTGGTCATCACCAATAGTTACTTTGTTGTCATCAATGATGTCAACAAACTTTTTGGTCACATCTATGCCATCTTTAATAATCGACTTAACATAATATTTTGAGAATGTGCTGTATTCAAATGCAAATCTTGATTCGTTTGCATTTATGATTGAGAATACATAATTTTCTATTCTAATATCTTGTTGGTCAATTGTTTTAGCCTCAAAATAAACTGAGTAATAGCCATTTTCGCTGAAAATATAGTTGTATATGCCTTGATTTGTAAAGCCAGTATATTCTTTGCCATCTTTCATCACGTGGATGATTGGATAACCTGATGCAAAATACTCGTTAGGGTCGGTGAGTGAAAGGCGAACGCTTCCGTTATAGATTGCACGGTTGATTGGCTCAGATGTCACTTCTTTTTCTTGTGCAGGGTCTGTATAAGTCACTGTGAAAGGAACGCTGCTTAAGAATGTTATGTTGATGACATCGCTTCTTGCGCCAAACAAATGAGTATTTGGCTTTTCGCAACTATCTTCAAATTTAAGTCTATAAGCTCCTGCACGTGTCAGATAAATAAAGCTTGTGCGGTCATCGCCATAAACAGTTGTGTTAACTTTAACCCAAGTTTCATTTTGATTTTCATCAATCCATTTCTTTTCTACTTTTACATTGATTGTGTTCTCTTGAATGCCGTAATAGTTATTCCAAGATATCTTTAACTGATTGAACATTGTGTCATCTGCAAGAGCCACAATATTGCTTGGATTTGCTGGATTATCAATCTGCAAAAGGTCTACATTAGAGCCTAAAGCATTTTCATAAGTCAGTTTATTCAAAATGTTTGAATTTTCGCCGATATAAACAACTGCAAAGGTTGCGTCGGTTGTGATATTGCTGTGGTATCTGTAAATTTCAACTCGAACATTTGCTCTGCCAGAATTTGAATCAGTAACCAAACGTATGTTGTCAATTTTTGCGTCAAGTTCTGGATTTGCCTGAATAGATACACGTGCGTCTTTATCTTCATAATTCACATTAAGCATATATACAGTTGTGATAACTTCGCCTGTGTCTTTAACAGTGTAGTTAAAATTACGTCTTGCTGTGGCAGGCATGCCATCTACATTAAAGTAATATGAAATTGAAGATGAACTTAATATATTAACCATGTAAAGCTTATAAACATCTTTGAAATAATTTTCATGGTCATAAGCGCAAAGAATATAATAAGTTCCTGTGCCTGAAATAACGTGTCCAATTGCATATTCTTCATTGATATTTGTCCAATTTTTGCCATCCTCTGAAATATAAATACTGTAAGTGTATTGGTCATTATAAGTCAATTCTGCTTGAGTAGCAAGGTTTTGACCATTATCAAATCTTGTTGTAACATTGTTTGAGAATGTTGTGATTGAAGTTGCACTTGAAGTAAGAACTCTTCCATTAAATTCGACAGTAACTGATGGAACATTGTCAGTAGTTTCAATTATATTGCCATTTTTGTCAAAGAATCGGATATATCTGTTGCTGTTATTGCCACTTAATGATGTTGTCAAAATTGGCAATCTGTTATAGATTCTAAGGTTAACTGTTCTTATAACTGTGCCAGGATTATCCATATCTTGAATTTCAATGATATAGGTTTTGTCATAATTTAATGAGTTTGCTCTAAGCTTGATTTGTGAAATGTTTCTGCTCCCTGGTTTAAGTTCAGCTCTAACAGTTTCAACAATTTCTCGTCCGCTTTCAATAACTTTTACAACCTCAGCGCTATATATCAAGTTGTTGTATTGGAAAGTCAAATCATTTGCTGAAAGATAAGTTACGCCGTTATCTCCACTTTCAGTTGTAGAATAAATAGGTGAGTTGCTTTCGCTGATAACTTCTTCGCAGGTTTCCTCATCAACAAGTTGAATTATTGTGGTTATTCCGCCAAAGTTATCTTCAATCTCATATTTAAACTTTCTGTTATAAACATTGTCTATTCTGATAGAGATTATCAACTGGCGTCGTGATAAATCATAACTAAATGCCAAATAATTGCCTTGATTGAAGCTTGACCAAGTGTTTGGATTGCCGTCTGGCACGCTTCCATTTGTAAGAAGCATTGAACTGTTCCAGCCATTGCCGTCATAGTTTGAAATTGTCATCTTCACAGGGAATGTTGTTGGAGTCATGCTGACAATTTCTTCATAAGTTGGAGTTGCAATTTCAAGAATTGCGAACTTGCCATTTGCATTTTCATCTGAATATTTAGTTGTTGTCAGGGTGGTGTCCATGATTGAAACATAAATATTCTTTAAATCGCCAGCCATTCTGTCTGAAATGCTGATTGTAAACTTTTCTGTGCTTGTTCTAACGTTGCCAAAGATTTCTGATATCCTTGTTTGAACAAAGTTGTTGCCGATAAGTTCATAAATCATGCCGTCAGTGAAAAGCCAAGGTGAAAGCATAAATGTTCTGTCAATGCGGTTAATTCTTGTTTTGTAAATTCCCCAAGCGTCGCTGTTAAAGTTAAGTTCTTGCAATTCAAAGCCTGTTTTTGAATAAATGTTAAAACCGTCAGCGATTTCTTTATTTGAAATCTTTTTAATTTTTTCTGCGTCTGGTTTTTCTTGAAGCGCGCTGTTTGTGTAAGAAATGGCTGTATCATTTTGATTATTGTTATTGTAATATACAATGTAAACAACCATATTCCCAGCCGTGTCAAGTTCAACAACTTCATAATAAGTGTCTGACACAAGATATCCGTCGTTGTCAAGGCTTGCAAATACATTTTTTAAACTGAGATATCCATTTGCTGGTGAGAAACTGCCATTGTTTGTTTGAGTGTAATTTGTTAAGAATTCTGAAGCAGATTTATCTATGCTTTTGAAATAAAGCTCTTGAGTGTTTGTGAATCTGTTTTGTGGGTCTGTAAGCTTGCTGTAAACAGTGTTGAAGAAAGATCTGTTCACTGGATAAGCATAATGTCTAAAATTTCCGCTTCCAGGTGTGTAAGAGTAACTTACATTTTCCATTAAGTCTGTTAAATTTGCAGTATTGTTCCAAACGTTAACATCTGTTGTATCAATTTGCTTTTCTGTGTAATCATAAAGCACACGCATGTTGCGCTCTTGATAAATTCTGTCAAACATTGATGCTGAGCTAGAAAGGTTTTTCATAAGTGTTTCCAATGTTTCAACAGGAGCAGTGTAGTCAATCTTAATTTGTTTTGTTACAGTATATTTAGGCTCAGCTGGATAGCCCTCATAGCGCATTGAAATGCTAAGCGAATTGCCGTTCCTCCAGAAATTGCTTTCAAATCGTTTTTGCAAGTCTATGTCAAAGTAGAAAATATTGCTATTTTTGATTTGCTGAATTTCGTTGAGTGAAACAGAATATTCATTTTGAGTTCTGTCGTTCACTGTTATTATTGAAATAGAAGTTTTGTCTATTTTTGCAAGGAACTCATCGCTTGGGTCTTCCCATTGAACACGCAAAAGATTTGTGTTTGTGTAATAAGTTGAAAGGCCATCTTCTGTGACTGAATTTAAGCCTGTGTTTGTGTTTGAGTTAAGCACAGAGAAATCAGGAGTAGGGTTAGTTATTTCAAACTGAACCTTATAGAGCATATTAAATGCTGCATTTCCCTCACTTTCTTGGTTTTGATTGCTTGCTTGATAAATTGTGATAACATATTGTCCAACCTCTGAAAAACTTTCAAGAAGTTTTGCATTTGCTGTTGGAGCAACCCATTCGCCTGTTGTTTCATAGAAGTTTAAGAAGTTGTTTGTTGTTGATTTATTTGTTCTATACCATTTCCAAGTTCTTCCATCGCTTAAGGTGCTTGCTGGTTTAAAACAAATTTTTGCTGCAAGTTCATAAACATCAATGCTTGCATTTTGTTGCAATTTTGAAACTGCGTCCTCAGCGTCTAAGCGTGTATCATATTGCCCAATCAAGATACTGCGTTCAGTGTCAAGGTTGTTTGCTTGGTCATAAGCAAGTTCTGTGTAAACTCTGAAAACTATTACGCTTGAACTGCTGCTTTCTTGCTCTTCATTTATTGCAAAGTCGCCAAAATACGAAAGCTTGTTGTTTATGTTTGAAGTGTAAGAATTTGTGTTTCTGTCATATTGATTATAAGTTGTGTATTTATATTTAGGAATTCTTACAGAAAGTGGCAATTTGTTTGATGTCAAAGCTGTTGAAATCAAACTTTCTTCTGTCATGTTTTGGCTTGTGTAAAGTGAGCCACTGTTCAAGCCTGTTGTAGGGTTGTAGTCTGGCAAAGCAAGTGAAATTGAAGATTGATCACTTTCTGAATAAACTTGAATAAGAATATCTCCGCCAACAATGCTTTCAAAAGATTTGTTGTCTCCATTGGAAATTTGAGTAAGCGGTGAGATAATATTGCTTCTGTCTACAATAAGAGTTAAAGTTCTTTCAAAATAGTCATATTGGTCAAGCCCTGTGCTGTCTTTGTCTGAATAACGTCTTGTGATAACATATTTCCCCTCATCAGCAATGTCAGTTCCGCTGAAAGAAATGTTGTAAGTCATAACTGTATCTTCAAGCAAACCCTCATTTTCTGTTGAAAGCTCAAAGATAGGGAATGAGCGTGTTGGAGTGTTGCTTAAAGTGCGATAATATGTTTTTGCTGTAAATGTTCCATTATCATGGTCTTGCATTGTTACATTTTGATTTGCTTGAACATAAGGATAATATTCAAGCCATAAACTTTCCATAACGCTTGCGCTATTTTTTGTTTTAGGAACAAAAGAAATAGAGAGTGGAAGTGTTGTTTTGATAGGGTTGTAATAAGAATATTTATATGCCTTATTGCCTGCCGTAGCAAGATTTTGTTCAGGATTATTTTTAACAAGCTCGCCATCAGCATTTAGATAAAATTTTTGCGCTAACGAATAACCCGACTGAGTAACAGGATTATCAGTATCATTATTGATAATAAACTGCAACTTGCTTTGGTCAGAAGATACAACAATTGTGGCATAAGCACTTGGAGCATTCAAGAAACTTTCTTTGCCATGATTTGGGTCAAGCTTTGTGTTTGAGCTATCGCGAATTAAGAATTTATAAGGTCCCTCATTTGCAACTTGATTGCCATCCTCGTCAGTTTTAAAGAAGTCAATTGTGTAAGAAGTTGCATTGAATGGGCTATATTCTGTTATAACTTGTCCAGTTGTTTTGTTGATAATTTCTTTAATCCAAGCCTCATCAATGATATTTATTGCCAAATAGTCGCCATTATAGTTTGGAATATTTGCTGTGTCATTAGAAGAAATGCCTGAAATGTTGTTGATTGCTTGCTTGTTTGAATTAAAAAAGTTTTCAACAACAGTTTGGATTTGATTAGATAAATCGCCAAGTCCGTCATTTTGATAATTTTTATAAATATCGCTTGTGTTTGCTGGTTGACGAATATAAATACCTTTTTTGTCTGCCCAGTGTATGCTTACAGTTGTGTCCTCTGAAACGGTGATTGTTTCAGTGCCTGTAATCAAGCTGTAACTGTCATTAAGCTCTGAGTCAACTGTGCGTTTAACAAAGAAAGGTGAGGTGTTATCAAGTAAATAAACTTCAAAAGTACTGTTTCCAGCGTCATCATAAACTTCCAAGATATAAAGCCCTGCTGATGAACGCACATAAGTTGCTGGGATTTTTGAACTTTCTGAATAATACAATGAATTTGTATATCTTGTCCAGCCTGCATCTTGTGAATTAAGGTCAAGCACTGCATTGACTGGGATGATATCGTTTCTTTCAATCATTGTTCTAAGAATTCTTGATGTGGTGCTTTGGTTGTTGCCATAATATTCAACATCTTTCAAAGGATAATATTTGAAATAGCCATATGTTGGCGCGCCACTGTTTTTCTCATTCCAATAGAAAGCAAGAGGTTGATTTGTTTTGTTGCCATCAATAGGGTTTAAACTTAATGTATAGTCAGAACTTGTTGAGTAAGTTGCGCTCTTGGCTGACACTTTGCCAATAGGGTTTGTGTCAATTGTAAAAGTTCTTGAACTTGCCTCTTGTGATGAAGCCGAGCGAATATAAATTGTGAACTCTGCATTATGATAAGGATTATCAGCTGTTTCAGAAGCGTCAATATAAAGTCCAGCTTTGCCATCAAAATCTTTTTTAGCAGGGTCGTTTATGCCAAAACGAACTCCTAAGTTTGGATAATAGGTTATGCCTCTTGCGTAAGTAAATCCGTCTACAAAATTTTTGATATCCTCGTTCTGGAAGAAATAATCATTTTGTGAATTTGTATTCATATAGTTTCTTGCAGAAAGAGTGATTGTTACATTTGCGTCATATTCAGAGTTTGTGCTGTCATCAATAATATAAACGCTTTTGTTTGTATAGTCGCCAGCATAAAGGTTTTTGAAAATTGCATTGTTATCATTGTCAACCTCGCCAGTAACTGCTTTAACGGTTACTGTTGGAGTTGTGTTGGTGATTGTCAAATAGAAAATTTGATAATGATAGAAATTGCTTTGTTGAGTTCCGCTTGTTGAAAGGAAATCTCTGTAAGTGTAAACAGTAATCACAAGATAAGTTCCTGCGTCTTTCAAATTGTCGCCAGTGTAAGGAGTTTTGCTTCCAATTGTAGGATTACCGTCGTTATCAAAAGTTACAGCATAATATGCGCTAACTCCACTTGTTTGCAAAGTTACATTGCTGTTTGCTCTAAACTTGATAGGTGTTTGATTTGTTGAAACAGGTTTGATTTCTTGAAGTTTGCTAATATTGTTTTCAATTTGTGCTTTAATTTCATCAGCATCTATTGGATTTGCAGAATGCTGTTCAGGCATATTAATTTTAGATGAAAGCACGCTTGTGATATCAGCAGAATTTCTGAATGTTGAAGTTGCTTCATTAACTTTTTTCAGTTCTTTTGAAAGAGTTTCGTTCGTGATTGGGTCTTTCTCTTGTGTTGTGTAGAAAGATTGATAGCCATAAATATAAAGTCTTTGGTCAAGCGCTGTCAGTGGAAGATTGAAAGTTTTGTCAGCTTCTTTATAAATAAAATTAAAACTGATGTTATAACTGCCAAGGTCATTGAATGTTAATGTTGCCAAATTTGAAGTGCTTTCGTCATAATTGTAATAAACAGGAATTTCTGTCAAGTTGTCTGAGGCGTCATAAGCGTGAAGTTCATTCTTGCCAGTTTGAGCGTTGTAATCAAGCTTAAAGGTTGCCGACTGAACAACATCATTGATATCAGTGTAAACAACAGAAAGTTCATAAAGTGATGGATTGAAAGTGTATGTTGGAAGTTGTGCTTCTCCATTTGCCACAGCACTTGAACTGCTGTCTTTGCTTGCATAGTTGTAAAAATAATATCTTGAATGGCTTTGATTGTTTATCAAGCTTGAACTTTGTACAAAGTCTGACATTGTTGTGTTTGGCAGATTGTTTGCAACATTGAGATATGTAGAAGAGTTAAACAGCATGAATGTATATTTGATTTGCGCAGACTGTGTTTCAGTAAATGTATTGCCACCGTCCTCAGAGTAATAATAAGAGTATGGGATAAACAAAGTGTAACAACCCTCGTTATCAAGAGTGACAACATGAGAGTTTTCGTCCTTGCCAAAAGATGGCTTATCTTTTGTTGTGTCTAGTGCAAATGCCATTTTAAATTTTTGAGGGATAAGGTCATATTGGTCAATTCTGAAAGACTCTTCTTCAACGATGTTATTGCCGTCTTCATCTTTTGCAATTGTTCCGTCCTCGTTAAGTTGATATTTTATGTAAGTTGAAACATAGTTTGAAAATGGAATTCCGTTAAGCAAGTTCTTTTCAGGGTCGAGGTTTTCTGCAATGTCCTTGTTGGTTACATTATAATAAAGTGACAAGCTGTTTTCAAATTTGAAATAATAGAATTTGGTCTTGTCATTTTTGTCAGGGAAGTAGGCATAGTTTTTATATATTTTTTCAATTCCGTCAACAGTTGCAGTGCGTTCAACTTGCTGGTCTTTATCAGTCACTTCAATATCAACTTTGCCGTTTGTGCCAATCAAGAACAAACTGTCATTGTTGTCATTGCCTGCAATCGCATTGTCTGTTTCAGGTGAGAAATATTCTGGCAAAGAATTTGTTATCTCTTCATAAATGCTAACAGCGGATGTGTTATTTGATTTTTTATTTGCCAGACCATAAAAAGCAAGCCCGCAGAATAACGTTCCTACAAGCACAAAAATTAAAATAATATTATTAAATAATTTTTTAACCCTGTTCATAACAACACCTCTTATTTGTTAATTTAACACAAATATTTTATCACATACTCACAAAAAAACAAAATAAAATAAAGAAATATATATAAATAATATATATTATATATAATAAACAATAACGCAATTTTTATGTTGATTTAATAATTAAAAATAAAATAAAAATAAAAAATATTTATTCGCCTTTATTTTTCGGGGCTATAAATATTTTGAAAAATAATTTAATTTATGCAAAAATTGCAAAAAATCAATAAAAAATCGCATTTTTTCTTTATTTTTTATGTTTTTTTATTAAATTATTATTTATTTTAATTTTTTATTTAATAAAATTAATTTAATAATTTTATATTTTATTTTTTAACCTTTTAATTATTTTTTTCATAAATAATAATTGGAGGTTTTATGAATACTTTTAGCGTGTGCATGATTGTGAAAAATGAAGAAAAAAATCTTGTAAATATTTTAAATTCTGTAAAACAATTTGCTGATGAAATTGTTATTGTTGACACTGGCTCGACTGATAAAACAAAAGAAATTGCAAGTCAATTTACTGATAAAGTTTTTGATTTTGAGTGGTGTGACGATTTTTCAAAAGCAAGAAATTATTCTTTTTCAAAAGCCACTTGCACGCACATGATGTGGCTTGATGCTGACGATTTGATTTTGCAAAAAGATATAGAAAAACTTAAAGCGCTGAAAAGAAAAAGAAAGTTAAACGCTGATGTCTATATGCTTAAATATGTTGCTAGTTTTGACGAGAATTTTTCGCCACTGTTTTCTTATTACAGAGAGCGCATTGTGCGTCGTGATAAAAACTTTGTTTGGCATGACCCTGTGCATGAGGTGATTATTCCGCGAGGCAAGATAGAATATCTTGACATATCAATTTATCACAATAAAAAAGAGCATAAGCAATCTGACAGAAATCTTGCCATCTATCAAAAACTTATAAATCAAAAAGTTGAATTATCGCCACGCCAAAAGTTTTATTATGCACGCGAGTTATTCTATAATGACAAGCTTGATGAAGCAATTGGGCAGTTCTCAAAATTTTTGATTGACAAAAATGGCTGGATAGAAAACAAGATTGAAGCATGTTTGAACTTGGCCAAATGTTATATTATGAAAGGCGAATATTCAAATGCTTTGACTGCTTTGTTTGGGTCATTTGATATGGGCTTGCCAAGAGGGGAAATTTTGTATGAAATTGGCAATGTGTTTTCTTATGAGTGTAGATATAACGAAGCAATATTTTGGTATAAACTTGCGCGCCAAGTTAAGCCAGACTTAAAAAGTGGAGCATTTGTTATCAAAGATTGTTATGACTTTTTGCCAGCGCTTCAACTTTGCGTTTGCTATTATCGTTTGAACGACATCGAAAACGCGAAGCATTATCACGAGATTGCAAAGCAAATTTATCCCAACGACAGCAGTGTCCAGCACAATGAAAAATTTTTCTCTTTGCTGCAATAAAAAAAAGAAAGACTTAGTCTTTCTTTTTTATTCCATAAAAAGTTTTTGATATTTTTGCGCTTTCTTTTGTTCCTTTTTCTGCATTTTCTATTTCAGTTTTAAGTTCTTTTTCCAAAGCCTTTCTGCGCTTGTTTTGAATTTCTTCGCCAAGGATATCTTCATCAAATTTAAAATCGTCAAGTTCATGGAATTTTTTGTAAATCATTTTAAAGAATTTTTTGCGATTTAGGTCTACCACGATATCGACATTTCCATTTTTATCAAATATAGCAGTATTTTTTCCAGGATTATCAGTTGTGTTGATTGTCACAATAGCGCGTTTTGTTTTAAAAATTTTGGGATAGAGCAGATACATTAACGCACAAGTATCATTTGTTGCAATTCGTTTATCTGGTGCGCCTGGCTCCCAATAAATTTCACAAGTTTTGTGTATAAATCGAGTTGTATCGTTAATGTAAGGAAGTTCGTTTATCATACTTTCTGTAAAGTGAGCAAAGAAACGTCCGATTTCTGAAGTTATCATAACAATTGGAATTCCGCTTTCAAGCACAATTTTTTGCGCTTCTGGGTCAACCCTTGCATTAAAGGAGTTATAGTTTGGATTGAATGGAAGTCCAAATGGTGCAGCGCCCTCAAAGATTATTTGCTTGATAAGTCCTTTTGCGTCAGGGTGTTTTGTGAGCAAGTGCCCAAGATTTGTATGAGGAGCAATTGCGATAATTGTTATCTCGTGAGGATTTTCTTTTATGACTCTGTACATAGCTTCAACAAAATCTTCTTTAAGTGGTTGATGTTTTGTTTCCTTTGGGGGAATATATCCGCCAAGACCTTGGTCACCATGCAAGAAAGCAGCGTCCTCTGAAACCCTTTTCATAGCATGCGCTGGGCCTTGCACAACAGGCACATCTTTATGATAAAGGTCAATCAAGTGGCAAGCATTGCGAACGCCAATATCCGAACTGATATTTCCAGGGCAGATAGAGAATAATTTGATATCAACTTTTGGCTCATTAAGAGCATAAATAATTGTTAATGTGTCATCTACACCGGGGTCAGTGTCGATTATGATTTTATGTTTTTTCATATTTTTCTCCTAGTGTATGTGTAAATATTATACTATTTTGGGGAATTAAAAGTAAAGTAAATTTACATGATTGCTAAATATAATATCTATAATTTTTAATTAAATATACACTCTCATATTATTAAATTGTTTTGCAAAATGTTAAAATAAAATAAATATTAAAAAATGTTAGCAATTTTTGAGTTTTGTGGTATAATCGTATTGTTAACATGGTGAGATGTCAGAGTTGTCGGCGTCACACTGCTTGCTTAGAAGCAAGTAAAAAATAATTGGTGAGATGTCAGAGTGGTCGAATGTGCTGGTCTCGAAAACCGGTATGCCGAAAGGCATCAAGGGTTCAAATCCCTTTCTCACCGCCAGAAAGGTGAAATATGCAAGGAATTTTGTATTACAGTTCAACGGGAAACAGTTTGTTTATTGCTAAAAAAGTTCAAGAGAGCCTTGGTGGCAAAGTCATGTTTTTGCCAAAATATAAAGGGGATGGAAGCGAATTTGACAAGATTATTTTGGTCACTCCAATTCACTCTTTTGGCTTGCCTAAACAAGTGTATGAGTTTCTGCCAAAGCTGGATAAAACAAAAGAGCTGATTATCATTCAAAACTATGGCGGAATGATTGGCGGGGCAGATTATTTTGCTTATCAATATGCTTTAAAGCTTGGGCTTAACATCAAAAGCGTGTATGTTATCAAAATGCCAGAAAATTTTACGCTTACTTTCACGGTGCCAAAATTTTATATGAACGGAGTTCTAAGAAAGTCTGGTAAGCGAATTGAAAAGATAATTGACATGATAAAACAAGAAAAATTCATTATTCCTAAGAAGCGTAAAACAAAAGAAAAAACTTATTTAAAAAACAAAAATAACTGGAATTTGATTGCAAAACGCTTCAAAACTAATGAAAAATGCGTAAAATGTCAAAAATGTGTTCAAATTTGTCCTGCTGGAAATATTTTTTTGCAAGACGGGCAAATTGTTTTTGGCGACAAATGCGAGGCTTGTTTAAGCTGTTATCATAGGTGTCCAAACAAGGCGATTGAATACAAAAACAAAAAGAAAAAGTTTAGATATATAAATCCAAACATTGACGAAAAAGATATTGGCAAGGACTTTTAGGAGGGGTTATGGTAACAACAAAAGAGTTTAGAGATTATGTGGTAGAGTGTTTTTCAAGCCTTGGCGACATACTTTGTAGACCCATGATGGGTGAGTATTTGCTATATTACAACGGCACGCTGTTTGGCGGGATTTATGATGGACGAGTTCTGGTCAAAATTGTTGAAAGCAATAAAAAATATGGAATGAAAGAGGAAATTCCATACAAAGGCGCAAAGCTTATGTATATGATAGAAGATTTAGAAAACGTCGAACTTTTGCAAGAAATTGTCGAAAATACTTGCAAAGGTCTTACAAAGAAAAAGTAATATTTAAAGAGTGAATTGGTTATATTAAAAAATATAAATTAATCACTCTTTTTATTGTAAAATTTATATTTTTGTGGTATTATATATATATGAATAAATCAAGTAGTTTCAAATTACATAAAACTCGCAAACCGCTTTTGGTCTGCCTTTTTGCAATGCTGATAAGTGTTTTGGCTATTTTAAGTGGAGGCTTGTTATTATTCAAAAAAGATAATAACAGCAATGCGGATGCAACGGCATATCCAAGTTATTTTTGTTTGCGCGATGATTATTATATTCAACTCACTGATCAAGGTTATTTTGGTACTTGCTGGTCTTTTGCGAACGTAAAATCAATTGAAGAGTGTTTGGCTCAAAAAACTGGCGAGCATTTTGAATTTAGTGAAACTTACATTGCTTTAAATGCTCCTTATCAAGATTTGGTCGGGAATGGCGGAAACGTATATTATGTGTACGATGCAGTCAGAGCAAACGGGCTTGTGCTTGATAGTGATCTTCCTTATGATGAAATTTATTATTTAAATGATAACAATAACACGAATGTTATTTCTTCGCTTGCAGACAAGGCAGACACTCACACTGTGACAATGTCTTATCCAAGCGCTAGTGAATATTCTTTGAATACAGCGGTTATTAAAAATTATCTTATGAGCAATGGCAATTGCACAATTTCTATTGATGATTGGGACTTAGTTACAAATAGAAACAACAACAAGAATGAATTAACAACAGGCAGTGTGGGCGGTCATGCTTTGAACGTGCTTGGCTGGGATGATAGTTATGTTGCCACAAATGGAACAAAAGGCGCTTATATAATTTTGAACTCTCATGGGGATTTCTTGGAGGATGGAATTGTTTATTTGCCTTATAACACAACAATTAAAAGAAATGTGATAGCATACAGCTTTCAAGTTTCATTACCAAGTGATTATATTTATTTGTCATCAAATGCAAATTATACTGTTAACATGAAAAACAAATATGTCGCAGCAAGCAATTATACAGCTCAAAGCACTACATTAAAAGATAAAAACATTTTTGATGTTAATGATGATTTTAAACTTGATTATCAACTGCCAGCAAAAGAAAACCTGACTTATAATCTAGAAATTTATCGTGGCGATGTGCTTGTTAATGATAAATTTACTATTCTTAAAGATGACATGCATTGCTATGTTTATAAAAAAGACAGTTTGCCAAGCGGGTGTTATAAATTAGTTTTTAATTATAGTTATCCTCAAAGAGGAGTTATGACTAAACGTAGGATTGTTAAGCAGTTGTTCTTGCTTGATGAACTTGAACTTAGCCTGGTTGATAAACGTAATGAAACAGTAATTCGTGACAATGTGGTGATTGACTCTTTGACTATGACGGACAATAACATTTATATAACTCAATTTCAACCTCAAACTCAATATCCAAGCTTTATTTCTCCGTCAAAATATTTAGACATGGCAATTTATTTTTCACCATATTCGAATTATACTAGCTATTCTCTCAAAAAAGGTGGAACAACCTTGCAAAGCGGAGAACTTGCAAAATATACAAAATATGACTATAAAATAAGTTTAAAAGTTGACACAAATGTGTTTAATGAGGGCACAACTATCTTAACTTTGCAACTCAATAATGCAAATCACAGCAAAACATATTATATCCATGTAAATACAGACAGCAATGCCGTTTATAATGGCGAAAGCGGGGCTAATACAAAGTATACAACATATTTAAATATAAACCTTGGTGGCGGACATTTGAGTGAGAATTTCCAAAGTAAAGTTCTTTTAAGCGACTCTCTTTTCAGAAATTATTATTTGGAAAATCCAGTTAAAGAAAATTATCGTTTTACAAGTTATCAATATTTAAACGCAAGCAATCAATGGGTTGATTTGCCTTATGACGACCTTAGAGAACAATATTATATAACACAAGCGCAAGTGCGTCATTATAATAAGGGAAATTTCTTGACCCAGTCAGTTTCAAATTATAATTACAAAAACAGCGTGCTTGTGAAAGCAAATTATGTAGCAGAGCAAAGCCCAATCTCATTTGTTTGTGACAACAACACGAGTGACACTTTTGAAGTTGATGACAATATTATAGTTTCTTTAACAAACAGCAAGGCTACTGATATTGTTTGGAAACTTGACAATCAAGAATATTCAAATTCATCAAGTTTTTCAATCAATACTTTGCGTTCAGGCAATCATAATATTTCAGTTACATTTAAAGTTGACAACAAAGAATATAACTATTCACGTATACTTTATATCAAAAATTTTGTTTATATGGTCAAATATGACCAAAAAGTGTTCAAATATAACAAATCAGTCCAAAAACCAGAGGTGACAATTGAGGGGCTTGTGCTTGGCAAAGACTATGACATAGAATGCCCTGATTCTGTCAATGCGGGAAATTATCAATTAAAAATAATTCCAATTGCAAACGATATTTATTTAAATGAGACAAGCATTTCTTACACAATAGAAGCGTTGCCATTGTATATAGAAGTTGACAGCCAAATCATAGACCAGTTTGACTCAATCAGAGAGTTTAATTATACAGTTACTGGCTGGATCGAAGATGAGCCTTTGCAAATTTCTTTTAATACAGCCTCTGTTGATGTTAATACAATTAATTATGATGGCTATGAAGTTAAATTTAATTTGCTAAACTTGCCAGCAAACAACTATATTCAGCAAGATTGTGAATATCCATGCGTGTTCGTTATGCCGATAGACTTCAAGATTGACAATATTCAATTGACAACTCAGACAATAAGCGGAGAAGCTTTGCAGGAAATTCAATATGGTCAAAAGTTTACAATTTGCTTTAATTATCCAAGAAAAATGTTTAAAGAAGTAACTTATACTTTAAATGGCAAGACATTTAATAACACTGTTTATCATTATACAGATAAATTGCCACTTGGCAAATATAAACTATCTGCTAGGGCAAAGCTTAACAATGAGGCAGGGGATATTTTGGAGCGAGAAATTGAAATTGAGATTGTTACAGCAAAGATAACTATTGTTGCTCAGTCAAAAGAGGGCTTGAGAGGCAAGCAACCAAGCAATTTGGAATATTTGATTGAAAAGCATGAAGATGTTGATGTGAGTGAACTTATCATCAATCTTGAAGTTGTAGATTTGGATGTTAACACTCTTGGCACATATGTGATTATGCCAGTAGTGAGCGGGAATAAAGTTGATAATTTTGAAATTCAATTTGTAACTGGCGAATATACAGTTGTAAAACCAAAATCACTAAATTTGACAAGTTCAATTTTACTTGGTGTGCTTATTGGCGCTGTTGGAGTGATAGCAATTGCCAATGTGATATATGTTATCAGAAGAAAGAAAAAGAAATCAAAGTAATTTGATTTCTTTTTTTAAGCTAATGCTTCCAATCTATCTAAAATGTTAGTGATGGAACGGTTCATAATGGTTATAAGCCTGTTTATGCCTGCAATATTAACTTTCTTTTCAAGTTCAGCCAGCTCGCAACGAATATCTAGGTAAATAGTTCGCAAAAGCTCATAGATATTGGAACTTACAGATTGATCCACCTTTAAAGTAGGTTGCAAAAGTGCAAAGGGCTCGTTAAAAATAGAAATATAGATGTTTTCAATGCCTGTTTTGACAAAGTCAGACTCAGTGAGTAAAAAGTCAAGATGTTTGTTATGCTCTGTGCTGTTTTTGTCTAAAAATCCTAAAAGATAGTTGATGTCAGTCGTCTTTTGATTAAGGTTGTCTAGGGTTGACTTGATTTGTGGCAAAATAAGTGTGTCGCCTTGCGTTCGAACTTGATTAAAACCAATCGTCCATCTGTTTGTATCAGAAATTTCTCGTGTACCTGTCAGTGTATTAAAGTAAGAAAAAAACTTATGCATGGAATGCCTCCTTACATAAGTTTATATGCGACGATTAATAAAAGTGTTACTTTATAACTTCAACTGGCAAGAATGCTGCAAGTGCCATTGGCAACAAGAGGTTGATTACAAGCACAAGAACAAGCAAAATTGCGACACCGATAATTGTATTTTTCAAACGATTGGCAGCGTTTTTTCTAGTATCGTCGCTGTCTGCCTTGGCGAGATTAACTCCAAGTATAATTGCATAAACAGTGCCAGCTCCGCCAACGCAACCGAGGATTGCATAAAGAATAGGTGGCAAAACAGTGTAAACTTCATTCAGCCAAGCGTAATTACCTAAAAATTTATATGATTTCAATAAAAGTGATAACATATCAAACTCCTTATAATTAATATACCACAAAAAAATATTTTTTTCAAATAAATTGCAATATAAAATAAAAAAAGTCATCAATTGATGACTTTTAATTTTTAATGAAGGAATGCTTTTACTGCTTGAATAATTTGTCCAGCGTTTTGAGTTGTATCTGTAGGGTGGTCAACATCTTTACCAACCAAAGCATATACGATTTCTGGCATAAGCAAGTTGAAGAACAAAACAAGAACAACGGTAACAGCAACAGCGATAAGAACGGTGATTAAGTGCTTTCTTGCTTCTTCACGTTTAGATTGGTCTTCAGCTTTGGCAAGCATAACGCCAAGATAGATTGCATAAACCGCACCAGCAGCACCAACCAAACCCATAAGGATATACATTACAATACTGATTGGCTCAAATACGTCTGCCATCCAGCCAAAGTCTGTTGAACCTTCAAACAAACTCGCCCAAGTTCTTAATAAATTTGTAATTTGCATAATTTTTTCCTCCTATAATTAATTCCAAGGTTTTGGTTTTAAGCCAGGAAGTATGCCCTCTGGTGTACCAATAAGTGCTTCTACAATTAATGGCAATAATTCATTGAAGAATAATACAAGAACAACAGTACATGCAACGGCGATAAGAACAGTGATTAAGTGTTTTCTAGCTTCTTCACGTTTAGATTGGTCTTCAGCCTTAGCAAGCATAATGCCAAGATAAATTGCGTAAACCGCACCTGCTGCACCAACCAAACCCATAAGAATGTACATTACAATACTGATTGGTCCGAAAACATCGCCAACCCATGCATATTTATATTTGCTGGCATCAGCGATATTATCACTCCCTGTTGGTGGGAAGACACCAGTCCAGCCTAATAATTTTGATAAAAATGCGTTCATAAATTTTATACCTCCATTTATTATTGTTCAATTTAAGCAAAAATATTTATAAGTTACAAAAGAATAATAAACTAAATAAAAAAAAATGTCAAACAAAATCGACATATTTTTTTAAATATTTTTTCAAAAATATTTTATCTCGATTTTGTTCAACATATTAAGTTTTTTATTTGCTATTTTACTGAGATTAGTTTAACAACTATTTCAGGTAACAATAAATTAAAGAACAAAACAAGAACAACAGTACAAGCAACAGCGATAAGAACAGTGATCAAGTGTTTTCTTGCTTCATCGCGTTTTGATGTATCCTCAGCTTTGGCAAGCATAACGCCAAGATAGATTGCATAAACCGCACCAGCAGCACCAACAAGCCCCATTAATATGTACATCACGATACTGATTGGGCCAAATACTTTTGCAATCCAAGAAAGTTTGCTAACATATTCTGCTCCAAATTTTTCAGTAATATTAGCATCACTAAAAGCGCCTGCCCAGCCAGTGGTGGCTGTGTTTGCTGTATTTGTTGTCGTGTCCAATAATCTTGAAAAAATCCCCATATTTTTCTCCTTTGTTTTAGAATATAGCCTATTATATTGCGGGGGGGGGATTTGTCAAATGATTTTTCAAAATTTTTCAAAAAATTAAAAATTTTTTATATTTACTCAAAAAAGCGCTAAAAATTTACGCTTAAATTGAAAATTGAGTGAATAAATTATTGCCTGGGCAAGTATTTGTGCTGCAACATCCATTATTAAAGTTGTTATCATTGGACAACGACAGCAATAATAACAGCAAGAAGTTTTGATTTGTGGCTAGATTTGTATCAGTTGCTGAGGCTAGCACTGATAAAATCAAAATAAGCAAAACATTTCGTGATAAATTCATAATTATTTCTCCTTTCAACAAAAAAATATTTAATAAAACAAAATTATGTAAAATTATAAAATTTTCTCTTTGGAATTTTTTCTTTTTTCTGGCACAATGGTATTAGTCATATATATTTGTATGAATTAATCAAAAAAAGTGTTAAAGGAGATTTTTATGCAAAGTAAATATTTATTATTATCTGAGCGAAACAAGCATGATATTATTTGCAGTTTGCCAGAAGAAAATCAAGTAGAAAAATTGGCATGTTATTTTCAGAATTTTGCAGATAACACAAGAATTAAGATTTTGTCTTGTCTTGCTATTTCAAGTTTATGTGTTAGTGATTTATCTAATCTTTTAGGAATCAATCAAACGACTATTTCGCATCAGCTTAAACTTTTGAAAGACCAAGGGATTGTAAGTTATCGTAGGGACGGCAAAATTTTGGTGTATTCACTTATCAATCAATCTGTCAACGACATTATGTGTTATGCTGTTTTCGGTCAGCAAGCGTAAGTATTACTTTTTGGCGTGAAAAGTAAGCAAATGAAAATGATATCAAAGAACAAAAACTGTAAAGAAATAAAACTTTATAATATTTGACAAACTTATTGAAATATGGCATAATTATGTGCAAGAGGTTAATTATGCGCGAAGTTATTATGTCTTTGAATGAAATTTCTTTTGATTTGCCAGCTGGGTGGAACAAAAGTCAAGATATCTATGATTTGCCTAACGGGCAAGGCATGGTGAATGTTCAGAACTATGTTTCAGAAAAAGGTGAAGTCATTTCTTTGTTTGCTATTCACAGAGACCCTGACGAATTTTTTGAAAGTTATGATAGGGTTGTAACAAATATTGATAATATTTCTGGCAAATATACACTAATCAGTTGCCCAGCATTAAAGGCTAATGGTTTTGTTTTTCCAACTTATATAATACGCGGTCACGGAGATAAGCCACTTATCACTGTTCAAGTATTTTGCAATTGCGGCGATTGCCTGGCATGCTTTATGGTTAATTTAAAAGAGATGCCGTCAAAGTTTAGCGAGGCTGTTAAGTCTGAAAAAGTGCTTGCAGACCTTGTAAAAATCTTGAAAACTATTGAATAAGCGAGGTCAGGCATGAAAAAACTTTTATTACATTCATGTTGCGGACCTTGTAGCACGCAAGTGATTGATGTTTTAAGAAAGGATTATGATATAACAGTTTTTTATTACAATCCAAACATTCAGCCACAAGAGGAGTATGCTCATAGGCTTGCTGAACAAAAGAAATTTTGTAAAATTGTTGAAATTCCTGTGATTGATATTGCTTATGACACACAGGAATTTGTGTGTAAAACAAAAGGTCATGAACAAGACAGAGAGGGTGGCGAGCGTTGTAAACTATGTTTTGAATTAAGATTAGACAAAACGGCTTCTTATGCAAAAAACAATAATTTTGATGTTTTTGCAACAACGTTGTCAGTTAGTCCACATAAAAACACTGCTGTTATTAATATGGTTGGACAAGAAATTAGTGAAAAATATGATATAGAGTTTTTGGCTGGAAATTTTAAAAAGCAAGACGGATATAAAAAGAGCATAGAGTTTTCTAAACAATATAATTTGTATAGGCAAGATTATTGCGGATGCGCTTTTTCATTAGCAGAAAGGAGAAAATTTAATGGAAAACAATGAAAAAATTGAAAAAAATATATTAAATAATGTACTTTATTGGGTTTTTACATGTGTTTTTGTTGTCGCGTTAATCTTCGGCTGTGGCTTTCTTGGCATGCATATATTTGATAGAATGTATCAATATTATCCTGTTAGTGGAACATCTATGCAACCTACCATAAACCCTGACGCTTTTTTAGGCAGTGATGAAGATAAACTGCAAGATGGTGTTTATATCAGGGTGGGAGCAAATGTTGAATATCGTGATATCGCAATCATCCAACGTCCAAATGAAAAAAATACTGTGATTAAGAGGGTTATTGCAAAAGAGGGCGATTGGATTTCAATCTGTGTAGATCCCGCTTTGCAAGGAACTGATGAATATAATTATAACACTTATGTTATTAGATCTGGGACGGGCTATATTCAACAGTTGAATGAGGACTATACTGACCCAGCAGACAACGACCTTTGGATTTCAAGATATCCAGCGAGATATGATTCTGATTCATATTATACCTATGAAAGAGATTTCTATAATGGATATTTTGCAAATCCTGTAAACTTAAATCAAATCAAGGTTGTGGAATATAACGGCAAAAAGATGAAGTTTTATGTGCTTGGCAAAGGCGAAATGTTTTATATGGGTGACCATAGGTCAAACAGTGGAGATGCAAGAAATTCTGGCATAGCACAAGAGGACTGGGTTGTTGGCAAGGTTGTTTGCATTGTTCATAATGCAAAACAATATAGAGATAATGGCACTCTTTGGTGGGCGCAACTTAAAAGCATGATGGGCTATTTTTGGAAAAATATAAGCAACTTTTTATCTTGGTAAGTGATAAATTTGTTTAAATCGTTTGCTAATAGGCAAAAAATATGTTATTATTATGTTAGGCAGAGGTCAAAAATCAAAAAGGAGATATGAAATTTATGAATAAACAACAATTTATCAAAGCTTTTGCTGATAAAGCAGGATTTACTCAAAAAGACGCAGGCATTGCTTTTGACGCTATGGCAGCTACAATCGTTGACGCACTTAAAGCAGGAGAAAAAATCCAAATTGCTGGATTCGGCACTTATGAACTTAAAAAGAAAGCAGCAAGAGAGGGTATCAATCCGCTTACAAAAGAAAAGGTTAAAATCAAAGCTTGCAAAGTTCCTAATTTCAAATTTGGCAATAGTTTTAAAGATATTTTTAACGGCTAAAAAAAGAATGTTTTTATACATTCTTTTTTCTTTTTAAGCAAAAAAATATTTTAATAAATTTCGGCAAATTTAAAAGAAAGTTTGACTTGAAATTTGCTTTTGTGATACAATATTTTAGGAGGTTGTTATGGAACAAGGGTTGAATGTTAAGGATACTCCAATTTTTAATGATGAGCAAAAAAGCTTTGCCAATATTATATTGGAAGATAGTTATAAACAAGATTTAAAGTCTACTGCAAAGGTGGAGGACACGGCTACATATTTGCAAGAGGCAAAACAAGCCTCGAAAACATTTAGCAGAGCGCTTGGCATGATTGCAAGTCATAAAAAGGGTGAGACAAAGTCAGAAGAGGTTGAAAAACATCTTGCAACAGTTCGAGAACTTCATGACAATGACCTTGCACAGATTTCGCAAAAACTTAACAGCGCAGAGGGGCTTGATTTGCTTGAAAAGTTGTTGACTGAACGTAGCAAAATGAATAATGAAAGTGTAAAGCGTGGCAAACTGACTGAGGATGAAAGCATGATTTATCAAGCATTGTTTGTTCATGATTTGCTTGCAAGTGTAACAACTATGGAGGCAACAGGCGATTTGGATAAAGCTAATAGATATTTTAGAGAGTTCTATCCATCTTTGACCGATGTTGGCACTCGTCAATATTGCAGAATAATAAAGGATAGCGCAATCAGCCTTTTATCAACAGAGGGAGTAAAAGTTAAAGGTGCTGAAAGTGAATTAAGTTAAAAAAAAGAGCAAGTTTTGCTCTTTTTTTAACTTTGTTGAATTTTTTGCTGTGGAATCATAACATAGCCTTGCGGATAAGAACATAACGGACAATTTAACCAAGCTTCTTTGCGTTCTTCTTCATTGCCACAGTTTGAACATTTCCAAAGCAATTTGCTGTTTGCCTTATACATGCAGTTGTTTTTATACATATCAGCAAATGCTTGCAAAATAAGATGATGAGTTTGCTCAACTTTTGCAATCAATAAAAATGCTTCCGCAATTTCTGCATAGCCCTCATCTTTTGCAATCTTGGCAAAAGCAGGATAAATGTTTTTGGCTTCATAAAGCTCAATGTCACTGGCAGATTGTAAACTGCTACTCAGCTCGGGTGGCTCAAAAGGATAAC
Source organism: uncultured Clostridia bacterium (assembly GCA_947649575.1). Taxonomy (GTDB): domain Bacteria; phylum Bacillota; class Clostridia; order Christensenellales; family UBA1242; genus Caccovivens. The sequence goes on along the minus strand of CANSRZ010000003.1, from coordinate 85,719 downwards.
CAGCCTCGATAGGCACATTATCTTCCTTTGTGTTTCCAAGGTTTTTTAACATCAGTTGATAAAATCGTGACGCATGAGCCATTTCGTTTTTAGCCAACATTTTAAGTTGGTCTGTGATAAAAGAAAATCCATCTGCTTTGGCAGACTTTGCCATAAATTGATATCTTGCTCCGTCTTGACATTCAGCAGCAAAAGCTCTTGCAAGGTTTTCTTTGGTTTTGCTTTCTAAAAAATTCATATTTTGCCTCCTTTTATGATTATTCCTTAAAAAACAATTGTTAAACATTTGCTTTTTTTTTGAAAAAAAAGTAAACTCTATATATGAGGTGGATTTATGAAAAGTAAAGATAAACTTGAAAATGAAATGACCAAAAAAGTGCATTATCAATTGATTACTGGCAATTTTAACAAAATTTATAAAAAACTTGATGAAAATCTTAAATTTTATAAACTTGTTTCTGACGGCAAGTTTAAAGGCAATGAGATTGTTTATGATGTTAAAAACAACTTAATGTCCAATGCAGGGCTTGTTTTAAGTAAACAATTTGAGGGTGATAAAGTTTTCTTTAAAGTTAGAAAAATAAGTAAACTGCCAGGTGGATATAAACGCCCAAGCCAAAAGTTCTTTTTAGGCGAATGCGAAAAGACAGAAGCGCCAAAGGATTTTCCAACTCAAATAGCCAATGCAATTTCAAATTCTTATGCCAATGTGTTTACAATTGACCTTGTTTCAATTGTTCGACAAACTGTTCCTAAGATTGAAATAACTGTAACTGGTGAAAAATATCGCTTTATTTCAGGCACTGGCTATGAATGTAAGCTTTTGCATGAGTTTGTTGTTTACAAAGATTTGGAAACGAATAAAAAAGTCAAACGCGAGGGCGTGGCAATCATTATGTCAAGCGAAGATAAATATGAAAAATTCAATAAGGAAATTATAGACGCGATAGACCATTATTGCAAAGAACTTGTGCCGTTTGAGCAAAGCCGATTTGAAATTGCTCAACGCTTGCTTCATCCAGAGCCATTCGTTCCAGAGAAAAAAGAAGAAGAGGAAGAGTAAATATACTCTTCTTTTTTGATGCTTTTTAACATATCCATTTGTGGCCAAGCATAAGTTAATATAGTGAAAAAGAAGTTGCCGTGGGCTACAAAAGTTTGTTATGGCGTGGGCGGGCTTGGCTATAACTCAATGTCGCAGACATTGGGCAATTTTATTATGTTCTTTGGCACTTCAATTATGGGCATTCCAGGCACGCTTGTTGGCTTGGCAGTGGCTATTTCATCACTTTGGGACGGCGTAAGTGACCCGCTTGTGGGGTATCTGAGCGATAACACAAAAAGCAAATTTTTTGGCAGGCGACTGGGGTACATGCTTTGTGGCTCTGTTGTGATTGCATTTTTAAATATTCTTATTTGGTCAATGCCTGCAAATATTGGTGATTTGGGTAAATTTTTTTGGCTTCTTGTGATGATGCTTGCAATTGAAACTGCAAATACTTTTTTTAGCACGCCATTTTCAGCACTGGCGATTGATATTGCGCCTGACTATAACGAGCAGTCAAAAATACAAGGTTACAAAACAGTATTTAATATCATTGGCATGATTTTGCCAAGCATTATGCTTTACTTTTTTATGCCGTCAATATCGCTGGGCGTTCAAACAGATTTCAGTCAGGCTGGGTATGTCAAAATGGCAATGGTCAATTCATGCCTTGTGTTAATTTGCGGACTGATTGCCGTTTTTGGGACTTTAAGAAATGTTAGGCGGAGTCCTAATTTTATGGTTTTTAAGCAAGAAAAACTTAATTTTAAAAAACTACTCGGCGGATATTTTGAAGTTATCAAAAAGCCAAATTTTAGGGCAGTAATTTTGGGCTATGCCATGGCAACGGTGGCTTCGGCTTTTTTAATGAGCGTTGGCATGCATTTATTCACATATTGCTATCACTTTTCAAGTGCGCAGATTTCTTTTATGTTGATTGCTCTGTTTGGCGGAGCAATTGCTTCTCAAATGTTGTGGGTTAATGTGGCTAAAAAAGTGGATAAAAAACAAGCGCTGGTTATCGCTTTATCAGTAATATTGCTTGGCATAAGTTTGACGCTTTTAACTTTTCTTTTTCGTGATTATGCTCAGCCTAACACCATGTTTTGGCTTGTGCTTATTTGTATAGCTACTTGTGGAGTTGGACTTGGCGCAATGTATAGTTTGCCAATGTCTATGTATGCCGATGTTGTCACGCTTGAAATGTACAAAACAGGGCAAAATAATGCAGGAGCATACACTGGCTATTACACTTTCACATATAACCTTGCAAATTCAATCAGCCTTTTGATAATTGGTCTGCTTCTTGATTTTATCAAATTTGACAGCACTCAGCCAGTTCAAGCGATGAGCGTGCAGACAGGGCTTGGAATAGTTGTTTTCTGTGGCTGTTCAATAGCCCTTGCACTTTCTATTTTAATATTTTCTAAGTTTTCAATAAAGCGAAGTGATGTGCTTAAAACTCAGCTTAAAATAAATATAGCCAAAAAGGCGAAAGGGGAATAAAAAAGAGTTAGGAATGCTCTAACTCTATTTTATCATTGTCTTCTTGTTTATAGCCCAATGAAAAACCTAAACTTTTTAAGTAATCTATTCTTTGACTGGTTGAAAGGTTATCCAGTTTGCCACTAAGCGCTTGTAAAGTTTTAAGTATGTCTTCAGTTTGGTCAAATTGATTTTTATTCATAATTTCTCCTTTAAACAAAAAAGACCAGTTAGGTCTTTTGGTAGCCTCCAGGGGAGTCACTCCGCTTTGCAGGTATGTCTTTGTAAGCGTGACGCTATCATGCCGGGGCGGACAAATGCAATACTATTGCCTTTGCAATTTCGCCCGTTCGCCTCCCCAGTTTGCTTCCGCAAACCTTTGACTATCGTCAAAGTTGTAAACCTATAAAAAATGCTCGCAAAAGCGAGTATTTTTGGTAGCCTCCAGGGGAGTCGAACCCCTCATTCCGCCGTGAAAGGGCGATGTCTTAACCGATTGACCAGGAGGCCATATCAAAAAAAGGGAGATATGATTTTTGATACGCAATTAAATTACTTTTAATTGACACGATATTTATTTTACTTATTGCAAAGGCTCTTGTCAAGTGTTTTTTGCAAATAAATTAAAAAAATTACAATAAATATGAAAAATCTACTACAAAATACAAAAATACTGCAACTTAGGCAGTATTTTCTTTTGTTTTATTCTTGCTGTAAAGAATTTTGAGCTTGCGGGAAAAACACATCATTGATTTTGGCCATTGCATTTTCGCCAAGTAATATTTGAAGAGCTTCTTCAGTTGATATTTCAGCGTTTGTGCGTAAAAACTCTTTAAATTTTTGTTTGATCTCTGCTGGCTCTTTTTTATAATCTTCATAAAGTGCAGCGGCAACAGCTTCGCCTACAACATAACGAAAAATATATTCTCCATACATATTTTCTGTGTCACCAAAAGTCATTTCATCTAAGCGTTCTTTCAATTTATTTATGTTTGGATTGTTTTTGTTGTCTTCCAAAAACTTATCAAGTTTATCTTTGGTGATAGGTGGAGTGATTTGCGAAAGGATGTCATTCTCTTGAATTAAGAGTTCGCAATTAAGTGCAAGGTCACGACGAGTTATATTTTGACAATTTTTATAATCTTCTTGCGAAATGATATCATGCTCCAACAAAAAGTCAAGATAAACCTTTTCAATAAATTTACTTTCAATTTCGCCAAGGCAATCAGTGCGTTGCTTCATAAATTTTTGAATACGTTGTGAAAGTGCATGAGAAAATTCATGTGCTGGGGCTAAAAGCCCGCAAACATTGTTTTCAGGAGTAAGTTCAATATGCGGGTGTCCAAATCTTATCCCACAAGAGTTTTTGTTTGGGTTATTCTTATCTTGTGGCTTAGGTTTATAAGTTTCATAAATTGTATAAGGGTCATTCAACACCTCTTTTAATTTATAATAAAGTTCATTATCAAAATCTTTATAAAAAGCCAGTGCAAGCCTTTCCATATCTTTAAAACTGAGATAAACCTCTTCAGGCTCAAAAGTGGTCGTGTGGATATTGCGATTATATATCCCATTAATCGCATGCATAAACGGCTGAATAGAATGATAAAAATCATGTGCTTTGCGTTGAAAACACAATTCATCTAATTTTTGAGCAAATGCATTATCAATTTTCATACTTTTATTATATCACAGATTTGATAAAAAGCAATAGTTTAATTGATAAAAAGAAACGCAAGTGCGTTTCTTTTATAGTTTGTTATATGTAAGGTGTTATTGTGCTGAGTGCAACAACGTAAATGATGATAAACAATATAATGCCTACTGCTGCACAGACACCAAAGGTTATTCCCCAGCCCTTGATGAATGTTTTGCGTGCATTTGTTTCTGCTGGATACAGGCAAAGACCAATGATAAGCCCGATTAAGCCAAGAAATAAACCCATAACAACGCCAATACCAGCTTTGGATTCTCTGTATTCAGGCTTGTCCTCTTTTTTTGTTTCCAGTGAGCGTCCGCAATGAATGCAAATAGCAGCATCATCTTCAATTTCCTTACCACATTTTGGACAAAACATATATTTTACCTCCTTTTGTATAATTTGAGAAATATTTCCTCATAACATATTATATGGAACATTTTGTTCCAAGTCAAGCATTTAAGAACAAAATGTTCTAATATTTGTATATGAATAAATTTGCTTCAAGAATCAAGGCGTTAAGAGAGGAGAGAGGTATTTCACGCAAACAACTTGCGGATGCAATGTTTGTAAGCGTAAGGCTTGTATCTTATTGGGAGAATGGGAAAAGGGAATGCGATTTTGAAACTTTAATAAAACTCGCAAACTTTTTTGATGAAAGCATTGATTACATTTTGGGGCGAATAGATTATTAAAAAAACACCTTAAAAATAAGGCGTTTTTTATTTTTTTGTTTTTGTGTCTTTAAAGTCGCGGCGGGCTATTGTGGCAACATAAATGTTGTTTACATATTTTTTGATTAGAGCAGAAATGGCGTTCACGGTGGCGCAAGTTGTCATTATGTCATCAACGATTAAGATATTTTTGTCCTTGATATTTGTTTTAGTTGTCAGCAAAAATGTTGAAAACAAATTGCTCTGGCGTTGTTTATAATCAAGTTTCTTTTGTTGTTTTGTTTGTTTAATTTTTAATATGCTTTGAGTATCAACTGAGACATTCAATGCTTTGCCAAGCTCGTTTGCCAAAAGCTCAGCTTGATTGTAGCCGCGGGCTTTACGTTTCTTTTTATGCAGTGGTACTGGGATGATTAGGTCAATTGTTATGTTGGCTTTTTTGATATCGTCAACAATATATTTTGCAAAAGTTTGGGTTAGATATTTGCCATAATCATTTTTAAATTTTAGGATTGGCGAGCGGGTAAGGTTATTGTATAAAAATGGGCAAAAGGCTTTTTGGAATAGGTTGTGATTATTTTTGCAATTTTCACAAACATCACTTTCGTCGTGCAAAGGATTTTCGCAAAATTTACAACGATGACCATTATTGAATATCTCTTGCTTTTTGCAATCATCGCAGAAAGGTTGCTTTTCAAAGTCGGGGATATCTTTGCCACAAAACATACATTTCATATTTTGCGGATAAAGAAGATTAAGGCTAGCGTTGCCAGCCTTAACGAAAAACTTTTTTAGATTGAGAAAAATTCGTTTTTTCTCGCTTTTTTCAACTTTTTCTTGTGTTTTTTGCATATTTTTGATTAATTCTTTATAATTTCATATTTATCTTTGCTGTCTTTTATAGTCCAGCCCTTGTCAGAAAGAATTTGTCTAAGCTCGTCAGCTTTTGCCCAGTCACGCGCTTGCTTTGCTTGCCAGCGCTGCTCGGCTAACGCTTTGATTTCATCGGGTATTGAAAGCTCAATCTGCTTTAAAAGGTCAAGACTTAAAACATCGTCAAACTTTGCGATCAGCTTGCGTTTTGTGTTGCTATTTGCTTGACTTTTGAGGGCATCATATAAAACTGTGATTGCAAGCGAGGTGTTTAAATTGTCTTCAAGCGCCGATTTGAATTGAGAAATAAATTTGTCATAAATATCTTGCTCAAAAGCGCCATTCTCGTCGAGTGATAAGATTTTTTCTTTAAGCTTGTCATATTCGGCTTTTGCTCCGTCAAGCCTGTCAAAGCTGAACACAAGCGGATTTTGATAATGTGACTTTAACAAGAAATATCTATAAACAAGCGGGTTGTATCCTTTTTCCTGTAAAAGCGAGACTGTTAAAAATTCACCTTTGCTTTTGCTCATTTTGCCGCTTTCTGTGTTGAGATGTTCAACATGGAACCAATAATTGCACCATTTATGGCCTATAAAGCTTTCACTTTGTGCAATTTCGTTTGTATGATGAGGAAATTTGTTATCAACGCCGCCGCAGTGAATATCAAGATATTCGCCAAGATATTTGTGCGAAATCCCGCTGCATTCAATATGCCAGCCAGGATAACCAAGCCCCCAAGGGCTGTTCCATTTAAGCTCTTGCTCAGCAAATTTAGATTTTGTAAACCATAAAGCAAAATCGGCTTGATTACGCTTGCCCTTATCCTCCTCAACGCCGTCTCGCACGCCTACAAGCATGTCATCAGATTTATGATTGGTCAGCGAATAATAGTTTTCAAGTTTAGATACGTCAAAATACACATTGCCGTCTGAGATATATGCGTAGCCCTTGTCAAGCAGGGTGGAAATGATATTAATATACTCGTCTATGCAGCTGGTTGCAGGAATAACAATCTCTGGCCACTTGATGTTAAGCTTATCGCAATCTGATTTAAAGCAGTCAGTATAGAATTTTGCAATCTCTAAAACAGATTTGTGTTCTCTTTGAGCGCCAAGCAGCATTTTGTCCTCTCCGCTGTCGCCATCGCCAGTGAGATGCCCTACGTCGGTGATATTCATTGCACGTGTAACTTTATAGCCCAAAAAGTTCAAAGTTTTTTCAAGCACATCTTCCATAACATAGCTGCGCAAGTTCCCGATATGTGCAAAGTGATAAACGGTTGGCCCGCAAGTGTACATTTTAACTTTGCCTTGTTCAACGGGTTTAAACTCTTCCTTTTGTCGAGTGAGTGAATTGTATAATTTTAACATTTTTGTATTCCTTTTAATTATTTTTATCAATTTATATGTTTTAAAAACAAAAATAGCCACAAAGGGCTATACAATTTTGTTAAAATAGTCTGTTAAAACTTTTAAAGAGCGTTCAACTTCCAGCGAGGTTGCTCCAAGTTTATCTTCTATTTGTTTTTTGTATGCTCCAAGTTCCTCTTTGCCTTTTTGTGTTAAACAAATAGTACGACATCGTCTGTCGATTTCAGTAGATTTAATTTCAATAACGCCCTCTTTGGCAAGTTCTGTTGTCATAAGCGCAAAATTGGACTTTTTGATGCCAAGTTTTTCAATAATCATACTTACAGACAGATTTTTATAAATTTCAGCAAAATATAAAACTTTCAACCTGAGCAGTCCTGAGGTTGATTTGCTTTTCAATAAGTTTTCACTTAGAGCTTCAAGTTCTAAGATTTTTCCTACGTTATCCATAATCAAACATAGTATAATAAAAATTTTTTACTTTTGCAAGCGTTTTTGCTTGATTTTTTTACTTTAAAGGTATTAAAATGTAACTATGCATATACAAGGCGTCTTAGAAGAAGTAATTTTTAGGAACGAGCAGAACGGATACACTGTTGGAATTCTTGATTTTAACGACACTCCTGTCACAATTGTCGGGAAAATGATTTCGGCAAATGTGGGAGAAAATATCTCGCTTGAGGGCGAATATGTCAATAATTCCAAATATGGCTATCAGTTTTCCTTTACTAGTTATGAAGTGATTTTGCCAACCTCTCTTGCTGGAATAGAGAGGTATTTGTCGTCTGGGCTTATAAAAGGGGTTGGGCCAGTAACTGCTCAGAACATTGTTAAGCATTTTGGCAAAGACACTTTTGATATAATAGAAATGTCGCCAGCGTCGCTTTCAGAGATAAAAAATATCAGTATGAAAAAAGCGCTTGAAATTGGCGAAAAGTTTAAAGAACTTAAAAAAATGCAAAATTCTGTGATGTTTTTGCAAAAATATAACATTTCAACTAATTTAGCACTTAAAATTTATGAAATCTTTGGTGATAAAACTGTTGATGTGGTTAAAAACAATCCTTATAGATTGGTGGAGGACGTTGACGGCATTGGCTTTTTGACTGCTGACAGAATTGCAAAAAGTATTGGCATTCCTGTTAATAGTCAGTTCAGAATAAGAGCAGGACTTTTGCATACAATCAATTCTCAGGTGGATAAAACAGGCAATACTTTTTTGCCAAAAGCGCTTTTGCTATCTTTGGCAGAGGGCTTGCTTGAACTTGACTTAACTGAGTGTGAAGAACTATATTTAAGAGCGCTTGACAGTTTGACGCTTGATAAAACTTGCATGATTTTTTGGCGTGACAAAATGGAAGTTGTTATGCTTAGCAAATATTATTTTTATGAAAGCACTGTTGCAAAAAAGCTTTGCTTGTTGAATAATGCGACAATTCAAGAGAAACTTGATTTGGAAGATGAAATTGCTCATTTTGAAAAGCGCGAAAAGATAATTTTTCATGAAGAACAAAAAAATGCGATTATAAATTCAATCAACAGTGGAGTTTCTGTTATCACGGGCGGGCCAGGAACAGGCAAGACGACAATTATCAAATGTATTATCGAAATTCTCAGCCAACACAAAAAGGGCTTTATGCTTTTAGCGCCAACAGGTAGGGCGTCAAAGCGAATGAGCGACTCCACAGGCTGTGAAGCAAAAACAATTCATCGCGCTCTTGAAGTTGGCGAGGGTGGCGTTGGTCAGTTTGTTCACAATGAGAAAAATCCGTTTGATATTGATTGCGTTATTGTGGACGAGGTTTCAATGGTGGACGTTGCGCTTATGAGCAGTTTGTGCAAAGCGCTTCCAAGAGATTGCAAACTTATTTTAGTTGGCGATAAAGACCAGCTTCCAAGCGTGGGAGCAGGCAATGTTCTCGCGGATATCCTTGCATGCGAGAAAATAACTGTCAGTATGCTTACAAAAATATATCGACAGGCAGACAACAGCCTTATCATTTCAAACGCTCACCTTATCAATGACGGACACATGCCTGTGATAGACAATTCCTCAACTGATTTCTTCTTTGAGGAACGTGCCGAGCTTGACGCTATCAAAAATTCAGTTGTGAATATGGTCTGCCAAAGACTTCCAAAGTTTACAGGGTTAGACCCGACGCAAATCCAAGTGCTTGCACCGCTCAAAGCGGGCGTTTGCGGAATTGATAACTTAAATAGAACTTTGCAAGAGAAAATCAATCCGCCAAGCATAAACAAGCAAGAATTTCAAGTTGGCGAAACAATTTTTAGAGTTGGCGATAAGGTTATGCAAACGTCAAATAATTACAATCTTGTTTGGACGCGCCTTAATGGCTTTATTGAAGAGGAGGGTGAGGGCGTTTTTAACGGAGACATTGGATTTATTGAAAAAATCGATTTCCAAAACGGAGAAACTCTTGTAGTGTTTGAGGACGGGCGTCATTGTGTTTATCCAAGAACTGACCTTGGACAACTTTCGCTTGCCTATGCAATCACAATCCATAAAAGCCAGGGCTCTGAGTTTGATGTGGTGATAATTCCAATAATCTCAGGCGCGCCGATTATTTTAACGCGCAATCTTATATATACAGCGGTCACCCGTGCTAAAAAAATGGTCGTGCTTGTCGGCTTGCCAGAAAATCTTAAAAAAATGGTGAAAAACAAACACACTGTTCAACGTTATACAATGTTGAAAGACCTTATTATGCAAGAAGATAGCAAAGTTAAAGACTTGTTTGGAGAATAACTTGATTGTTATATAAAAAAGAGTTATAATAACAAAAGATAAGAGGTAATTTTATGATTTTGGCAAAATTTTTTGAATATATGCCTAAAGGCGAATATTCTATGTTAAATTTAGCACACATTTTGATAATAGTTTTTGGACTTGTTGGAATTTTGATTGCATGCTTTTTCTTAAGAAAGCTTGAACATAAAAAAGTTGAGAAAATTCTGATTGTTTGTGCAATAATAGCACTTACTCTTGATCCGATTTATTGGATATGGGAACTTGTTGTTACAAAGTCCTTTGATTTTTCAACAACTTTGCCATTATATTTTTGCAGTCTTTTCTTTATTGTGCTTAATGTTGCTGTATTTAGCAAAAAACAAGCAGTAAAACAAACATGTTATGCCTATCTTGCAACTTTCAATATTTTTGCAGGGCTTATGGGGTTGATTTTGAATAATAACCTTAATAATTATCCTGTTTTGAGTTTTGTTGGCGTAAGAACAATTGTTTATCATCTTTTGATGTTGTTTGTTTCTTGTTTGATTTGGTTTACAGGATATTATAAGCCGCAAATTAAAGATACTTTCAGATTTTTTATTCCGCTTGCAATTTTGTTTATTCCAGCGCTTATCGTTGATAAAATTTGGAATTGGGACTATTGTTATCTAAACGGTGGCAGGGGAACGCCAATTGAAAATGTAAGTCGCGCAATGCCAAATGCTGTGTATATAATATTGTTGTATATTCTGGTTATAGTTGCAGTTAATGTTGTGTTCTATATTCCAACAATAGTTAAATATTATAAAAGCAAAAGAGGGGAGAAAAAAATTGAAACAAAATAATCAAGTTAACGCAACAGAAAAAGTGGCATTTAAAGATAAGTTTAAAGCGTGGCTTGCTCGATATGGCTACGCAGTGATTTTGACCGCAATTGTGCTTCTGGTAGACTGCATTGTTTATTGGCTTACAAGACCGATTGCAAGAAATTTCAAAGTTCACGATTTCACAATTGTTGGCTTTGATGACAAAGTTCCACTTGTGAAAATTTTCTTCATTCCTTATCTTTTGTCTTATGCCTATTGGTTTGTTGCTCCAATCATTGCTGCAAAAAACAGAAAACGCTTTTGTAACTGGTTTATTGCCGTTATGATAAGTTTTTTGATAACTGCAATCATTTATTGCTTTATGCCAACAACGATTTCAAGACCTATTGACGAGATGCTTGCAAGTGATAATCCAATAGATAAATTTATTGGCAATTTTTATATGTTTGACGGTGGCTATGTGCCATTTGGCTGTTTTCCAAGCATACATTGCTTGTTAAGTGCTTTTTGCTATATTTCTGTGCGTGGGCAAAAGAATATTTCTTTTGTAAACAGAGTTGGCATACTGATTATGGATATCCTTATCTTGCTTGCAACTCAGTTTACAAAACAGCATTACATTGTTGACCTTATCTCTGCTGTTTTCTTGGCAGAAATAACTTTCTTTATTTGCAATAAATTCAATCTTGGCGGGAAGCTGGAAAAGCTTATAGACAAGATTGAAAACAAGATAAAGCTGCGGTTTGGGGAAAAGACTGAAAAGAATATAGAAACACCAAATCAAAATTAAAAAAAGAAGAACAATTACGTTCTTCTTTTTTTTAACACAAAACTTCAAGCCCAAACGCTTGGCGGCTATATTTTTTATATGCTTTCGCGTTTTAAAATAAAAAAAACGAGCAGCTGCTCGTTTTTTTAACACAAAACTTTTATATTCAATTTCTTTTAGCCAGTGATTATTTAAGTTTAACTGTTGCGCCAGCTTCTTTAAGCTTAGCTTCCATTTCTTTAGCGTCGTTAGCTGAAACTTTTTCTTTGATTGCTTTTGGAGCGCCATCAACAAGAGCTTTAGCTTCACTAAGTCCAAGACCTGTGATGTCTTTAACAACTTTGATAACTGCAATTTTGTTTGCGCCAGCTTCTTCAAGAATAACATCAAATTCTGTTTTTTCTTCTGCTGCTGGAGCTGCTGCTGCACCTGCTGGAGCTGCTGCTACTGCTACTGGAGCAGCTGCGCTTACTCCGAATTTGTCTTCAAGAGCTTTAACGAGCTCTGAAACTTCAACGATTGAAAGTTTTTCAATTTCTTCAACAATTTTTGTAATATCTGCCATTTTTAATTTCCTCCTTGTGCATTATGCACGATTTATTTTATATTTGACTTTTTAAGTGTGTCAAGCACTAATATAAAGTGGCATTGCCACTATTTTGTAGCAATTGCATTTAAAGCAATTGCAAGCCCTTGGATAGGGGCATTAAGAACTCTGCAAAGTGCACTTGCTGGTGCATTAAGAGTTCCAAGAAGCTTAGCAAGCAATACTTCCTTGCTTGGAAGTTTAGCCAATGCTTCAATTTCCTTGCCTTCAACGAAAGAACCATTAAGTAATCCAAATTTAACGCTTAACTTCTTTGTTTTAGTTGCAGTTTCGCAAACGACTTTTGCACCGCTTACTTCATCATCATAACTAAAAGCTACTGCGCTGGTGCCGTGAAGAAATTCTTCAGCACCCTTAATTCCGAGCTCGTTAAGTGCAAGGAGCATTAACTTGTTTTTGTAAACCTTATACTCAGCACCGTTTTTCTTAAATTCGCGACGCATAGCAGTGTCTTCTTCAACAGTAAGCCCTGTATAGTCAACGAATGTAACTGATTTTGCTTTGCTAAGTTTTTCTTTGATTTCTTCAACCACAAGTTTTTTAGCTTCTAAATTAGCACTCATCGTATTTTCTCCTTTTAATTTAAAGTTTTGTGTTATGTTAACAAAAAATCTCTACGCCACGCGGGAAAGGCATAGAGATAGAATAATCTAATCTTCAAAAACACTTTCCTCGGCAAGCACGCACACGCGTTTATGTCATTGACACTTGCTGTCTATGGACAAGATTTAATTTTAACAACACTATTATACACATAAAACAATGAAATGTCAACACTTTTTAACAAATAATTTAAAAAAATATTGCAAAAGGTGTAAAGCGGTTTGACATTTCTGTTTTTTAATGCTATCATTATCCCAACTTTATTTATGCGAGGTCTTTATGGAAGAATATAATTTTAAAGAAATTGAAAAAAAGTGGCAGGCTAGGTGGGAGAAAGAAGAGGCGTTTAAAGCGGTTGATTTCCATCCTACAAAGCCTAAGTTTTATGTGCTTTATGAGTTCCCTAACATTAGCGGGAACATTCACATGGGGCATTTGAAAGGCACTATTCCAGCCGACGCTTTGGCGAGATATAAAAGATTTAAGGGTTATAACGTTTTGTTTCCTATTGGCGGCGACGCGTTTGGGCTTCCTGCTGAAAATGCGGCTATTAAGACAGGTATTGACCCACATGATTTTGTTGCAAATGGCAGCAAAAACATTTGGGGACAATTTAAAAAATTGGGACTTTCATTTGACTGGGACAGAACTTTTTGCACAAGTGACGAGGATTATTACAAATGGACTCAATGGATTTTTGTTCAACTTTTCAATCATGGCAAAGCATATAAGAAAACTGGCTATGTCAACTTTTGCCCGAACTGCAAAACTACGCTTTCAAACGAAGATAGTCAAGGTGGCAAGTGTGACCGCTGTGGAAGTACAGTTATTCAAAAAGAGCGCTCTGTTTGGTTTTTAAAGATGAAAGAGTATTCTGAAAAGATGCTTGAAAATGTTGACAGAGTCAAAATGGCTGAGCATTTAAAGGAGGCTCAACGCAACTGGATTGGACGCAGTGAGGGTATGCAAGTTACTTTCAATCTGCTCGACGAAAGCGGAAATGTTTTAGACAAGGTTGAAATTTTTACAACTTGCGTAGAAACAATTTATGGTGTAACTTTTCTTTCTCTTGCGCCAGAAAACAAAATTGTTGATAAATTGAAAAATTATATTCAAAATTTTGATGAAGTGGAAGAATATAGAGAAAAAACAGCGCTCCGCAGCGAATTTGACAGAATGAGCGACACTAAAACAAAAACAGGCTGTCTTGTAAAGGGTTTGCAAGCTGTTAATCCGCTGACTAGCGCAAAAGTTCCGCTATATTTGGCTGACTTTGTGCTGGCTGGCTATGGTACTGGCGCTGTTATGGCAGTTCCAACTCATGACCAAAGAGATTTTGAATTTGCAAAAGCATTTAATATGCCAATTATCCAAGTTATTGAGGGCGATATAAGTGAACATGCTGTTGAAAAGTATGAATATTTGGCAAAAGACAGTCGTCTTATGAATTCTGCTGAATTTTCTGGCATGAAAATCAGCGAGGGCAAGCCTAAGATTGCTGAAAAACTTATCAAAATGGGCGTAGGCGAGAAAAAGATAAATTACAAAATGACAGACTGGTCTTTCAATCGTCAGCGTTATTGGGGAGAGCCAATTCCAATTGTGAATTGCCCTCATTGTGGAGCAGTTGCTCTTGATGAAAAAGATTTACCTTTGACGCTTCCAAAAACTAATGATTATTTGCCAAATGAGAATGGTGATAGTCCGCTTTCTAAAGTGTCTGATTGGGTGAACTGCAAATGTCCTAAGTGCGGGCGTGACGCAAAACGTGAAACTGACACTATGCCAAACTGGGCAGGGTCAAGTTGGTATTGGCTTCGCTATACAGACCCTCACAATAAAAATGCTCTTGCAGATTTTGACAAGCTTAAATATTGGGGCAGTGTTGACTGTTACACTGGCGGAACTGAGCATATAACTCGCCATGTTTTGTATTCTTTTTTCTGGCAGAATTTCTTGTATGAGATTGGCGCTGTTCCAACTCGTGACCCATTTGTTAAGAAAATGGGAAGCGGACTTATTCTTGACGACCAAGGCAAAAAAATGAGCAAAAGTTCAACAAACGGCGTTTCTCCGCTTGAAGTGATTGATAAATATGGCACAGATGTTGCAAGAATGCATGTTCATTTCCTTGGCGGATATGAAGATAACACTCCTTGGACTTTTGACGGCATAAGCGGAATAGTTTCTTTTATAAACAAAGTTTGGGCGCTTCAAGATATTGTCAAAGATGGCGATGTCAGCAAAGAACATATTATCCCTCTTAACAAACTTATCAAAAAAGTTGGCGAAGATTTGGAAGAACTTCGTCTTAACACTGCAATCGCAAGCTTTATGATATTTATCAAAAAAGTTCGTGATGATGGCTTTATCACAAAAGAGGAACTTAGACAATTCTTGATTTTGCTTAATCCAATTGCTCCTCACATAACAAGCGAGATTTTTGAACGCGTTTTTGATTCTCAAATTCTTGACCAAAAGTGGCCAGATTATGATGAAAAATATTTAACAGAGGCGGTTGTTCAAATTGCAGTTCAAGTTAACTCAAAGATTGTGGCAAGAGTTGATGTTGAAACAAATCTCTCAAATGATGAAATTGCGTCAAAAGTTCAAGAAAATGAGAGTGTTAAAAATGCACTTTTGGGCAAAAATATAGTAAAAACTATTGTTGTTCCAGGAAGAATTGTTAATTTTATAGTAAAATAATAAAATGTATTGACAAAAAATTCAATATTTGTTAAAATAAAAAGTGACTTGATAAAAGTCACTTTTATGTAATATATAGAATAAGGATTATTGATGAAATTTAAGAAAAAGGCATACAATGTTATATTTGCTATTTTGCTAATCTTTGTGATTGGCGCTTGTAGCATAAGCACATATGTAATCGCAACAGCACCTGCTGTTGTTATTCCTGATGCAGAAAATCCTGATGATAACAATCCTGACAATCCTGATGTCAATAATCCGTCACTTCCGCAAGGTCCTGAAATTCCAAGTGAGCCAGTTGCTCCAGAAGAATATTTTGATCCTAACGTTCCAAATTTTAAATATCCATTGAAAATTGTTAACTATGCGCTTGATAAAATGTTTAATAGTGCGGGCTTCCATGCAACATGTGGCGTTAATCTTGATGTTAAGGCTAGTGTTGTAGGCTCTAATGTGAAAATCAATCAGAAAATCAATGGCTATGTTCAAGCGAGTGGCAATAAGAGCGTGGAATATTTGAGGTTTGAGGGCACTGGAACTTTGGGAACTTATGCTGCAAATTATATAAGAAAACTTTATATGGAAGATGATAAAGCGTATCGCTTAAAAACTCCAAAACATAGTTATGATGAATCTGAGTTCTATTTGACTGAATATACAAAAGACCAATATTATGATCGTTTTGGCTTCTCATTGGCTGAAAGACCTTGTTTGGATTTCACAACGGATAAGTTTTCGGCGTCACTTGTGCTTCAAAAAGATAAAAAAGGTGCTGAATTTTATATCATCACAACAACAGGAATTGATGCCTCTTCTTTCCCAGAAAGATTTATGAGATTCTTTGAAAGTACAAACGCAATAAAGAATGTTAAAATCAAAAATGCAAGTTATACATTTTATATTTATAAAAATACCGCTCAAATTTTTAAAGTCTTGATTGACGGAAACGTTACAGGAGTTAATCCCGCAACAGGGATTGATGTTGAATGCAAAGTGTCAGCAAATGAAGTTGTAACTGCATACAATCAAAAAATAGAAATTGAAAGCCCTCTTGCTGGAGAGGAATAATAGGGTTACATATGGTTTTTAAAAAGAAAATTTACAATGTTATATTCATAATTATGCTTATGTTTGTCATAGGCGCTTTTGGCTTGAGTACATATGTTATTGCAACTGCTCCAACCATTGTTTCTCCTGACGCGGGAGATTCTGAAGATAACAACCCAAACAACCCAGGTGATAACGATCCGTCTTATCCGCAAAATCCAGGAGATATCAATCCTGACAATCCAAACAATCCTGACTTGGACTTTGATCCAAATGTTCCAAGTCATAGATATCCTCTTAAAGTGCTTAATTATGCGTTAGACAAAATGTTCAGCAGTGACGGCTATCGTGCAAACTATTCAGTAAAAATGGACATTGACGCAATGCTTCTTGGCTCAGCCATAACAATCAAACAAACTATTGACGGCTATGTTGAGCAAAGCGGGGATAAGGCATATGAAGATTTTGTTTATAGTGCAACAGGTCCTGCAAGCAATGGTGCTGCCAATTATTTAAGAAAACTTTACATTGACGGCGATAAATTGTATCATATGCAAACTCCTAACAATGTGTTTGATGCATCTGCTTATGGGAATACAGAATATACAAGAGAATCTTATAATGCAAGATTTGGCTTTGCATTGGTTGATAAGCCAATTCTTGACTTTACTAAAGAAAAATTTAACACTTCAATAGTCACTCAAGTTGATAAAAACGGCGTTGAGTATTATGTTCTTACTGCAACAGGCATTGATAAAGACTCTTGGCCTGCCGAGTTTATGAGGTTTTTTGAAAGTACTGGTGCTTTAAAACAAGTTAGAGTAGAAAATGCAAGTTATACTTTCCATATTTATAAAAACAATGCACAGATTTTTAAAATTCAAATTGATGGCAATATCGTAGGGGTTAACCCTGGCACAGGCATTGATCTTGTTTGCCGTGTTGCCGTTAATGAAACTGTAACTGCATACAATCAAAAAATTGAGGTGACAAATCCCTTAGATAAAAAGGAAGAGTAATTTTTGGGCATAGTTTGCGAATATATTAAAGGGTATAAATGAAATTTAAAAAGAATGTTTACAACATTATATTTTCGGTTTTGCTTGTGCTTGTCATAGGTGCTTTTGGCATAAGCACTTATGTGATTGCTGTTACTCCTGAGGTTGTTGTGCCTGACGTTGGCAATTCTGGAAGTGGAGGAAATACAGGCGATCAAAATAATACATCACAGCCAACAGTTCCTAGCAATCCAAGTCAGCCCGATGAAGAGCCTGCTTTGCCTGACGAAGAGTTTGATCCAAATGTGCCAAGTTATAAATATCCAATCAAATTATTGAATTATGCGTTTGACAAACTGTATGACGGAGAGGGATATAAGTCAAATTATTCCGCTGTTTTAACAAATGATGCAATTGTTCTTGGCTCAAAAATAACAGTTAAGCAATATGTTAGTGGAACGGCTGATAAATGCAAGGATAAAGCTTATGAAATTTTTAAATTCAAAGCTGAGGGGCCAATGAGCGATCAGGCTTCAAACTATATAAGAGGCTATTATAAAGAGGGCAATTCTTATACTCGTTATCAAACGCCAGATTTTAATTATGATTTCTCTTCGGCTATGAAGACTGAATTTACAGAACCTGAATTTATTGATGCGCAAGCTTTTCTTGTTGCCGAAAGACCACTAATAGATTTTTCTACTCAATATTTTAATGCCACAACGCTTACGCAAATTGATCAAAATGGAAAAGAGTATTATATCATAAATGCAAAGGTTATTAACACTGCTGTTTGGACAGACAGATATCTCCACTTTTTTGAAAGCACTGGCGATATGGCTAATGTTAGGGGAATTGATGCAACTTATACATTTTATATCTATAAAGATAACGCTCAAATTTTTAAAATGCAAACAGAGGGGAACTTGGTGGGGACAAATCCTGCTTTTGGCGTGACAGTTGAAAGTCATGTGTCTGCTACTCAAGTTATAACTTTATATAATCAAGAAATAGACATCAAAAAGCCTTAGTTACATTAAGGCTTTTTTTGTTGAAATTGATAAAAATTTACGAATTTTTGTCATTTTGCTTGACATAACATACTATAATTTGGTTATAATAATATCGAAAAAAGGAGTTTTTATGGAAAAGACAAAAACAAAGAAAATAATATATATAGTTGTTTGTGTTCTTGTGTTTGCGCTTGGCTTTTTGGGTGTTTATCTTGCAAACAATGCAAAAAAGAAACCTAAAGAGTTTGACACAGGCTTAGGACTTTCGATCACGCTTACTAAAGAGTTTAAGGTGGAGTCTACAACTGAAGCGGGGACATATGCAGCTGCAACTGATGAAATGCTGTTTATGTTAAGCAAACAAACTTTTGAAGAGGTTAAACAGCTTGGCTATAATCCTGATGTAATGTCTTGCAAACAGTTTGCTGTAGCACTTATTTATACAAGGGATAGCATTCCTTTGGGTGTGACAGCAAGTTCTGTAAAAGTTGATGCAGAAAATGGCTTTGCAAATTTTGAATATAATTATTCTTTGGATGGTGATGCATTCTATACACAATCTTATATTTATAGAAGTGCTGATGCTTTCTTCACTGTCGATTTCACATGCTTTAGAGAAGATGCAAATAAATGCAAAAACAAGTTTGAAGAATTTGCAAAATCAGCAAAGTATAATATGACTGAACCAGAGGCTGTGACTGCAAAAGACTTTGAGACAGACCTTGGCTTGAATATTTCATTGACTAATGAATTTAATGCTTCAAAAGATACAGTTGCTGGAACTTATTTTGAACTTACAACAAATCAATTTAGCACTTTCTCAGTTTCTACAAAAAACAAAGACAGCTTTACATTTGTTGATTCTACTGAGCCAACTGTAAAAGATTATGCCAATGCTTTCTTAGTTGATACTTTTGAAGAGGCTGATTGCCCAGAACTTCAAGAAGATGGCAACCTTGTATATTTTGAAGTGAAAGAAGAGGATGCTCAAACACTTGCATCAACATCAGTTTGCTTTGTGTTTGAAAATGAAGATAAAGTTTATTTTGTTAACTTTACAAGCTATGATGAAATTGCTCCATTTGCTTTAGAAACAGTGAAAGGTTTTGCTGGAACAGTGACATTTGCTTCAGTCACTCCAGAAGTTTAACTTAATGAATAAAAAAATATCCGCTTGCTTGCGGATATTTTTTGTTTATTATTCTTCGTCGTCAGTGTCTTCTTCAGTTGAGTTCTCTTCAACTTCTTCTGACTCTTCTTCCAATTCCTCAACTTCTTCAGTTTCTGCTTCTTCCTCAAAGATTTCTTCATCTTCAGTTTCTTCAAAGTTTTCAGAGTCATCTTCAACTTCTTCGACTTCTTCGTCTGATACTTCATAATCTTCGATTTCTTCAGGAGCTGATTCAACTTCCTCTTCTTCAAAATCCTCGGCTGAGATAACTTCCTCTTCTTCCTCGCTTTCGATTTCTTCATCCACGATTTCTTCATCCTCAATTTCTTGAGCTTGTTCAGATATCATTTCTTCTTCAGCCAAACGAGCTTGTTCTTCAGCAAGTTCTTTTGCTTTTCTTTCTTCTTCAAGTCTTTTGCTTTCAGCCATTGCCATTGCAAGAACTTTTGCTTTTTCTGTTCTTTCTTTTTCTTCTGCTTGTTTTTCAAGTTCTGCAAGTCTTGCTTTGTTCTTGCGATATAAAAGTGAAGACACAATCAAAATCATAAAGCAAGCAACAATTGATAGTGCAAGTGAAACAAACAAGTTAAGCACTTCATCATTTTTCAAACCTTTTACAAAGCTGAAAATCAAGAAGAACCATGATGCGATTGCTATGAAAGGAGCAATCATTGTGATGGTGCAGGCAAGGACTCTGCTTTTAAACTTTTTTGACCATTTGTAAGCAAAGAAGCAACAAGCGATTGAGATGATAGAAAAGACAATTCCTAAGATGAAAGCAACTAATTGAGTTACTGTAAGGTTTGTAAACATATATAATACCTCCAAATTCAACTATATTTTAGCACAATTTTTGATGTAAGTCAATATGCTTTTATAAAAAATCTTCAAAATATTGTGCAAATTTGTTAAATTTTCTTCCAAAAGTTGACTTTATTTGCAAAAAACATATATAATAAAGTTGATTATGGAAGAAAATCTTGTTGTTGACAACAATAAAACTAAAAAACTAAGCAAAAAGCAAATATGGGGCTTTGTGGCTTTTGGCGTGATTATGCTTTGTATTTTTGTTGCCTTTACTACTATTTTTATTCTAAACTTTAACAAAACTATTCCAGAAAGAGTAAAATTTGTTGACCAGCAAGGCGAAATTTATTGTATTGCTCAGGCAAATGATAATTTTGAGGGATATCGTTTTTCATTTGACGACGGCAAAAATAAACTAACTTTTGAAAGCAAAAGCAGTGTTTTGCATATAAATCAATTGCAAGGCTTGACTTTTGGCACAAATTATAATGTGTCCGTTTGTTATCTTGGAGAAATTGAGGGTGGCAACAGTGAAGAAAGCGGAATAACAACTTGGCAATATTATACATATTTGGACGCGCCTGTTACTGAAATTGATGCTGATACAATCACTTGGCAAAGTGTTGAAAATGCTGATTTCTATGAGGTTGTTTGGATAAGCGATAAAATCAACAAAATAACTGTTACAACAAATTTTGTTAACTTTAATCAACTTACACCTGGCGTGATTGATGTGCAAGTTATTGCTCGTTCAAATCGTGAATATTTTAGACCTACAATAAAACCGCTTACAAAAAACTTTACAATTACACAAGAACTTTCTCAGTTTTCTAGCGTTACGCTAAGCCAAACTTCAAACACACTGATTATTGTTGGGCGTGATAAGGTTGACACTATTGAAATTAATATAAACGGCAAAAGTTATCTTTCTGAAAAGTTTTCAGTTTCTGTTGCTGGCGGAGTTTATACTTACAGAGTGGATATTTCAAGCATTATGGTTGCTAACGCACAAATCGGAGCTAAGCCAGTTTCAAACAACAAATACATTACTTATTCTGGCGACTTTGTGTTTGCAAATTAAGTTTTATTCACATAAAAACAAAAGTTTTAGTCATACTACCTTTAAAGGACAGGAGTATGGCTTTTTTAAATGTAGAAAAGGAAATTGAAAAATACAAGCAAGAGTTACATAACAGCTTTGACGTTGCCAGCCGAATTGTTATTAAGGGTGACGACAAAGTAGGTTTTTTGTATCTCAAATCTTTTACTGACCAACAACTTTTTGTTGACGGCATTTATGAGCCAATCTCACGCTATCAAGGCGATATAACGCTTGATGTTTTACAAGATAAAATTGTAAAAAACAGCGATGTTCAAGAAATAAAAACAAATGAGATTATTGATAATATTTTGAAAGGTGCAGTTATTATTTTTACTGAAAAAGCAGGATTATATTTGGCTGTGGATATCCAATTTTATCCAACGCGTATGCCGTCAGAGCCTCCGACATCGCCAGTTATTCAAGGCCCAAGAGAGGGCTTTGTTGAGGATATCAAAACAAATATAACTCTTTTGCGCAGGCGTCTTTACAGCAAAGACTTGGTCTTTAAACAAATGAAAATTGGCAAGTATTCAAATACCCAAATTGTTATTGCTTATCTTGACGGCATTGCAAATAAGCAGGTCATTAAAGACATAGAAAAGCGATTAAAAAATATCAAGATTGACGGCATTTTGGATAGTTATTACATACTTTCGTTTTTGGAGAACAAGCCTGACTCTTTGTTTAAGCAGGTGGGCAACACAGAAAAGCCTGACATTGTTGCAGGCAGAATGCTTGAGGGCAGAGTTGCAATTATTGTGGACAATTCGCCAATAGTACTGACGCTTCCGTTTATTTTGATTGAAGAAATGCAGTCGTCAAATGATTATTATACAAATCACCATTATGCTTCTCTGGTCAGAGTTGTCAGAATGCTTGGAATTATCATTGCAATTTTAGCGCCTGGCGCATATCTGGCATTACAACTGTTTCATTATAACGTTTTGCCTTTAAACTTTTTGATAACTGTGGCAGATACAACGCAAGGGTTGCCGTTTACTCCTTTCCTTGAAATGCTGTTTATTGCTTTGCTATTCCAAATCTTGTATGAGGTTTCTTTGCGCTTGCCAAGTTATCTTGGGCTTGCAACTTCAATTGTGGGAGCTTTAATTTTGGGCGATACAGGTGTTAAAGCAGGATTAATTTCGCCGCCAGGTGTTATTGTTGTGGCTCTTGCAAAAATTGCGCTTTATACTGCGCCTGAGGAGGCTTCTCAAATCACAGTTTTACAGTTTATTTTCTTGATTTTGGGTGGCTCGCTTGGGCTTTTGGGGTTGGCAGGAGGACTTGTATATTTTGTAAATTATCTAACAACTCTTGACAGTTATGGCACGCCTTATCTTGCGCCATATAGTCCGCGCATTCCGCAAGACCTTAAAGACGGCATATTCAAGTCTGCGCTAACTGAGATGAAAACTCGGCCTAAGTGTATGAACAGTCCAAACAAAGTGAGGGAAGAATGAAAGATTTAAAGATTTCGGCAAGACAGACAGGAATGATATGTGTTATGCTTATTTTTGCCAACGCATTTTTAACTTTGCCTTCACTTTTGCACAGTGAGGTTGGTGCTGACGGCTTTTTTGTTGTTGCAGGTTTAATGTTTTTTGACCTGCTTGTTTTGGGTACGTTTTTCTTGCTTAAAGCTCGTTTTCCAGATGATAAGTTTTATGATATTTTAAAAGACCATTTGGGCAAAATTTTGGCAAAGATAATTTTGGCACTGTTTATGATATTTTTCTTGTTTAAATCTTTGCTTGCATATTCAGTTGTATTATTGTTTTTAAAACAACAGGTTTATCAAGACCAATTTGAACTTATTGCAATAATATCAATATTTCCAGTTATCTGCCACGGAGTGTTTTGCGGAATAAGAACAATCTCGCGTACAATTGAGCTTTTCTTTTATATTGTTGTTGCTGGATTGGTTGTTTGCATTGGTATTTCATTTACAAATGGAGGTGGAATGCCTCAACTTTTTCAAACTCAAATTCAATCATTTTTAAGTTCAAGTTTTAAACACGCCTTTTCTTTTGGAGATTATTTATTGCTGTTTATCATCATGGATAAAATTGAAATCAAAAAAGGTCAGGGCAGAAAAATTTTATCATTTGCTCTTGTTGGCATAACTTTGATGCTGTTGCTTCTTATCCGTTTTTATTCAATTTATCAAGTTACAGCATTTATGCACACAAACGCTATTGTTGATATCTCTTCTGTTCCTGCGCAGTTCACAGGAATTGGCAGGCTTGATATCATTGCAATGATAACTGTTATGATGATGACATATTTTCAGTTGGAGCTGTTTATTTATGGCTTTTGTAGCAGTTTTTTGGATATTTTCCCAAAATTAAACAATATACATGCGGTTGTTCTTTATATAATAACCTTTTTTGTGCTGTATTATGGCTTGCTTAGTCAATATGATTTCTTTATTGATTCAACAGAAAATTATTTTCCATATTTCATGATAGTTGTCAATTTCCTTGTTCCATTGACTGTCGCGATAATTGCGTTAACTAAGAAAAAGGGGAAAGAATATGAAAAGATTTTTTAAAAACTTCAAAAAAACGCCTATGCTTTTGGTGTTTATTATTATCTTGGTGTTTTTTACTCCAATTGCAATTTTCTCCCCAGGAGAAAACAAGGACAGAGCAGTTGTTACAGCGGTCGGCATTGACAGAGTTGATGATGAAATTGAACTTTCACTTTTAACTTTTATTCCAACAGCAAATCCGACATATAACGAAACAAATTCAGTCATCAGCGCAAAGGGCAGTTGTATTGCAGACGCACTTTATCAAGCTCAGATTGCAATGGGGAAAAGAGTTGGGCTATCTCATGCAAGAACCACTGTTGTTGGGCATTTCTTGCTTGAAGAAGATATTGCTCCAACATTGGATTATCTAAGCAGAATTGCGTCACTTTCAGAAAATACAATTTTTATCACAACAAACAGTTGTGCTAAAGATTTTTTAAAAGCTTCACAAACTTTGGGCGAAGACTTGGGCTTAAAACTTGACCAACTTATTGCTTATGATGTAAAAAATGTTTATGTAACTGACACAACTTTGGAATCTTTCTATAAAGGCTATTTCAGCGACGTGCGCGCTTCACTTGTAGGCTATCTTGAACTTGTTGACGAAAATGATGCCGATGTTGCATCAATGGAATCAGGGCAATCAGGCTCTACGTCATGCTCTGGCAGTAGTGGCTCAGGCGGTGGCGGTGAAAGCGGAAGTGATGATGGTGGAGGCTCAGGCAGTGGCGAGGGCGAAAGCAGCGGCGAGTCTAGTGACAGTTCTAGTTCTGATGGCGGTCAAAGTGGAGGCAATTCTGGTGGTGATGCTGGCGGAAACTCTGGTGGAGAAGAGGGCGGTGAAGCTGGCGGTGAAAACGGAGGAGAAAGTGGCTCTTCTGGACAGACGACCTCTGAAAGCAAGCGCAAAATTGTCAATGATGGCAAAGTTGTTTTAATCAAAGACGGCAAACGTGTTGAAATGCTGGATGAAAAGATTGTTGAGGGGCTTAATATTATGAATCAGAAAGCAATTGGGCAACTTATTGCAGTTGAGCATATTGAGGATGATATTTTTAAGGATGCTAAACTCACTTATGCAGTCAGAAAAAAAACAGTGCGCCAATCATTAAAGATGCAAAATGGCAATCCGATTTTATCACTTGACGTTACTCTTGGACTTGAACTTATTGAAATTCAAGGTGAAAAAGATGACCTTAAATTAAACAGCGAATTCACGGTTTTATCAAAAAAGATAAAGGACAAAATTGAAGCTGAATGCAAGCGTTCATTTGCAGGCGCGATAAAAGAGCTTAGAAAAAACAAAGCAGACGTTATTAATGTTACAGGAATGATGATGAGTTCTGGTGGCAAATTTAAAGAATTTTATGAAAAACTTGAAAATAAAGAAGATATTTTGAATAATGTTAACTTTATATTAAACATAAACTGTAAGAGCGAATAAAATCGCTCTTTTGTTTTATAAAAATTTGTCGAAATTTGCGTCAATTGTGTGCTTTATATATAAATATTTATAAAGTAGCCTTAAAAACTGTTGCTAATTTCCAAATTTTGTGCTAAAATATCTTGTAATATTGCAAAACAGGAGGCTAAATTGAAAGATCAAAAATCTAAATTTAAAATGTCATATGTGGTAATGTTGTTACTGATTGTGGCACTATTATGCTTGATATTTATTCCAAGCGGATACAAGGGCGTACTTTTGGTTGACCGTGAAAACGACATGGTTGAACTTATTAACGGTGAATATAAACGCGATGACCAAAGCGAAGCTCAACAAATAATTGCGTTTTATCACAAAGACGGAGTTGCTTATGTGCTTGTAAAAGACTCAAAATTTGAAGCAAGTTTTCCAAAATATTCTGACTATTATTTCTATTTTGACAGATACGCTGAAAGCGACATGATTGACAGAATAAACAAGCTTATTCAAGAGCATAACAGCACTGAGGGAGCAATTCAAATTCAAAACTCAGGGCCAATGCCAAACGGCATTAACTGGTGGGATATAATTTATCCAATTCTTTACATTGGCTTTGGCATCTTCCTTATCTGGATGATATTTAAGATGATTGGCGGAGCTAACAAAGGTGCAATGAGCTTTGGCAAATCTAACGCAAGAGCATATATTTCAAGCAAAGTTAAGTTTGCTGATGTTGCTGGCACTGAGGAAGAAAAGGAAGAACTTGCTGAAATTGTTGAATTCTTGAAAAATCCTAGAAAATTCACTCAACTTGGTGCAAGAATTCCAAAAGGTGTGCTTCTTGTAGGTCCTCCAGGAACTGGTAAAACTTTGCTTGCAAGAGCCGTTGCAGGTGAAGCTAATGTTCCATTCATTTCAATAAGTGGCTCAGACTTTGTTGAAATGTTTGTCGGTGTTGGTGCTTCAAGAGTTCGTGATTTGTTTGAACAGGCAAAAGCTAAAAAGCCTTGCATCATATTTATTGACGAAATCGACGCTGTTGGTCGTCAAAGAGGTGCTGGCCTTGGCGGCGGAAATGATGAACGTGAACAAACTCTCAATCAACTTCTTGTTGAAATGGATGGCTTTGAGTCAAACGAGGGAATTATCGTTTTGGCAGCAACAAACAGAAGCGACGTTCTTGACCCAGCGCTTATGCGTCCAGGCAGATTTGACAGACAAATTTATGTTAACATTCCAGACGTCAAAGGCAGAGAGGGAATTTTAAAAATTCATGCAAAAAACAAGCCTATTGACGAAAACGTTGACTTCAATGTTCTTGCAAAAATAACTGTTGGCTTTACAGGCGCTGATATTGAAAACATGCTTAACGAAGCTGCAATCTTGGCTGCAAGAGCAAACAGACCAAAAATCATTATGACTGATATCACAGAGGGTATCAACAAAGTTATGATGGGACCTCAAAAGAAGAGCAGACTTGTTACTGAAAAAGACAAAAAACTTACTGCTTATCATGAAGCAGGCCATGCAATCCTAGCAAGAAAATTGCCACACTGCGACACAGTTCAAGAAGTTTCAATCATTCCTCGTGGAGGCGCAGCAGGCTACACAATGCAAAGACCTGAAAACGATGATAGAAGCGACACATACAATCATCTTATGGATGAAATTGCAATGAGTATGGGCGGACGAATTGCAGAGGAACTTATCTTTAAAGATATCACAACTGGTGCATCAGGAGATATCAATCATGCTACAAAAATCGCTCACAACATGGTTTATCGCTATGGCATGAGCAAACGTCTTGGATTTATTTCGCTTGACACCTCTGAACAAGTGTTTATTGGCAGAGATTATCAAACTAAAAATGATTTTTCTGACAAACTTGCTTCTGAGGCTGACGATGAAATCAGAGAAATTTTGGATTATAACTATAAACGCGCTAAGAAAATTCTCAGCGAAAACACAACTCTTTTGCATGAGATGGTTAAACTTCTTTTGGAAAGGGAAACAATTTACAAATATGAAACAGATCTTCTTGTTGAGGGCAAATCTGCTGACGAAATTATGAAACTGCTTGAAAAGAAAGATAAGGCACAAAAAGCCAAGGAAGATGAAGAACGTAAACGCTTGGCTCAACAAGCAAAGCTTGACACTTACAAGCAAAAAATTATTGACGGCGAAAAGCTTTTGAATGCTGGCATAATTTCTAAAGAAGAATATGACGCAATCAAAAAAGAATATGAAAATTTTGTTAGCGAACTTGAAAAGGCAGAAAAACCTGCTGAGGTTAAGGTAACAATCACTGCTGGGGAAAAGCCAAAAGCAAGTGCTAAACCTGCTACTGAGAAAAAAGAACCTGCTAAAAAAGTTGCGACAAAAAAGGTTGAAACTGTTAAAAAAGAAGAGCCAAAGCTAGCAGAGAAAAAAGCAGAGCCAACAAAAGAGCGTTCTGCAAAAGAAATCTTGAAAGAGAAATTGAACAGACAAAAATCAACAAAGACAGACGATGACAACAAAGGGGAATAATTTATGACAGAGAAACAAGAAAAATTACAACCAGAACTTGAACAAGAAGTTTTGCCAGTTGAAGAAACTGCTAAGGCTCAAGAGCAAGCTCAGGCTGAAAAAGAAGAACAAACAAAAAATCAAGTTTTAGAGAAATATATTGCTAAGAAAAGTTTTAAGAAAAAACTTAGTTATATCATTGCTTTAAGCGCCTCTTTTGTGCTTGCAGTTTTGATTTTGGTGCTTGCTTGCGTGCAAGTAAATGTTATGCCTCATTTTGTTATGGAAACAGAGATAGTAGAGTATTCAGTTTATCAAAATGGAAGCAACATACCAACATGCGTTGTTGATATTTCTAATTCAAGATATGATGAGTTTAATAAGCTTTATCAAAAAGCCTTTAATATGTCAATTTTCAGTGCTATGTTTTCTGGTCAAGTTGGCAACTACAGCTTTGATGAGGACAATGAAACTTATCAACAGTTCAGTCAATCAAATATCACAACTTTGCTTGACAGCCAAAACTATCTTAGAGTGAAATTTGACAAAGATTTGCCTGTATTGAACAGCGATAGAAGTGTTTATAAATCTATCAGAAATCCACAAGCAGAAAAAATTTATTTTAATGAATATTATATTGCTCTTCAAGAAGAAAATCAATTTAAAGACATTAAAGTAATCATTCCTGTTTATGGCAACTATGTTAAGCCAGACGATAAACCTGAAGATGTTGCTTTAGTCTTTACATTTAATGTAAAAGCAAATCTTTATAGATTTTCTAAAGCAGTTGAAGATTTTATTCAATAAAATAAAAAATCACGATTTAATCGTGATTTTTTTATTGTTCGTCAGATTTCTGTAACAATCTGATAATTCTTTGTTTGACTTTATTAATCAAATTCTTGTTAAATTTTATTAAAATCAAAAGCACAATTGCCACGAATATAACAGCCGAGAAAGTTATCATAACAGGCGCTGTAAAGGCTGTCATATTGAAAAATTCTGGCATAATCACACTTGTTAAGACAAGTCCGACTGCGCAAATGCCAATTGCTAGGCCTCTTATGATTGTAAAAGGAATGCAAAGTGTGATAAGATTTATGAGACCTGTATAAGTCAGAACAAGCACGCATAAAGTGCTGACTTCTTCTGGCGTAAATGGGCTTGTAGCTTTTGCTGATAAGAATACTATTATCAATATGCTTACAAGCATCAAAAGTGATCTTGGCAAGGCTCGTTTCATAACTTGCGGGATAAAGTTGCCTTTAATTTGTTTTGTATTTGGCTCAAATGTCATAAGGAATGATGGAATTCCTATAATGAAGAACTCAAGCAAGAACATCATTCGAGGAATGAACGGATAATTTAGACCAAAGATAAGGGTAGTTAAACTTAGAATGATTGCAAAGAATGTTTTCATAAGATAAAGGGCAGAGGAGTTTTGAACATTGTTGACAACTTGCCTGCCCTCTTTAACAATTGCGGGAAGCGAAGAGAAGTTTGAGTTTAGCAGAACTATGTTTGAAATATTTCTAGCAACTTCACTGCCGTCAGCCATTGCAATAGAGCAGTCAGCCTCTTTAAGAGCAAGACTGTCGTTAACGCCGTCGCCTGTCATTGAAACAACATTTCCTTTTTTCTTCAATGCTTTGATAATTGTATATTTTTGTTCAGGTGTAACACGTCCGAAAACTGTAAATTGATCAGCAATTTGCTCAACTTCATTTAAACTAACATTTTCAAGAGATACATATTTATCGCAATCGGCAACGCCAACGCGCGATGCAATTTTAGATACTGTTGCAGGTGCGTCACCAGATATAATTTTAACCTGCACGCCATTATCTTTAAACCAATTTATTGTTTCTATTGCATCTTTTCTGATATGTTCTTCTAGTGCGATAAGTGCAAGCACAGAAGAGTTCTCGCCGGTTATATTTTCATTGAAAGTCGTGTTAAGTTCTGTTAAAGCAATAACGCGAAGTCCTTTGTTTGATGCGTTATCAATAAACGACTTTTGTTCAGCAGTCAGTTTGCATCTGATAAATGAGGTTGCACCTAGGAAATATATCTTGTTCTTTTCAAGTTCAGTGACAGAATATTTTCTTTCAGATGAAAATTCGATTGTGTTTCTGGCTACGATGCCATCAACTATGCCGAACTCTTTGATTAAAGCGTTTGAAGTTGCATTTGAAGATTTTTGATTGTACAATATAGATGAAAGGGTATTTTTAACAGTGCTTTTTCTTTGTTTTGTAAAAGTTTTAAATTCTACAACATTCATTGTGCCGTCAGTTATTGTGCCAGTTTTGTCAAGGCAAAGCACATTTGTTCTTGACAGCATTTCTATTGAATAAACATCGCGAACAAGAGTCTTTTTTCTAGCCAATTTGATAACGCCTATTGCAAGCGAGATTGTTATCAAAAGGAACATGCCTGATGGAATCATTGCCACAAGTGAGCCACTTGTGTTTTGAACAACTTCTTGTATTTTTTCAATTCCAAGTTTGTTGAATTCTTTATAGAACGTTAGTCCTGCGATTGGGATAAGCGCAATGCCAATGTATTTGATAAGGCGGTTGATATCTTTAAAGAGGTTGCTTTGAGGTGCTTTAAATTCTCTTGCTTTGGCAGCCACTTGAAACATATAGTTATCTTTGCCGACCTTGTCAACTCTTGCAAGGCAAGAGCCTGAAACGATGTATGAGCCTGATAAAAGCATATCACCTTTGCGTTTTACAATAGAATTACTTTCGCCAGTCAAAAGGCTTTCATTAACCTCAACCTTGCCGTCAACAAGTATACAGTCAGCAGGGATTTGATTGCCATTGCCAAGTTGAATTATATCGTCAAGCACAATTTCTTCAGAATTTATGTCAACCTCTTGACTATTTCTGATAACCTTTACGTGAGGAAGAGTTTGAAGCGACAATTTTTCAACTGTTATTTTTGCTCTGATTTCTTGAATGATTGCAATTGCAGTGTTTGATACAACGACTACCAAGAACATTAAGTCAGTGATTGCTCCCACAAGGCAGAGTGCAACTGCGATTATAAGCCAAATCATATTGAAAAAGGTGAATATGTTTTTAACAAAAATTGAAACATAAGATTTTGAAGTTTTGATTTTTGTGTTGTTTATAAGTCCAGAAGTTTTGCGTTCAAGAATTTGCTCATCAGTCAGCCCTGTTTGATGATTAACCTCATATCGCACGACAGGCTTTGGAGGCTCAGCAGGCTCTTTTTGTTTTTTCTTGAAAGAAATTTTGAAATCGTCAATATCAAACAGTTTTTTTATTTTAACATTAGAAAACTTTTGGGTCTGATTTATCTTTAACCCAACAATTTTCTTTTTTATAAACAATTCTGTGAATTTGCTTTTTTCTTTCACAACATTTATTTTTGCCATAATTATAGTATATAAATCTTTAAAAGAAATGTCAAATTAAATATGCGTTAAAAAGTTGACTTTCTAAAAAAAATTAGTTATTCTATTAAAAAGGATAGGTTATGGAAATAAAAATTTCAAGTGATTTGAAAAATCTATGCAAATGCTTTAACAACAAACTTTTTGTTGTTGGCGGTTTTGTTCGCAACAGTTTGCTAGGACTCCCTATTGACGATGTTGATATTTGTTCTGATATCAAAGTGGAGCATTTGCATGAACTTTTGAAAGGCAGCGGATTTGAAGTTAAAATCAAAAGCAAAACGCTTGGCACTGCAATTATAAGCAAAGACGAACAAAAATATGAATACTCTTGTTTCAGAAAAGAGGAGTATTCTGACAATGGCGAGCATAGTCCAATTGCTGTTGAATTTATTACAAGTCCAGAAGAGGATGCAAAACGAAGAGATTTCACAATAAACGCAATATATTATGACATTTCAAGGGATGAACTTTTGGATTTCTATAACGGCATTGAGGACTTGAAGCAAAAGGTTATCAGAGCTGTTGAAACTCCTGAATATGTTTTATCAAAAGACGGCGTGCGAATTTTAAGGCTGTTCAGATTTCAGGCAGAACTTGGCTTTAAAATTGATAAAGACACTTTGCTGACAGCGATTAAATATTCAAGCAATATTTCTGCGCTTTCTGATGACCGCAAACTGAGCGAAATGGTTAAACTTTTGCATAGTTCAACGCGCTATCCAGGACATAGCAAAAATAACGCATTTATGAAGCCTTTTAAACTTTTTAACAAATACAATCTTTGGCACTGCTTTGGCATTGATGAGCCTAAGCTTAAACTGAATATGGTCAAAAAAGTGGAACATAAAACGCAAGGTTTTTTGATTGACCTTGTGGACACAACAAATCCAATTTCAATTTCATATTTTCTTGAGCATTTTTTGACTGAATCGGGTGTTAACAAAAAAATCATGGCAAACCTTATCAACATTTTGTCAGGATATTATGATGCTTTGAATGGGCTTGAAAACAAAAGCTATTTCTTTAAATATTTTGAAAATTTTGCAACAATTTACAAGTTGTTGATTCATAAATCAAGAACGCTTGCAAATAAATATGACTTTTTTTATAGATACATTATCAGACATAAACTTGTTATTCAAGTCAAAGACCTTAAAATCAATGGCGATGACATCAAAAAATTTGCGCCTAAAGTTGAGGCAAAAAGATATAAGGCAATTTTGGAAAGCTTATTAAGTGACGTGTTTGACGGGAAGTTGCAAAACACAAAAGAGGATTTGCTGAGCGCATTAGATTCTAAACTTAAATATTTATAAAAATAAAACCTTTAAATTAACATAAAAACAAATTTTGTTTGCATAATAATTTAGAGGTTTTTTTATGACTAAATCAGAAAATAAAGTAAAAAACAACAAAAAAGTTGTTAAAAAGCAAGAAAAAGTTGAAAAATCCGATAAAAAAGGAAATGTCAAATCTGACAAAAAGCAAAAGCGCGCAGGAGCATTTTGGCTTTTGGGAGTTTCTTTTGTGGCTGTGGGATTGCTTCTATTTTGCCAATTTTATTTCGGTGATAGTTTAAACGAAAATACGGTTTTTTATCAAAACACGCATATCAATGGCGTGGATGTTTCAGGGCTTAACAGGCAAGAAGCCAGCAATGTTGTAAGTGCTAAAATGCTTGAAAAAGTTGATGAAGTCAATGTTACATTAAAATATGATGATAAAATTTGGCAATTTAAGGGCAGTGATTTTGAGGTTAATCCTGATATTTCACAGCAAGTTTTGGAGGTTCTTGCTTATGGCAGAGAGGGTAATGTTTTTGAAAAGAATAAGATTGCCAAAAAGATAAAAGAGGAGGGCTTGGATTATAACATTTCTTATGCTGAAATTCTTGGCGGTCTTGAAAATCGCATTGATGAGATTTCTAATGAAATAAACAAAGAGCCACAATTGGCTTATGTATCTTTTCAGCCAGATGATGAAGTTATGTTTCAAATCAAAGACGCTCAGGCTGGCGAGGTGGTTGATAGAGAAAAACTTTTAAATGACCTTAAACATGCACTTTCAGAGTCAAAACAGGTTGAGTTAGAAATTCCAACAAATCCAGTTTTGCCAGAGGGTGAGGAAGAAGTTCTATCAAGCAAAATAGCGCTTAGAAGCACTTTCAGCACAAATTATTCAACTTCGTCAAAGCAGAGAAAGGAGAATGTTAAGCTTGCACTTTCAAAGTTTAACGGAATGATTGTCGAGCCTGACGCAGAGATTTCTTTTAATCAAGTTACAGGTGTGCGAAGTGAAGAGAACGGCTATCAAAAAGCTAACATTATCAAAAATGGTGTTTTTGTTGAGGGAAGCGGAGGTGGCGTTTGCCAGGCTTCCACAACTTTATACAATGCGCTTGTGCTTAGCGATGTAGAAATCTTGGAAGTTCATCATCATTCTCTTCCTGTTTCTTATGTGCCATTATCAACTGACGCCATGGTGTCTGAGGGCTATGCTGATTTGGTTTTCAAAAATACAACAGGCTCACCACTATATATCAAAACTTTTTGTGATGCAAATACTGTTAATGTTCAGATTTTTGGCGAAAGTTTGCCAGAGGGAGAATGTATAAAATTGCGCAGTGAGCTTGTTGATATAATAGCTCATAACGGAGATAAGATTGTTGAGGACACTAATGGGGAATATGCAAATCAAGTTTTATACAAAGGCGAATATTACAGAGTAAAATATCCAAAAGAGGGTTATGAAACAAAAGCCTATGTGCAATACATTAAAGACGGAGAAGTGAAAAAAGAGAAAGAACTGCGTCACGACTATTATTGGCCACAAGAGGGCGTTGTTGTTGAGGGCAAAGACCAAATTGGCGAGGGAATGACAATTCCAAACAGTGATGTTAAATTAATCCCTGCTCAAAAGGTTACTCAGGAACATTTGGAAAATATTAGGACAAAGTTTACAAAAACATATCCAGCTTCTTTTGAAGCCTAAACAATAGCTATGAATGAGAATAAAGAGGAGTTTTCAACGCGTAAAAAGATTGTGCATATTGTTATTGTAATCTTGGCAATAGCATTGTTCTTTGGCGGAGTTTATGGACTCCTTGTTTGGACTGGGCTTTGGGATAAGGTTAACAGTGTTGATAAAGTGAAAAATCTTATTCTCAGCATGGGCTTTTATGGGAGAGCTATTTTTGTGTTACTGCAATTTTTGCAAGTGACTTTTTTGCCAATCCCTGCAAGCGTGCTTGTGATTGCGGGCAGCCTTGTTTATGGTCCAATTCAAGCGTCGCTGCTTTCTCTTTCAGGAATATTGCTTGGCTCTGCACTTGCGTTTTATTTAGGCAAAACTTTTGGGAAAAAACTTGTTGTTTTTATGGTCGGAAAAGAGAGTTGCAACAAATGGATAAAATTTTTAGACAACGGCAAATATAGCTATGTGATTATGATGCTTCTTCCATTTTTCCCAGATGATGTTTTATGTCTTGTGGCAGGCGTGACGGACATGACTTGGCTGTTTTTTATAGTAACTCAGTTTTTGACAAGGCCAGTCGGCGTGATAACAACTGCTTACTTAGGTGGCGGCGAGCTTATTCCTTATAATGGTTGGGGCTTATTTGTGTGGGGCGGAATAATCTTGCTGGCACTTGTTATGATTATAATAACAATCAAATACAAAGACCAAATTGAAAATTTTATGAGCAGATTGTTTAGAAAAAAGAAAGTTTAGTGCCGTTGACACTAATTTTTGTATAAAAATATGCATTATTTCTTCGTAGGTCAGGCCGAGTTCCCGTGGAAACGAAAAAAAGTTTGAACTTTCTTTCACAAAAAGTTGACTGCCCACATGTCAAAAATATACAAGACCCGCGAAGTCTGGCTTTGTTCCCGTGTCAACTGAAAATAATTTAACTTTGTTTAAGATTTAGTTGACACGGGGGGGGGATTTGCTATACTGATTTTGAAAATTATAAATCTATTTTCAAAAATTGTAATATTACGCAAAAACTGCCTGAAATATTTGGATATTTTTGATAAAAATGTTACAATGGTTTATGATAAATATGGAGGTTATATATGATAAAGGTTGGAAATGGTATCAATAAAAAGAAATTGATTTCATGGCTAACAGGCGGCTTATCAGCACTTGGCGTATTAGCTTTAACCTTTGGCTTGGTTTTTGGCCTAGGCAATTTTTCATCTAAATCACAAATTGTCCAGCCAGGCCAGTTAACCCAAGGCGCAACGGAGCCAACAAATGATAAATATTGGAATGAAGCACATGACAGTGGGAACATAACGCTTGATTTTGACTGGGAAGGTAGTGGCTCTGAAGATTCACCTTATTTAATCTCTAGTGCGGAAGAATTAGCAGGGCTGTCATATACAATATATAAAAATACAGTGAGTTATGACACAGTTAATGGGGCGTATGGTACTGTATCATATTATTACTATTCCAAATGTTATTTTAGACAAACTTGTGATATTGATGTTTCAGATTATTGGTGGCAACCGATTGGAGTTGGTAGCAGTTACAGATATTTTCATGGGAATTATGATGGTGATGGACATACAGTATCAGGAGTGTTTACAAAATCTGGTGATTATAAAGGTTTATTTAGTTATGTTAAAGGTGGAGGTCCGAGTTATCCGTATCAAACTGAAATAACGATAAAAAATTTGGGTGTAATTGACTCTGTTATTGAAGGAAGTAATAGAGTTGGCGGACTTGTGGGGCGTGTAGATTCATATGTAAATATTAAAAACTGTTATAGTACTGCAAACGTGAGTGCTACTGCATCTTCAGCCTATGTTGGAGGCATAGCAGGGGATAGTGCGGGGAATTACATAAAAATAAGTAATTGTTATAATACTGGGACAATACAAGGTTATTATGCAGGCGGACTTGTCGGATACGCTAGGGGCACAACTATAACAAATTGTTTTAATGTTGGTAAGTGCTCAGGTAGTAAGTCAGGTGGTTTGATTGGATATAAATACGTTAGAGGAGATTCTATTACTCAGTATGAACTTGATGTTCATACAAATAATTGTTATTATGGAGGCGAATGCTCTTCATTCAGCGGTCATGGGGAGCCTACATATAGTAATATGTCTGCCTCTGGAACAAAAATAGTTGATTTAAATTCAACTGAATATGCTAAAAATAAAAATTGGTATTTAGATGATAGTAACTGGTCTGTGAAAGATGAAACTTATAAATGGGATTTTGAAAATGTTTGGACAATAATAAATAGTCAAAACAATGGGTATCCAATATTTTTAAATAATAACGCAGCGTTGAGTAAAGTGACTATTGATGTTAACGGTGGAGATTATGATGGTTTGTTAGAAGTGTTGGATAAGAAAGGAACTGAATTAGTACTTTCAGTTCCTACAAAACAATATCATATATTTGATTATTGGGAGGTAACAGGTGATGGTTCTATTAGTGGAAATACTTTTATATTCGGTGAAGAGGAGTCAATTGTAAAAGCTATTTGGAAAGCCACTCATTGGATAGCTTTGACTGACACTTCATGGCATGTTGAGGGGGTGGGGGATAGCGAAAGCAATCCTTATATAATTGACTCGGCGGAGAAGTTGGCGGGATTGGCTCAGCTTGTTAATGACGGCGTGGATAATTTTGAAAATAAATTTATTTTGCAGGCCTGTGACATTGACTTAAGTAAGTACAAATGGATTGCTATTGGCAAGGGTTTTGACCAAGCATTTAATGGCAAGTATGACGGCGGAAATTATTCTATTAGTGGAATCAACTTGGATGATTCACAGGGTGATTATCAAGGACTGTTTGGCTATGTTGGAAACGACTTTAACTGTAATGCAACAATAAAAAATGTTATTGTAAAGAACTCATATATGACAACAAGCAAGCAATATTTAGGCGGAATTGTTGGTTTGGCACAATATTCAGGGAATATTATCAATTGCAGAAGTGAAGTTACTCTTGAGAATACCCATGCAAGCGGATATGCAGGCGGAATTTTTACAACTTCAGGTAGTACTGTTACCATAACAGGATGTGTATTTATTGGCAATGTCACTGCAACGGGAAGTAGTAGTTGTGCAGGCGGAATAGCAGCCGCTCATATGATGGGAACAATGTCAAACTGTCATGTTTCTAACTCTAACATAAAGGGTTCAAAGGCGGGCGGTTTGTCTGGAGATGGTTATCAGCCTAAGATCAACAACAGCATTGTCACAAATTGCTGATTAAGGCTTCAGACGCAGCAGGTTTGTTTATAGGAAATGCAAATTCAGCAACTTTAAGCAATTTGTCAGGGAACGGATATATAAAATTCACTGGCAGTGATATTTCTTCAGCTGGTGCGATGGCAGGAAGTGCAAGCAGTTCTGTAACATTGACAAACTGTTCTGCGATTGTTAACAGTAATGTTGCATTAGCAAAATTTGCAAACGAGAATTCAACAATTTCAAGTTGTTACAGCATTATGAATGGGAACAAAGCATATTCTAGTGGCGATTTCGCTGATTGGGGATTAGTTGATGGAATGAACAATGATTTGCCTATGCAAAAAGCACTCTTCTGGATGGCAGATTGTGGAGATAGTGTTTCTCCTCAATGGTTTGCGGAACACGGATATGTTTTGACATAAATTTAAAAGTAAAAAAGAATAAGATAAAAACTTATTCTTTTTTACACTTATTTTTGAGGTATATAAAGCACAAAGCCTTTGCGGATGTTTTTTGGGGTGATGTTGTTGATTATTAATATGCTGGTCGGGTTGAGGTTGAATTTCTCGGCTATTGAAGCGAGGGTGTCATTTTCTTGAACACAATATAGTTCGCTGTGTGTGATTTGCATAATATGCTCCTTTTTTTATTTTGTTTTAAAGTATTGTATTAAATTGACAAGCTGTTTAATACAAATACATTATGAAATCTTTATTTAAAACGGTTGCACTTATTACTTTTTTCTCTATTTTGACAAGAATTTTAGGGTTCTTTTTTAGAATTTATCTTTCAAGGACGATTGGCGCTGAAAGTTTGGGCATGTATCAAGTGGCATCCTCGATATTCATGGTGCTTTTAACGGTGGTGTCAAGCGGAATTCCGCTGATTATTTCGCGCATGAGCGCAGGCTATCGAGTTAAAAAAGACGGGAAAAGCGAGGGAGCTCTTGTTTCCACTGCTTTAATTTTTGCGCTTGTGATAAGCGGAGTGCTTTGTGGTGTTGTATTTTTGTTTAAGTCATTGTTTTCTTCACTTTTTACAGATGCTCGCTGCGTTGAAATCTTGATTGTGCTGCTTCCAAGTTTAATAGCCAGCTCTGTATATTGCGTTTGCAGAGGTGCGCTCTGGGGACAGGGGAATTATTTTGCTCTTTGCGTCAGCGAGTTATATGAGCAAGTGCTTAGAATATTTATTTGCGTGCTTATCGTTGGCTCATCGTTGTCGGCAATCGAAAATGCTTTAAATGTGGCATGGTCTTTGACATTTGCATGCATTGGCTCTATGATTTTTGTTGTGCTTTTGTATTTCTATTATGGCGGCAAAATGAAAAAGCCGTCAAGAAAAATATTGAAGCCACTTATCAAGGAAAGTTCGCCAATTACTGCCATAAGAATTGCTGGCAGTTTTGTTCAACCCTTGATTGCTCTTATTATTCCTGCAAGAATGATGGCAATTGGATACACTCAAAGCCAAGCCATGTCACTTTATGGGATAGCAGTTGGCATGACTTTGCCATTGTTGTTTGTTCCAAACACAGTGATTGGCTCACTTTCAACCGCGATTGTGCCAGACATCTCAACAGCGGTGGCAAAAAACGATTATGGGCATATTGAAAACAGAGCAAGAACTTCAATAGTGTTTGCATTGTTCGTTTCAGCACTCTTCATCCCTGCTTATATGGGCGTTGGAGAGCTTACTGGCGTGTTTCTTTATGATAATGTGCTAAGTGGAACGCTTCTTCAAACGGCTGCATGGGTTATGCTTCCAATGGGCATAACAAATATAAGCTCGGCATTGTTAAATTCGCTAGGGCTGGAAGTTAAGAGTTTTGTTAACTATTTGATAGGCGCAATTTTTATGTTTGTGGCGATTTGGTTTTTGCCAGGATTGGTCGGGATAAATTCTCTTGTTTGGGGGATGGGCGTAAGCGCTGTTGTGACTGCTATTTTGAATGTAAGAATGCTTCAAAAGAAAACAAAAATCAAACTTAAACTTTTTAAGCCAATTTTGATGATTTCGCTTTTAATTTTGCCGTGTTCCGCACTGTCTGCTTTTGTAACAAGCTTATGCAGGCATTTCTTTCCAAACTTTATCTCAATATGTCTTGGAGGTTTTGTTGCTGTTGCAAGTTTTGCTTTGCTATGTGCTGTGTTTAACGTTGTTGACGTGCATTCTTTTTGGATTATGGCAAAAAAGCGTTTCGCAAGAAAGCCAAAGGCTCAAGCAAAGGCTTAACATGAATATATTTTTGAAATTTGCTTAACATAAGACTATGGTTACAATAGTTTTAAGAGCAATCATAATTTATCTTATTGTATTATTGATTTTCAGAATTATGGGCAAAAGGCAAATTGGTCAAATGCAACCTTTTGAGCTTGTTTTGACCCTTATTATCGCTGACCTTGCCACAATCCCAATGGCAGAGGTTTCTGTGCCAGTGCTTCATGGCATTGTTCCATTGTTTACACTGACAATTTTGCATTTTATTTTAACTCTAATCTCAAAAAGTTCAACTTGGTTTAGCAAGTTCATCTCTGGCAAACCTGTGATTGTGATAAATCCAAAAGGCATTGATTATAAGGCTATCAAAATGCTCAATCTTTCTATAGATGATATTTTGGCTGCTCTGCGCAATTGCGGATACTTTTCTATTGCTCAGGTGCAGTATGCAATTATGGAAACAAACGGAAAAATTAGCGTGCTGCCAAAGGCTGAGTTTTCTCCTGCAACGAATGGAGATCTTGAAACAGGTGCGGAGGATAGCTTTATTCCAATCACTCTTATCAACGAGGGAAAGTTTATGGAAGAAAACTTGAAGCTTGCTGGCGTAGAAAGAAGCAAACTTGAAGAAATCATAAAAAGCAAAGGTTGCAAAAGTTATAAAGATGTGCTTTTGTTTTCAGTTGACCAAAACGGTCAAGCATTTTTGCAATGCAAAAAAGGTGAGGCTCAAAGCTTTGCAACCAGCGGGGTGGTGCAGGCATGACAAAAATTTTTCATTACATAAATTTTGCTTTAATATTTCTCTTTCTTGTTGGAATTTGCATTTTGGAAGAGGTTATTGTAAGTGGCTCGCTTAAAGCTGTGCAAAATGATGTTTTAGCTATTGAACAAGTCTTGCAAGAGAAAGATGCGCTGCTTGACAGTGAAATTATTATAATGGTGGACAATCTCGAATATACATGGGCTAAGAATGAAAGCAAGATGTGCTATATGGTCAACCATAAATCAATTCAAGAGATTGGAGTTGAAATTGCCAGGCTGAAAGGGTGTATTGTGATTGATAATATTGATGATTTCCGCATCAGTCTTGAACATTTGTCATTGTATTGCCATAGCTATCTGCATTTTATGGGCGCAAGCATCCACAATGTTTTATAACAAAAAAACGTTTAACAATTTGTTAAACGTTTTTTGATTTCGTTTTTTGCCACTCGTGCAACATTTGGTTGCTCGCCAAGCGTTAGGCTTGAAATGAACGGATAAAGTTTGCATTTGAGTATAGTTTTAAGACAGTCGCCAAGCGTGAGGCTTGTTATGAACGGATAAAGTTTAAATTTGAATTAAGTTATCAGACAGTCGCCAAGCGTGAGGCTTGTTATGAACGGATAAAACTTAAATTTGAATTAAGATTGCTGACAGTCGGGTGATATTTGGTCACTACCAAACTTTTTCTTTCTTAACTGATTTAACAATGATAAAAATGATAACTCCAAGAAGAACAACGCCACATCCAACAATAACCCAGATTATCCATTGCTTGTTCATCTTCTTGCCAGTTTCAACAGAGATAGGATTTTGCTCTGTTGAATAAACAGGAGTTAATTGATCAAAATTTTCTGCAGTTGGAACTGTGTCATAAATTTCACAATAAACATTCCAAACTCCACCAGTGGTTGTTTGAAGTTCAAATGTGTTTCCAGTTCTTTGGATTTCTTCAGTGAAAAGCGCTCTGTATTCAGAAGATGGGAATTTTGATGTCCCAAGGTCTGCTTGTTGCAAGCAATAAGTTTTGCCATTATAACCCTCGCCTTTCAAATACCAGCGAATTAAGTTTTGGTCAACATATTTATAGCTTTCTGTTGTGATAGTGAAAAGATATGAACTTTCATAAGATTCCAAAGATTCAATTTCTTTCATTGTTACAGTAGGGGCTTCAATAATTCTTGATGGCTCTACATAATAAAGAATAGATGGTATATTCACTTGATTGATTGTGAGTGTAAATCTGTATAAACCCCAACCATAATCGAAAGAAACTTTGCTTTCATCATTTTCGTCTTTGTCTACATAATAATTAAAGTTTGCAATTTCAGAAAGGCTATCTTTCACGCCAGTGAATTCTTGAATAGGGCGTTTGTTGAAGTATTCAGCTTGGTCTCCCTCTCCAAGACCCCAAATGCCGTCAGAGGTTGGTCTTTTTTGCAAGAATTGAACTGATAATGAATAGTTATATTTGCCGTCAGCATTTGCATTGATAGTTTCGCTTCCTGTTGTATAGCCAATGTTGAAATAGCCAGTATTTGCCCAAATGTAGCCTTGTTCATCAATGCCGTCAAACTTGTCAGGAATGCCTAAAACTTCTGGTGAATAATTTTCGCCTTGTCTGTTTTTTACGCTTACGCTGATTGAGTTTGAGGTTGCCTCAGCAGCAGTAGTTGTTGCATTGTCGCTTGCCTCAGCAGGAGCTGAGATTGTAAAGCAAGAAAAAGATAATGCCACAAGCATAAGGATTGCGCCAATAATAAATAATAGATTTTTATAACTTGATTTTAATTTTGTCATAAATTTCTCCTTTTAACACTCACATTTTAACACAAATTTCAAAATAATAGAAATGAATTTGATAGTTTTTTTGAAATTGTTTGGATTTTTTATAGGTTTTGTATATAATTGAGTTATGGAAACTACTGAAATCATTGAATTTGAAAAAGAAATTGCAAAAAATCAGATTGCATTTGACCTTGACAATCTTCCAAAAGAGGAGGATTTTGAAGAGGAAAGTTCTGTTTTGCCAGAAGAGGCGTTTGCACCTAATACAGTTGACTGGGTTAAAGATGAGGTGCTGTTTGTTATTGTCAAAAAAGACGGCGATAACAGATTTAATCATTACAGAACGCATATCTGTGGCAGACCAATGCTTGATTGGCTTCTTATGTCAACAGGGGGCTTTGAAACAAAGTTTGTGGGTGATAATGAAAACATTATTGACACGCTTAAACTTATTCAAACAAACAAACCTTTTATATTTGTGCTTTATAGCGATACACCGCTGATTTACAAAAATCTGCTTTTGAAGATTATGGACTATTTTTCTCGCAATAGACTTAATGCGTTAACTTTACTGCGTGGCTATGTTTTTAAAACAGCATTTTTGAAAGACATTGATAACTTTATTTTGACTTGTCTTGAAAAGTTTGATGAAGAGGCTTTTTTGCAAGTTAAAGATGGGCAAAGTTTGATTCAAGCAACAAAATATTTGCAAAAGAAAATTTTGAATTATCATGAAAAAAATGGAGTTGTGATTTTTGATAGAAACACAACAATTATTGATGCCGATGTTGAGATTGACAATGATGTTGTCATAATGCCAAACAATGCAATAAAAGGCTCTTGCGTGATTGGTCGAGGAGTAACTTTGCAAGAAAACAATGTTATTGCAAATTCCATTATTGGCGAAGAGTGTGATTTGCTTGGTTGCAGAATTATAGACAGTAATATTGCAATGAGAAAAACCTTAAAAGGTCTTGACATTGCAGGGAGAAAATATTAAAATCTTTAAGCATACAAAAATTTTGTATGCTTTAAATTTTATAGAAAATATGTAAATATTTAATAAAAAATATCAAAAAACGTTAAATATTGATAAATTATTAAAATTTATGATTGGAGAAGATTATGGTTATTATTGTTGGACTTGGCAATTTTGGCAAAAATTATGAAAATACTTATCATAATATTGGCTTTATGACGGTTGATAAACTTGCAAAAAAGATTGGAACAAATTTTAATAAAGAAAAATACAAAGCGCAAATCGCGGAGGGAATAATAGAGGGCGAAAAGGTGCTTTTGGCTAAGCCTTTGACATATATGAATAACTCGGGCGAATGCGTTGTGCTGCTTAAAAAACAATATAAAGATGCAAGGATAATCGTTGTTGTAGATGACATCGATTTGCCAGCGGGCGTGATAAGATACAGACAAAATGGAAGTTCAGGAACGCACAACGGCTTGCGCTCTATTGTGAGCTATATCGGTCAAGAGTTTGAGCGAGTTCGCGTTGGAATTGGCAGAGATGAAAGGCTTGACTTGGCTGATTTTGTGCTATCAAAAATCAAGGACAGTCAGCTTTTTGATAAGGCGACTGATGAGGCTTGTGAAGTTATAATTGAAAAGATAAAGAAATGAAAAACACAAATTTTAATTTAAGACTTAAAAAACTTTTTATGCAAGGCAAAAAGATTTCAGGCCTTGGCATAGGAGAAAAAATTGTTTTGACGGAGATGCAGTCACCTCTGATTTTTGTGTGCGGAGATTTTTCTGAGGCTGGCAAAATCAAGCGCGGGCTTGAGGGACTTGGCAGACGCGTTCAGATTATATCTTCGGCAAGGGAAAATATAGAGGCGGATGATAAAAATCTTCTTCCTTTTGTTGAGGGCATTAATGCTTATCTTGAAAACAAACTTGACGCACTGATATTTTTGCCATGCTCAGCAATGGTCAAATTTGACCTTTCAGTTTTTTTGCACAACGTTGTTGTCAAAAAGGGTGAGAATTATTCGATTGATAAAATCATTGAACATCTTTCAAAAAATGGCTATGAACGTGTCAGTCTTGTTTCTGATAAAGGTCAGTTTGCTTTGAGAGGTGACATTTTAGATGTTTTTATGGTGGGCAACGAAAAGCCTGTTCGAATTGAATTCTTTGATGATATGGTCGAGGCAATTCATTATTTTGACCCTGCCGAGATGAAAAACTTGCAAGAAATTGATAAAGTTTCTTTATCAATTTCAAGCTTGCCAATTGGCGAGAATAATATCTTTGACTTAAATGGCTGCAAAATCATTGACGAGCCTAAGCGAATTGATGACGAGTTTGAACTTTTAAAATCAAGTTATAAAGCAATGAGCGTTTTTGACGAAAAAAACTATGTTGATTTTGAAAATTTATCTCAAAAAGCAGATTTTTGCTTTGATAACAGCGGTCTTGACAGTGATTATCTTAATCAATCAACGGCGACAAGAAATTATATAACAGACTTTATGGCTTTAAAATATGACATAGAAAGTTATCTCAAAATGGGGCAG
The DNA here is from genome assembly GCA_947649575.1 of uncultured Clostridia bacterium. Classification (GTDB taxonomy): domain Bacteria; phylum Bacillota; class Clostridia; order Christensenellales; family UBA1242; genus Caccovivens. The sequence continues at coordinate 40,743 of CANSRZ010000003.1, read as the reverse complement.
GGGGTTATCCTTTTTGGCGGAAGCGATAAAGGCAAACAAAAACTTGCTGAGTTTTTGACAGATAATGGCGTGCTTTATCATGATTTTGATAGCGAGGTTTTTTGGGAAAGCAAAGTATATATTTCTGAGTTGAATTTTCCATATTCTTTTTCATTTTTGAAAGAAAATATTGTTGGCATTGGCGCAGACAATCTTTTCCGTCAACAAACAACGGCTTTTTCAAAAGGAAAACATTCAGTTTTCTATCTGCCTAAGCTTGGCGATTATGTTGTTCACACTTTTCACGGCATTGGCAAGTGCATCAAAATTGAGCGCATGCGTCTTGGAGATTATGAAAAGGATTATTTTGTGATTGAATATAAAAATGGTGGCATGCTTTATCTTCCAACAGAAGAGGCAAACTCTATTTCGGCTTATATTGGAAGCGAAGAAGAGCCAAAACTTTCTTCTCTTGGAGGAGCTGAATTTGCTAGACTTAAAGCGAGGGTTAAAGACAGCCTCAAAGAGATGGCATTCTCTTTGACAGAAATGTATAAAGAGCGCGAAAAGGCTGTTGGATATAAATTTAAACGTGATGAATATCTTGAAAAATCTTTTGACGACGCGTTCGGCTTTCAACTTACAACTGACCAAGCAAAGGCTATTGCGGATATCAGTCATGATATGGAAAGTCATAAAGTTATGGATAGGCTAATTTGCGGAGATGTTGGCTTTGGCAAAACTGAAGTTGCACTCAGGGCTTGTTTTAAGTGTGCTTATAACGTCAAACAAGTTGCACTTTTGTGCCCAACAACAATCCTATCTCAGCAACATTATATAAACAGCAAAGCAAGGCTTGAACCTTTTGGAGTTAACGTCGAAGTGTTAAATCGCTTTAAAACTCCTGCTCAGACAAAAGAAATCCTCAAAAAACTTGCAAATGGCGAAATCGATATGCTTATTGGCACTCATCGCTTGCTTGGCAGCGACGTTGTTTTCAAAGATCTTGGGCTTTTGGTGCTTGATGAAGAACAGCGTTTTGGCGTTGAACACAAAGAAAAAATTAAAAACGCCAAAAGAAATATCGATGTACTTTCTCTTTCAGCAACGCCTATCCCAAGAACGCTTAACATGTCGCTTTCAGGCATAAGGGACATTTCTATAATAGAAACTCCGCCTCGTGATCGATTGCCAATTCAAACTTACGTTGTTGAAAACAGTGACCAGCTTATCAAAGATGTGCTTTCTCGCGAACTTGCAAGAGGCGGTCAAGCATTTGTAATCTTTAATCGCGTTGAATATATTGACGAGTTTGCTTCTCATATTCGCAGGCTTGTTCCTGAGGCAAAAGTAGGAGTTGCGCATGGTCAAATGCAAGAGCGCGTGCTTGAAAATGTGATAAACAAACTTTATGAGAAAGAATTTAATGTTTTTATCTCAACAACGCTTATAGAAAACGGCATTGACCTGCCATCTGCCAACACAATGATAATTGTTGACGCTGATAAACTTGGGCTTGGACAACTTTATCAAATCCGCGGAAGAATTGGCAGAAGTGATAAACTTAGCTATGCATATCTTACATTTGATAAAAACAAAGTGCTTTCTGTTGACGCTTACAAAAGGCTGAGTGCTATAAAAGAGTTCTCTACTCTTGGAAGCGGATTTAAAATCGCAATGCGCGACCTTGAAATCAGAGGGGCTGGCAATATTTTTGGCAAAGAGCAACATGGTCATATTGCCAAAGTTGGCTATGACATGTTTGTGAAACTGCTTGACGAGGCAACGCAAGAACTTAAAGGTCAAACAAAAGAAGAAAGCAAAGAAATCAAAATGGAAGTTGCTCTTGACGCTTATATAGGAGACAATTATATCTCTGACAGTGACGAGCGCATTGTGCTTTACACAAAAATCAGCGAGCTTGGCACTCCTGAAAATCGTGATGAACTTTTAAAATCTTTATCTGACGGCTTTGGAAGTGTGCCTAATGAAGTTAAAAATCTATGTAATATTGCACTTCTTAAAAATATGGCAAACGGCTATGGCATAAACAGGATAAGAATAAATAATTCTGACTGCATAATCTATCTAGAAAAATCGCAGGATGTTGTAAATCCTATGCTTGCACTCAAAATGGGTGAGTTTGGCGGCAAACTTGCTTTTGACAGTCTTGCAAAAATTGTGTTTGAGCCTAAAGGAACAGTTAAAGATAAGCTTGAATTTTTAATTTCATTCTTTAAAAGCGTCAAAAACAGTAATAAATAAGGGTTTTTATTTGCCTAAACTGGCAATAACTTATATTAAAGTTATAAAAAACTTATCAAAACACTTGAAAAATCTTGTTTAAATGTGTTATTATATGTTTATCAAAAAATCTAAACTTAAAATTGGAGCTAAAATGAAAAGAAAATTTACTATAATTATCATGGCTGTTTTGATGCTTTCAATGTCTGTTTTAACAGGCTGTTCTCTTATTACAAGAAATTGGGAGAAATATTATAATGCCGTTGTTTCTACAATCATTGACCAGGATAAAAACAAAATTGAAATCACAAAGCGCGATTTGATAACTGCTTACAACAGTTATGGCTATTATTTTGAACAATATTATGGTCAAACAAGAGAGGAAGCTGTTAAAAGCACTCTTGAACAACTTGAGTCAAGGAAGCTTACAATCAGAGCATCTGAAAAAATGTTTAAAGAAAAAAATGGCAATGACCAAATTTTGACTGATAAAGAAAAGGCATATCTTTGGAAAGAAACAAGCGACGCACTTGAAGAAAACTTTATGAGCTATGTAAATCAAGTGACTGGAACAACTTCTAAGGAAGAAGAAGAGGATGATAGTGCTGTTAAATTTAATGGCTATGAAAAACAAGCAATCTTAAATGAGCAAAATCAAATTGAGAAAGTTAAAGGTCTTGATGAACTTCTTTCAGATTTTGAATTCGATCCTGCCAATGCAAAAGATATTGCAAATCCAGAAGATAAAAAACTTATTTATGATAATCTTGTAAAACTTGTTATGTCAACAAGCGGAAATGTTTATTCAAAAGCATTTAATGAATACAGAAAAGCTCTTGAAAGAAGCGAAGAGGGATTGACTAGCATAAAAGACAAAACTGTGACTGCTTTGTTTGATAGAGAAATTGACAGAATTTATAAGGTTTTATATGAAAACTTTATGATTGAAAAATATTCTGATTCTTTTAAAGATAAATCAACAACTTCAAACGTAACAAACTCTAAACTTTTGGAACTTTACACAAATAAAGTGTTGTCTTCTTACAATCAATATGTGCTTGAGGGTGACAGCGAATATGAAAATAATGTTTTAAGTGGTCTTAAAGATATTTATTATTTCAAAGACGGTCAAAACGATACAAAATTTTATACTGTTTCTCATATTTTGTTCAAATTCTCAGATACTCAAACTGAGCAATATAACAAAGCTAAATCAGACTTGGAAGCAGGTCGCATTTCAATCAATGTTTATAATGAAAAGATGGACGCTTTATATGATGCAATAACTCCAACAGTTAGAGCAAAAGACAGCACAACAGGCATTTATAACGAGGTTGAAGATAAAGATTTGATGGTTTATGAAAGAAGCGCAAAAGCTTTGTATGAAGAAATTAAATATCAAGTTGAACATGCTGGCGATGGCTTGACTGATAAAAATCAAATTGCAATTGCTAAAGCGGAAAAATTCAACGAATTTATCTATAAATATAATGAAGACCCTGGCATTATGAACGCAGAATGCAATTATGTTATGGGCGTTAACAAATCACAGGCAACAGAAGATGATTTTATTGAACTTGCTGACGGAAGAAGATATAAATCTTATTCTCAAATGGTTTCAGAGTTCACTCTTGCAGGGGCTGAACTTTATAATGATGGCGAAGGTCAAATTGGTGACCTTTCTGGCATGGTTATGACTGAAAACGGCATTCATATTATGATGTATACTGGTGAGTGCAAAAATCTTTTTGATATTATTGTAAATGGCGTTAATGGTGTGCAAGTTGCTCTTGGCGACGGCGCTATTCAAACTCTTTACACAGAAAGACTTAATGTTTGCGTTGATAAAACAATCTTTGACAAGCTTTATGATGAACTTAACACTGACAATTTTTCTACTTTCGAGAATGCTAATATCCTTGTTTTAAGAGAGAATTGTCAATTTAAACGCAATCAACATAACTATAAAGATTTGTTTAAAGTTTAAATATTCTATAAAACCCTTTGTTAAAAGATTGACAAAGGGCTTTTTATTTTGTTAATATATTGTTATGAGTAAAAATTCGCATAAACAGGATTTGCAAGAAAATCAAACTGTTCTCAAAGAAGAGAGCAGTGTTTATGCTGAAAATAATGAGATAAAAGAACCTTTGGAAAACTCTTCTGTGATTCAAGAGCCTGTAAAAGATAAACAAGAAACTTTGTTGCAGAAAGAGCAAGAGGCTCAACTAAAAAAGCTTGATGATATTGAGCAAACAGTTTCCAAAAAAAGTAGCAAAAAAAGTAAAATCTTAAATTGGGTGTTCTTTGCTCTTAACGTGCTTGTTGTGGCTGGAATTTTGGTCTATCAGCTCACAAAAGAAAAGGTCGTTGCGCCTGTTGGACTTGTTATTCATGCAGGCCCAGTGCTTTTGCTTCTGCTTTTGTTTGTTTTTAACATTTTGGTTGACAGCTTTGGCATGAGCTATCTGATGAAACGCAATACTGGCAAATGGCGATTTGGGCTTTCTTATAAAGTTAACGCAATAGGAAGATATTATGATGCGGCAACGCCATTATCAACGGGTGGACAGCCTTTTCAAATAACTTATTTAAAAAGCAGAGATATACCTCTTCACACCGCTATGAGCATTCCGCTTACAAAAATGGTGTTCCAGCAAATATGCTGGGTAGTTTTAAGTTTTATTTGTATGTGCATTTCGTGGGCAAATCCTAAATATAACTCGCTTGTGTCAATTGCAAGTATTATTGGCTTTATCCTTGGCATGTTTATGCTGTTTGCCGTTGTGTTTATATCGATCAGCAAAAATTGGGGCAGAAAACTTGTTGTTGGAATCTTGAAACTTCTTCAAAAAATGAAACTTTTGAAAAGTTATGAAAAAACTTATGATAAAATCATGAAGATAATTGAAGATTATCAAACTGTTATGCGTCAAATTGCCAAGTCGCCAAAAGACTTTATTGTGTTGTTTACGTCTTATATGGCAAGAATGCTGTTGGTTTACACTTTCCCATACTTGATTTTTAGTATTTTTCATGGCTTTGAAGCGCAAATGTGGGGGGATTTCTTTGTTATGGCAGTGCTGATTGACCTTGCTGCAAGTTTCTTCCCTTTGCCAGGCGGAACAGGCATGAGCGAACTTACTTTCTCAGCGATGTTTGCTGCATATTTCACTGGCGGAACACTTTTCTGGGCTTTGATTTTATGGAGATTATTCTCATATTATTATTATCTCTTGCAAGGGATAAGCCTTATCACTTATGACGTTTTCTATGGCAATAGAAAATATAAATGGCTACAACGCAAGGAAACTTTGGTGGAAGAAAGTAAGATTTTTAAGCAGGAACAAATAGACAAGTTCAGATTGGCTCGAAACAAACAGAGAAAAGCACAAAATCGAAGATTTCCACGTTCGTCAAGATAAAAACTTATCAGTCTGATAAGTTTTTTTGTTTAAACAAAGCATTAATGTATACTTTTTGCTCTTTTTGCAAGACTAAGCATTAAGGGGAATTATGAAAAAAGACAAACAATTTTATAGTTGGCTTTTTGCTGTTATTGTGCTTTCAGTTTTGCTTGTAATCTGCTTCTATCTTGGCATTTCAGGCTGGTTTTTTAGCAATGAAAAAGAAAAAGTTACAGATTTTCAACTTGGCAATAATATTGAAATTGAAGTTCATAAAAATAGCGCAAACTCAATCAGTTTAAATTTGAACGGGGGCTATCTTGGCGGGGAAAAATTAAAACAGGTTGTTGCTATCAAAAACTTGGACGATGTTGGCGATATGGATGTTTATGTTAGGGCAAGGGCTTTTGTGTATACTTCTAAAAATGAATATCAACCGCTTTCTTTGATGACTACTTCTAACTGGGTTTTTAATGAGAATGACGGATATTATTATTTTACTTCGGCTATGCCAGCGCAAAACAAAATTTCTTTGTGCTCACAGATTTATCTTGATGAGGAATATATCTTGGCAAGCAGTCAAACATATATCATAACCTTTCTTGTCGAAACACTTTCTGTTGACCATACTATTGAAAGTTTTTGGGGATATAATTTTATTGAGTAAATTGTTTTGCAAATTTGCAATTTTGTTGTAAAATATATCTATAAGGAGAATAATATGGCAGACGAAAACAGAAGATTTCCACCTCCACCACCTCCAAGACCAAATTTTACACAAGGTGTGCCAAATCAAACAAATATAAATAATATTCCGCAATCACCACAACCGCAAGTTGCTCAACCTCATGTTGAACAGCCTGCATTTGTTGAACAAACTGCGAACGCTGAGCAAACTGTTATTAATGAAAATACCCAGCAGGTCAGCACTTCAACTTCAGCAGAGGTTGAAAAGAAAAAGCAACCACTTGACCAAAGAACGAAGATGATACTTTATATTGTCGGGGCTTCAGTCAGCTTTATTTTTGCTGTTGTATGTTTAATTTTGCTATTTATTTTGTAATTTTCTACAAAATTTTTATGTTAAGCCACAAATTTAAGTCAATAATTTTTTTATGAAAAGATTATTGATTTTTTTATTATTAGGTTTAAGTTTGACCGCTGTGCAACCATTTAAACAGGATATTTTGTTTGATAATCAGCAAATTTCAAGAGCCTGTGTGATTTCAAAATATAAAAACAATTTTGACGATTGTGAGTATATTATCAAAAATGGCAATCAATATTTGCATTATGCAAGCAGAGAGTCAATAAAAAGTCAAATGAAAAATTTTAAGCAAGTGGACGGCATTGTTTTATATTTTGAGCAATCTGGTTTAAAAGAACTTGTGGCATTTTATAAAATAGATTACTTTAAAGGTGGAGATTTGCTTGGCTATCAAGTTTTCTATGGCTACACAACTTTTTATTCTGATTACAAGTATATTAGTAACAAAAAAATAAATGTTCAAATTGCCGTTGCTAGCGACCATATAATTATGGGCTTTCCAATGATTTTAACTGGATTTTAAAATTAATGTATAAATTTAAAAATCTAGGCAATAAATCTGACAGGAGGTCAATTGACATGGAAATAAAAAAGAAGAGTAGGGTTAAGGAATTCTTCAAAAAATTTGGTGGCTACATTGCAGGGATTGTTCTGGTGCTTGCATTGACGACAACTGGGCTTGTGCTTGGACTTACTGGAGGACATAAAGTGCCAGACGATGTGGATGTTTCTACAAGTGATTTAAAGTTTGGGTTGCCAATGACAAGTCCAGAAATACTCAAAGATTTTTCTGCTTTGGAACTTCAAGAAAACACAACTTTAAATCAATGGGAAGCACATCTTTCAATTGATATGACTTCTGCTGACGGTTTTGTGTATTCTGTGCTTGACGGAACGGTGCTTGATGTTGCATATAACTATATGGAGGGACATATTGTTAAGATTCAACATGAGGGCGGATTTGTAAGCATTTATTCTTCACTTGGCAAAGATCTTTTGGTTAGCAAAGGCGACAAAGTGACAACTGGACAAAAAATTGGCGTTGCAGGAGCAACTGCTTCGGCAGAAGAGGCTGACGGTGATCACTTGCATTTTACTTTGACAAAAGACGATAAAAAAGTTGATCCAAATCTTTATATAGAGCTTCAAAACAAATAACATAATGCTGAAATATATTCCTTAACCTGATAAAAAATGGCAAAATAATAAAAATTTGTCATTTTTTTATGTAATCATTTGCATTTTGATTTAAAATATGATATATTCATATTTAGAAAGCAGTTTGCTTGAATGGAGGATTTTTTATGAATACTATTGAAAAAGTTAAAAAATTGGTTGCTGAACAACTTTGCATATCTACTGATGATATCGCTGACGATGCTGATATCGTTGAACTTGGAGCTGACTCTATTGACGTTGTTGAACTTCTTACTACTTTTGAAGATGAGTTTGAAGTTACAATTCCTGATGAAAAAGTTGAGAGTTTAAAAACAATTCCAGCAATTGTTAAAGCAATCGAAGAAATTAAAAAATAATATAACTTTTTAAATAAAAAAGAGAGTTTTGCCGCTCTCTTTTTTTGTAAGTTTAAACCTCTTGCTCTGTCATATATTTTTTTCTTGTAGACTCGCCACCGCGATTATGCTTATCGGCAAAGTTTTCGTCCAAAATTCTTTTTGTTTCTTCATACAATGCAAAATCTATCTCTGGCAAGCGATAACTTACATCATTGTGGATTGTGCTTTTGCTATAACCAAACTTCTTGGCCGTTTCTCGGATAGTGTCATGGGTTTCTTTTATGTGGCCAGCTGCCAACAAAACCCGTTCAACCAAATAATCTTTCACAGGTTTACCTCCACAAAGTAAACTTATGAATGCCTTTTAAAAATTATGTCAAATTTTGTAGAATTTTGCAAAATCTTTTATTTTGTTATAAAAAACCGCAAAGTGAATTACTTTGCGGAATTGTGATTTAGGGGGACGGCATTGCTATGCGCCCGCATAGAGCACTTGCTTTGGCAAGTGCAATAATTTGCGAAGCAAATTATCAATGCCGTTTACAATTTGTTCTCAGAAAAGAAAACTTTTTTGATTTTCTTGATTGTTATTTGCTTAACTTGTTCTCTTCCAACTTTTAAATAATCCCTTGGATCGAAAATGCTTGGATTTTGCATTAAAACTTCTCTGACAGCGCTAGTTATAGCAAGCCTAAGGTCAGTGTCGGTGTTGATTTTAACAATATTATGCTCTTTGACCGCTTTGACTAATAATTCAGCAGGAATTCCCGTTGCGCTTTTCATTTCGCCACCAAACTTATTGATTTTGTTAACTAGCTCTTGGTCAACAGTTGATGCTCCGTGCAAAACAAGAGGGAAAGCAGGCAATAACTTTTCAATATCAGATAAAATATCAAATCTTAAAGTTTTTTCACCAGAGTATTTGTAAGCTCCGTGGCTAGTCCCGATTGCAACAGCCAAAGTGTCAACGCCAGTTTTTTTAACAAACTCCAACGCCTGAATTGGGTCTGTGTAATGATGACTTGCAGAACTGACTTCATCTTCAATGCCTTTAATTTGACCAAGTTCAGCTTCAACAAGCACTTCCTTTTTATGTGCATAATCCACAACTTTCTTTGTGAGCTTAATGTTTTCAGCATAATCAAGACTGCTTCCGTCAATCATAACGCTGTCAAAGCCAAGGTCAACAGCTTTTTTGCAAATCTCATAACTCTTGCCATGGTCGAGATGTAAAAATATTCCTTTATTCTTTCTGGCAACATTTGCAAGAGCCATACAATAGTCATCTTGCATATATTTTAGTGCTCCCTCGCTGACAGAGATGATGATAGGTGAGTTTGTCGCCTTTGCTCCGTCAATAATTCCTTGTAAACATTCCATATTAGAAAAATTTAATGCGCCAAGACAAAAGCCCTCTTTTAATGCTTTGTTTAGATAGAATTTTAAATCTTTTTTCATGATTTCTCCTTACTTTAACATTTTACAACATTTTTTAGAAAAAGCAAACATATTTTAACTATGAGGTTAAAGAATGAAAAAATTTTTAGTTGCATTATTGCTTTTATCGGCAAGCATTGCCTTTGTGGGTTGCCAAAAATCAGAGCAATCACTTGTTAAGGCAAATATGAGTGAAATCACAAAAACATATTATTATGCAGAGAACGATAGTTTCTCTGTTTCAATTAGTGTTGGTCAGCGTGAAAATCCTTATCTTGTTGACGGCGTTCATCATGACACTGTGGATTTTTCTCTGATTATTTTAAAAGATAAGACAAATTCTGAGAAAGAAAAAGAGACCAATTGCAAACTGATTGTAAACGGACAAAGTCAAGATTTAAAACTGGTGTATAATCCAATTGCAAAGGCTTTTATGTTTGACCTTGGCTATTTGCTTGAAGATAAGGATGAAGTCGCAATTGAATTTTTAGGCGGTCAGCAAAATATCCCAATTGTAAGCAAGGATTTTGAGATTTCGTCAAGTCAAGCAATTTCAGTTGCTTGCAAACAGTTTGCAGAAGTGTTGAAAAATTATACAAAAGCAGGCAAATTGTTTGGCGAATGTTATTTAAAAGTCTTGGGCGAGCAGGATGAAAACTCGCAATCATTGTTTTGGTGTTTCAGTTTTGTAGGGCAGGACAACAAAAGTTTTAATATAATTATCAGTGTCTTTGACGGAACAATCTTGGCAAGCGACGTGTAAAAACAGCAAATTTGCTGTTTTTATTTTGTATAAGCATAAGTTTGTGTTATAATAACTTTATGAAAAACAAATTTATTGACAATAAAGTAGTGCAAGAGAACTGTGTTACAATTGTGGTTTGCACCAAAAAGAATGATAACAAAGAGCGTAAACTTGATGAAATCAACAGGCTTAGCCAGTCCAGCGGACTTAATGTAGTGGCTTCTTTTAGCCAGAACATCAAGGATTTTTCGCGTGCTACAGTTTTGGGCTCTGGCAAGTTGCAAGAAATTAAAAAGGCTATTGAAGAACTTGAAGAGGAAATCTCCGTTGTTATAGTGGACTATGCCTTGACTGGCTCGCAGATGAAAAATATTTCTGATGCTTTGGATGTGCGAGTTCTGGACAGAGTTGGACTTATCATCGATATTTTTGCAACTCGCGCATTATCAAGTGAGGCAAAGTTGCAAGTTAAATATGCGCAAGATAGATATTTGCTTCCAAGACTTAAAGAATATCAAGGCACAAGCGGGCGTTATGGCGGAGCGGGAGTTGGCATGCGTGGCCCAGGCGAGAGCAAACTTGAACTTAACAGACGTGTACTTGAAAACGAAATGGTGGCTTTAAAGAAACAGATTGACAAAGTTAAAGCGCAAAGGCAAGTTACAAGACGGGCAAGAGAAAAAAATCAAACACCGCGTGTTGCTCTTGTTGGCTACACAAACGCGGGCAAAAGTAGTTTGTTAAACTTGCTTGCAAAAGAACAAATTTATGCTGACGACCGCCTATTTGCAACTCTTGACACAACAAGCAGAAAGTTATATCTTGGCGACAATCAAAATGCAATCATCACCGACACGGTTGGCTTTATCAGCGAACTTCCTCACGAACTTGTTGACGCTTTCTCATCAACTTTGGAGGAAGCTAGGGATGCTGACCTAATTTTGCATGTGGTTGATGTGTCAATGACAAAGAATATTGACGGCGTAAAAGAATATGTCAAGAATATTGAAGTGACAAATGAAGTGCTTGATAAATTGGGTTGCACGGATAATAGAATTTTGGTGTTCAATAAATGCGACCTATTGAAAGAGCCGATTGAAATTCAAGAAAAACAAATTTTGATTTCAACAAAAACAGGCAAGGGGATTGATAAACTTCTTGCAAAGATAAAAACAATGATTTAATAAAAAAGACCTGATGACAGGTCTTTTTATATTATTTCTTTGCACTTTTTTTGACAGCTTTTTGATAAGTTTCATTTAATTTTTGAACAAGAAATTTTGTGTCGACATCATGAACTTTGCAAGCTTCGGCAATTGTTTCATCCTCACTGAGGTGGCAAAAAATGCAAAACATTCCAAAACCCATAAACACATCTGACATGCTTTCGTCAAGTTGAAGCACGCTTGCAATTGTCATGTTTTCATTGATAACTAAATCTTTATCCATAAAGCACCTCCTAAACAATTTATAACTTATTATAACACTTTGAAAGCAAATTGTCAATATCTTTTTGCCTATATAAAAATTTATCGTGATAAAAATATTTTGTCTAATTTTGGCGTTTATAAATATTGCGTTATTCTTTTGAATAAGTTACAATATGAAAAATGAAAAGATGACAAACTTTATCGCAAAAGATGTAATCGCGATTGATAATGGTCAAAACATTGGCTATGTTTTGGACTGCTGTTTTGATGCCAATCTAACAAAACTTGTTGGACTGGTTGTGGCAGACGAGGAAAGTGAAAAAGAAAATTATCTGCCTGTTAAGGATATCCAAACTATCGGCGAGGATTGTATAATTGTGGAAAGCGCATATAAGCTTGAGCCAAATTATTTAGGTTATTCAAACAATCCAATCAATAAAACTGTTGTTGATGACAAGGGGCAATTTCTTGGCAAAGTTTTTGATGTGGAACTTGAAAAATTTAAGGTCACAAAACTATTGACAGAACGCTGTGAAATTTTGCCTAAAAATATTTATTCTTGCGGAGTTGATTGTTTATTTTTTGGCAATAAAAAAAGAAGAAAAAATTCAGGAGTGAAAATAATAAAAAGTCAAGAAAATTTATTTCAAAAAGTTGAAACTCAAAATATAAATTTATCAAATGAAAATACTCAAAATAATTCTTTTAAAATTGCAGGCGCCACCAATAAAGCTATAATTGTTCCATCAAAACTTACTCTTGCGCCAAGCTCGCTGTTAAATAAAAAAGCAACGGTTGATATTTTTGGGTACAATAACGAGCTTATTATTCGCGAGGGGCAAGTCATAAATCAAGCCAAAATTGACAAGGCAAAAAAGCACAATAAATTAAATTTATTGATAATTAATTCAAAATAATTTGCAAAAAAATAATTTTAAAAAATAAATAATTTAATCAAAATTAATAAAAATTAACAAAAAAATGCGAAAAATAATTAATTTTTTCGTGTTTTTTATTTAATTATTTAATTTTTAATTTATTTTTTTGCAATTTAAAATAATATCAAATTAAATCTTTTTTAATTTATTTAAAATAATTTTTTGCTAAATTTTTTAATTAAATAAAAAATTATTATTTTTTCTGTTTTTTATGGCGCTATATATATTAAAAAATATAATAAAAAATAATATTTTTATTGTTAAATCGTTTGTATTTTTGTGTTAATTTGTTGTAAAATAATACTGTAAATTATATGTTTTTTGCTGATATTTATTTTGCCGAATTTACAATCTTGAACGAGGTGTAAAAAAGTGGTTAGAGTTATTCCTAAAAGAACAAACGTCAAACTTGAATTTATTAAAGGCGTTACAGGTCTTGACCTTGTTATTGGTATCATTGTCGCTGCGATTTTGGGCGTGCTTATTGGAGCAAACTTTCCTGGACATTATTGGATTGCAATTGTGTGGGGGATTTTTGCTGTTGCTATATTTTTTAAAATTTCTGACAGTGAAAGATTGTATGTGACTTTATCTTATCTTGTCAGGTTTTCTATGCAGAAGAAAAAGTATCAAAAAAATCCTGCTAAGGGGAAACCTAACATTCAAAATATAATTCCATTTGAAAGCATTTATCAGGACAGATTTATTTCTTATGGGGATTACTACGGAGCGGTGCTTGAAGTTAAGCCGATTTTATTTGGGCTTTTGAATGACTATAATCAAGACAATGTTATCAACGCTTTTGCAAATGCTATTCGAAGAGTCGACGGCGGACAAACTTGCGAGATTGTAAAAATCAACAAAGCTATGGTGCTTGACAATTTTACATACAACGAAAACAAAAAATATGACCGCTTGCTTGATATGATGTATGAGGGGCAGATGTCACAACAAGAAGTTGATGCAAGAGCTCCTATATTTGAAGAACGTGTTTCATTTATTGAAGACAAGAACAGAAAAAATAAAATTTATAAAGACTTCTTTTATCTTTGTGTTTTTGATAAAGATATGGAAGCACTTGAAAATTCTATTAACGGAATTGCCAGCAACCTTGCCACAGCACTTGTTCCAATCACTACCAAACGTTTGTATGGCGCTGAACTTGCAGTGTTCTTGCGCGCAAACTATAATCGTGAATTTGATGAACGTGAACTTGAGGGCGTAACTTTCTCTGAATATAAAAATTGGGCAACTCCAAACAAGATTAAATTTAAGTCTGCAAATTATGACATTGACGGCAGAAATTTTAGAACCTTTGCAATCAAGGAGTATCCTCTTCAAGTTGGAAACGCTTGGGGTGCAAGTTTCTTCCTGCTTGACAGAACAAAGGTTGTTATGAAATTTAAGGCAGCGCCTAAGTTTGAGTCTGAACGCAAAATTGATAAAGCCATCATGGATATGGAAAACAAACTTTACAAGACAGGCAAAAGTTCTACTCAGATTGAACTGCAAACTCATATTGAAACTTTAAGGAATCTTCTTGTTGAACTTAAAAACAACAACCAACAACTTTATGATGTTAACACTTTCATCACTTGCGAGGACTCGGCAAGAAAAGATATTAAAGCAATCTTGAAACAAAACGGCTTTAAATATAGCGAAATGTTTGGACGTCAAATTGACGCATTCATTTCAACTGGCATTTCTCAAAGAGATTATATCAAGGAATATAACACAGGCATTCCAACAGATTCACTTGCTGGCGTGTTCCCATTCGTTTCAAGTGAGCTTCAAGATGAAAATGGTTTCTATATTGGTGACAATGAATATCCAGTTTTCGTCGACTTCTTCAAACGTGACGCACAAAGAATTAACAGTAACATGATGATTATTGGAAAATCTGGTTCAGGTAAATCCTTTGCAACAAAAATGCTACTTGCAAACTTTGCAGCGGATAACACAAAAATATTTATTTGCGACCCTGAAAAAGAATATGATAAGTTGACATATAACCTTAAAGGAAAAATGATTGACGTTGGCTCTTCTCTTCAAGGTATTATCAATCCTTTCCACGTCATTCGTGCGCTTGATAAGGATGATGGTGAAGAGGGCAAGAAAAAATATTTTGAAGTTAAGAAACAAGACGACTCTTTTAATCAGCACTTGCAGTTCTTGGAACAATTCTTTAGAACAGTGCTTGAGGGTATTCCATCTGACGCATTTGAGGTGCTAAACTCGCTTGTGCTTGACCTTTATAATAAATTTAATATCAATGAGGATACCGATCTTCAAAAATTAAAGCCAACAGATTATCCAACCTTTGATGATTTGTACAAAGTTTTGATGGATAAATTAAAAAGCGCAAAAGATGAATTCTTGCTTAACAATCTTCGTATTGTTGAAGCGTATATCCGAAAGTTTGCAAAGGGTGGACGTAACAGTAACCTTTGGAACGGTCCAACTTCTATTGAAACAAATGAAAACTTTGTTAACTTCAATTTCCAATCTTTGATTGCGGGTAACAACTTGATGATTACAAATGCTCAAATGCTTCTTGTATTTAAATATTTGGAGAATGAGATTATTAACAATAAAGATTATAATAAGATACATCATACCAACAGAAAGATTATTATCGTTGTTGATGAAGCCCATACATTCATTAACCCTAAGTATCCTTTGGCGCTAAACTTTATGGCGTCTATGGCTAAGCGTATCCGTAAGTATGGCGGAATGCAGGTCGTTATTACGCAGAACATCAACGACTTTGTTGGTTCGGAAGAAATTAAGCGTCAATCAACAGCCGTAATTAACGCATGTCAGTATTCACTTATCTTCTCGCTTTCACCAAATGACGTTAACGACTTGATTGAACTTTATAAAAATTCAGGCGGAATTAACGAGGAAGAGCAAAACGCAATTGTTACTGCGTCTGTTGGTCAATCGTTTGTTATTACAGCGCCGTCAGCCAGAACAATGGTGCAAATCAATCCGCTTGATTATGTTGTTTCTATCTTTAAAGACAAAAACGAATGACCCTAACGCTCAGCGACTGTCAGCAATCGTACAGGAAAAATTTATTATATTCGTTCATAGCAACCAGATGTTGCACGACCAGCCCAAGCGCTGGGCGACTGTCAGCAATCGTACAGGAAAAACTTATCTTATTCGTTCATAGCAACCATATGTTGCACGCGAACCAGATGTTTGACGTGTGTCAACAGACTGATAAGGAACTTAAACTCTATCCGTTCATAACAATCTAACGTTTGGCGACTATCAGAGATTAATTCATGCTTAGATTTCTTTTGCTAACTTTTCTCTAAAAAAAGTATGTGCTGAGGTCTTTGGTTGATGGGTTGTTATGAACGATTAAAGCTAAATTTAAAATTTGTTTATTGATAATCGCCAAGCGTTAGGCTTGAAAGGAGTATGTTAATATTGTGAAAAAATTGAAAAAAATATCACTATTTATTTGCAGTTTTGTGCTTGTATTAACAGGTCTCTTTTTTGCGGCTTGTAAAAAACCTGATTATTCTAATGTTAATTTGACTGCCTATGTTGGCGACGAAATTGCTAATAGTGTTAATATCGACAAAGGCGGTGAGGCGGTTATCACTTTTAGAATCAACGGCTGGACAAACAAAATGAATGGCGAGCTTAATCTTAATCCTATGTTTGACACAACTGATTGCTTTACTTATCAAGCTTATTATAATGGTGACGGCGTTACAACTGTTATTATCAACGGTGTGACGGGTGGCAAGGCGCATTTGCACGCTGTTACGATTGATGGTGGCAAATCTTGTGATGTTGAAATTATTGTCAATGAGTATTCAGATTTTATCAGCAATAACAACTATAACTTGTTTGTTACAAACTCGACCGCTTTTGAGCCTAGTGCTTTAGATTTTAATTTTAAGGATGAGTCAACAAAGCGTGATGTAGATTTCTATTTTTATGGCGTAGCTTCTGAGGACGGAAAAGATTTAACTCTTGATGATGTTAAAACTGAAGACAATCAATTGTATCAAAAATTTGATAAAGTGTATTTGATAAATCAAAATGAACATGATTATTTAATTTTTGAAAACAACGGACAACTTTATTCTCTCAGCAGTGATGTTCAAGACGATGAATATGCCAATGTTCATATTCCATTTATAACTGCCACCAAGAATGACGACCGTTATGACTTTGTGGGAGGCACTCCTCGACAAGTTTATTTGGGTGATAGATTTACTTTTATTGCCAACTATATAAATAATAGCGGGGATGAAATTTATACTCAACGTGATTTTTATGTTTTGAAAGATTTGAATGGTGACCAAATTACATATTCTTATAACTTTGACACTTCACATGAAAACCCAACAAAATATAGTGATAAATTGGTGTTAATTCCAAACAGATATGATTTTGACAGAACTACAAATCATTATACTGATTATAAGACAGTAAAAATGGAGGTTACTCTTCCAACTGACAGTGATTTGGTTGAATTTGACTTTGAAACACCAAAAATCATTGATAAAAATGGCGATGAAATTGAAATTTTGAATATTGTTAAAAATCCAACAGGCTCTCCAGTTAGAGTTGAAGAGGGCAAGACAATTTATACTTTGAGGATTGCAAATATCTCTACAATTTCAGCTTCTTCAAAACTTGTTCTTAATGTTTATTATAAAGGCTTTGGCAATATTGCAAACACTGATGTCAATTGCCAAGTTGAAATTCCTGTTGAAATAAAATTCCAGCCTGAAACTATAACTGTAAACAATTCTTTGGAAGAAGAAAACAGAACTTATACTTTCTATAACAACTATGCAACTTTGGATGTTGGCTGGCAAGCTTTTGAGGTGAGATATGCTCCTAATGACGCAGTTGTTTCTGACTTTGAAGTAACTTTCAACACAAGAGAAGTTATGATGCGTTATAGAAATGAGCGTTATACATCGGCTAATACAACGGTCGACGAAAACGGCATGGCTACTGTTGTTTTGTCTGAGCTTAATGATTTTCTATATTTTAAGGGCGTAAATGATGAAGCAAATTTGCAGGCTGACGGAACAATAAATGTTAAATTGAATTATAATCTCATCGATGAGCCTCAAAGCAAATCATATAACATTAAATATGCAGTTATCCAAGGTGCAAGAAATATCAATTTTGAGGACAGAGAGCATGCAAGCAGAGGAGTTTACACTCCTGTGGGTGAGCAAACTTATAGTTTTACTGGACTTTATACAACTGCTTATTTTGAAAGCTTCTCTTTTGAGCTTTCTGATATTGCTTCTTCAGGAATTGTTCAACTGACTTCAATTTCAAGAATTGAAGATGTTGATAATGGAATTTACAAACTTGAAATTGGCGTTAGAGGCCTTAAAGTTGGCTCTGCAAAATATAATGTTATTCTTGATAATGGAACAACTGTTAATGTCACCTTTAATGTTGTTGAAAGTTTGGATGAAATTGAAGCTGTTGTTGAAAGCGATACTGGCAGTGTTACAAATGTTGTAAATACAAAACCTAATTATGATAATGATGTTCCAGGAAGCACACTTGTTTATATAAGGAACAGAAACTTAAATAATGAGGTGGTTTTTGGTGAAAAAGCGGTTGTTAATCTGCTTGCAAATGGCAACAGAGAGTCAACTGCTATCATAAATACAAATTTTATTAAAAATGGACAAGGGCTTAGTGTTCAAGAGATTGTCAACAAAAAGGTTTCTGTTAACCTTACAACAACTGGCGTTGGCGAAAGTGTGATAAATTACACCTTGTTTGGCTATGCTGTTGACGAAAACTTTAAACTTGTTTCAAAATCTTTAAATTATCAAATTATTGTTATTTCTTACAATTTGATAGACGGTCTTGATGTTATCAAAACTCATGACGGCTTGGCTGACTATGATGCAAAAGACCATATAACTGCTGGAAATGTAACTGTTTATTTTGGCACAAGCAATGCAACTTTAAGAACTGCTACTTTCCAAGTAGAGCCTAAGCAATCAGGATTTTTCTTCTTGAATCCACTTTCAGAAACGGCATCTGATACAAGCAATCATAATAGTTATGACTCAGCAAATTTTGACAACAGATATGTTTATTGGCGAGCAAATGTAGCCGTTAGAAAAAACGGAGCACTTGTTTCTGATGGAATTATGACCTATAATCCAGATTCAGCAGATGGCAATCGCTATACTCTTGACGGATGCGGAACTTTTGACACAAGAACTATGACTTTTGAAGCTTTTGATTATGCTTCTTTAACTTTGCAACTTATTGCAACTGTTAGACAGTTTGATAGACCATATTCTTTTACAATCAACATTACTTCAAGAGAATATACTGATGTTTCAAGGCTTTCTTTGCAAGAAAGTGATAAAAACACAGATTTAACTTTCACTGCAAGTCAGCGCACAAAAGAGCTTGTGCTTATAACAACTCCTAGAAATGCAACAAATCCAAAACTTGATAAAGTTTTCTTTGCTCCTGTTTTGCAATATAAAAATAAGGGCAGTGAGGATGTTGTTACTGGTGAATTTAGACTTTTTGACGAAACAATTAACGGAATAACAACAAGAAACAGCGGAATAGTGATAGGCGAGCCTCAAAATGGCGTAGTGGCTGTAACGCTGACTATAACTGATGACTTTATCAATTTTATAAATGGCATAACAGATATTCAAGGAACTATTTCAGGTGAAATTGTTTTCGCTTCGGCTGATTGGATTGCTGGAAATGCTATTTTGCCAGAATACACTTCTCGTTGCGTCAGAATTAGTGTATCTTTTGCAGACGGTTCAAAAGAAAATCCTTATTCGCTTGAAACCCCAGAAGATGTGCTTAATATAAATGATAGACCTGATGCTCATTATAAACTTTCAACCACAATTGACATGAGTATGTTTAGCAATCAGCTTCCTATAAAAGCATTTTCAGGCTCAATCACTGGCTATACAGCGCAGGCTCAGATTATTGGAATTGAAGTCACAAACGCTTCAAATGAAAATTACTTTGGACTGTTCTCAGAACTGGAAAACGGTGCGCTGATTGACGGCGTTAAGTTTAAAGGCTCAATCAATGTGGCAGTTAACGGAAATGCTCATATTGGTCTTATTGCTGGCTTGCTTAACAAAGACGCTATGCTTATAAACGTTGGCGTTGAGTTGACTGAAAGCAAAGTCACATTTGAAAGTTTGACAGAAAATGGCGTTGTTTATGTTGGCGGTGTTGTTGGCAGAAATCTTGGCACAATCAAGCAAGATTACAGATTGTACAATTATAGAAAATTGACAAAAGCTCAAGAAATCGCGATTGAAAACAAATATCAAAATCTGTTGAATGGAACTACTGATCAGGATGAGATTAAAGAAATTAATGAGGCGATTGCTCGTGAAAAGGCAAACGAAGAAGCCAAACTTAATAAACTTTATGGAAGAACTCCAAACATTTTGTTGTATGGGGATAAACTTAAAATTGAAAACAAACTTGATGTTGCTTCATCTATATATATAGGTGGTGTGACAGGTTATAACAATGGCAAGATTTTGAAATATGATACTGGACGAGTTGTTGTTTTTGATGACGGCACAGAAATCGACTATCAAGATGACGAAATCGAACTTTATGGTTACTCTGATTATTTGGCTTATCTTAATATTGAAATAAGCGGAAATAACACAAAAGCACGCAATTATGCAGGCATGGTGGCTGGCTATTTTGATGCTGGCAGTGACAGTTTTGGCGCAATTGTTAGTTATGCGTCAAACGGGGAATTGTATAGCAAAATTGGCTCTAACGCTACTGACAAAGTTCAAGTTTATGAAGCTGGCAGAGGAATAACTGTTGGCGGAAGCATTAAAGATACAACATTTACAACATTTACTGACAGCATTGACCAAATCGAACAATATATCGGAGGCGTTGTTGGACTTCTTGGAGCAAATCAAATATTTGATACAAACATAACTACAACAATTGGTGTTAATTTTGCAGGCATAACCTCACGCGTTTCTGTTTTAGGAACGAAGTTTGTTGGCGCAATCAGTGGCTTTACAAATGCAAAGCTTAATAGTGGCGATGAAACAACTCTTGCTGTTGCAGTTCAAGCAACTGACGCAGGAGCAACTGGCTTTAATGCTTCAATGGTTGCAAAAGTTTATGCAGGAATTTCTTCTGTTAATAATATCAGCCTTAACAATATCAACTATTTTGCTGATAGTGATGATACTGACAAACTGTGTGATGAGAAAGGCAAATATAAATTCAATCCAAATTATTTCACTTTTGGCGGTTTTTCAAATTTAGTCCCTGCTTACACAATTATGGAAGTGGGTGATAATGCTTCTCGAAACATGTTCACTTATGTAAATCGCAGACGTTTGGACGAATATGCAAATACAGCCAATGACAGCACAAGTTTTTATGGCGACTTTGTTGTTGCAAAGGCAATTGATAATACAGGAGCGCTTGATTATATCGGCAATAATGGCGATGGAAAAATCGACATTACAATGCCTGATGGAATTAAATTTGTTCGCGCAATATTGCCTAAGGGCGAACAGGGTGTAAGCGTTCGCGCAAACACAGAAGCTGGCTTTGCAAGTTTTATGGAAAAAACTGCCAGTGGCTATCAATTGACAAACAACGTGTTCTATGCTTTCCACTTTACTTCAAACGGCTTTATCTATCAAGAAGATATTTCTGATGTTACAGAAAGTCAGGCTTATCTTGATGAATATTTCAATATTGTAAATCCAAAAAGCATGCTTTATCCTATCGTGATTGACAGAGGCATGAGTTTGACCTCTCGTTCAACAGATATATTGACAATTGATCAGAGTGGCAGACTTGCAATTTCTCGCACAGGACTTGCTCAAATCAACTTGGCAAGCATCTTGGATATAAACAACTCTCTCAATTTCTATATCTATGTGGTTGACTATTTTAACTCTGATAACTCAAAGTCTATCATTTATCCAAGTTTGTCAAACTCAGCAGTTGCAATTGATGACTCTATTTTGGAGATTTATGGCGATAGCAATCTGAACTTGTATGTCAGACCTGTTAATGATATTGACGCTAGAGAGGATAACAATATTAAGTGGTTTATCCAAGACGGCGTGCTTAGCAATAAGGGAACAAACATCAATCTTAACAGCAATGAAGTTGTGACAACTCAACTTAAAATTTACAGAAACAAACTTGACTCAGAGGGCAATGTTGTTTATGAAATCGACTCAGAAACTGGCGATTTTAAGGTTGACCAAGATGGCAATAAAATTCCTGTCAAAGAATATGTTTATGACACAACTGGCTTTGAAACTGTTGCAAGAAATGAAGTTGACGTTTTGATTAACGGGCAAACTATTTCAATCAATCATAATGACAGAACAAAAGAATATGGCGGAAAGGATGAAAATATCAAATACTATGTTGAATTTTCTCCAATCTTGAATGTTGTTATTGCTGAAAGCGCAACAGTAAGAAAACAATATGTTTGTGATGTTAACAAAAAGCTCACAAATGTTGAAATGCGCTATTTGAAAGGCGCTAAAAGCATAAAGAGCGAATATAACACTATTGCAATGACCACTGCAAGAGAGGCTTACACTGAAATTGAAGTGCTTTCAACAAGGCAAGAGGAAGAGCCATCTTATGTTATTGCAAGAAATGGCAAAGCAATTTTCAGCACCTATGCTGGAGTTGACCTTGGCTCAATTGAAGAACAATTAAATGCATGCAAAGATGTATTTAAACTTACATTTGTGCCATTGTCTAGCGAAAATATTTCAAACGAACTTACTGCTTACAAATTTAAACTTCAAATTATTTTTAACACTAGCAGTGAAATTTACAAGAATAGATATAATGAAAATATTTATGGCGAATACACAATTGAACTTTATGCAAGCACTGATCCATCAAAAGTGAAAGTGATAACAATCAACTTGCAAAAGACAACAGTTGAAACAATTTCTATTGATAACTATTCTGATATAAATCAAACTGATGCAACATTCTCTTCTACTTCAAAAATTGCTATTCCTGGCAAGAGTGGGCTTTTGGCTATCACATTGACTCCACAAGATTGCGATTTTGACTATATCTCAATTGAGAACGACGAGCTTTGCTATCAAGAGGGCAACGGCGTGGCAAACTTCTCGCTTGTTTCAAGACCAAACAGCGGAAGATTTGAATTTACTGAAACTGCCATTACAGGTACTAGCATTGCAAGGGGAGTTCGTTTCAGTTTGCAAGACCTTTTAGACGCTTATGGAACAAGCACAGGCGATGACAATGCAATGCCGTTTGACGGAGTTATCTATTTGAGATATAACATCGGCACGAATGGCGTTGGCGCACAAGGCATAACAAAATTTAATGTTTATGTTGGAACTGACAATCAACCTCCTGCAAAGGAGAGCATTGAACTTCAACTTAAAATAGAGTTCAAAGCCAATGTTGATATTGTTGGCAAAACTCCTGTTGTGACTGGCGACACAAGTGTTCATGCAACTTATCAAGTGGCAAGAGGCTTGCGTTATGAACTTTCTCTTGATGACATTTGGGGATTTAGCAGAGATAATGTAACTCTTTCTGTTGATAGCCAATTTGCAAGAATTGAAAAAGAAAATGACAGATATTATCTTGTTGTAACTTCAAATGACATCACTTATCCTGGTGACTATGCAACTTTCAACATCATTGCAAGAGCAAAACAGCAAGACGGTGAAATTTTGAGAGAAACAACTTCAATCACTCAAATTCAAGTTCTTGAATATGTTGTTGATTATAATTATGAACTTGCCAAAGACGCTGATATTGTTAGTGATATGGCAAACGGAGTTGTCAATGTAAGAATTGGCAATAAGCAAGCTTTGTCAGTTGACCTTTATCAATTTATTGAATATGATGATAGCATTGCTTCAGTTCGTCAAAAAGTTGAAAGCTTTATGACAAGCATGACTGAGGGCGGAAGATGGATACTTTATACAAATTTGCTTGCTGACGGAAGCTCTACAAATGAGGGAATAACTACTGAAACGGCTTCTTCAAGAATGGCTATTGGAAAAGATATACAATTTACAAACACTTATATGACTGTCAGTGATTTTAATGTTGTTCCAAGACGAACCCACAATCCAAGAACTCCTTATTATTTGTTTACTTATGAGGGTTCATTTACAATCAGACAAGGTCAATATGTTTGTAACTATAATCCTGCTTTGACAACACAGTCTAACATTGTTAAAACAGAGTTCTCGCTCAATGTTTTCCAAAGCAGTAGTGAAGAAACTCCTATTCCAATTGACACTTATGAAGACCTTATGAATATGCAGGCAGGCGCTAATTATATCCTATTGCAAGACATTATAATCCCTAATTCAACAGCAGTGACCGAAACACCATTTGCTCCAATCAACACAGCAATTGCGTCTTTGGACGGCAATAGTTACTCAATCACATTTAACGGCGTGTATGATTTAGGCAATGTTACAAACATGGGCTTGTTTGGTCAGATTAGTGACCAGACAGTGCTTAAAAATGTCAAAGTTGTGCTTGGCGGAGATATTAATTTCAGAACAACTTCGCAAAACGCATATTATGCAGGCTTGCTTGCAGGCGCAAACAGCGGAATAATAACAAACTGCTCAGTTGAAAGCGCGCAAAATGAAACTCTTGGCGAGAATTTTACATTCAAGTCAGAGCCTAAAAATCTTGGAAATCAAAGCTTTATGGCTGGCCTTGTAGGTGATAATAGCGGAAATATCACAAACAGCCGTGCTTCTCTCAATATTCTGTCAAGTTATAACGCAGGCGGTCTTGTTGGCGTGAACACAGGTAAAATTGCGGGCTGTTATTTCAAGGGCGGACGAATTGAAGTTGACGGAACAGGCTATGCTCTTGGCGGGCTTGTTGTTGTAAATCGTGGTGATAGTCAAAATGAAAACACTGCCGTTATCAGAAATTCTTATGTTTCAGGCGAAACTGAAAGCGCGTATGTGTTCTCTCGTGATAAAGAAAACATTTTGGTGTCATCTTCTGACCAAGCGGGATTTGTGTATTCTAACACTGGAAGAGTGCTTAACTGTTATTCAAACATCAACATTGAGGGCTCTTCAACAATGGCAGGCTTTGTTCATGACAACGGTGGTTATATTGAAAACAGCTTCTCTTTAAGCATTTTGACAGACCGTGTAACTTCTAGTGCAGGATTTGTTATGAACAATCAAATTGTTGCAAACTCTGGGATTGGCACAAGTGAATCGGCAACCCAAGGTGTGTTTGATAAGTGTTATTACTTTGTGAACAGAAAAGAGGATATCGAAAACGTTGACGGAAACGGAATAAGCGCTGGATATCCTGAACTTGGCGAGCTTAATGATAGTATTGTTCCAAGAGATTTCCCTGGCGTTTCAAAGTTAAATAGAAAAGGCTTTAGCAGGGAAGACGAGAATTTTGAAGAACATTTTGGAACTTTTGCTGTTTATAATATGAATGAAATCAATGCAAATGCTGTATGGTTCTATTCAGAAAAAGGCAAAACTTCAAAACTCTATGACGAAGTTGAGTTTAACGGTGAAAGGTTTGAACTTGTTTCTGCTAACCTTATTGCAAGAGGCAGAAGAGAGTTGATTTCTGATAGAGATAATGTTCAAGACAATGGCGAAATTTTATATGAATATGCTGACAGCATAAGCGATGAATATTTTGCTCTTGGCTCTCAACGTAACCCTTATTTAATCAAAAATGCAAGTGATATGGAAAATCTGATTTATGAAGAAAGAAATGCTTTGAATTTGAATAATAAGCATTACAGATTTATAAACGATATAGATTATTCTGAATATCCAGAGCCATCAAAACTTTATGAAGTTACGTTCTGTGGAAGCATTGAGGGCAACGGCATGAATGTTAGAAACATCCTGCTTGCTTCTGCTTCAAGTTTGGATAAAGCTGGAATGTTTGCTCAAATTGGCAATGATTCAAACTCTATTGGAGTTGTGATGAACTTTAACGTTTATCCTGCAACTGATATTGCCTTTACAAACACAACTATTGTGGGTGGCCTTGCGGGCGTGCTTAAAAATGGCTATATCTTTAATGTTAACATTTCAAGAGATGACAATGTTGTTAACGTTGCAGGCGCAAACTTTGTTGGAGGGCTCATCGGAAGAGCTGAGGGCAATTATATGATCTTCAATTCTTCAAGCGACCTTTCAGCAGTTGCAAACTATATTCCACCAGAGAAAGTTTCTTCTTATGAAATCAGCAGACTGGCTGATACTGAATACTCTTATGCAGGTGGCTTGGTGGGCTATGCAACAGGTGGAAGAGGCCAAATCAAGAAGATTGTTGTTGAGGATGTCAACACTGTTATGGGTGGCAGAGCAGGGCTTGCTTTTGGTGGTGTCGGCAAAGATATTCTTGTTCAAAATATGATTGTAAGGCCTACAACTGAAACCAAGCTTAGAGCTTATGAATATGGCGCTTATGTAGCAGGCGAGAATAGAGGACATTTGGATATTGTTAAAGTTGAAACAAGCGCAACAGGGCAAACTCTGAACAGCTTTGAAATTATCCCAGAAGTTCCTGTCGCAGTTGGTGGCGTTGTTGGCGTTATGTATGGTGGACAACTTTCACGAATTGATATGCAACAAGCATTTACTATCAATTCTCAAATGTCGTCAGGTTCTAGTTCGGTAGGAAATGTTGACAATATTGGTGGCATTGTTGGTGATGTATATAATAATATCAGCCTTGACCAAATTATTGTTAGTGGCAGAGAAATTATCGCAAGACGCAATTTGGGTGGCGTTATTGGCAAACTTAACGGCGGTTATGTAACAATGAATCAGATTGCTGTCAAGGTCGGAACCTTAAAGGTTGAGGGGCTAAACGGAAGCAGTCAATTGGCTGGCTTTGTTGGAGAAACAAGCGACGGCTCAATTTTGGATATCTATGACAGTTATTGCACTTCAAATCTTGTGTTGAACTGTTATACTTACACTTCTGATAGAAGCGCAAATGTTAGTGGATTTGTTTGTAAGCATGCAAGAGTGCTTAACATGCAAAGATGTTTCTTCTCAGGGACAATTGATGTTACTCTTGAAGATTATCGTGTAAGTTCAGAGCCAAAAGATGTAACATCAAGCGGTGAGCATAATAATTATACTGCAAATCTTGCTAATGGTTCTAACATCAAAGATGTGTATTATTTTGGACAAATCAAGGAAGATGTTGATGGCGCAGTTGATGGCAGTTTAGGCGGATCAGTTAAGTTTAAATCTAATGCTGAAATTGATTTTTCAAACCTTACAGTCACAATGTTTGGTCAAGCAAGTTCCCAGATGCTTGGAACTGAAATAAACGCAAATCAAGATGCACTTAACAATTTGTTTGATTATTACATTTGGACTCGTGAAAAGACTGTTACAGGGGATAATGGTGAGACCACAACTGTAACTGAACAAGTTGAACTTGTATACAATTCTAAATTGGATCGCTATTATGAATATGGCACTTTGAACTGGTATTCTAAGTTGACAAACCCTGGCGAGGACGACAAGAATGATGATAATTTGTATTTGGGTGGACAAAAGCAAACTAACGGGCAGGATAACCCTTATATCAAATTGGAAGAATTATCACGTGGCGGACTTGAAACAAACGGACATGAAAATGTTGTCAAGGTTTGGCTTCCAGTGAAAGACGACTTCTCTATTCTGTTGTTTGAGACTACTTTTGATGACTTGTTTATCTAAATTAAAACAAATCGCTGAAAAGCGATTTGTTTTTTTGATAAAAATTTAAAAGTTTGAGCAAAAACACATGCAAATCGTTTGCAAAATTTGACGATTTATGCTAAATTGTAGGTGACTAAGCAAAAGTATTACTTTGTTTAGCAGGTTAAATAGCTGTATTTAGTAGTAAATGCAACTATATAAACACAATATTTGGCAATAAAAATCCCGAATAATGGGAATTTTTCTTAAAAACGTCCGTTATTTGGGCATATTTTTTGACTTTTATAAATTTTTTTTGAAAAATGTGTTGACAAATGCCTTTCCCTCTGCTATAATAAAATGAACGAAATTAGCGGATTGTGAAAGGGTATAATATTTTTTAACTAAAAATAAGGGATTTTTGTGACTTTTTAGGGGTCACAAAGTCCTTTTTTTGCTTTTTTATGGTCGGCGATTTTTAAGGAGAAACAAGATGTCAGTTAATGTTAAGAAAATTTCTAATGGAAAACAAGACAGATACACATTTGCAAGATGTGAAGATCTTCTTGAAATGCCAAATCTTCTCGAAATTCAGAAGAAATCTTACGAGGAGTTCCTGACTAAAGGGATTAAAACTGTTTTGGATGAGTTCTTCCCACTTGCTGATTATAGTGGCAAGGCTAAACTTTATATTACAGAAATTTTGCCTTTCACTGAACCTAAATATTCTATCAAAGAGTGCAAACGTCGTGGTGCAACTTATTCAGCTCCACTTAAAGTTAAGGCTCGCTTTGTCGTTGAAGAAACTGGACAAGCTGTTGAGCAAGAAGTGTTTATGGGCGATGTGCCTATGATGACTGAACAAGGGTCTTTCATTTTTAACGGAATTGAAAGAGTTGTTATCAATCAAATTGTCCGTGCTCCATCTGTTTATCTTAAACGTGAGAAAGAGGATAACGCAACTCTTTCTGCTGATATGATTCCTGTTCACGGAACTTGGATTCAAATTGTTCAAGGTGCAAACGAAGCTTTGAAAATTGTTCTTGAAAGAAAAAACAAAATTTCTCTTGGCGTTTTCCTTAAATGCTTTGGCTTTTCTAATGATGACATCTTGAAAGTTTTTGGCAATAACAGATACATCAAAAACGTAATCGACCGTGAAGTTATCACAACCCAAGAAGACGCTTTGATTGAGTTTTCTAGAAAAACTCGTCCAGCCGACGTTGCTTCTGCTGAAACAACAAGAAGTTTTATCAATGCTTCATTCTTTACTGACGCTTATTACAACCTTTCAAGAGTTGGCCGTTATAAATTTAACAAAAAACTTGCTTTAAAAGAAAGACTTCCTGGACTTGTTTCTGCTGAGGATATTATTGTAGACGGCGAACAACTTATGAAAGCAGGTGAGGTTTTCACTGCTGAAAGTGCAAAAGCTGTTCAAAACGCTGGCGTAAACGAAGTTTGGGTTCAGCTTCCTGGCAAAAAACATTTGATGAGAGGCAACAATCGCGTTACTCTTAGTGAAGTTTTCCCTTGCAAACAAGAAGAACTTGGAATAACTGAAGATGTTTATTATCCAGCACTTCAACAAATCCTTTCTGAAAATAAGACAAAAGAAAAACGCATTGAAGCAATTAAAGCAAATGCTAAAAATCTTATCATCACAACATTAACTATGGATGATATTTTGGCTACAATCAGTTGTTATCTTGATGTGCTTGAAGATATTGCTGGGATTGACAAGATTGAACACCTTTCAAACAAACGTGTTGCAACTGTTGGCGAACTTACTTGCAATGCTTTCAGAAGCGGAATCACAAAACTTTCTATAAATGTTAAAGAAACCTTGCAAGGTCGTGAATTTGTTGAGGTTACTCCATCTCAAATCATGAACCCTAAGGCTGTTAATAAAGCGCTCAGAGATTTCTTCAGTCAATCTCAAATGTCTCAAATTATGGATCAAAAGAATCCTCTTTCTGGAATTACTCAAAAGCGTAGAATTACTGCCGTTGGTCCTGGAGGTATTAAAAAGGAACGTGCAGATCCTGAAATCCGCGATATTCACTATACTCACTATGGCAGAATTTGTGCGATTGAAACTCCTGAGGGTCAATCAATCGGTCTTTTAAACACTCTTGCTGCTTATGTTAGAGTAAATGACTATGGCTTCCTTGAAACTCCTTACAGAATTGTTGATAAAGAAAAGGGTGTTGTTACTAAAGAAGTTAAATATTTTATGGCAGACGTTGAAAACGAATGCTTTATCGCTCAGGCTATTGAGCCTCTTGATGAAGAAGGTCATTTTGTTAACAAACGTGTTATGTGTCGTCATGGCGCAATCGTGGTTGAAGTTCCTGCTTCTCAAGTTGACCTTATGGATATTTCTCCAAGACAAGCACTTTCAGTTGCTACAAGCTTAATTCCTTTTGTTAATGGCGATGAAACTAACCGTGCGCTTATGGGTGCAAACATGCAACGTCAGGCAGTGCCTGTACTTAGACCAGAATCTCCAATTGTTGGAACTGGCATGGAAGCCAAAGCTGCAAGAGATTGCGGATGTATTCATCTTGCAAAACGTGACGGTGAAGTTAGCTATGTTTCAGCCGATGAAATCAGAGTGAGAACTGAAAAAGGCGATGAAGATATTTATACTCTTACAAAATTTGCTAAAGCAAATGATGATGTATGTTACAATCAAAGACCTTGCGTTGTTAAGGGCGAAAAAGTTAAGAAAGGTGATGTTTTAACTGACGGTTACTCAACTGACAAAGGCGAACTTGCCGTTGGTAAAAATGTGCTTATCGGATACCTTAACTGGGAGGGTCAAAACTACGAAGACGCTATCCTTATCAATGAAAGACTTGTTAAAGATGACGTTTACACGTCAATCACTCTTTATGATCAAGAGATTAAGTGCAGAACTACAAAACTTGGTGATGAACAAATCACTCGTGATATTCCAAACCTCGGCGAGGACGCACTTAAAGACCTTGACGAAAACGGAATTATCCGTATTGGTGCAGAAGTTCATCCAAATGATATCCTTGTTGGAAAGGTTACTCCTAAGGGCGAAACTGAACTTACTCCTGAAGAAAGACTTCTTCGCGCTATCTTTGGTGATAAAGCCAGAGAAGTTCGTGATACTTCACTTCGCGTTCAACACGGAAAAGGTGGAATTGTTGTTGATGTTCAAGTATTCTCTAAAAAGAACAAAGATGACCTTGAGCCTGGCGTTACTATGATGGTTAAAGTTACTGTCGCTCAAAAGAGAAAGATCTCTGTCGGCGATAAAATGGCAGGACGTCACGGAAACAAAGGTGTTGTTTCTATCGTTCTTCCAGAGGCTGATATGCCTTTCCTTGCAAACGGAAAACCACTTGATATCGTGCTTAGCCCACTTGGTATTCCATCTCGTATGAATATCGGGCAGGTTATGGAAGTTCACCTTGGTCTTGTTGCTGGCAGTTTAGGCTGGAAAGTTGCAACTCCTGCATTTGATGGCGCTACTGCTGACCAAATCAGAGAACTCCTTGTTGAAAACAACTTCCGTCCAGACGGAAAAGTTCAACTTTATGATGGAAGAACTGGCGAGCCTTTTGAAAACCTTACTACAATTGGTTATAAATATATGCTTAAACTTGAACACATGGTTGACAGCAAAATTCATGCTCGTTCAATCGGACCTTATGCTCTTATCACTCAACAACCACTTGGTGGTAAATCACTCTTCGGTGGTCAGAGATTTGGTGAAATGGAAGTTTGGGCTCTTGAAGCTTACGGCGCAAGCCATATCTTGCAAGAAATGCTTACTGTTAAATCTGATGACCTCAATGGTCGTGTTAAAACTTATGAGTCTATTATCAAGGGGCTTCCAATTGCTGAGCCTGGAATTCCTGAGTCATTCAAAGTTCTTGTAAAAGAATTGCAAGCGCTTGGGCTTGATATCAAGATCCTCACTGAGGGCGATAGAGAAATTTCACTTTCAGAACTCAGCCAAGACGAACAAGATCAAAACACACTTGCTCATGATACTGAAAGCGAATTCAAGGATATCACTCTTGACTTTGACGATGTTCTTCCTGTTGAGGATGATAAAACTGAGGACGTTAAAGACGAAGTTCAAGACCTTTACGAAGAAACTACAAAGAATGACCTTGATAGTTTTGACTTGTTTGATGATTTCGGGGACTTTGACGAGTAACGGAAATCTTGCTATACGTTTCGACTTTTGCGGAAGCAAAAGTCATCAATCTTAACGCAAGTTTCCGTTACTTGCGACCAAACGAAAACGCACTCCGTTGGCGTTTTGTCGCAACTCTCGTGCGAAGTAAAAATTCTAAGCCGATAAGGTTGCAAAAGGAGAAAATTATGGCAATTTTGAAAACAAAACAGGTTATAAAGCCAAAAACTCAAAAGATTGTGCTTAAAGATAGATTTGTCTCAACATTATCCGAGAAAGAAATTGCAAAATTTCGAAGTCAACAACAATCTGTTGAAGAGACTTTACGAACTCCCAAATTATTAGATCAACCTTTGCAAGTAACTATCGATCAAGGAATTGAACTTGCGAAACAACACAATCGCAAAATCGCGACCGAAGCGGTTAGAGGTTTATAAGGGGGTTAAAATGGAAGATAAAATGCCTGTGTTCTATCAAAGATATTTGGAACAAGTTGGGGCAAATCCAACTTTAAAAACTGATGTTCCTATTATTGAACATAAGCTAGGCACTATCAAAGTTGTTGGCAAAGGCAAATATTTTGAATTTTATACTAAAACTCATCTGCTTGTCGGTTGTCATATTGAAACCAACGGTGCAACTTACAATTTTATTGAACCTATTGAATTAGAAAATTAAAGAGAGAAATTTTATGGCAAAACATTATTATACTAGAGAGGAACTGATTGAGCGTGAAAGACAAAAGCGTGCTGAGAGATTAGGGTTAAGAAACGAGTTTACTGAAATGCCTAAACAAGAACCTAAACAAAAAACGAAAACTCAATCAACTCCTCATACAATTATTAAGACCAGAAATGGCTATGCTATCAAAGTTGACTACTTTGTTAGTCAAGAAAACTTTACTTCTGCGATAAATTATTCTCCTGAAGAGCGAGAAAAACAAAACGCAGTTGTAGAACAAAACAGATATAAGCGAGTTATGTTAAGTAACGAGCAGTAGGAGGATAATATGGAAGAAAAGATTGAGAACGGTGCAGTAAAAACACAATCTGCTTATGCACATAAACAACCTGAAATTAAAATTACTAAAGGTTTTACTGCTAAGAAAATTGATGACCCGTCAAAAATCAGTCTATCAAATGTTACATTGGTTGAAAAATCTTATGGCGGTGAATATCCACAACTTGACGAACATTCTTGGGAAAATTCTGCAAAAATGGTTATCGCATCTTGCCGTCCAAATAGAAACGACGAGCAAGGGAAATAGGAGGATAAAATGGAAGAAAAAAATAAAGTTGAAAAAACTTTTGTTAGAAGAAAACATCATGTAAATGTTGCGGGAATTGGTGAACAAAAAGGTAATCAACGTATGCGTAAGGTGCTTGAAGAGAGTGGTTATGAAGAAATTGATGGAGTTCCAGTTCCAAAATCTTGCAAAAAGTGGCCTATGGACTATTCTGCAATAGATAATGCTGACAAAAATGAACCTTCTATTGAAAATTAAAAAATTAAAAGTAAAGAGAAACAATAAAAAACTAACTAACAAAACAACAAATATTTAGGAGTAAAAATTATGTTTGAATTAAACAACTTCGATTCTATTAAAATTGGTGTTGCTTCACCTGAAAAAATTAGAGAATGGTCACACGGTGAAGTTACCAAACCAGAAACTATCAACTATCGCACTCAAAAACCTGAGAAAGATGGTCTTTTTTGCGAGAAGATTTTTGGACCTAGAAAAGACTGGGAATGTCACTGCGGTAAATATAAACGCGTTCGTTATAAGGGCGTTGTTTGTGATAAGTGCGGTGTTGAAGTAACTCGTGCCAAAGTTCGTCGTGAACGTATGGGGCATATCGAACTTGCTTCTCCTTGCACTCATATTTGGTTCTTTAGAAACGTTCCATCAAAGATTGGAACTCTTTTGGAAATGACTCCAAAGGCACTCGAACAAGTTGTTTATTATGTTAGTTATGTTATTTTAGATCCTAAAAAGACTGAATTTACTTACAAACAAGTTATCACTGATAGAGAATATCGTGATGCTGTTGAAAAATATGGCTATGGTTCTTTTGAGGCTGGCATGGGTGCTGAGGCTATCAAACGCCTTTTAAGCGAAGTTGACCTTGAAAAAGAAAGCAAGGTTTTGAAAGAACAACTTCCTAACATGAAAGGTCAAAAGAAAATCAAAGCTATGAAAAAACTTGACGTTGTTGAGGCTTTCATTAAGTCTGGCAACAATCCTACTTGGATGGTTATGGATGTTATTCCTGTGCTTCCACCTGATCTTCGTCCAATGGTTCCATTGGATGGGGGACGCTATGCAACAAGCGACCTTAACGACCTTTACAGACGTGTTATCAACAGAAACAATCGTTTGAAAAAGCTCATGGAGCTTGGCGCGCCTGATGTTATTATCAGAAACGAAAAACGTATGCTTCAAGAGTCTGTTGACAATCTTATTGACAATGGCAAACGTGGCAAAGCCGTGCTTTCTTCAAAGGGAAGAGACCTTAAATCACTTACTGCTATGCTTGGCGGAAAGCAAGGTCGTTTCCGTTTGAACTTGCTCGGAAAACGTGTTGACTATTCTGGTCGTTCA
Source organism: uncultured Clostridia bacterium (assembly GCA_947649575.1). Taxonomy (GTDB): domain Bacteria; phylum Bacillota; class Clostridia; order Christensenellales; family UBA1242; genus Caccovivens. The sequence goes on along the minus strand of CANSRZ010000003.1, from coordinate 6,481 downwards.
GTTATCGTCGTTGGTCCTGAACTTAAAATGTATCAATGCGGACTTCCAAAGGAAATGGCTCTTGAACTTTTCAAACCTTTTATTATCAATCGCCTTGTTGACCTTAACAAATCCCACAATGTTAAAGCTGCAAAGCGTATGATTGAAAAAGAAAAACCTATTGTTTGGGATATTTTGGCTGATGTTATTAAAGATCACCCAGTATTCCTTAACCGTGCTCCAACTCTTCACAGACTTTCTGTTCAAGCTTTTGAGCCTGTCCTTGTTGAGGGCAGAGCAATCAAGCTTCACCCATCAGTTTGTCCTGCGTTCAACGCTGACTTCGACGGTGACCAAATGTCTGTTCACGTTCCTCTTTCACTTGACGCAAGAACTGAGGCTAGAACTTTAATGCTTGCTTCAAACAACCTTTTGAAACTTTCAGACGGTAACCCAATCGTTACTCCTGACCAAGATATCGTGCTTGGCTGTGCGTATATGACAATGATCAGGCCTGGCGTTCCTGGCGAGGGCAATGTTTATAAGTCAAAAGATGAAGCTGTTATGGCTTTCCAAGCTGGGGCACTTGATCTTCAAGCAGAAGTTTCTATTCGTTTGACTAAGAAAGTTGACGGGAAAGAATATTCTAAACTTGTTAAAACATCAGTTGGACGTCTCCTTTTCAACGATGCAATTCCTCAAAACCTTGGCTTTGTTGACAGAAGCAAGGAAGAAAATATTTGCGACCTTGAAATTAACGCGCCTATGAAGAAGAAAGACTTGCAAGCAATCATTGGCAAGGCCTATGAAGTGCTTGGAACAACCGAGTGTGCTAAACTTGTTGATAGAATTAAAGAGACAGGCTACAAATATTCAACTATTGCTGCTCTTACAGTTAACGTATTTGATATTGAAGAGCCTAAAGGCAAGGAAGAGATCTTGGCTGGCGCTCAAGAAAAAGTTCTTGAAAATGAAAAACTTTACAAGCGTGGTCTTATCACTCTTGATGAAAAACTTAAAACTAATATCGGAATTTGGAATGACTGCCGTGATGACGTTAAGAAAACTCTTATCGCTGGCATGGAAGAATTTAACCCATTCAGAATTATGGTTACTTCAAAAGCCCGTGGCTCTGAGGACCAGCTCTGTAATGTCTGCGGTATGATTGGTATTAAATCAACCGCTTCTGGTGAAAAGGTGGATATCCCAATTAAGGCTTCTTTCCGTAAAGGTTTGACTCCTATTGAATATTTCCTTTCAGCTCGTGGTGCTCGTAAAGGTTTGACCGATACAGCTCTTAAAACAGCCGACTCTGGTTATTTGACTCGTCGTCTTGTTGATATTGCTCAAGACGTGACTGTCACAACTGAGGACTGCTTTGCTGATGCTGGTGAAAATGTTAAAGGAGCTTGGGTAAGTGATATTGTTACAGAAGGCTCAGTTCAAGAGCCTCTTGAAGATAGAATTTATGGCAGAACTTCTGTTGAGCAAATTGTTAATCCAAAAACTGGTGAGATAATTGTTGAAGCCAATGAAATGATTTCAAAAGCTCAGGCTGATGCTATCGTTGCTTGTGGCATAAAGAAAGTTTTAATTAGAAATCTTCTCACTTGCCGTTGCCGTCATGGCGTTTGCGCTAAGTGCTATGGAAGAGATTTGGCAGGCAAAAAACAGGTTACTGTTGGTGAAGCTGTTGGTATTGTGGCTGCTCAATCAATCGGTGAGCCTGGTACTCAGCTTACAATGAGAACTTTCCACTCTGGTGGTATTGCTGCCGCTCTTGATATTACTCAAGGTCTTCCTCGTGTCGAAGAAATATTCGAAGCAAGAAAGCCTAAGGGTGAATGCCAACTTTCTGAAGTTGCTGGCAAAGTTACAATCAAACAAGATCCTAAGTATTACTATATCACTGTTACTTCTCGTGAGGGTGATGTATCTTATGAAGTTAAAAAACCTGCTGTTTTGATGGTTAAGAATGGAGACAATGTTGAGCCTGGTTCTCAACTTACTGCTGGTGCAATCAATCCAAGCGACCTCTTGAGAATGAAAGGTATCAAAGGCTTGCAAGAATATCTTCTTAATGAAGTTATTGCAACTTATCGTGGGCAAGACGTTAAAGTTAATGATAAGCACGTTGAAATCATTGTTCGTCAAATGCTTAAAAAAGTTAAGGTTGAGGCAAGCGGAGATACAAATCTTCTTCCTGGCGAAATCGTTGACATCTTTAAAGCTGATGAAGAAAATGAACGCATCTTGCAAGAGGGTGGCGTTCCTGCAACAGTTAAGAGAATTCTTCTTGGTATCACTAAGGCTTCTCTTAAAACTGAAAGCTTCCTCTCAGCGGCATCGTTCCAAGAAACTTCAAGAACTCTTACTGATGCGTCTGTTCAAGGTAAGGTTGACCACCTGCGCGGACTTAAAGAAAACGTTATTATCGGTAAACTTATCCCAGCGGGTACTGGCGTAAAAGAATATCGCTCAGTTAAACCAGTTGTGCTTAAGGATACATCTGATTCATTTGCAATGTAATTAATAGAAAAACGTAGTTATTTAACTACGTTTTTTTGTTTTAAAAAACAATCATATTAAAATTCTCCGCTGCCAAAGTGTCAATGGCGCATTTTATGGAATAAAAAGAAAGTGGCATTGCTACATAGCTCCAACGTTAATTAATAAAAAACCCGCGAAGCCTGATATTGGCGGAAACGAAAAAAAGTTTGAACTTTCTTTTAATTTTAGTTAACGACTCCCTCGTGTCAAAAATCCATAAATAACCTGCGAAGCCTGGCGTTGTTCCCGTGTCAACTGAAAATAATTTTATTTTGTTCGAGATTTAGTTGACACGGGGGGGGGGAAATTTGCTATACTAAAATTGTAATTCATGTCAAAGCAGCAATTTGGAAATAAAGTTTTGAAAATATCTAATATTTGTGAAAGTGATAATAATCGCAAAATAATTAAATTTTTTAACTTTGCAACTGAATTAAAAGTTATAAAAGTTGAATAAATTAAAGAAAGTTTTTAAATTAATCTTGTTATATAAATAAATCAACTTCACTCATAAATTGCGTAAAAGATTTGACTTTGATTAAATAAAAATGTTACAATTCGTATATGATAAACTTATAAAGTTTAACGTACAAGCACTTGAATTTTTAGTAATGAGGAGGGAAATATGCAAAAATATTCCAAAAAGCTAAATCACATATCAATTTCAGGTTTAATCATAGCTATATTATCCTTAACTCTTGGTCTAGTTTTTGGACTGGGCGATTTTTTTTCTAAAAATAAGCTAACTGACAATCAAGTTCAAGCAGCGTTACAAGTTTCAGGAGATGATATTTCAGGCTATACTTGGAACACGAATGCAAACAAAAGCGAGCTTACTGATAATGGCAATATAGCAGAATTATCAATTGAAAAAACAATAGTAAGTGTAAGCGCTCCTATTAAGTGGAGTGTTTGGCTTTCTCAATATAGAACTCCAAAGTCTACAACAAAATATAAATATAATGCAAGCAAAAGCTATTGTAATTATAACAGAAGCAAATATCATTTTACTAGTAGTCAAATTGTAATAATATTTGCAAGTGTTTCAGAAAGCAGTACCACGGATAGTGCTATTACAACTGCATTAAACAACGGCAATTTTAGTGTTTATATGTATTATGACACAGCACCAATGCTTAAGATTGACACAGCGGGTGGCACATTGAATGGCAGCACTCAGCATGCAGCTATATATCAAGAAGTTGGAACAACTTATAAGATTTCAACGCCAACACGCGATAATTATGTTTTTAAAGGTTGGACATTTTCTGGCGGTGGAAGTTTTAACAGTTCAACAAATGTATACACATTTGGCGCACTTAACACTAGCGGAACTTTGACTGCTCAATGGGAGCGAAACCCATGGACTGACCAACATGAAAGTTTTTCTGGCGAAGGCACAGAGGAAAATCCTTACATCATTGACACACCACAAAAGTTGGCAGAGATTGCTTATCAATGTAACAACGGTCAAATTTATAGTGGAAAGTATTTTAAGCAAACTGCAAACATAAGTTTGGCTGGAGGCAAATGGGTTAGTATAGGAGGTGATGGAGCAATTTTCGGAGGCACATATGATGGTGGAAATTTTACAATCTCTGAAATGGATAGTTCAACAGGATTATTTAATACGGTCCAAGGAAATTTAAAAAATATTAGGTTGGAAAATAGTTCGATTATCAACAATTCGACTGGGGTTTGCGGCGGAATTATGGCTACAAATATGAATATAGGATGCAATATAGATAATTGTTATGTAGGCAGCGACGTTGAAGTGATAAGCAGCGGTTCATATGTAGGCGGAATTGCTGGAATGACTGGCGTTATTACAAATTGCGTGAATTATGCAAGGGTTGTTGGTGTTAGCTATGTTGGTGGCATTGTTGGTAGTTCTATTAGGGGGCCTATATCTTCTTGTTATAATTATGGTAATGTTACAGGCGAAGATTATGTAGGCGGAATTGCTGGCAACTGCGGTGGGAATATTGAAAAATGTGTGTCAAAGGCAATTGTTTCAGGAGAAACTTATGTTGGTGGCATAATAGGCAAAGCAGGCTTTGGAATAATGACAGTAAAAGTTATGAATTGTTTTGCAAGTGGTCAAATTAAAGTTTCAACTGGTCAAAATGTTGCTTGTATTGTTGGGGTATTAGCTCAGCCATATAGCGGAGAAGTTGTTATGACAAACTGCAGTTTTATCGGAACAAGCAACAGAGATTTGCCTTTATATAATGTTGAACTTCGGACAGGAAGTACTGGAACTATCGATATTAGTTCTTGTTATGCAAAGTTGAATGGCGAAGGTTTATACATTGACGGCGATTTTTCTGGTTGGGGACTGGTCGCAGGCATGAACAATGGCTTGCCTTTGCAGAGAGAGCTGTTCTTTATGGCTGAGGTTGCTCCTACTTTTGATGTTAGTTGGTTTGCAAATAATGGTTTTAGTAAATTGAATTAAGTAAAAAAAGAAAAGTTTTAAGCTTTTCTTTTTTCTATATATTTAGTACGCAAAAAATGCGTGAAATTGTTGCCTATTGTCCAAAAGTAATGTAAAATATCTTTGAGGAAAACATATGAAAAATTTAGATCATGTTAAAGTTCAGGTGGTTGATACACCTAATATTTTATTAAAATCAAAACAAGATGGATTTGATTTTGTTGCAAATCCTTATACAGGTTGTCCATATGCATGCAAATATTGTTATGCAAGTTTTATGAGACGCTTTTCCAAGCATAAAGAGCCTTGGGGAGAGTTTGTTGATGTAAAAAAATGGAAAAATCCTATTAATAAAAGTAAAATTGAGGGCAAGCGCATTTTGATTTCTTCCGTAACTGATCCATATAAGCCGTTTGAGGAGAAATATAAAGTTGTGCGCAAGTTGTTGAAAGAGTTAAGTGATGCTGATTGTGAGGTTGTGATTCAAACAAAATCCGACCTTATTTTGCGTGATATTGACATTCTGAAAAAGATGAAAAATGTAACTGTTGCAATTTCTTTGTGCAGTTTAAACGAAAAAGTGGCACAAGATTTGGAAGCGGGTCTTTCAGTAGCATCACGTTTGAATACACTAAAAAAATTACATAAAAACAATATAAAAACAACTTTGGCGATTTCTCCGTTAATGCCTGAACTTACTGATTGGAAAGCGATAATTGAACAGACCAAAGACTTTGTTGACGAATATACTTTTGAGGCGCTAACTTTGAGAAATGAATTTAAACCTGCAATTATCAATTATGTTTGGCAGAATTTTCACGATGTTTATCCAGAGTATTTGGTGCTTTATAAGGGTGAGCCAGAAAATTATTGGGGTGATTTAGCCCAAGAAATTGGTGATTACTGCAAGCAAAGCCAAATAAAATATTCAAAAATTGTTTTTCCTTATACTGCAACAGATACTGCAAAAATCAATTTGTGGAAATAGCTTTTTTGATGTAATTTTGCATATAAAACCTGCTTTCTAGAAGAACAGAAAACGATGTCATAAGTGTCAATAAATAAAATTTAAAAACAGATGCAATTTGCTTGACACGGGGGGGGGAGATTTGCTACAATAGTTTAGAAAGTGGCACTGCCATTTATAAACCCACTCTAAAATTGAGTAAATCGCTCTAATCATTTGACCATAATTAAATAAAACTATACAATTTGAGTATAGTAAAGTTAGGAGGAGAAATCTAATGAAGAAACCTATTAATAAAAAGATGAAAACCTGGCTAGCAAGTGTTTTATCAATTGTAGGAGTAATAGGCCTAACCTTAGGCCTAGTTTTTGGCTTTGTAGATTTTTCACCTAAACCAGAACAGCCAGAACAGTCAACCCAAGGTGCGACTTCTCCAACAAATAATAGTTATTGGGATGAGGATGTTTCCCGCGTTGATACCAACTGGGCAGGTAGTGGAACAGCAGATGACCCATGGCTTATCACAAGTGCAGAAGAACTTGCAGGTT
>CANSRZ010000002.1 GCA_947649575.1 uncultured Clostridia bacterium | reverse complement strand
AACCTTTCCTCCTGTCATTTGCGAAACCAGACCACCTATTGTTTTAGTTGTTGGTTCATTACCCTCAAAGTTCAAAGTCTCTGACTCTACATTTGCAACAACATTAAGTCCACTTACAAAGCCGTGCTCTGAAATTTTTTCAATCAAATGTAATAATTGTTTATTGTCTATATCTCCATGCACAACCTTAGATTCATATTTAAGAGTTCTGCTGTCGCCAATAAATGCAATATTGTTGAGGTTTTTATTCGATTTATCATCAAAGATTGAGTCATTGCTATTTAAATCCAATTCAACATCTGCCGTCAAAACATAATATTTTATACCATTTGTATTTGTGCTGATTGTTACTCCATCATTGTCAATTGTTGTTTTTTCAGAATTAACAATTTTACTATCAAACTTAATAGGATTAAGTTTTGTGCCTGCAATATCTTCAATATCTGCACCAAGCAAATTTTGCAACTGATAATTACTGAACAAGAAATTGAGTATTGTGTTGTCATTTCCTCGCAAAGCATTGCCATAACCCATATAGTCTTGGTCTTGGTCATAAGCTGTCTTATAAGCCATATCTTGTCCAAAGCCATCAATTGCCATTGACACTGCATGGTTGTAATAGTTGTGATTGCTTTCTTTCGTTAAGCTAATGTTTTGACCAAACATTGCCCAAACTTTTGAAGTGGCCTCGGTATAAGTTGAAGCATTATGATTTGTTACCATGCTGTAATTGTTGTTTGCTGTCATGCTTTGCTCGCCCCAACCAACAATTCCGCCAAAAACATAGGTATCTAAATGTTTTTTACCAATATTGAATACATCGCCAAAGTTTGCGTTATAAGATAATGTTGCAACATCACTGCGACCAACTGTTCCACCAAACACAACTTGATTTCCGCCAAAGAATTTATACGCACCGCCAAAGACTGTGCCAGAAATTGTATTGTTAGAATTTGTATTAACCATTCTGCCAATAATTCCGCCAACAACTGCATTATTATTTGTATAAATCTGTGAGCCTACATACATAGAAGCGTGCGTAACTCCACCTGTAGCAACTCCTTGAATTGTTACTTGTGCTTGTGATGTCTGAGCGCCAGCTCCACTAGTTTGTTTTGGTGCAGCAATATTACCAATTAAGCCACCAACATAAGCATAATAATTAGCAACCGTTTCTGTTTTTGTTTCGTTTTGAGGTGTATAGTATCCCAATAATGTTGCATTTGATTTAACAAACCCACTTATTGCGGCTGAACCATTGCCCTGACCTAAAATGCCGCCAAGGTTTACAGTTTTTGCATTGATTGCAAGAGGTTGATAGTTTTCATTTATTGATGGAGCGCTGTCTGCGCTTGTGCTGCCAGTGTATGTGAATGAATTTGTAGCAAGTCCAACAAGACCGCCAACATTTGCAGTGTTAGAGACTGTGATAGGTGTTGCAAGATTGCTTGGTTTGTCTATCTCAATAGTATCAATATGATCTTTTCTGAAAGAATCACCGTCCCATCTTGAAGTTCCTTGTTTTACAACAAATTCTGACTTGATATTCGCAAGGCTTATTGCACCAGTTGATTGCCCAATAAAGCCACCAATGTTTGCGTTAGTTATTGAATTATTTTCATTACTACCTTGTAACAAATATCCTTTAACAATTCCGCCATTGCCGTTCAAGTTTGTAAGGCTTGAATCAGAAGTTCCTATCATTAAGCCTGCGTTAAGCTCGCCAACGCTTGTATTTATCTCAATTCCAGTATTGATAATCGTTCCACCGTTGCCGCTAAAATTAACTCTAGCCCCTGATAATGAGCCAACACCGCCACCTACGTTTACATGTGAAGCCCCACTCAAATTGGCAAGATTGATTTTATAGCAACTTGTGTCTTGATTATCTACTTGTCCAAGAGTGAAATCAAGTTCTTGAGCAGGTTCTCCTGTGGCAGAATTGCCTCCTTTGCTAACACTGCCAAAGAATAAGCCAATGTTAAGAGGGTTACTAACGCCATTAGTAGTGCCATTTATACTACTAAATGAAATCGCTTGTATTTCTGTTTCTTGTGCTGGGCCTATTGACAGTCCGCTTATAGTTTTAGACTCTAATTCATCATTTTGTGCATAAGCACCTGCAATCAAGCCAACACTAGAGAGATTATCACTAGAATTTATAACATTTAACAGAGCTCTCGTTTCAGGAATAATTCTGATTGTGTTAATCGCTGTACTTGTAATGTTTGTCGCAAGCAAGCCAACAGAAGAATTGTTATTCCCAGCTTTAAGATTAACTGTTTCTTTAACATAAATATTAATCGCTGCTATGTTTGCACTTGTGATACCTCCTGCACAAATTGCACCACTATAAGCAGTGCCATTATTTGTGAAAGTTGACCCGTTTTCTTGTTCAGATGAAGACTCAACACCTGTGCCAAGTTGGAAACTAACACCATTAATGCTTGCCCCAGCTCCAATAGCATTGAAAAGAGGTCTGTCCAGAATAATCCTAGGCGCATCATTGCCTACCTCTGCACCAGGCTTAACGCCAAAGTCACGCGACCAAATCATGTTTCCATTAAAGGTATCAATATAACGATTTGAATATCCTTTTCTTGCCCAGTAATCAGCAAGATTAATATCAGTCACAATTGTTGAGTTTGGACTTGCCTGTCCGCGCACACGAATTTCTGTTGTTGGCGAAGCGCTTATTGTCCTGAACACTTCTTCAATTGAAGCATCATAAGCGTCAAGCCATACAAACACTTCTTCCGCAACAGTATATCTGATTGATGGATAAAGTTGAACGCTTGTTTGAGTCCAGTTGTTTGTGTTCCAAATACGTGAGCCTATAAACAAGCCAAAAGTCAATTGATAGCCATTTTGTTCTGCGTTGATAATGCTTGTATATAGTGAGATATAGAAATGGTCTTGAGGTTGTTCTACTGAGTATCCTGGATATGCTGAAACATTTGCAGTTGTTCCTGCAAAAGCAGAGCCAGAATAATCTTTTACAAAGCCAACAGATGGCTCAAACGATACACTATCATTATCACCTTTTTTTGCATATTCAACAAATGACAATGTATTTCTTAAATTCATTGCATTTAAAGTTCCGTTATTGTTGATTGTTCCGCCAACTTCGCCAGCGATTGCATAAACACCAAGTCTTGTAAAGAATTCACCTGAGCCAGTTTCTGTCGTGAAATCAGAATTTGTTGCATAGTTGTAAACGCTAAGCATATTCATCACATTGACTGTCATCAATTTTACAATTGAGTTTGTAGCAATAGAGCCAACAATTCCGCCAGCTTTTCCGCTTGTTTCTTTTGAAGTAATTGGGTCTGCGACATATCTTGCTCTGACATCGCCAGTAGCATAAACCTCATGAATCAAGAAATTGCCCCATTCATCAGTTGCACCATTGCTGAAAGAATATTGCTCAACCCCAGCAGTGCTGATTGTTCCAATCACGCCACCTGCATAGTCTGCATTGTTTGACACTGCGTTAAGTTTTGAATAGCTTACAACCAAGCTTCCACCTGTTGCAATTCCAACAAGTCCACCAACTGCTTTTTGAGAATATTTTTCTTCGTCTGCACCTGTTGCAAACAAGTCAAGAATTCCTCTTTCAGCCGTTGTGCTTCCGCTGTAATAAGTTGAAATATTGCTTTCAATTGAATTTTGAAATTCGCTATTATGCACTGCAAACAATTGACTCATTGCAGAGCTTGCTTGACCAATCACGCCACCTGCATAGAATTTTGTTGCAACAATATGAGAAGAGTTTTCACTTCCATTTCCGTCAATTGTGACACCAGCGTCCATAATATAAGTTTGACGTCCTTGATAGCCAACAAGTCCGCCTGCCACTTGACCTTGAACATTAAGTGTTCCGCTTGCTCTTAAAGTTGTCAAATCATAATCTTTAAGCACGCGCTTTTCAAGATAAGTATATCCACTTGTCTTGCCGTCTCTATCAATATCAGCATAGCCGATAAGTCCGCCTGCATAAGAGTAGTTTGCAACTTTATTAAACAAATCGTTTGCAAAGCCAGCGGTGATAGAAGTTATCAGCGAGTCGCCAACTATACTTGAGTAGTCAGTTCTAAGTTTGTTTGCTGATTTTTCTGTAAACACGCCGTCAACTTCGTCAAGTGAAGATATAAATCTATCTGATATTACATTTGAGTTAACAATTGAAATATTTTTAATATAACTATCGCCAAGAACCATGCCCGCAAGACCGCCAACAAAAGTTGCACCCTCAACAACAGCATTTGTGTTTGCAGTTATTTCTACATTCACGATTTTTGAATTACGTACAAGCCCTGCAAGAGCTCCGACCATTGCCGCTTGATTGTTGATAACATTGTTATATGAAAGGTTAAAGTTTACAAGCACAGCATTTTCTACCGATGCAAACATTCCATAAGCAAAGTTTCTGTTTCTTGAACTTATAGAAAGATTGTTGATATCAAAGCCGTTACCCATAAAAGTTCCAGTAAAGGCACGAGTTGTTGAGCCCAAGTTAAATGTTGTATCTGATGAAGAAGTGAAAAGTTCTGCCAAGTCAACATCGTCAACAAGTCTGTATGAGCCAAAAATTTCATTTTCATTAAAGTTTTTATTGATATCGCTGTCGCTTGCACTGCCCATAACTTTATCAAATTCGCTTGCCGTTCTGATGATAATTGGATTATCTCTTCCGCCATAGCTTGTGCTAAGCTCTCTGTTATCAAGTTCAACTATATTATATGGCAATACATATTGTTTGCCCTCATCGTTTACAAAATCAGTAACTGAATAACGTCTGTTTGAGTAAGCAATCTTTTCTGGCTCAACAAGTTTAGGACCCGCAAATTCATCCATATACCAAACACCGTCACCAGCCGCACTTGATGAAGCAAATGCAAAGCCATAGAAATAGTTTTCATTTGAAACGTCTTTAAGTTCTGTTGTATTCAACACAAACTTGTCCTCAATTGAGCCTGCCGAGCCACCTGATGAACGACTATAATAATAATTGTTCAAATATTGTCCATGATTTTGAGGCTCACCGTCAACGCTGATACCTGTAAAGTTCATTTGTGAGAATTTTGAGAACATAACTTGTGAAGCTGAATAACAATTTTCTACCAAGCCCTCGCTTTCATTTGTATAGACAAAGCCTGTGGCGAGATAAATATAATTTTCGTCACTATTGTTTGAAATAAGTATATTTGAATAGCAATCATGTATTACGCTTGAATTTGTGTAAGCAAAGCCTGCAATAACGCCAAGTTTTGAAGTTAAGTTACTGCCTTGAATGCAATAATTATCGGTTTCATTTTCGCCTTTGACGCCCTCAACAAAAGATGAAATAATTCTGCCTGTGTTGACGCCAACAAAGCCTGCAAGATATCTGTTTGTGCTGTTTGATTTATTTCTCATTCCAATGCGTTTTGCATAAGAACTTGCAACTGCGCCTGCTGAGTTTTCAAGCACAAAGCCCGCCATATCACCTTGAGCAATTATATTAAATTCTTCAAGGTCAACATAAGAAGCTTTTACTTCTGGATTTTTATCGTCCTCTTCGCGAATAGACTCACCTTTCACAAGAAGAGCAACTTTTTCTCCGCCTACGCGTGAGTTTGTGATATTTCCGTTATTTGTGAGAACAAAGCCTGCAACTGAACTGTTGAAAGAAGCATCGCTATCATTAAGATATGTTTCTTCGCTGTTGCCTTTGCCGTTCACATATTTGATATTCAAGCCAACGTCGCCACTTAATCTTGAAGTGTTTTTCTCATTATCCATATAGAATGCAACAACTTCGCAGTTTGTGATAATTCCAGAGTTTGTAATTGCAAAGCCTGCAACTTCAACATTTTTGTAAGTTGAAACATCTGCCACAATTTGACCAGCATTATAAATATTGACTCTGATATTTTTCAAAGTTGTGCCTGCTGTAACTTCATTGAAAAGCGCAAGTCTTAGATTGTTGCCAGTTTGCTCTGTGTTGAAACTGTTAAGATAAATTGTAAATCCATTTCCGTCCAAACTTCTGATTGAAGAAGTTGAGAATGGAGTATAATCGTTAAGCACGAGGTCATTCATCAAGATATAATCTTGTGCTTCGCCCTCACGAATATCATTGAAATCGTCCTCATCCCAAATGCAAAGAGGAAGATTCTCGCTTGAATAAGCACTGCAATCCATTGTAAAGTAATATTCTTTTGTTGCAATATTTTGCTCCCCAGAGCCATTTTGGATATAAGTTTGAAGTCTAAATCTTGTTGAACTTGTTGAAAGTTTTAAACCTGTTACGACCAAAGTTCCAGCAGTTGTTATGTCAAATTGATAGTTTCCGCCAGCGTCATTAAACAACCCTGTTGTTGTGTTGTAGATTGGCACCCAGTTGTTTCTGCTTTCTGACCAGAATGCAAGGCGTTCCCAAACAGGAACTGCTCGCAAACTAACTGTGTTGTTTTCACCTCTAACATATTTATAGTTGATAGAATAAAGATTGTCTTTTGTTTGCCCCTCAACGCTTGTGTCAACAAATTCTCTATAATATCCAGTATTGTTAAACTTTATACGTTCTTGATTTAACTCTGCAACTTTTCTAACTTGCTCTGCATTGTTAATTGCATAAGAATAAGTTGTTGGATAAATGTCATAGCCAAATGACAATTGCTTTGCAACGCCCATATAAGCTGTAAAATTATTGTTGCTTTCTTCATGTTTAATTTCAACGCCATTTTCGGCATCAATTGTAAAGTTTACAAGTCTGACGTTAACTTCTGTGTTCTTTGTTTCAATCACGCCGTTGATAACTCTTGAAACTGTGACATAAACATAGAATTCTGTTGCGTCATCTCTAAGCATTGCTGTAACATCTGCTTGAAGTGATGCTGTATAAATTTTTCTGCCAGTTTGTTCGTTGATAACAGGCTCGCCAAATGAAGAAAGATAAATTCCTCTTTCAACATTTCTGATAGAAGCAGTTTCAAGGTTTACAGTTTGGTCATAGTTAACCTCAACTTCAACTGGCACAACTGTTCCTCTTGAAACAACTGCGTTTTCGCTGTTGCCATCAACTCTAAGCTCTGGCTCAGCCAAATAGCTGATAGAAATTGGCTTATGAGCAACATCGATAGGCTCTTGTTTGCCATTTTCATAGAAAGCAATTGTAAATCTAAGATTTGCATCCTGTCTCATATTTGGATTAATCCAAATCTTGAAAACAAGTCTTGCAAGGTCTTGTGTTGTTTCAGGCTTTTGATTAATTTGAAGTCCACCTGTGATTTGTTGAGCTGTTGCATCACGATAAGTGTTTTCACTATCCAAATATCTGTTCATATAAGTCATTGTCACAGCGTCAAGATTGATATTTGACCCTGATGTCAATGTCAAAGTGAAATAGTCATAATATGCATAAGTTGGATTAACATTTATAGCAAGAAGCGCAACATCGCCAGGCTTGAACACGCTAGACGCTCTGCCAATAGTGTATGTTGTTGTATTGGTTTCTGCTCTGTAAATGCCCTCAGTCATATATGAAGTCATTTCAATGTTAGTAAAGTTTTGCCTGCTAACTTTTAAAACAAATGATTTGTCTTTAACATTAGAAGAAGAGTGAACTGTTACATCATATTCTTGCAAATCATTGATTTGACCTTTATAATTTTCAGCCACCTCAAAATTTACACGATATTTTATAACTGTTTTGCCATCACTTTCTTGCTTGCTTTCAGAAATTTTATTGATTGTTGCAATAAGTCTAACTTCTGTTGAGCCAGGAAGAGAATATTCAAATCTATTTCCTGTTCTTGTATCAGGATTTTTGTCTAATTTAATGCCGTCAAATGCAATATCAATTTCGATAAAGTCATTTTCATTGTTTGTGATAAGTTCAACATCAAGCACGCCGACAGCGCTTGGAGTTATTGGCAACTCATTTTGAGAAAGCGACAAGTTAAGAGCGCCCTCAAACAAGCTTAAATTAAACATATGTTTAAACTTGCCTTGTATTGCTTTGCCAAATTCGCTTTCAGCGTCATATTTATTAACCTTGATGCTTGTTGTTGCAATGCTTTCTGCATAGCTTGTATTTGTTGTTGCAATTGTCAAAATATTTCCGCTGACAATTGTTGTTGGTTTTGAATTGAATTTAGAGTCATTGTTTAAACTCTCTTCAATTTGATTAACAAAGTTGTAAGAAGTTTGAAGAAGAGTGAAATCTCTTCCGCCTGAGCCAAGAGAGATAACTTCATTTTTAAACTGATATCTCACAACAACTGAGCTTTCACGCTGAGCCTCAACTGTTGAGCCATTTGTAACCTCAGTATAACTTGCACCAGCACTCCAATCTGCACGCAAATCAGAAAGCGCATAGATTATATCTATATTAATATGTTTGTTGTTCTTATAATTTTGTTTAGAGCTAATTGTTAATGTAACACTGCCACATTTTTTGACAATAAGCGCATTATTTGTAACTTCAAGAGCGTTAACGTCAGAGCTGATAACATTCAATCTTGGAGCAATTTCGCCAAAGATATCTGTCAAAAGAATTGTGTTAAGGGCAAGCAAATCATTTCTTTCACTGCTTGTCATGTCATCATAAACGTTGTCGCCTGCACTGTAATAGAACACAATTCCATTGCCATTTTGCGTTGGCAAAGTTTGATTAAAGCTTGAATTCTTATTATAAGTTTTTTCAACTTCTTTAAACTGAGCATTATTAATCTCCTCCGCAGTCAAAGGCATATCTTGATAAACATTTTTCAAGTGTTCTTTATCTTCACCATTAACATATGCCAAAAAGCCTGTTTGACCGTTAGAAACCCATGCAGAATTGCCAAGCTTAGAAGTGTAAATTTTATACTCTTCATTGCTGTCATAATATCCAGTATAGATATTTGTTATATTGTTATAAGTTGAAAGATTGTTGTTTGTAATATTGCCAAAAGCATTAACAATATTTACAACGCCAAAACTTTCTGATATTGTTGTATTTCCATTAACAACACCTGCAATTGCACCTATTGTTGTTCCGCTGAGATTTGAAGCAGTTTTATCATCTGCCGTTTCAAGAGTATAATCATATGCAAATGAAAGTGTTATGCTTCCGCTGACTGCTTCACCAACAATTCCGCCAACAACCGTTTCTGCTGACAAGGTGTTTTCACCATTTGCAAATGTATAAATTTCAAATCTTGCACTTGTAATGCTTCCGTTGTTTTGTCCAACAACACCGCCAACACAGTCTGCGCCAGAAACGGATGCGCCCAAAACTTTAACGTTATTTAATGTTCCGTTATTGATGCCAACCACTCCGCCTGCATAGTCAAGCCCTGCACCGTCCACAGTTGAAGAAAGTGCTGTTGACTCAGACAAATTAACGTCAACTTTAACATTATCAATTGTTCCATAGTTTATGTTTGCAACAAATCCGCCACCGATAACAGAGCCAGTGAATGTTAAATCTATGACACCACCCTCGTCATTATCCGCTTGATTCAAAACATCAATGAAGCTTAAAGAACTTCCAGCAAGATTGATTGTTATATCATCTCTCCAACCTTTAATTCCGCCGTTAAAATTGTTTATGCCTTTCCAATCTTTAAGCACAACACTGTTCATAACAATATAATATGAAAATCTTTGAATTTCGTCGAAATCTGCTGAATTGTAAAGTCTGTAAGCTGTATCAAAACTTTTTCCGTCTGCAATAGTTACAGGAATTTTTATCAAAATGTTTTCAAAAGAAATTTCATTATCGCTAAGTGCGTTGGTCTTAAAAAATCCATATTTGATAAGATAATCAAAGCCCGTTAAGCCATCTCGATAATTAAGCCCCAATTGATTTTTGGCAATCACGCCCTCAACAGGCATGCCAACATGATTTTCAACATCGTCAAAAGCCACTGCTTGACCATTTTTAACATAATAACTAAATGAAATAAATTCATTATTGCTTGCATCTCTTGGCAAAATGTAAAGATAGCCAGACGCACCAGTATTGGCATTAAGTGTTACAACGCCACGACCTGCAACTTCGCCAACAGAAACAAAGTTTGCTCTATTGCCCTCTTTGTCAGTAACATAATAGTCAAGTGATTGATCTTTTGCATTTGACGGAGCAGTAGAAGTCACAAGCACAAAAGAATTATCCGCTGAACTGATATTATCTTTATCAATTTCAAAATAAATTCCCTCTTCATTGCTGTTGTTCCATTGCACGCTTGTCACTCTGTCTGCGTTAAGCACTCTTACAGAGATTGAAACAGAAGAGCGCACGTTTTTATAATTATAAGAAACAATCAAAGTGTCTGGCACGATAGGATTGCCTTTTGTTGTATTTCCAATAATAGTAAACTTCAACACTTTGCCATCAATTGTAACATTTGATATGCTGTAATAATTCTCTTCCCAAGTGATTGAACTTTGAGTTGAATCTTGTGGATATCTATAATTTGTTGAATAGAAATCAAATCTATCAAACTCGCTGTAAGTAACAGGCATAATAAGATTATCGCCAAGAGAAATTTCAACATTGTATCTTGCAAGCTCTGGGTCATTGACAGAGTTTGTTGCATACACAGTCACAGTTCCGTCTTTTGTAGCCATTGCACCAACTGCAACATGAGTTTCTATCTTGATTATGCGCACATATTGCACATCTTGATAATCTCTATCTTTTCCAGTGAAAATTGCAACTAGATAAGTCTTGCCAGCATAGTTGTTTGTTGTGATTGTGTAGTCACGAGCCATTCCTATATATGAAGAAAGCCCACTATTTGGATTGTTCATCACATTTTTATAAATATCATTTGCTGAAAGTGTATCAAATGTTGCTTCATTACCTTTCTCGCCTGTAACAAGGTCAAGATATCTAAATTCTACTCTTGCTTCTGCGTCATATCCGCCAGCCCTGTTGTTTGTAGGAATAAGTTGAACAGATGATGCAGTTTTAAGTTGCAAATATGCAAGGCTTGTCATTGCATTAGGAACAAGCGTAAGCTCGCCGTTATTTAAACGATAAAGTCCCTCTTTTAAATCAGGAATGTTTTCTGTTGAGTGTGTTGTGCTGTCAGTAACTGCTGGATTATTCTCTCCAAGGTCATACTCAAATCTAGCGTCAGTAAATGGCAAGAAGAGTGACACATCAAACTCTTGACTTTGAATGCCGTTTTCGTGACAAATTTTATACCAACCATTAGAAGTTATTCCTATTTCTTCAATTTTTACATCAACCCAGAAAACCACACTGTCTTCACCAGCCTCAGCCCCATAAGGTTGGCTTACGCTAAAACCTTTGCCAAAGCTTTCAGTGCGAAGCCCAACAATGCTTGTTTGTCCTTTAAGTTCAAATCGCACAGGAATAGTTTTTACACTTGCTTCATCAGTTGGAGCAACAATAGCAAGGTCTGTTTGATTTTCAAAAGTCAAACTTGTTGCTGATTTATAAAGAGTTAAATGAAGTTCTTGCGATACATCGTTGTTATCCCTAGAAGTAAATCTAACAGTAACGCCAGGAATAGAAGTCACAAAGCCGTCGCCAGCAATCACATAAATTTGTTGAGCATCAGCAAAGTTTGAAGTTTCAAAAACGTTAGAAGTTCCCTCTCTTTTCTTCATGTCAATTGCAACATAGTTGCCTTGTCTTGAACGATAATAGAATTTGAGAGTATTTTCTGTAATATTTTCAATATTTGGAGTATTGATGTCATAAATCACTTCAATTGAATATTGTCCTGTTTTTCCAACAACCGTTACAGGCAAAAGCTCAATGTTAAGTTGTTTGCCATAAATGTTTTGATAAGAAGTGTAAATAATTTGCCCATCAGGAATTTCTGCACCATTCTCGTCATAAACATTAAGCTCTTTGATTTTTTCATAAGTTTCAACTTCCACGCTATCTGTATTAACTGAATATTCGAACTCAGAATATTTTGCATTGAAGATTAATTGATTGTCGCCATTAACAGCAGGATTATAAACTGTATGACCTTGACCATCAACATATTGGTCAAGTGGAAAAATTCTGTATGTATAAACTATCCTTGCATCACTGCCACTGCCAGAAATAACAGGCTCGCCAATTCTTGCAACTTTGACAATTTGATAGCCCTCAATGTTGGCGCCAGTCACAATTGGTTCAACATCCAAACGTTGACTTCCAGCAAAAGAAAGTCTGATATAGCCATTATAGTTTTCATCATTTGGGTCATTAGGCACAATTCTGATTGTTCCATCCACCTCATCTATTGGTGTGAATGGCATAGTAAGCTTAGGCGCGTAAGAAATTTGAATTGATTCTTTTTCAATCTTGTCCACAACTGTTAAAGTGATAGGTTGAGTTTGAATTGATGGATCATATAAAGATGAAGCATATATTTGAATTGTATTTTCTGCATAATTTGAATTAACAGTCAAGATATCGTTTTGAATGCTGGCGTTAGAAGTTTCTTCCACCAAATGCCATTCAATATCTTTTCGGCAGTTCTCGCGAGTGCCGTTTGTAAAGGTGATAAGGTTTTGATGGCTAAGAGAAATGTTATCTCCTCTAACAGCATAAAAAGGACTTTTGCCGCTTTCAAACATGTCATGACTTTTTTCTTCCATGCCAAGGATGTCACTGTAAACTGTTACAGTAATTGTATCAAAAACTTTGCTGTTATCAAGACAAGTAACAACAACCTGAGTTGTGCCCTCGCTTATTCCAGTCAAGGTGATTTCATTTCTCTTTGTGGTTGAATTGTAAACGGTTTCCACTTTCACAATTCCAGAAGAATTTGGCACAGCAGAAACAACGCCATCGTCAACACCTTGGACAGTGGCTGTAACAATATGTAATTCCTCTTCTTTGTTTGCGTCAATGCAAATAGTTTCTGACGTTGATGACAAACTTAAAGAAACTTGTTTTTTGCCGCAGGCAGAAAAAGTTATTCCGCCAACAAGAACAAAAATTGAGAGTAATGCAATCCAAATTTTTTTCATCAATTCCTCCTCGTTTAATATCTGTAAAAAATTCAATATTAAACATGCTTAAAAAATATTTAAAAAAATAAAATTAATATTTATTATATATTTTTTAAATATATATAAAATTATACTAGTTTATAAAATTTAAGTCAAATAAATTAAAAAATATTTATTAATTAATATATTATTTCAAAATCGCTACAAACAAGGCAAAATCAGGCGAAAAAATATTTTTTAATTAATTATTTTGCATTTTTTAATGATTTTTTCGCATTTTTATTGATTTTTTAATTAATTTTTGTTAAATTATTTAAAAGAGGAAATTATGCAGAAATTATTAGGCAGTTTAAGAAAAATTTGCGAGGAATTTAATTTAATAGAAAATAACGATAAAATAGCAGTTGGTGTGTCTGGCGGAAAGGATAGTTTATCATTATTAACTTTATTAAAGAATTTTCAAAAATTTTCACCAAATAAATTTGAACTCGTGGCAATCGCTGTGGATTTATCAAATGGCGAAATGGATTATTCTGAAATAAAAAAGTTTTGTGAAAAGCTTGATGTGGAATTTCATTTAATTCCATCCGAAGTTTTTAAAGTTGTTTTTGAAATAAGAAAAGAAAAAAATCCTTGCAGTCTTTGCGCAAATCTTAGAAGAGGAATTTTAAACAGTTCTGCCAAAGAGCTTGGCTGCAACAAAGTTGCGCTTGGACATCACAAAGACGACCTTATCGAAACATTTTTGTTATCACTATTTTTTGAAAGTCGCCTGTCCACCTTTAAGCCAAAGTCATATTTATCTCGCACAGACCTGACCGTTATCAGACCAATGCTTTACATCTCAGAAGAAGAGATAAAATCGCTATCAAAAGATTTTCCAGTTATTCACAACACCTGCCAAGCAAATCACAACACGGAAAGAGAAAAAGCAAAACTTTTGCTTGAACAGCTTAACAAAACTTACCCCAATGCAAAAGAAAAAATATTCAATGCAATAATTCATCCTGACAGATATAATTTGTTTTAAAAAAGCCAAAATTTTATTGGCTTTTTTAATATTTTTAATAAAATTAACGATATTTTTTGTTTTTTATTGCTTTTTCTTTAAATTATTTAGTTTATAAATTATTTTGAATTTGATTTAATTGCCCTGCTTGAACGGCAAGCGTGCTTTCAATAAGATTAAAAATTCTGTTAAAGCGTTCAACATCAAACATTTTGGAAAGCCTTAAATTTATATCCCTCATGCCCTGAACTCGCGATGAAGCAATTGTTAAAATCTCATCATATTCAGACGACAATATCGGCATGCGGTCTTGCAAATTAGGTGGAAGATTTTGACCACTGACATCATAATAAATATTTAAAAGCGCACCTTGAACGCCAATGTTATCTGATATCATATCGCGAAAAGTTTGAGAGTTTTCATTATAGATATCTCGCAAAACTTGATAAATCATGTTAAGAATTCTGAAATTGCCATATAATTGCCCCAGAAGTTGGACACCCTCTGCAACACTAACGCCGTTGTCTTGCCTGCCTGGCTGAGTTGGCAGTTCTGGCGTTTCATTATTTTTAGGTGCATTTGGCTGTTGCGGGATATTATCTGAGCTATTTAAGTTTTCTTGACTATTATTCTGATTTTGCTCTTGATTGTCTTGCGTTGGCTGAGCTGGAGGAATAATTGGCTGAGCTGGAATTTGCTCTGGCGTTTGTGTTAAGTTGTTGTTCTCCTCTTCTTGTAGTTGAGGCGTTTTTGGCAATGGCGAATTAGGTTCCATGCGTGCATTTTGAGGAATTTCAACTTGATTAATTTGAATTAGTCCTTGCGAGAACGCTTCTCGGTCTTGTTTATTTTTTAATATTTTTTCATCCAACGCTTGCAAATAGCCAGTGTTTTCATGATTTGAATTTTGATTATTTTTGACATCATTTTGATTGTTTTTGCGATTTTTAAAGAAAAAATTAGCAAAAAAGCCACGATTTTGCGTAAAATATTTATTGTTTTCAACAGATTGACTTTTTGCATTTTGCTCAGTTTTTTCAACTATAACATAATCACCCTGCACATTATTAAACTTTAAAATATATGATTTTTTCATAACTTCCCCCATTTTGACATTAAATATCTATTCACTCATTTTTGAAAACGTGAACATTATTTGACTTTTTTTTGTCAATCATATATTATTAAAGCGTTAGGAGAACATTATGGTTACACTTATTATATTAGACGGCTTCGGCTTAAGAAAGGAAAGTTTTGGCAATGCAATAAAAGCACAAGGCACTCCAAATCTTGATAAACTGATAAAAAAATATCCTTTTACTCAGCTTGAAGCAAGCGGGCTTGCTGTTGGCTTGCCTGAGGGACAAATGGGAAATTCTGAAGTTGGACATTTAACATTAGGAAGCGGTCGCAAAACTTGGCAAGACCTTATGGAAATCAATCAAGATATTGCTAATAACAAATTTAAAGATAATATTGCCCTGATAAAAGCGTTTAAGCATGCGGAGAAAAATAAGAGCAATCTTCATCTTATGGGCTTGTTGTCTGATGGAGGAGTTCACTCACACATCAATCAACTTTTTGCTATCTTAGATTGCGCAAAAGCATACAAAATTCAACATATTTACATCCATGTTTTCACTGATGGCCGCGATACTGCTGTTACTTCTGGTAGAGGCTTTGTTGAAAGGCTAGAAAACAAAATTCAAGGTACCCATGCAAGCATTGCCTCAATTTCTGGCAGAGTTTATGCCATGGATAGAGAGCAGCGCTGGGAACGTTTAGAAAAAGCCTATAATGTGATAGTTAACGGAAAAGGAAAGACAGCCTCAACTGCAATCTCTTGCATAGAAGAAAATTATTCAAATGGAATAACTGATGAATTTATCGAGCCAACTCTAATTGATAATAATGGAATTATCAAAGATAATGACAGCGTTATTCATTTTAACTATCGTTCTGACAGAGCAAGAGAACTTAGTTTTGCAATAGTTAACAACAATTTTACACATTTTAAAGTTAAAAAGTTTAAAAATTTGTTATATTCACCTATGAAAGAATATGCTAAAGAACTTGCTTTCACAAATGTGATTTATCCACCTGTAAAGATTAATGACAACCTGTCCGCTTTGATTTCTCAAGCAGGCATGAAACAATTTCATGTGGCAGAAACAACAAAATATGCACATGTCACTTTCTATTTCAATGGTGGAATTGAAGAACCTTATCCTGGCGAAGAGCGCAAGCTTATTGAAAGCATTGATGTTGAAGATTTCTCTTATTATCCAAAAATGAGAGCGCTTGAAATCACCGAAGCCACTCTTGAAGCAATCGCTTCACAAAAATATGATTTTGTTTTAGTTAATTTTTCAAATCCTGACATGATTGGCCACACTGGCAATTTTAATTCAGCAAAAGAGGCAATTGCATGTGTTGAAAAACAAGCATATTTGCTTGCTCTTGCCACGCTCATGGCAGGAGGCGAATGCATAATCACAGCTGACCACGGCAACGCTGAGCTTATGTTTGATAAAAATGGCAACAAAGTTACATCTCACACAACAAATCCAGTGCCTTGCATATTGGTTAGTGAAAAGTTTAAAAAAGCAAAACTCAAAAAGAATTGCTCAATTGCCAATATTGCTCCAACTGTTTTAAAACTGCTAAATCTTCCAATCCCAAACAGTATGGAAAAGCCATTGCTTTGATTATTCAACAACAAAAAGGCTAAAATTTGATATTTTTAGCCCTTTTTCTTAAATTTATGTTGACAAATTTCTATTTTATGATATTATATAAATAATTACAAAGGAGGTTTTGATATGTTTTTTGGAGTTTTTGCTATTCTTTTGGGTGTTGCAACTTTTGTTCTGCTTGACCAACCTGCTTTCTGGGCTTATGCTGGCGAGGGTAAAAATCTTTTAAATGCAATTTATAAAGAGGGTCCATCAGGTTATCAATTGATTGAGTTTAAAGAAGGTCAAAACACTTTTATGATGGTTGGGAACATCTTTTTGATTATTGCACTTGTTTTCTGCGGACTTATGATGCTGTTCTCACTGCTTAACCTTATCGGACGCGCTGCTGGAAGCAATAGACTTGTTGGGGCAAAATTCTTTTCAATTATGTTTTTCTTAACTATGGCAGTGGCTTGCGTTATGTATGTAATGTTTATGAAAGATAGCACAAATGCATCTACAGCTGCTGAAATTTTAGAACGCGGAACAATTGGCTATGGCCTTGTTGCAGCCTTTGGAGCAAGTTTACTTGCGCTCATCTTCTCACCAAGACGCAAAAAGAATTTTAAAAAGAAAAAGAAAGAAGAATAACAAAAAAGACATTGAAAAATGTCTTTTTTATTATATTTATAAATCACTACACCAAACTTGGTGTGGATAACAGGACTTGAACCTGCACGGTTTCCCACTGGAACCTAAATCCAGCGCGTCTGCCATTCCGCCATATCCACACGGATTATAAATAAAGACTGAACTTATAACTCCCTTGCCTTTATTTTGCTTAATTATATATTAATTTTGACAGTTTGTCAACAAAAAGCCTAGATATTTCTATCTAAGCTTTTTATTTGCGGATGCCCTCTATATGAATGCCCTGCGCTTGAAAATATTGATAACTTGACAGTGGCTTATTCAAAGCGTCATTGCTGTGAGCGCAGACATAAATCTGATTGCCTGTAATACGCGTTATGATAAGCGTATGATTAAAATGGGTTGGGTTTTGGCGAAGTTGAATTAAATCACCTATTTGCAAATTATTGATATTATATAAACTTGCAAAAGGCCCTATTTCTTTATTGTTCAATAAAAATTTTTGCAGATATGCAACACTCGTCCAGCTGGGCGAACGGCTGTTGACAGAATTATAAAACCAGCCATTAATTTTATCATAGTTCATAACTCCGCCACCCGCCAACAAGCACTGAGAAATAAAGTTTGTGCAATCTCCACCTATTCCGCCAAAGTGATAATACTCTGGATTTGCACTCAATGCCCATTTTTGAGCATACTCTGTTGCTTTAAGTCGATTATATTCTTTAACCATATAGTTAAATATTTCCAAAAGCAAATTTTTGTTACAACAGTATCAAATAAACGTTAATTTTTAATCTTTATTTATGACTTTTTTGTTCCAAGAATATTTTCCGCATTTTGGACATTTCATATAACGGTTTCGTCCATGATGCATTGAAAACAAAACTTGTTTATATGTCGGAATATATTTTTCATGACAATGACCGCATTCATAAAAGCCTGCTTCTTTTTCTATTCGCAAACAGAACCCCACGCCTACAATAAATTGTAAAAAGCCTATAATAATCAATCCTATTCGCCAACCTGTTGCCAACTCACAAAAAGATGCTATAAAAATTAAAATCATAAAGAAAACTGATGTTGTTAAGCCTAACACCCATTCAAGCAAAAACAATAATTTTGTATTCTTTGTATTTTTAGCCTGCAAAGTAACAAGATTGTGCTCAGCATATTCTTTATATTGATTATCATTTATTTTCTCAGCTGACAAAAGTTCGTTGGCAGATATCTCCAACGCCTCACATAATGGCATAATTAAACTTGTGTCTGGAAAACCATTGCCACACTCCCACTTTGACACAGTTTTTTCACTTACATGAAGCTTTTCTGCCAACTTTGCTTGCGTTAAATTTTTAGCTTTTCTTTGCTGAGCTATGAAATTTCCCGTCTTTTGCAAATCCATATTGACCTCCTTTACGTAAATATTATATCATACCAAAAAACAATTTTTCCCTACTATCCGTAGAGTTTTATTGCTTTTTGTATACTTTTTGTGGTTATTAAGCAAAAAGACAGGCTAAGCCTGTCTACCTATTGTAAAATTATCCTCTGTTCTGCTTCTTAATGCTTTAACTGGATGTTCTTTATCTTGGACACGATAATCCTCGCCAAAGCGGTCGATATGCTGTTCAATCACAACGTGCCCTGCTTCCTCTTTCGGCTTAGCATTGACCTTGTTTTGATATTTATAGAAATTTGCAGTTTTTGAAAGTTTGCTAATATCAATATATTTTTCTCTGTCTGCTGTTAAAGTTACAGTTCTGCCAAGCACGCTTCTTACATATTCTTTGTTTTCATGGAAAGAGATAAGCTTTGGGAAATTGCCGTCAGGGATAACATCACTCCAATCTTTTTTCTCATAAGTTCTTATCATCTTGACCGCTTGATGAAGATGTGCAAGTTCTTGCTCAAAAAGCATTTCCCAAATTTGTTTGATATTTTTGTCAGTCTCATCATTAAGCATTGAATAATATAAATAACACTCAACATACTCGTGCATAAGCATATCCTCACACATAGACGCATTTGGGTCGATAAGTGAGCCATATTGAGATACATGCTGTTCTTCCACCATGCCAATTTCTGCGTAAAGTTCTCTTCCCATTTGATTTTTGTAGAACGCGCCAAGGTTCATATAATAATTCATAGTCTGTTGTTCAGCAGCCGTGATAATCATAACATCGCACTTTGAAATCGGGTCTGCAATCTTGTTATCAATCGGGTTTTTGATTGAATCATATGGATGACGATGATGAGCAATTGTTGGTCTGCCTGGCATGATTTCTGTATAATCTCCAACATATTTTTCGGCATGCTCGCCCATGTCGGTTTCAAGCAAATTAGCATAGCGATAAAGATGGTCAAAATCTTCCAAGAGTGCAAAGTTAAGTGCCTCTTTTACATGCTTATCTTTTGCACGCTGAGCTAATATTGCTGTCAAATCAACTGCTAGCTGTTCATAGCCCATAGTTGTTTCAAGCAAATTTTCATCGGCTGGCTTTAATGCGGAAATCAGCTTTTGTTGCTGTTGTTCACTTCTGCGAATCAATGCCACCTCTCTTCTCACATCATTATTATCAGCATGCCTGTTAAAATGATGTTTGCTCCAAACTGCTTCATATTCAGTGCCATTCATCAAAATACATCTCACGCGAGTATATGGGTCAACTTCATCTTTATTGTATGGCTTAGGCGCAAGCATGTTCCAGTTCATAATTATGCTTTCCATCTTCTTTGGCTTCTCGTTAAACGGATTAAATGTCATAAATAACCTCCAAAACATTTATGCCCTAAAATTTTATCTTTTAATCAACAAAAAAAAGAGCTTAAGGACTGTAAACTTTGAAACTAGCAAAAAAATGATGTCAAAATTGACATCATTTTTTATAAACTAAATATAAAAATCATACTCATCGTCATCGTCGTAATGTTTCTTTAATTTATCTTGGTATTTTTTAGTAACTTCTTCTTGAGATTTTGAATGCAAATAAAGAGGTGAACCATATTGGGGACAAGACTCCACAACTGTATCTGATACGATAGTAACTTCCTCCCAAGTGGATTCATCATTTAAATTTTTTACCATTATGCTTTGGTCTTTGCATTTTGGATGTTTTTTAATAAAATCACCTAAAAAATTATATAATTCTTGTATCGTCATAACTACTCCTTTATTTTTAACATCTTTATTATAACATAGTGATATTAAAATTTCAATAACTTTTTTTTAATTTTTTATAAAATTTCTTCTAATTGGCACTTAGGCGTGTGCTTGGTTATACAAGTGGCTCGGCTTTGCCTCGCCATACAAGCACACGCCTAAAACCTAATTTTTTGCAAAGGAGCGGTTGCTGGCAGAGCGTAACGCACACCGCTCTTTTGCTTTTTGTTTTCTTCTCTCAATTATTCTAGTCTAAACGAATATTCTTTTTTGTCAAGGTCAAGGCAAGTGCCATAAGATTTGAAAGTTTAGTGCTTTTCACGGCAACCTATGACAACGGCAGAGATATTCATTTGTTTGGCAGTTAAGAGAGAGTAAGGGTAAAAAAGAAAACATAGATTGTTTTATCTATGTTTTTCTTTACTTATTTCGCTAGTTTCAAAAGTAACTGACTAACGCTCTTTATTTTTAACTATAATTTGTAATCCGTTTTGAATAACTTCAAAATCAAACTTGCCCTCTTTAAACTTCATGCCCTCGCCGTCAAGATTGACAATCGCATCTTTTGGAAGAGTCATCGTAAACTTTTTCAGCCTTAGCCTTGTTGTTCTTTTTGCATGTTTGCCACCTATTCCAAATGCAAGCAATCGTGCAATCGTTAAAAGTGCTGGAAATTTCACTTTTTTGTGTTTATCTTCAACAATCACAAAGTCAACATATCCGTCATTAAATCTAAAATTTTTATTCAGTTTAAAGCTTGCCACATATTTTGAATTTATTGCAAGCATCAACCCAAAAGAACTTTGAATTTTGCCACCCTCGAACTCAATTGTAAGAGGAATTGTTTTTGTGTTGAACAATTTAAAAAATCCGTCCAAAAAGTAAGCCGACTTGCCAAGTTTTTTCTTAACTTTCTGCTTTGTTGTATAACTAGACGAAGTGCCAACACCCATTGCACAAACATAAACGCCATAACGCTCGCCTGCTTTAAAAATCTCGTGCTGAATAGGAGTGCCAGAAATTATTGTTTTGATTGCGCCTTTTATTGAACGAGGGATGCCAACTGAATGAGCAAAATCGTTGACTGTTCCAAGAGGAATATATCCCAAAATTGGCTTATTATCTTTCTCAGCCAATCCGTTAACAACTTCATTAAGAGTTCCGTCTCCGCCAGCAACAACAAGATAATCATATTGCCCGCAGCTTGCCTCAGCTAGTTCTTTGGCATGACCTGGGCGCTCTGTTTTAACAACTTCCAGTTGTGAAAAATGCTGTGAAAGCATGCTAACAATATACTCTTTCTTCTTTTCCGCTTTACTTTTGCCACTGTATGGATTGTAAATATATAGACATTTCATACTTTTATTGTAATATTATTATAGAAAAAAGTCAAATTTTATGTAAAATTTGCAAAAAATAATATGACATTTTTAATTTTTGTGATATATTATAATCATGAAAAAATCAGCAACTTTTAACAAACTTAATTTAAGACATGAATACAGGAAAAATCAAAAACTTAGATTTGCAGTTCAAGTGCTTGGTGTGCTTCTTGGCGCAATGGTCTCTGGTATGATCTTTCCAACTTTTTACGTGCCTGCAAACATTATTCCAAGCGGGCTTAGCGGTATAGCTCTTTTAATTGCCAAAGGCATTGGGCACCCAGAACTCGTAACCGTTATCTATCTTATCATCAATGTCGTCCTATTTTTAATAGCTTTAAAACTGTTTGGCTGGCGGTTTGTAATTTTAACTTTGGTTGGTATTGCTGGTTTCTCGCTTGCCATGCAGTTCTTCAAAGTGCCAGTCATTTCAACTCCAAATCCAGAAGAATTCCCTGATTATCGTTTGCTATACAGCATTATTGGTGCTGGAATTGCAGGCGCTGGACAAGGGCTTGCTTTCAGAATGGGAGGTTCGACTGGCGGAAGTGATATCGCAGCAAACATTATAAATAAATTTGCTCCAAAAATCAAAACTGGTGTAGCCGTGCTTATCATCAATGTTATTGTTATAACTATCACAGTAATTGCCGAGGGTTGGCAAACTGCACTTTATGCCGTTATTGTTTCAGTTGTCAGCACCATAACTTGCGATATGGTGCTTGACGGCAAAAAAACTGTAAAGGCATTTTACATAATCTGCGACAAAGATGAGGAAATTGCAAACAAAATTTTAAAACGTTTTAACAGAGGTGTAACAGTGCTTCCAGCTCAAGGCAAGTTTTCTGGCAAAGAAAAGAAAATGCTGCTCTGTTTGGTTGCAAGCTATCAAGCAAGAGAAATGAAAGAAATTGTCAAAGATACTGATAAAAACGCATTTGTTTTTTCAACCTCAGTTACAGAAACACTTGGCGATGGCTACTTTATGAAAGAGGCGTCTGTGAAAAAGAACAAAATCACAAATGCTCCACCAATAACAAAAGCGGACACCGAGTTGCATGCAATGAAAGAGCGTCCTAAAAAATTGTTTGGCAAAAAATTCCATTCATCTGAAAATGTTGAATGTAAACAATCCACAACTGAACAAACTGAAACTAAATAAAAAATCGAGTGTTAAACTCGATTTTTTATTTTTCAATTTTTATCTCGGAATTTGATTGATAAGGCAATTTTTCACTATTAAAGAAATCATCCACTTCCAAATGCCATTCAACACTTCCTGTATCATCTTGCATTTTTGGCTTTGGGTCACATGTATTTGTTTTAACAACTCGGTTTTTGTCCCTTTCAGTTTGCCTTGTATTCAAATTGTCAAACTTTCCGCTTTTTACAATAAAGTTGTAAACATCCATGGTTGATTTAAATTTTGAAAAATCTGTATCCAATTTATAATAAACTTTATTGTAAGCTACTCTTGCTTTTTTAAGAGGAATTGTTGGATTATATTTTAAAATTGCATTTAAATATTCCCCCGCACAATTTACATTTGCACTTATTTCCTCAGCTGATACATAATTCTGTTTCAAAAGCCATGCATACTGAGCAGCAAGCATGTCCTTTGTTATAAGCATATCATTTGCTGCCCCTTCAATATCTTCTCTATATTTAATTTTAGGGAAAATATCAACACCATCAGTTTTTGTAGCATATTTACTTAAATAAGGTATCATTGCTTTTCTATAAGCATTCAAAAGTCCAGTTTTCAAAGAATATTCCATGCCTGAAAAATCTTTTTTTTGATTTTCCTTTAATATATCATTACAGTTTATCTTTATTTTTTTATCTTTTTCAAAATTAAAAAATAGATGAGATGCATGTGACATAATTTTTTTAATACTTTTGATTGACTTTCCATACGGTAAAGTATGTGTATATACAGTATCCCAATCAATTAATTCTTCAATTCTAATATAATTCCAATAATCAGTGTATCCCTTGTGGCTTTCTTCTTCATAATAGCCATGCCAACCTGGATAATTATAATACTCTCTGTGATGAAACACAGTTGCGCAGCGATCTTGATGCGCTCCAGAGAAAAGAAAATTCACTAAATCTAATTCACTTTCAAAGCTGTCAATAACTTTATCACTTAGCCTATACTTGTCTTCCACCCCAGTCGAGTCAATAAAGTTAACTAAAAGAAGATACTTCCTTGCAGTTCCTTCATTCCCCTTTTTATCTGGCCAATGGTGAAAACTTGTAAAAGACTTTGCCAAACTTTGAGGCGTTGTTACCACGCACTCTCTCAGCAAAGCTCTCAGTTCATCTCTAGTTGTAACTCTTAAATGATTGTCCTTATGCACTCCTCTATTAATTCTATCTCTTGTCAAACTGGAACGCTTTTCAAACATGTAATGACACCAAAGGTCATAGGCTAACGCTTGGTCATAGCCCAAATATTCACAATCATCAAATACCATAAAATCCCTCCTAACAAATTATTTGTGTATGTTTTACACAATTTTATTATATGCGTATTATTTACACATGTCAAGCGTTTTTGCAAAAAAATTATAAAAATTTTTATAATTAAAAAAATCGAGTGTTAAACTCGATTTTTTATTTGGTTTTTGCTAAGAATTAAAACTTAACTTTAACATTTTTGCGAACTTCTGCATCTTCAACTTCAAAGAGAGCACGTTCTTTGAAGCCAAACATTTTTGCAATTAAGTTTTTAGGGAAAACTCTACGCATAATATTGTATTCTTTAACGCAACCATTATAATACTTGCGTGATTGAGTGATTTCATCTTCAATTCGGCTAAGTTCATTCATAAGCTTGGTGAAGTGCGTATCAGCCTTAAGGTTAGGATAATTTTCTGTAACTTTGTATAATCTTCTTAAAGTTCCAGTAAGAGCGTTTTCTTTTTCAAATCTATCCTTTTCGCCATTAGACTTCATTGCAAGGTTTCTTGCTCTCATAACATTTTCAAGAGTTTCACTTTCATGCTTTGCATAACCTTTGCAAGTTTCAACAAGGTTTGGAATAAGGTCATAACGTTTATTGAGATAAACATCCATAGTTGAGAATGCTTCGTCAATACCAACGCCTGATTTGATAAGTTTGTTATAAACTGCGATTCCCCAAATTATAATAATGATTGCCAATAATGCAACTGCACCAACAGCAATTCCTACAATTGCGCCTGTGCTTAATGCTAAAAGATTGCTCATAATAACCTCCTTATATTATATATTATATCACATATCTTTTCAAAAATCAAAGATTTTGTTTAATATTTGCTATAAATAAAAAAAATAGAAGAAAATTCTTCTATTTTTGTCTTTCAACTTCAATCATAAATGCGGTTGGAACATCCTCAATTTTAACTTTATCAGAAATTTCAACTCCTGCAATAGCATAAACTTCATTGCCATCAGCCAGCACAGGAATAACGCCTCTTAAACGAACTGGCACTTTTTTGTCAATCAAATAACTTTTAAGTTTTTTGCTTCCTCCGCCAAATTTAGTAAACATGTCACCATCTTCTCTAAATCTCCAAGAAGCAGACTTTGGCACTTTGCGATAATCTAGATACAAAACGTTTTCTTTTGGAGTAAAATCTTTAACGCGTTTAACAATCACTTTGCCAAATCCAGGAACTTCAAACTCTCCGCACTTGAATGGCACATTTAAAACAACCTCTTCTTCATGTCTGTTATATATTGTCAGATAATCATACTCTCTTATTGCAATTGCTTCAAAAGGCAGATAAATTCTCGCACCATTTTGACCGTTCAAAGCAAGGTCTTTGATAGCCAAAATATGTTTTTTCTCTATATCTTGAACAATTCCAATTTTTTTGACTGCTTTAAAAATAATTCTTGACACGATTGCATTTGGATAAAGGAAATAACTCGTTGGAATTTTAACTTCTTTTTCATGAGTCATAATTGCATCGGCATAAACTTGACTGTTGATATATTCGTCATCTTCGCATATTGCCTGTCCAAAATTTGAAATAGCGTTAACAGCGTTTGGCCAACGCTTAACAATTTCTGGCATCAGAACATTTCTAACATAGTTTCTGTTGTAAGAGTTGTCTGCATTAGAATAATCTTCAACATTGTCGATTCGCTTTTCAATAAGATATTCTTTAATCTGTTCTTTTGTGGTCGTTAAAAATGGCCTGATATAAACTTTATCTCGGATTGGCTCCATGCCCTTTGCTCCTGCAACGCCACTTCCTCTAAAAATATGCATCAAAATTGTTTCCGCTTGGTCTGTTGTGTGATGAGCAAGTGCAATCTTGTCCACAACACCCTTTCTAAGCAGTGTTGAAAACACTCCATATCTTGCTTCGCGCGCTGCCGTTTCAAGACTTATATTTTTATCCTTTGCAAGTTTTGGCGCATCAATTCTGAACTTATAAAACCTGACGCCCATTTCTTTTGCTTTGGCTTTAACAAAGTCAGCATCTTCATAACTGTTTTCTCTTATGCCATGGTCAACATGAATAGCCACAACTTCGATATCCATATCCTCGGCATTCTCTGCCAAAAAGTTGAGCAGTGCCATTGAGTCAGATCCTCCACTGACGCCAACGCCAATAATTTCACCGCTTTTTATCATTCCTGTTTTTTTGATTAATTCTTTTGCTGTTTCCATAATTTTCTTTTAACCGTCCATTTTAGATTATACTCCTAAGAAAGCGATTGTGCAAGAAAAATTTTAATTTTTTTCAAATTTATAGCATTTTGCGTGCATTTTTGACAAAAAATTGATAAATTTTGCCAATTTTTATTAAATTTTTACTTTAAAAAATATTTTTCTTTTCGCTTTTCTTGCTTTAAATATTTTTTTATGCTATTATTGTTATGCAAAAAGAAAATTTTGTCAAAACTTACTTAAGGAGAAAAATATGGATCAAATTATCAAAAATATGAATTTTAAACCTATTTTGGAAAAGGTTGAATACAAGCGTTTAAACTTGCCTGCAAACAACAGCACAGTTAATATGAGAACTTGGGATGAAATCAAAGTTGAGCGTCTTCGCTCTGATGCTGTTAAGGTTGTTGTTACTCGTTTTATCAAGCCTGAGCCAGAAAGTTTGCTTTCAGTTGAAGTTAAAATGGGTCTTGAAGTGCTTGTAAATACATCTGCTTATGATGCACTCAATGACGCTGAAGAATATTTCAAAACAACTCAAGTTATGCAAGTTCTTCTCACTCATATTGCAACAATCATTGCAAACATCACAATGCATGGCCCAATTGGACCTATGGTGACAGCACCAGTTCCAATGTTTCCAAAAGCATAAATTTTAAATGCGCTCAATTTTCAGAGCGCTTTTTTATTTCACACAAACACTTTTATCTTCATATAAAAGAATAAGTTTGTGAGGGGTCTATGTATAATGATGAACAATTATTAACGCCAGCGGGTTATGAAAAAATGGCACGGGCTTATTTAAAAGAGGCTGTACGCTTTGACGACAGTGAAGAAAAGGCATTAGTCAGTGATATTTTGCAAACTTTGCATTTATTGCATGGAAGTTTGTTTGCTTTAGCGGGATTTTTAGGCACTGGCGCTTTGTATTCTTTGACAGAACAGCACATTCAAAAAATGCACAGGCTTTATGGCGATAACTTTAATTTTAAGCCTGCTCATTTTTCACGAGATAAAACAAAATGCTTTTTAAATATGCTTAGTCTTGAAAATTATTTGATAAACAAATTGATTTCGCTTGCTGGGATTTCAAAATTTTCAGACCAACTTTTTGATATAATAAAAGAGAGAACTTCTCTTTCAAGCTCTCTCTATAAAATCAATGGGGTTATTTCTTCATATTTTCTATAACAACTGGCAAGCATTTATCAACCGCTTTGCGCAAATCTCTGAAATATTCTGGCATGTATGGTCTATAATCATCTTCTGCATTGCCGAGTTCTTGCGGGTCAAGTTTCAAATCAATCACAAGTTGTTCGCAAATTTTTTGCCCTATGATGTAAATATAATTAAACTCATCAATATTGCTTTTAAATTTTATCAAAGGAAAATCTTCATCATTTACAATCGCGTCATAAGCATAGCCCAAAAAGAATTGCATTTTATCAATCGCAAATTTATTGCCGTTGGCAGAAGCCAAAATTTCCCAATGCATATAGCGCATATAATCCTCATCCAAATATCTGCCTGCCCCATCTCTGTAAAAGTATGCAATAACATCTTGTGCAACAACATCGCCCTCAACCGCTTGCTTTTTCATATTATCAAAAAGTTTTGAAAAGCTTTCTCCGCGAGGATTGACAATTGAACTGTTCAATTTGTTTCTGAATATTTTAAATTCTTCAAAAGCACGATTTCTATCGTAAAATTCACTGTATTTCATACAAACTCCTTTATATTATTATACATCTTTGCAATTATTTTTCAAAGCAATATCAAAAATTGCTTTATTTTTCAAGAATGCACAAAACTTCAATGCTGCTTGTTTTTGGAAACATATCAAATATTTTTACGCTTTTAATTTTAAAATTGCTCATTCTGGCAATATCGCGCACCAGAGTTGAACTATCGCAAGAAATGTAAATAACTCTTTTAACATCGGCATTATTAATCGCTTCGCAAACTTTTTTATCACAGCCAGCACGTGGTGGATCAACAATCAAAGACTGCAAATCACTTGAAATCAGATTTGGAATAATTTCA
Source organism: uncultured Clostridia bacterium (assembly GCA_947649575.1). Classification (GTDB taxonomy): domain Bacteria; phylum Bacillota; class Clostridia; order Christensenellales; family UBA1242; genus Caccovivens. The sequence continues at coordinate 167,777 of CANSRZ010000002.1, read as the reverse complement.
GCACAATCGCCTTTGATATTAAACAGTTTGTTAAGTTTATTGTTTTCTTTCAACCTCTCGGCGCTATTATGCTCCGCCTGCCCTAACTCAACGCCATATACAGTTTTTCCTGATAAGGCAAGAATTCCGCTAAGCACGCCTGCTCCGCTGTAAGCATTGATAACCTTATTGCCTAAAACACTGTCAACAACCTCTTGATAAAGCTTTTGGCCAACTTCATTATTAACTTGATGAAAAGCATTTACATCAAATTCACAATCAAACCCAAACTCGTTGGATGAAAGCACTTTCGCTCCCATAACATGCCCTGGCTTTGCCTTGCCCAAAGATTGATAAATTCCGCATTCCGCACCAAGCATAAGTTGAAGCCCGCCAAATTCAAGTTTAACAGGTTTAAAAAACTTAAACCATACCAAAATATTTTGACCTTGCTTTCTGATATACACATTGTCAATGTCTTTTTCAATATTTTTTGCATTTATAAAAGTTTGGACTGTTTGAATAACACTATTAATCTCCTCCTCTACAAGGAGGCATCTGTCAATCTCAACAAGCCTGCTGCTTTCAAGTTCATTAAGTGATAGACTTCTGCCATTGCAAAAAAGTTTTATTTTGTTACGATAATTATACTCTTTTGGCGAAGCAATAACTTCAATATCGCCTGCAAAATCCACTTTTTTAAGCTGATTTGAGATAATTTGCTTTTTGATTTCAAGCTCATCTTGATAATTCAAGTTTTGAAATGTACAGCCTCCACATTTGGCAAAATATGGACATGGCGCATTTATTCTTTTGTCAGACTTATTTTTTATTTCAACAAGTCTTGCTTTGCAAAAGCTTGATGTTTCTTTAACTATTTTGCAAGACACAAGTTCATCTTTCAACGCATATGGCACAAAAAATACTTTACCTTTGTTTCTGCCAACGCCCTCGCCTGAATAGCCATAATCGGTTATTTCTAAATTTACTTTTTTATTCATCGCTTTGTGCCAATCTGTCAAGCACGCCCTCCATATAATTTAATAATGTTTCAATGCCTTGTCTTTTTTCGCTGCTTGTTAAGATAATAAATTCCTTTCTCATGTTAAGCTCTTTTGCGATTATTTCAATGCTCTTGTTTTGTTGTGCGCGTGAAAGCTTGTCGCATTTTGTAGCAAGTAATCTGAATGGAATATTATGATAAACAAGATAATTTATCATAGCCTTATCAAGTTCTGTCGGCTTTATTCTGATATCCAACAGCACAAAAACTGTAAGGAGGCTTTGCGAAGTGAGCAAATACTCTCCCATCAAACTTGCCCAAACATCAAGTTGACCTTTGCCGACTTTGGCAAAGCCATAGCCTGGCAAATCCACAAATCGAAAAGAATCGTTGATATCAAAATAGTTGACCATTTTTGTTAGACCCGCTGTTGATGAAGTTTTTGCAAGCCTCTTTTGATTTACAAGAGCATTGATAAGGCTGGATTTGCCAACATTGCTTCTGCCAACAAAGGCAAACTCAGGAACTCCGTCATTAAGAATCCCTGTCTTGTCCACCGCACTAGTTTTGTAAACTGCTTTTGTTATATTCATAGAAAGATATTAACATAAACCCCAATATTTGTAAAGAATTTTATAGAAAAAGCTTACTTTTCTTTTAGAAAAAAGTAAAGCGCCAATGGCGCTTTATATTTGTTATATACAATTGCATTTTGTGTTTAATTACTTATTTACTGACACTCACCCGTTGCTTGGTCTGGTCGCCAAGCGTTAGGCCTAGTGTTTTAATTATTTTCTAAAACTTGCCTTAAAAATTGACCAGTGAAACTTTCTGGCACAAGCGCAACTTCTTCTGGCGTGCCCTGAGCAATAATTGTTCCGCCACCGCTTCCGCCCTCTGGGCCGAGGTCGATAATTTGGTCAGCACTTTTAACCACATCCAAGTTATGTTCGATAACCACAACGCTGTTGCCATTATCCACAAGCCTGTTCAAAATTCCAATCAATTTGCGGACATCATACATATGCAATCCTGTTGTTGGCTCATCAAGCAGATAAATTGTTTTACCTGTTGATTTTTTAGACAGTTCTGTTGCAAGCTTAACTCGCTGAGCCTCACCACCTGAAAGCGTTGTTGCAGACTGACCAAGCTTGATATAGTCCAATCCCACATCATGAAGCGCCTGCACTTTTGCCTTGATTGCAGGAATGTTTTCAAAAAACGAAAGTGCCTCTTCAACGGTCATGTCAAGCACATCTGAAATAGTTTTGCCTTTATACTTAACTTCCAAAGTTTCATGATTATATCTATGCCCTTTGCAGACTTCGCAAGGAACGGTGATATCAGGCAAGAAGAACATTTCAATTTCTTTTACGCCTGCACCCTCGCAAGCATCACATCTTCCCCCCTTTACATTGAAAGAAAATCTGCCTGGCAAATAACCTCTCATCTTTGCGTCAGGAGTTGAAGCAAAAAGTTCACGAATTGCTGTAAACATTCCAACATAAGTTGCAGGATTTGAGCGAGGCGTTCTGCCAATTGGCGATTGGTCTATGCAAATAACTTTATCAAGTTCATTTACGCCCTCAATCTTTTTAAACTTGCCAAGTTCAAGCCTTGAATTGTTAAGCACATTGGAAAGATAAGGATAAACAATTTCATTTACAAGGCTTGATTTGCCACTGCCTGACACACCTGTCACAACAGTTAAAACGCCAAGCGGAATATCAACATCAATATCACGCAAATTATTTTCTTTTGCACCCTTAACTTTCAAAAACTTTTTAGGAATTCTTCTTGTTTTAGGCACTTCAATTTTTTCTTCGCCACGCAAAAATTTGGCAGTTATTGAATTTGAGTTTTTTATAACCTCATCAACTGTACCGTTGCCGACAATTTCTCCGCCGTGAACGCCCGCATAAGGTCCAACGTCCACAAGCCAGTCTGCCGTTCTGATTGTGTCCTCGTCATGCTCGACAACAATCAAAGTGTTGCCAAGGTCGCGAAGATTTTTCATAGTTTCAATCAAGCGATTGTTATCACGCTGATGAAGTCCAATGCTTGGCTCATCAAGGATATATAAAACGCCTGAAAGCCCGCTTCCAATCTGAGTTGCAAGCCTTATTCGCTGCGCTTCACCACCCGAAAGCGTTGTTGCCGAACGAGATAAAGTTAAATAATTTAAGCCAACGTCAGACAAAAATTTTATTCTGGCATTGATTTCTTTCAAAATACTTTGAGCGATTGAGGCTTTTGCTTTATCCAGTTTAAGTCCTACAAAATGAGGAACAAGTTCGCCAACGCTCATATCACAAGTTTGAGCAATATTTTTATTGTTAATCCTCACAGAAAGCGCGGCTTCGTTTAATCTTGTGCCGTGGCAAACAGGACAAGTTTGTTCGCGAACAAACTTTGCTATTTCAAGTTTGACAAATTCACTTTTGCCCTCTGTCAAGCGCCTTTTCAAGTTGTTGATAATTCCCTCAAAAGACATTGCTCGTTTGCCGTTAAAATGTTCATAAGTTTTATTCTTTTGCTCGTTTTCATAAAGGTCAAGCCTTTCGCCATTATTTCCATAAAGCAAAATATCAAGTTGCTTTCTTGGCAACTTTTTTATTGGCATATCAACATCAATGCCATATTTTTTTGACAACGCCAGCAAATAGCGCTCTGTCATCGAGCCCTTGTCCATTCGCCAGCCTGTTATATTAAATGCTCCCTCTCGCATAGAGAGTTCGCCGTTCTTTAACACCAACCCCTCATCAATATCAGTTACAACGCCAAGCCCAGAACAATTTGGACATGCTCCATAAGGCGCATTAAAAGAAAACAGTCTTGGCGAAATCTCTTCCAATGTCCAACCGCATTCAGAACAAGCATAATTTGTTGAGAAAAGTTGTTCTTCACCATTTTTATCAACAATAACAAGTCCCTCTGCAAGTTTAAGTGCTGTTTCTAAGCTGTCGTTTAAACGCGAACGCACGCCCTCTTTCAAAACAATTCTATCAATCACAACTTTAATGTCATGCTTCAAGTTTTTATCAAGATTTATCTCTTCGTCCAAGTTATAAATACTTCCGTCCACCTGCACGCGAACATATCCGCTTTTTTTCAAGCTTTCAAACTGTTTAACAAAAGCACCTTTTTGGCCTCGAACAATAGGAGCCAATATCGTCAGTTTGCTTCCCTCTTCACTTTCAAGCACCGCATCAATAATTTGATCAATAGTCTGCTGCGTAATTGGCTTGTTGCAATGCGGACAGTATGGAGTTCCAACGCGCGCAAAAAGCAGACGCATGTAATCATATATTTCCGTCACAGTGCCAACTGTTGAACGTGGGTTGTGGTTTGTAGTTTTTTGGTCTATCGAAATTGCAGGACTTAACCCCTCAATAGATTCAACATCAGGCTTTTGAGCCTGTCCCAAAAATTGCCTTGCATAAGAAGACAAACTTTCAATATATCGTCTTTGCCCCTCAGCAAAAATAGTGCCAAAAGCAAGACTAGTTTTACCAGAGCCACTAACGCCAGTGAAAACAACAAGTTTGTTTTTAGGAATTTCAAGAGATACATTCTTTAAATTATTTTCTCTTGCTCCGCTTATCAAAATAGAATTTTTCATAACAACTATATTATACCCTTTTTGCAAAAGTATATCAAGCAAAAATTTAAAAATATAAGCACAACTTTCTTCAAAAAAAATTCTCTTACAATAGTCAAAACATTATGAAAATAACAAAATATATACTATACTCCAACCTGTCAGCAAAGGTAGAAAATTGTCAAAATATGTCGACAGGAGAAAAACGAAATGAGAAAGATATTGATAGCAATAATGCTAAGTCTAAGCATAATAACAGCAGGTGTAGGATTAATAGGTTGTGGAAATAACAATGATTCAGGTTCAGGAATAGTCCAACCAACAAATCCTGATACAGGAAATGTGGATAAATTACCAGAAACTCCTGACAATTCAGAAGAGCCAGAATATCCTAATGAACCAGAAACTCCAGAGATAATTTTTGAAGAAGAGTTGCAAATTGCAATAGTAGAAAACATCAAAACTTGGCTAACAATTGGCGGTGTTGAAGAAATAGAAGAGGGAGAAGTATATACTTTTATCTCAGAAAAATCAAAATTTACTTTAACAATAGACTTAACTGATTATGATTATCTGGACGAAGAAACAGTAACAGACCTTATCAACTCAGCACTAGACGAGTCAATAACAGACAACAGCTTAACTCCTGATATATCATTCAATTTCCCAATAGTTACTGTTGAGGTTGTTAAGAGTTAAAAAAATAATTTTTGCTACACAACCATAACTAGCCTGCTATCCTCTTACAAAAACTTATTCATAAAATGAAATTAGCCTTTCCATGAAAGGCCTTTTGTTGTTTCAATATAAAAAACCTTTATAACTACCCCATAACACAACTCCAAACCCCAAACCATAAATTCCTAATATTTAACAGCACTCAAACAAAATCTCGCACATGTAAAAGGGCAACGCCTGAAAATATTTGAACCGCACTAAAAACAAGCATAGCACTCTATGCTGATATCCCTCAGTAGATAGAGGGATGCCTTGGTAAAATTATTAAAATGTAAGTGGCATTTCTTATGAAAAATTAGAATTGTTTTTTTGTTTTTGTTGAATTGCCATGCCCAATAATATCAACTGCGAGCAAATTATATTTGCCAGAAAAATATTCAAACTGCTTTTCAAACATTCTATGGTCTATAAATGCTGCGTGTATAAAAACAACCCAATCATTGTTTGCAGAGTCATCAATATAATAAGAAATTGGTGTGTTTTCAAGATGTAAAAATTTCATTTATTCTCTCCTATAAATAGGATTGTAGCACAATTATTTCAAATTGTGTAATTTTTAACTAAAAAATCACGAAACTTGGAGGTGCACCTCACTTTGATCTCTCCTAAATTTGATAATTTTATTATATACCGATATCGGCAAAAAGTCAAACAATTTACACAATGATTGTTGCCGATAAATTTTTCTTTAAAATTTTGCAAAAAGACTTGCAATTACCTTTTATTTACGCTATACAACACACAACCAAATTTACGGAGGTGTTATGAAACACATTATAGACATCGTTATGAGTATTATCGAGTCGGGAAAACAAAGTGCTGAAACGCAACTTCAATTAAATAAAGTTTGTGAACTTGAAGATGCATTCACAAAAGATTTTTCAAAAGAGAAATGGAAGGAATATTTTGATTTAGATTTGGGAAAAGGTCAACTTCACTCTCTTGAAATTGACCATATTATTCAAATTACATATGAAGTTTGTAAAGAAATATTCTTGAATTAACTTTTGATAAAACAAAAAAAAGAGAAGTTAACACTCCTCTCAATTTGTTAAATTAAAATCTTTGCGACAAATTTATAATACAGATCATTCTCTCCATAAGGTACAGCAGGGATACTCACAATTATTGTTGCACTTGGAATGCGAATTTGATCAAAATCCTCATTTCTATATTTGGGATCTGTTAGTGCCAAACTATATTCACTTCCATTATATTGAAATTTAACTTTGTAATGGTGCTTCCCATCTCCTTTCATAGATGTGTCAAGTTGTAATGATTTTACATTTACCATTTCTAATGAATGATTTAAGTTTTTAATTTCTGATTTTTGTAATTCGTTTCCTGTTGTTCCAAAAATCATTTTTGGCTTTTCTATGGGATGCAAACTAAACACTTGCTGTTTTGATAAATTTCCAATCTTTTTAATTTCAGCACTTTCGTCAATAAGCCAATTTTCAGTTTGAACATGATATGGCACCTGTTGCTTCACTTCAACTTCAAGAACATTTAATTCTTTAAAATGATTATCATCTAACATTTCTTTTGGAAAAGCCCCTCCATTCTTTGAGCTTACAAGCCTTGTCCATTTTCCTGTTGTGATATCAATCCCTGCAACACAATAATCGTGATCCTTCAACGACTTTGTTAATATGCAAATTTGTTTTTTCATCTTCCTCTCCTTTTAACTTTTAGCAACAAAAAAGTTAACCACTGTAGTTTTGTGATTAACTTCAACTTGGCTGACCAACTTTTTTAAGTTAGCTTATAGCCGATTTTTTTGTTTTGTTTTTGGTAAGCCTCGGAGAGGTTATTTACCTTTGTACATGAAAGGAGTCTTTTCTCAAAGTCTTCTTGACTTTCAAAAAGGGTTTCTCCGTTCCTTTTTGCTATGATATGCATAACATCTAATCCTTTGACATAAATCTCTTTTCCACAAAGAATCGCTCTATGGCAATTAATTGGATCTATTTCGGCACACATCAAGCAAACATTTATGTCCTGATTTACAAGCTTTTTAATTTTTGAAACACCCTCTTGAAATTGAGAGCTTTCTGAGAATTTTTGATAATCAAGAACACTATCAGTATAAAACTCTAGACAATCTTGCCTTGCACCAAATTCTTGCTTCCAATTTTCATATTTTATGCCAACCTTTGAAAGCGTCTTGTTTAAAAGAATGTCATTAAACTGATAAAAATATTGACTTCTCGGAATACTCCTTACATCAATCAAAATATTCACTCTTTTATCATTCAGAATTCTGACAAATCTTTCAATGTCTGTTCCTGCATAACCTATTGTGTAAACCATGGTTATATTTTATCATTTCACATCCACATTTGCAACCTTTACTGCCATTTTTTTATTCTCCATTTAATTTAATTTTTGCAACAAAAAAACACTAACCTTTGCTCGTGATTTTACTTTATTTTGTGTGCTGTGATTATTGTGTAACTATAAGCATTGATTGTGATAACTATATCCTCAATTTCACAATACCAATTTTTGCCGTGTCTATAAATCTTACATTGCTTGTCCAAAACTTTTTGTTTGCAATACCCAACCACATCATTTGTGTCAAGTTTCAAATTTCTTTTAATTCTATCGACTCCCATATCTGTTGTATGAACTAAGTCTATGTTGTCAATTAAAATTTGCTTATCCATTTTTTCTCCTGCTTGCATTATACCACAACTCTTTGCATTCTGTATCGGTTTTATTAAAAAATCACGAAACATTGCTTCGTGATTTATATTAAAGTTCTATTGTTTCAATTTTGAAATCACAATAATATTCGGCTTCTTGTGCTGTGAATTTTAACACGCAGTAATCTGGATCGGTTACGCCTTTCTTATAAAACAACTTGTCGCCAAATCGCCAAATTCTATCCTTTGTCGGTTGGTCAGTACAAACCTCCATAGTACCTTTAATTGTTACACCCTGATACTTAAATCTGCCCCGCTCATAGAAATACACACAAGCCTTGTCGTACTTTTGGTATTGCTTAACCTTTTTGCTTGAAGTGTTGGTTGAAAAGTAAATATCATTGCCATCAATTTCTCTTGGCGCAAGCATTGCTCTTGTTACGGGGTAACCTTGCTCATCAACCGATGAAATGAAAGCCGTCTTTTGCTTTTTAATAAATTCAAATAATTTTTCTTTGGTCATGTCATTCCTCATATGGTCATTATACCACAACTCTTTGCAATTGCAATCGATTTTTATAAAAAACTTAAGCAAAATGACCGTGATTGCATTTTCTTAACACCTATGCTTTCATGTCACATTTATTTATAATCCACAACAATATATATGTTATTATAAAAATACCATTTGTTCTTCCATAATTTTTCAAACTCTTTCACTGCGACCTTGCGGTTATACAAATCTGAATTTGAAACATTTTCATTTTCTTTTATTGAATCAACCAAATATATATTCTCATTGTCATAGCCAACCGCAACAACGTAATGTGTGTCATTGCTGTTTGTAATATAGCAAATCACTGGCTTATTTTGTGCAATTCTTTGTTTTAAAGTATTAATACTTCCATGATAACCTTGCGCTTTATATCCTTGTTTTTCAATTGTCTTGCTTATGCTTCGCACCGTCATAAGCCCAAAAAATCTTTTCATTTGCGGATAGATTTCTTTGCCTGAAACATCCATCCCTAAACTACGAAGAACATATGCCGTTGAATAAGCTGAACACTCATCCTTTTCTTGATAATCAATATATGTGCCATTTGCAATAAAAAAACTCTCTGTTATATCATCCACATTTATCTTATCAGCTTTCGGTGTCAAGATGGCAATAGCAAAAATTACATTCAAAATCAAAACTAAAAGAATCAAAACGGTAATAATCACAACTTTTATTTTCGTTTTCATAAAAACATAATACCACAACTCTTTGCAATTGCAATCGATTTTGGCTTTGAAATTTTGATTTTTTGATTATTTTTGATTTTCTCGGTGTTCAGTTTTGATTTTTGAAGTTTTGATTTTGCGACAGCCAATTTTTTGATAAAAAATCAAAATTTTGGGCAAAAAATCAAAAAAATCAAAACTTTTGTATTTTGAAAAAAGACTTGAAATTGCCAAATTTCAAATCTCAAAAATTGTCATATCTGTATGCAGTGATTAAATACTCAAAAAACACTGCATATTGTGGTTTTAGCAATGAAAAAAGCCTTTTCAAAAAAAGACTTTTTGTACAATATATTTGGAGCGGATGATGGGAGTCGGACCCACCTCTCAAGCTTGGGAAGCTCGCATACTACCGATGTACTACACCCGCACGTCAAACGCAAATTTATTGCTGATTATACTTTTGATTATACACTATGCGGCAAAAATTGTCAAATCTTATTTGATATTTTTATTTATAGTTTAGCACTTGTGCTTTCAGAAAACAATTATTTATATTTTAGCCATATTGTTAAACTTTAAAAAAATATTAAAAAATTTGGTTGAAACAGTTGACATCTGATTTGATTTAAGATATAATGTCATTGCGTTTAATAAAAATTTGCAAAATTTTAATCTTTATTATCCCTCTCGGTTAAGATTTTGTATAAAAAAACGTAATTGAACTTTTGTTCAATTTATAATGGGATGTAGCTCAGCTGGTTAGAGCACCACCCTGATAAGGTGGGGGTCGGTGGTTCGAGTCCACTCATCCCAACCAAAGTTTAAAATCGCTATATGCCTTTAATTTTAAGGCAAGTAGCGATTTTTTATTTTTCTGTTTAAACCAAAATTTATTGAATTTTACTTCAATTTTGATCAAAAATAGATTAAGTGTGAAAAGAGTGTGAAATCATTATCTCAATTCCTCTACACTTTTATCATCTCGTAAGCCTTTCCATACAGGTTGGCGCATGCCGCCTGTTTTTGTTAGGTGCATATATTTTACTGTGCCAACAAGTTCAAGTTGCAGCCAAACGATATTTTTGTATTCTGGAAGCCATGCTTTAGTAACTTGGTTATTTTTTGCAAAGGCTTGTATTTTTCGCTGGTCATGTTTAGACACCCCTAAATATACTTTGCCACGACATTTAAACTTACCTTTGTCATAATAACCTAAAACCACATCTTTCACATTACCTTCTTCGTCAGGCATATATCCACAAACAACAAGGTCCTCGTCTTGCATTACCTTTATTTTGACCCAATCATCTGTGCGCTTGCCTATATGATATTTGCCATCTTTTTTCTTGGCAACTATTCCTTCAAGGTTTTGCTTTTTGGCAAGTTTAAAAAACTCAATTCCATTTGTTTCAATATATCGTGAAATACTTAAATTATGGCCTTCATTAATATTATTTTGTAAATATAGCTTTCTTTCCATTAATGTCTTGCTAGTAATATCTTTATGATCTATATATAAAATATCATAGGCAACAAATTGGACTGGATTTTTCTTGGAGGCAAGTTCAATCCTGAGTTTATCACTCATAAGGCTGCGTTTTTGGAGTGCAAAAAAATCTGGCTGCCCATCAGTTAAAACAACCAACTCCCCGTCCAAGATGCAACGTTTTTTGACGCATTTATTCATGTCTTGAAGCTCTGGATATATTTCGCTTACATCTTTAAAACGTTTATTCTCCAAAACAACTGAATTTTTATCAATATATGCTAGGCATCTTATTCCGTCAAGCTTAAGTTCAAAAATATGTTCTTCGCTATCAAATGGCTGGGTTTGTTGCAAAAGCATGGGCGAAATATTTTTATCATCAAAAAGATCACTCATTTGGCTTTTGCTGCCTTTTTAGGTTTTTGCGTCGCTTTTAAACTTTTTTGTAATGCTTCCATAAGGTTGATAATTTTGCCCTCGCTTTTCTCTTTAGGAGCAGTTATCTCTTCTCCTGCTATTTTTTGTTCTATTGCTTTTTGAACTTTTTCTCTATATTCATCCTTATATTTTTCGGGCTCAAAATGACCTGTCATTGACTCTATGATAGATTTTGCAAGTTTCTTTTCTTGCTCGCTCGACGTATCCTTAACTTCTTTTGCAGGATTTTTGGTCACTTCTTCTTCAAAAAACAGAGTATTAAGCAGCATTTCGCCGTTTTTTGCTCTGATCATAACTAGCGTTTCTTTTGTGCCCAGCACAGTCTTTGCAATTGCCGCTTTATTCGTTTCTTCCATAGCATTAAGTAAAACGTTAAAAGCCTTTTCAGCCCCCGTAGGTGCCACATAATATGGTTTATCAAAGTATAGCGGATCAATCTCTTTAAGGTCTACAAAGCTATCAATTGTGATATTTTTATCTTTCTTGGATTTAATCTTTTCAAAATCCTCATCTTCAAAAATCACATACTTTCCCTCTTCATATTCATAGCCCTTAACAATGTCGCTTTGTTTAACTTCTCTATCCTCACAATCAGTGCAAGTCTTTTTATATTTAACACGACTCATAGTCTTTTTATCAATCATATTAAATCCAATGTCATTATTCTTAATCGTGCTATGAAGTGTGATTGGAATATATACAAACCCAAAACTTAAACTACCTTTATATGAATACGCCATACCATCCCCCTAACATTAATTATGGCTTTTAGTTAAACACTTTAAACACAAAAAAAAGAGGAGGTTTTTATTCCCCCTCTTTTTTCTCTTCAATTAAAACCTGTTCGGCTGAAGGCTCGATAACCTCGGGCTCAACAGGCTTTGATTTTTCTGCAATTTCTTGTATTTTATCCATACCGACTTTACCAATAAACTTCTCAACCTTACTGTCGCTATATTTATTCATAAGTCTCATAAAGGCTGTTGCACCTTTATGAACAAGGGTTTTAATTGGTAGGTTTTCATAAGCTGCATAGCCGCCAAACACGCCAAATGCTGTACCTAAGATAAGGCAAGCAAACTCAACTGATAATAACACTCCACCAACTATATATAGTTCAGTGATAATGCTGCAACCAATCACAAGGGCTAGAGATAGGACAAAGAATATTGCCCTATACCAACCTTTATGTTTTTCTTTTAGGCGTTTGAACGGCATTTTGGCAACGCCAACTATGGCAAGAATAATTGCTGTTAGACATGAAGCACTCACAAGTATTTCCCTCCACATAAACTATTCCTCCTCTTGTTTTTCTTCTACATCACATGTAGCCGAAACTTCTGCTTTTGCACGTTCTCTATCGATAAACTTATTGATAGTATCAATTTCAATTTGCTTTCTTTCGATTGCTGCTTTTTGTTTAGAAAGCTCGTCATTTTCTACTTGGACGCGATACTCTTCAACTTTCTTGTCTACGATAGCTTTGATATCGGCAGTTTGAAGTGATTTCATTTGCTCTTGCAATTCTGCCAAAAAATCCAAATATGTTTGCATAGTTTTCTCCTCCTTTTTTAAAATTTTTATATTATAAAAGCCTCGTTCTGCCATTGAACGAAGCTTTATAATACCATCACTTATTTTGTCATCTGCCTTTCTTTCGATGACTATCCAATCACGCCAATCCATTTTAAGCACCCATATGTAAGACCTGCCAGGATGCCCAACAATAGCACTACACCAATAATAACTGCTATAACTTTAAGCACACCGCTTTGAGTTTTAATTATTTTTAAGAAGCTATAAAATGGTGCAAGCGAGAAAAAACAGACAATAAAGAGGACAACAAACCAAAAATCATTGCCCACTTGTATCATTCTTTTTTTCCAGGTCTCTTTAGGACAATTATCCTTGCCAAATGCTCTATACGAATCTTCATCAAGTTTAAACTCAGATTTATTTTTTTCATGCTGCGTATCTAGATAATCTTTGTCAACTTGATTTTGATAAGCCTGTAAGCCTTGTGCTAATACTTTTCCAGCAGTTTCCTCAATCTTCTCTTTTGCTACATCTGAGTTGCCTATAAACTGTGCGACTTGTGTATTTATTTTGCTTTTGATAGCTTTGTTTGGGTCTTGTGCAATTTCAGCTAAAGCCATTGTTTCGGCCTCAGCTTTTGCACGAGCTTCTTCTTTCTTAATTTCAAGTTCCATCTCTTGTCTTATTTGTTCTGGTGTTTTTTCTTCCATAATGTCCTCCTTATTTTAGCCACTTGGGCTTTTTAGGAATAATAGTCTCGATGTCTATACCATCCTCGTATTTATCCGTAATATCCAGCCATTCTTGATACCAGATAGCTAACTCGTTTTTTTGCTCTTCTGTTAGTTTATTATACCAGAGAAAGCCTCTGTTAATAATAGAGAAACACTCATATTCGCGCCTTTTTCTTAACTGATTCAATATTTGGTCTAATGTCGCTTCAGGGAGTTTTTGGATTTTAAAATATCTTTCTTTGTCATTTTCTTGCGTTACTTCTTTAATTACTAGACCATTATCATTACAATATTTCGCTTTGTTGTAATAATCATCATCTAACTTAAATATTTCGTCAACATTATATTTCATAAGCCCTCCTCAGCTAAACAAGTCCAATGGTATACCAATTAACCCAAGTTGATATATTTGAGCCTGCGTTTACATAATCTTTTTGTATTCTTAGTTGATTATTCGCAGCTGGATAAGTGTAACACCCAAGCATTCCACTGCCACTTGAGCTGTCTCTATCACACATAGCAATGCCCACAAAATTTGTGTCATTGTAAGGCATTATTGTAATTGTAGTGCTGCCCTCTCCACCAACAGAACTTGTTGTCCCCCATTGAACTAACAAAGTCCCACTTTCAGTTGGGATATAAGCATAACTAAACGAGCCAGTATTGCCTCTAGACATGCCATTACTTGAGGGCTGAAATGCTTTTTTGTTATTGATTAATAAATCTCCAGCAACAGTAACTTTTCCGTTAATATGTAAATTCGCCATACCTTAATCACCTCCGTTAATTTTAAATTACTCATTCAGTTTTTCCGCCCCAGTCACAATATTTTCTAACTCCTGTATTCTTAATCTATTCTTTTCAGCCAATTCATACAAATTATCTAATTTTGCCTTTGCATTTATACCATCATCGTCTAGTTTATTTAATGACATAAGTCTTCTATATTTTTGTTCATGCTGAGTGTAAAAGGTATCAAACCAATTAAGTAAAGCATAATATTCGATTTCATTGCTATGATTCTGATTATCTTCTATATATTGATACATAAATCTTCGAACTCCGTCATTTGCGGGCGCTATCTCTTTAATAGTAAAATTTTCATCATCTTTGATTTCTTCATATTTTTGAAGATATAAGTCAATTGTAAAGATTTCATTTAAATCAATCATAATTTCTCCTTAAAAACCTGCTGCTATCCATCTAAATGGAACATCGCCACCCGTCAGGCCACTGTTAGACTGAGAATACTGACCATAACATACAAAATTCGTGGTATTATATTCCGTTACTGCCAACGACTTAATTTGATTGGAAGAAATAGTTCGATTAGTTGCTCCCACAGAATATGAAGTAGTTGAAAATGGTATTTGCAATGTGACAGTTGTCCCAGATTTTGCGGGAGTAACATCTCCCCAATTTAATATTAAACCATTGGATAGTTTTATCGCGTTACTTGTCTTTTGTATTATTGTTACAACTTCTTTACCCTCAGAAGTTATCTTACCTGTTACATTTAAATTTGCCATAACCACCTCTATATCGTAAATGTATTTGTGTTAGCGTTGTATGTTATGGAGCCACCATTGATTTTAAAGTTTCCAACAATTTCTGTATTTTTTTGTAAAAATATTGTTCCATAACCCAGAATTTCGCTACCTAAATATATTGAATCATTGCTAAATCCTAACCAATGATTTATGTTCCCATTTGCATCCGTTGTGTAAATATTAGCAACATCAAGTGACTTCACTTTTACTTTATTAAAATTTTTCTTGCCTGTTATTTCTTGTTCACTGTCAGTAGTCACCGTATTTAACTTTGACGCTTTTTCATTAAGTTCATCTTTGGTCGCTACACTATTCAGAGCTTCTGTAATAATCTTATTTTGCACTGGATTTTCGCTGGTTTTAGAAAGCGCATTGTCTACTTTTATCAAGTCTTTTGGTGTAACATAATCAAGATTATTTTCAAGCATAATCGTTTGAACTAAATCTCCATTACCAGAAATAACCACAATCGAATTATTCGTAGCTATATTATAAGCGACTGATATGTCTTTCCCATAAGGGTCAAGAAAATCTGCTTTCAACCATTTTTCGCCATCTGAGCTATATAACACATCTCCATTTTGTCTTGTTACCACAAACAGACCAATATTATTCAAATATTGAAGATCATTTATTAAATAACTATTACCAAAATTAATTTCTTGCCAATCGCTTGCATTTGATGACGCCAAGTCAGGATATTTTGTTGATTTAAACAATCTCATTGAGTTATCTATATATAAAAGATGTTTATCAGACATAGCCACTTTAAGAACTCCGCCAAAACGCGATGCACCATATGCGCTCCAAGTCACCCCATCTTTAGAACTAAACATACAATAAGGATAATTCCTTTGTGCTAAAATAAATTGTTTCAGTGTTGAATCAAAGCTTATAGAGAAAGTATCATTGGTATGCAGTAATGTGTCAGTTATATCATTCCATATTCTTCCATCTGTTGAATACTTTGGTTTGATTGATGTTGATTTTCCACAAATTACAAATACGCTATTTCCAAAAGCTAAATTGCCAATCTGAGCACCGCTACTTGAGCACTCAAAATCAATAATAGTTTCCCATGTTTTACAATCATTTGATAATAACACATGATAATTGTCTAACGCCACAAATACATCATTACCATAAGCAACCTCTCTTATCTGCCCATTAACGTCTGACACTATTACTTCAGTAGTCCAATTTTTGCCGTCTATACTTGTGGCAAACTTAGAATTGCTCCCACCTATAGAAGAGATTTTAATAAACTTGTCCTCTGCATAACAAACCACCCCTTTAGCACCACTATTTATAGTTGCCTGCGTAGAATAACAACCATTATTTAAAACGCTATCTTTTATAGTTAACTTGTTATTCAGTGCTTTAGTTACAACCTTGTTTTGAACAGAGTTAATACTAGACTCAGACAATTCCGCATCAATAACCGCGCCCTCGGGAATATATGGTTTGTTTGTGAGTGAATTATAATCCCCATCAAAATTACTCTTATTATTCCAAGTTGCTTTTTCTTCGTCAGTAACTGTTCGATGTTTAGAATCTTGATATAAACTTGATAAATAAGTTGGGATAAATAGATCTATATCCTTATCAAGAGTTTGTCCGTTTATCTTCCTTGTCGACGGAACAAGCCCACTTATTAAAGAAGCTATACTAAAGCTTATCTCGGTCCCGCTTTTTAACATTAAATAAACATAACCATTTTCATATCGCCCGTCTATAATCATGCTTTCAAGAGGAAAATCAACTTGTCCAGTACTAATTATTTCATCTTTATTGTTTAGTAAATTAATAGTTAAAATAAATGTATCTTGATCCAATGAAAAAGAAAGTTTGTTGCCCACTTGATCTTTTAAAACATAATTTGTAAGATTATCTACTTCTTTTGTTATAAATTCAGTATCATTCTCGAATTGACTTAATTTCGTTGGAAGTTGCAATACAAATTCTTCTGCATTAAACCTAGCAAGTTTTAGTTGCGCAGTCTCTAAATCATAGTCTATACTTTTAAGCACTGATTTTAGTTCTACCGAGCCATCAACAAAAACCTCTTCCTTATCCTTCATGACTATCTCAAATATTGAAGAAAAATCAAACGCGCTTGTATCATTTGTCAAAACTTCGCCATTTGACTTTGTGATAAGGTCTTTCAATGCTTTTGTAAAGTTTATGTTGCCATTTTTGTCAACATATAGAAATTCTCCGGCATGACTCTTGTTTTGTTTCCTATCAACTTTGATTGACCAATCTTCTGCAGAAATCAATTCTTTCTCGCATGAAAAAACTAATGTTCTTTGAGCAATATTATCTTTATAGATAAAAGTTTCCACTTGCACAATGTTATCTGCACTTATACTATTTGTAACAATCAGGTTCCCTAATTGAGGATTAATATTCCCCTCCATACCAGGGATATCAAATTGAGCATTTTGATAAATGACAACGGGCGTCTTAAACCCTTCCTTATTGTAAGTTATCTTTTCTGGCAATCTTTCCACGTCATATCTCAAAAAAGTTTCATCTATTTCAGCTTTTGTTGCAATTTGCTTGTTAAGTCTATTTACATTTGCCACTGTAGCATCGTAATCTGAAATTTTAATCCCATTTTCATTAAATCCAGCACCGCCTACAAAACCAATATATAAATTTAAGTTCTGTGATGGTAAAAGACTTGTAATCGTACCATCTTCATTAATTGTACAATAACAGAAAGTCAACGTTAGATCACCCCTTTTGAAACAAAACTCTCTTGGTAAGTCATCTTCATAGACTTCATACTCAAAATTTCTTATAGTAATAGTTTCTTTATAAGGCAAACTATATGTTTCGCTGTTCCAAACAACTTTTCCTGTCTCATCTATTGTAGATGAGTAAACTTTTAATATAGCATCATCTTTTGAGTTCTCAGTCTTTGGTACCATACATTGCAACTTAACAAACTTATAACTATCTTTATTAAGATTTACAGGAATACATACAACTTCAAGTGTTCCATATGTTGTCAATTTTACTTTAATAACGTCTTTCTCTTTCAGCATCATTTTCTCCTTTAAATTAAAAAAGTAGGAGTCTAATCCTACAGAATTTTTCCCGATATTTGGCAAAGAATTTATAAAATTAAATACTTTTTTCTGTTTTTTGGGAAATTATTATTAAAAATATTTTCGACAAAATTCGACTTGACAAAATTTTATCATTTATATTATAATATTTTTAAGAGGTAAATATGAAAAAATCACTTTCTTTTAAAAATATATTTTTGCTTATGATCTGCACTTTGTTTATAGCTAGTGCGTTTTTATTTGTTGGGTGTGGGAAAGATAATGATAATATAGATAGCTATACGGATTTGAAATCAACTATTTATGATATTCAAAAGAATAGTGAAGACTTGTATAGAGATGAAATTACAATATTTGGAATAGCTCATTCACAATATAATGGCGCTGAAAAAAGCTTTTTATCAAAATCTTTACGCCTTCAAGATGTTATATTGACAGAAAATTGTTTAATGACTAGACCTAACGAAACAAATGGATATTATTGGTTTTATTTTGATATAAATAAAATAGAATTTAATAATATAGTTATATGGAACAACTAACTTTTAAATTATATCTGAATACCATCTATCCATTTCTCATAATTTTCCATATTAAATTCTATATTATCATTATTCCAAAATCGCACGCCTCTTTCGAAACGTGCCTTTAAATCTTCTCTTGCAAAATTGCTTATTGGCACACCATCTATGGAATTTAGTTTCGCTTTTATATAATTAAAGTACTTTCTTATATTGCAATTTTGTTTTAAGTTTCCTACGAAATCACATTCATATCCAAATAATTTATTAAAATCATTTCTATTATTTAATACTCCATCTAAAGATGTGTAAATTTCAACATACATACCAAGTTCTTTTATTTGTAATGAATAAAGTGCATTTCCACTTGCATGTTTTAAACTGTCTGGAGATTCTTTCATATTATCAATCGTTAATGCCCTATTAAAAAGGCTACTAACTATACCGCTTGTGCCACTTATTAATCCACCTAAAACACCCATTTCAGACCCTGCCACCATACTTCTTCCAAATTCACTGCCTGCACTACCAACTATTTGAAATGCCGACTGCAACCAAGCATTCTTATTATTAGCTAAGTAAAGTTGATATTGATCATTTGATATTGCTACTCCCATATCAACAGAATCCACCAAACCCAAAAAGTTTGAACTTGTTTCTTTTACATATAAGCCTTGTGGGGCTTTAACTCTACAATAATATTTACTTATTTCTGGTTGGATAGTTTCATTATAAAGAAAAATGATTTCATTTGAATTTAACTTTTGCAAATCATAATCAAAAAATGCACCAGTAAAACTTTTAAGTTTCAATACAGTATTGTCCATTGACAGTATTTTAGGATTGTATTTTTTATCATTCAAACCAGCCTTTACTTCATCTTCATTAAAGGAAAAGTCATAATCAAGTTTAACAGGATAGCTTGTTAAAGGCGCATATGATTGCTCTATCCCGCCAAATAACGCTGACTTTTTATCCCCTTTTAAAAGAAACATTGCTTTCATTTGATTATTTAAGTGTGGATTAATTAAATTGGTTATATTTGTAACATCCATAATTAAATCATCATGATTATCAATAGACCAATAAATTCCTGCATCAACAAAGGGGGGCATAATGGATATTTTTTTACTATAAATAAACGAAGCATCATTATTTAAATCTTCAAAAATTTCCATAGACTCATTATTAACTGGAAAATAGTTTTCATTATGTTTAATTTTTATTGTTCTAATATATGATCCCCTGTTCTTATAAATAGGATACGCAAGAACACTATAATCATTTTCAACTAATTCTCCGTGCGAAGTTGCAGTTTTGCTTTTCCATAATCTCCCAGAAGGAATTGGCTCGTTAGAATTTGAAGGGGTTTTGTCCACTTTAATGCAATTTGCATCATATACATTATATAAATGTGTTGGATCTATAAAAATATAAACCCAATAAGCAATATTTGAATTTATCCATTCGCTTATTTTAGCGTCTCCCGAAACATTCCATTTTATCTTTTGCATGCTTACTAAATGTTTTGGCGAATCTCCTATTGGCTCATTTAAAAACAACTTACTATCAACACCACCATCAAATTTAACATGCTCAGGATCAATTTCGCCATTTTCATCCGTGCATCTAACAAACCTGTTCAAGTGCGCTCTTTCTATTAAGCAGTCACTAAATTTGATATCATCTTCAAAAAAGTATGTTTGGATAGTATCTAGTTTTAGATCATACATAACTTGATTATTAGCGCCTATTGTTGCATTTGTAATGAAATAGTAAAAGTATTTTGTTGGTTTATTTGGCTGCTCAATTTTGATAACAGCATAATTTTTATTAACCAAGTCAAACAACTCATAATTATGCGTGTTGCTATAAACCTGTTGAGTTATAGTCAAGGACTGAAGATTTGGGCATTTTATTTGCTCATAAACACACCCTTCGTTTATTTTTTCTTCCCAATACTCTTGCTGTTTCATTTTGGCTGTTATTCTACCAGAATTTTCAAAATAGCGCGTATTTTCAGAACTAGCATCAAATACCGTGTCACAAAGCCCTAAATAATATTTTACTTGGTCTTTCCCGTCATCCACATCGGCAAATGTTATATTGAACTGAGACGTTTTTAAAATTTGAGCATTTGCATCCCCATTTTTATATATAGATACAGTAGTCACAAAAGGCTCATCTTTGATAAAAGAAACACCGTCAAAATACTTAAGCTCGTATTGTTTATTCAAATCCCCATTTAAAAGATCTCTTTGTAACTGAACACATAATTGATTTTTAGTGTCAAAAGGGAATTGAAATTTATAGTATTTAGTTTGACCTGTGATAAGTGTTTTAGAGTAGTTTTTACCGCTTATTTTTTGTATAATGCCCTCTTTATCTACATAAACCCCTTCACTTATAAAAGGTATCTCAAATCCGTCTAAAAACCAATGTTTTTTACTCGCCGTTAAAACATCCAAAGTGTATTTTATGTTTATGTTAAATTGGACGGGTACTATGTCGCCCAGTCCAGCATCGCTTTTATAATCCCCAGCGAGAGCAGTCGAAAATGTGAATATTCCTGTCCCATTACCTATTTCAATTTCACAGCCATTATTAACATTTATAAACTCGTCAATTATATTCTTAATGTTGATTATGTTGTTATTAGACATAGAACTAGGAACTAATAGTTCACATGAATAGATATACTCGATATCATTTAAAACTGCTACATTGCCAGGATCTCCTTTAATAGTTTTAACCAAACCATTAATCTTGCTTGCTGTGGTTATTTTGCCAAAGTCTGCAAATAGGTTAAAATTATATACAGGATTTTTTGTAGACGCAATTTCATTTAATTTTTGTTCTATAAAGCTTGAGACTTCTTCAACTTTCAGCATAATCTCTCCTTACAACGCCATCTAAGATTTTCTTTAATTCACAATAATAAAATGATTGTTTATTTGGCGTATAAATGTTCTTCTCTTCGACTTTTTCTACAAGCCAAAATTGACCGAATAAAAAAACTATATCGCCTTGATAAACGACACATTCAAAACTTTTATTTCTGTCATTAAAGTACGCATCCGTAGTTTCAACTATAATATTCTCTGCCCCGATTGGCATATTATTTTTTGGCTGTGCGATACTTATGTTTTTATTTACACTATTGTGCAAGTATTTAAATTGAACATCACTTTCTATTTGCACATAATTATTGTTTTGATATTTAATATTCTCTTTTTGCTCGTCAAAAACATAAAGTTTATATACCCTTCCCCAATCGCCTCTAAACCCAAAAGGCAAACGCTTTTCAACTTTTATCATAGCCGCTCCTAATATTTGCTCAAGTCTAGAGGTGCAAATTGTCCAACTATAAACCATCTTGTTAAGCCTAACGTTTCAAGCGTTCTCATTGTTTCTGCCGACATATCACCAAAGTCTGGATAATTCTCCTCTGGCGGCAAAACCTTTGATGCACCTGATTCTATATTTTGCCCGCTATATCTTGCGCTATCTCCGCACTCAACGATCTTTCTAGCCTGATCAGCAAGAGCTTCCTCAAATTGTTTTCGCATAAAATATTGATCAGGATATATAGTTGTAGGGGCTGTCGCAATTCTATACATCATGATTTGATAGCATTGTTGCCCTGCTTTGTATTGGATATAATCATAAACCTTTTTACTAGTTTTCTCTATAAGTTCTTGTATCTTGTTTGGATTAGATGACGCATACATACGCTCTGCATTAATACCATAATGTATAAGCCCTTCAGCTGTTAAATAATATCTATGTAACATTGGATTATATACCATAAACTGAGTATTGCATGGAAATTTTGCATCGCCATTAATAAACCCTTCAGGGTCATTATAAAAAGGTATTTCTTCTTTTTTCATAATTTCTCCTTAAAATTTGCAAAAATAGTTGATTTTTTATTATTTTTGAGTATAATATAAGTATAAGAATTCGCTGGGGCTGACTATTCAGGTCATTGGGACCTTGAGGTAGCAGTAGCCAACTCTATTAAGAGTTTAGGCTGCGAATTTTTTTATTTTGTATTAAAAGCACATCTTCATCTTTAACATTTTTATCTATATAGTTTTGTAAATTATTTTTCCCATAAATGGATTTGACTAAATTAACATCTATCATAATATGATTTTGCGAACCTATGGCATCCATTTTTATAGGTACAATAACTAAATTTTTATTATTATCAATAGCATTTACTACTGCAATAATTTCATTATTGGCATAATGATTTTTAAACACTAGAATAGGTTTTTGCAATAAGGCGGGGATTTGTAAAAAAGTTTTTTTACCTAATCCATGATAATGGTCATTTACGCCTTTAAACTTCCCTTCACTATTTATTGTTAAATATGTATGTTTCGAAGTAATAACGAAAGGTTTGTCTGGTATCCCTATATCCTGTAAGACTTGCGGTGTCTTATCGCACAAAGTTATATGCGAGTCTTTGTAAGTACCATTTAAAACTTTATCAACTTGCGACTCAAGTTTATCTATATTAATACCCATCGATTTCAGTTTCTGTTCTTCAGCAGTTAAATTTGTATTTTCTTCTGCATCTATCCCCATTATTCTCAATCGTTCTTTTTCAGCAGGTGTTCCGCCACCTGAAGTAAATTTGCCATCATCGTCACGCGGATGTTTTTCTTCTTCCCATTGCACCATTTTATCCTCCTAATATCCTTTGCATTGCCTGATTATTACTATTTATAGAACCCCTTGAAAAGATCCTGCTCTCTAACTCTGAGTTGTATCTTGCTTCACTATCCTTTGCCCACTGCGACTTACTCTCAAAACGTTTTCCGCTCGGCAATTTGCCCAAAACATCTGTGCCATGTATGTATTTTATCCCGATACCTGACTGAGAAAGTCTCTGAGCTTCATTATCAGCAACCTGACCATCGCCTCCACTTGTTCGCATAATTGTAAACATAGTATTGTAGGTTCTGCCTGTCCTTTTATTGGTGACAGGTGCAACAACATTTTGCCCTGTCCTGTAGTTATCATTACCCCAATATGAATACATTTTGCCGCTCGGATGATGTCCGTAACCGCCTAGATATAATCTCATAGAAATCCTCCTGAGAACTGCGAGAATTGAACTCGCATTAATCCTAGTTCTCACAAAAAACACCTTTTGATTAAAGGTGTTTTATTTTAAATTCATTTAGGCTGCAGCAACTTCAACAAGTTTTGCAATAGCAAGTGCTGGATTGATAATACCACCACCAAACACACCATCAAGTTGTGCATATGAACCTGTAAAGTCAATAGCATTTACCATACGAAGAGTTTCAATATCTCCGCAGATAGCA
Organism: uncultured Clostridia bacterium; assembly: GCA_947649575.1. Taxonomy (GTDB): domain Bacteria; phylum Bacillota; class Clostridia; order Christensenellales; family UBA1242; genus Caccovivens. The sequence continues at coordinate 143,897 of CANSRZ010000002.1, read as the reverse complement.
AAGTCATTGTGATCATAAATCACATATTCACACTTAGCTGCATTGCCTTCGTTCTTAGCCGCATTTCCTGCAACTGGAACAGTTGTAGGTGCGCCAGAGCCAATCAAGTTTGAAGTGTAAACATTCATACCATAAAGTCTTCCAATACGGCCACTTCTTAACCACTCTTCATTTGTTTCTGGAATGAATGAGTTTTTAGTTGTTGGGCTTGCAAGGAAAATAGTTTCCTTTTCTGGTGAAATAATAAGAGTATCTGCTACACCACCATTAACTCTGATTTGCTCTCTATCAGTCAAGATTGACTTTGTGAGTGCGTCAAGAGTTTTACATTCGTCAGTGTTAGCACTTCTCATTGCTCCACCAATACCAACTGAACCATCTTCTACTGGTTCAGCAAGCAGATAACTCATGTAAAGAATTTGACATCTTTCTTTGAAAGCATCAATAGCTTCACTTACTTTATCTACACTCTTGCCACTTGCTCTCAAGTTTTCAACAAGATCGTAGCATTCTTCACTTACACTGATTCTATCCTTCTTTTGAATTAAAACAAGGCTGTCTTGAGTGTTTGTGTGTTTGAATTTCAAACCATCAGCTGCAGTTGCGTCTGATAATGTAGCTTTTATTTTACCAAGTCTGCGAGCATAGATTTGTCCGCCTCTCTCATTGTATTTGTCTGTAAAAGTAATGCCAGCTTTGAATGTCTGGTCTTTAAATAAGTTAGCAATCAAAAGTTTGCTAAACACTGTGTCTACAGTTTCAACTGAGTTGAATCTGAAAGAACTAGGCAAAGTTTCTGTATATGCCATGATTATAATCTCCTTTAAAAAAAATTAAGCAATAAAAAAGAACGATCTCTCATTCCTAAAATCCTGCCCTGTTTTATGCTTTAGGGTCAATGCCCATTTCTCTTAACCTTCTTTCTTCGGCTGTTAAGCCATCACCATTGTCATCAAGTGACATGCCAAAAGGTTTTGCCTCTTCTCCTTCTTGTTTATTCCATTCTGGATATTGTGCAACAAGATCTGGGACTTTTGCTAAATCATCTATGCTATGAATTTCTTGCATAAATAATTTCTTTGCAGATGCCAATCTGTCTGGACGAATACCTGCTTTTATAAGTTCAAGCTCAAGCCTAACTTCCAAAAGTTCAGTATTGCTTGTGTCTTTTGATTCTCCTGCATCTTCTGTTGGAACTTCTACTTTAGGCTCTTCAGCAGGTTCTTCTTTAGGTTCTTCAACTGGATTGTCGTCAACATCAGGTTTAGGCTCTTCTTCGGTAGGTTTCTCTTCTTCAACAGGTTCTTCTGTTGGTTTTGGATCTTCCCCTTCTTCCTTCACTGGATCTTCTTTGACATCTTCAGCTTTTGTTTCTTCTTTTTCAGTTTCTGGTGTTAGAGCGTCTTGTGTATTTTCTTCTTCGCCAATAACTTCTTTCAAACGATCTTCTTCATTTGAGTTAATTTCGTTTTTGCTATTGTCGTTTGGAAAATATTTTTTAAAGACATCTCTAAACTTTGGATTGAAAAAGTCCACGCCTGAGAGCTTTGAGAGTTCCTTCTTTAATTCATTAACCATTTTTCAATTTCCTTTTAAAATGTGATTTAGCCTTTGTCAAGAGTTGCTATTCTCTAAATTAGCATTTATCGAGTGCTATACTCCAAATTAGCGTTTGTCTAAGAGTTGCTATTCTCTAAATTAGCATTTTTAGGAGTGCTATTCTCCATATCTACAACAGGCTCAGTAGGGCTGTCTTGCAATACAGGCGCACCTTGCTCTGTTAAAATATCTAGGATTTCCTTTTCTGCGTCTTGGTCATCGTATTCACTATTCAAGTCCTTAATAGCATGCTTTTGTGATTTAATTCCAGCCGCCACCTGATTAACCAAAACTTCAGTTATGTTCTCAACTGATGGACTGATATAATCGTCAAAGTGTATTTTGATAACACTTGAATAGTCTAGGATTTCTTTTCCTTCGATATAATCCAGGATTTGAAGGTATTTGTTTAAAAGTTCTTTAAGAGTTCTCTCCCATGTTGAAAGGCAAAGTTCTCTAGTTCTTAAACTTGTCTTTTCTCTTGCTTCCTGGCTCTCTGCTGAACTATTTATGCTTTCAAGTCCAGTTAAACCAAGTGTTGTTGGAGATAAGCCTGCCTTGTTTATGGCCTGCGACATTAATGTTTGAATTGCTTTTATGTAGCCTTCCCAATGGATATCTGCTTGAACAACTTGCAAGAGGTTTTTAGGATTTGCAGGATTTGAACTTCCCTTCGTTGTTATTATTCTTTTGTTGAAAGGGCTTAACTTCATATCCTTGCCGTCTGGTGTTTGAGGAATAAGGCTTGAGTCAATATACTCTCTCACTCCACCCTTTCGAATAGCGTCAATCAAATCACTTATTGCTTCTGTTAAAGCATCTTCAATCGTGTCTAATCCTTGTATATCAGGAACACCACGTTCCCCTCTATATAATTGATTTGAATTTGCATTCTTTTTAAATACGATTGGAAAATCTTTAAACGGCAAGACTTTCTCTTCTATGTTGATATCTATAGGGAATTTTTCTCTGCATTGTTCAATCAAAGACTTATCATCTGGTGCTACATACTTGCCAGAATAAAAAAAGCGATATGCAATACATATCTCGCCTTTATCGTTCCTATAATGAATTTCTCTCAATTCATAATCTGGATCTTCATCAGCAACGATTTTAATAACATAGGATTTAACTTGACCTCTTGCATAATTGATTTCAAAGTTTTGTGGCTCTATAACATCAATTATTGGTTTATGGCTGATTTTAGGATCATATGATAAACGATATAAGAAATCACCTAAACCACTCTCAAGATAAACACCTTCTGCAAACTTCTCTTTCAACTTTGCATCTTCAATGAACTCATTTAATTTGTCGTCTATCTCTTTCGCATCACTCTGACATTTAAAACCACTTGAGGCTAGAAGATTGACTTTCCCTTGCACAATCATAGGACAAATTCCAAAGTATGCAAAGGCTTGTCCATCTATGGATTGCGCCATAAACTTATCTTTCATTTCCATTGCAAGCCATTGGTCTCTTGTTAGCTTTTCAGCCTCTACTTGATAGAAGTTCCTGATAACCGTAGGATCATTGCTAAGAAGCGCTAAATTGCGTGCAAGGTTAAATTGATATACCAATGGCGAACGTATATTATCCAATACTTGCTTATCTTTTAAATTAAAACTATACTTTGACATAATTTAACTCCGTATTTCATTTTCTGTTTCACTATAAAACAATTTGTCGTCAAATTGCTTCGGCTTTGTCTTTGACATTTTTACATAGTTCTTGAATTCTTGTTCAGTATGCAAGATCTTTAATGCTTTGGACTCTTCATTTTCTGGAGGCTTTTCAGTCTCATCTATCCGCCACCCATTAGGCTTATATAATCTCTCGAATTGTGCTTCGTCAACAATGTTTTTGAGACTGCCCTTGATAATGTTTAGCATTGCCATTATTAAGCCCTCCTTCGTGTTTGTGTTGTGAGATAGTTCCAGTTCTCTGTTAAACTATAAACAAGACTATCTGCTATATCGTTATCTTGCACACTTAAGTCAAGTTCTTTGCCATCTTCATCTAAAAGAATTCGAGTGTGTGCATTATATGAATTGACTGCATGAGAACTCCAAAGAAGTCTCTCTTGCACCAGAAGTTGTTGTTTGAGTTGACATCTGGTCACTAAACTTATTTGGCCAGCAACCTGTTTAATTGATCCTTTAACTTCTATCGTTGGATATTTATTGCGTTCTCTCCATGTGTTGATTAAAATACTTTCTGCAGAATCAATACGAATTTTTGTGAACTTCTGCATGTATTTAACCCACCACCATTCAATCTTTTCCTCACAACTCCGTATTATCTCATCGTGGCTTACTGCAGGGATTACCCAACATTCAAGAACTATGGCTCTCTGATAACCTTTTGAGAAACCTGTAAGTGTTGCAACCGTTGAAGCCTTACTTGTGTCACTTATGTTTTTATTTGAGCCTACATCGACAGATAAGATTATTTCCTGTAAGTTATTCAAAATAATGTCGTCAAACTCTCTCAAGTGAATGTGTTTATCCATAAGTTCTGCGTATGCAGCACCTTCAACAAATCCACGACAACCAAGAATTTTTGAGTAATAATAAAAAGAGTTCTTTGGATATAACTCTTTTAACTTTTCTTTTTCTTCTGTCGTGAGGTGTGGTGCATCATCTTCCAAGTTAAAATGATAATAATGCATGTATGGCTTATCTTCCACCATATCCGCAAGTTCTATTGCTGGAACACTATCTTTGAATTGAACTATAGCATGGTTGATAAATTCTGTATAGCACTCTTGTGTTGGCAAACCTCCGTTTGTTGTGGCAATCAACTTACACTTACGAGATAATGCACGCCCTACAGCTTCTCGAATGCAGTCTATGTGCAATACAGACAATTCTTCAAGCCATAGTCCGTCTGGATTTGACCCCAAGATCTTACTCCATGCATTCTTATCATCTGCACCAACAATGTAAACGGTTTTATCACTATATAAACCATGAAAAGTGAACTGAACACCACCTTCGGCTCCAGCTTTATATTTCTCTCTCATAAAATCAAACATGTTATAAAAACTATCTTGATTTTGAAGAAAGTTTCTTACGCCTGTTCCCATATCCTTGAAAATCATATAAAACTGCGTTGCATCTGCAGGTGCATATAAAAGCCAATCCATAAACTTATGACCCGCCACCAGAGACTTTGAACATCCAGTTGCGCCAGTAAGAAAAAGTATTTGTGCATCATCTCGCATGACCGCCTTCATTTTAGGCGTCCAGATAATATCATTTACTTTCAAGTTTTATTCCTTTACTTTCACATTCTTCCGCCATCTTGGCTTTTAATTTGTCTAGCTCTGGCCACAACTCTTCCATTGGTCTATCTTTCATACGTTCTATTGTGTTGTTTATAAGCCGTGAATACTTTTTCTCAATCTTTTCTCTTTTCATTTCTTCACATTCTCCAAATACGCTTTGAGTATGTCTTTGTTATCATTCTCAATTGATGCGTTGATTGTTTCAACGGGTTTTTCGCCTATTGTGTCACGCAAGGCAACAAAAGCCTTAACATTTCCATTTATACACTCTCTGATAAGTTTCGCAGATATAAGATTTCTTGTATTTACTTTTTTCTTGCTGTCTGGATCTTCAATCTCCATATCTAAAAGTGCAAGAAGTTCGTCTTTTAATAACTTTTTCTTTGCTCTAGCTTCTCCGCTTTTCTTTCCTGCTTTGCTTGCTTTTTCCTTGCGCTCTTCAGGAGTTAAATCGGAGTTCTTAATTAGGTTTTCAGCTTTGCCTTTCCCCATGATCCCTCCTACTCGTTGAAGGAAAGCTTGCCATTTATACACTGTAACATGTATTTACTATGACAAACTGGACACCTCCATTGTGTATTTGCATGTTCTTCCCCTACTATAACAGGACAGCCACATTTAAGACATTTTAAACTTTCTTCCATTTATTCCACTCCACTATTTTTATGTTCGGCTTTCTTTTTCTCTTCTTTCTTTTTGACACTTTCTCTTAAATTGTGAAGTTCGGCTGCATCTTCAACAATGTTATCTAGCATAGTATTAATCTTGGCAATACAAGCCTCTCTAATAAAATTAAATTCATTTTGTGTCATATTTCTCTCCTTTATAATTTGTCGGCTCGTCTGGACTTAAACCAAAACTTCATTCAGCCAAGATTGAGAGTATGTAACTCTACAAACTTCACCTCAACCCTCATCCTGTGTGCTACTTACACCACGAGCCGATAAAAAAAGACTTACATAATAACAATAAGTCTTTTTTGAATACAGTGCCAAACAACCAAACGCACACATTCTTATTCAATGACTACTTTCGTAAGTCTATACGCCAAAATTAATTGGTATGATTGTTTATCTATTGCCCATTTGTATCATAGCTCCAACGTGAACACGCCGTCGCTCCACGCACAGACAATAGTGGCATGGCCTTTACACTACTTCATGACCAAGAACTACACCACGCATATATAGTGTCATTTGTGGCAAGCTACGCCCTATTGGGCTAATCAATTAGGGAGAGGAGATTGAGCGAGGTTATTCTCTCAATCTTCCACATTAGCATTATAACATATAAAAAGGGTGCAAAAGGGTGCAATTTTGAGTTTTTAGCAAATTTCTTCATTATAGTATGATTTGTCATATAGTGGCGGAAGTTTTGCATATTTTTGCACACCTCTATATTTGATAGATTTAACTCCGTCAAATGTATAATTATATTCAACAGCTATTCTCTCAAGCGATTTAGCCTCAACATAATAACCACGCAGAACAGAGCAATATGGTTCTTTAAGCTTGTATATTTTTTTCTCAATATCATTTTGCACACTTAGTCCATGTGTTTCTTCATCAATTAAATTTTCAGTAAACTTTTGGATTTGGTCAATCAAAGCTGCAAGCTTGTCATCACTGCTAACTTGTCCACCCTGTATCCCAAGATTCTCACCTTTTTCACCTAAGCTGAACTCTCTTTCTTTTAACTCAGTAATCTTTTGTTTTAAGTATGACTTACGCTTTTCGCTTTTGCGATAAAGGTTTAATTCTTCTAATGCTTTTTTAATTTCCATCTTTTTCTCCTTTCTCAATTTGGTCTAAAAATTCCTTAACTTCTCTTATATACATGAAATAATCTCCTGTATACGAGCTTGTGGCAGTATCCCACTCAAAATGTTTGTTTTTATCGAGATACTCTCTAATCTTCTCGCAGACTTGCTTGGTGTTAGATTTGAGTGCTTGCTCAATATTAAATTCGTTGACAATAAACTTTCTTCCAGTTCTTACATTGTCAATAGCCTTTAACATTGTGTTGCAATCTTTCTCGTTATCTATCATTGATGCAAACTCTTCTAAATAGTCCAAGTTTTTATCGCTATTTAATTTCATTTGAGCAATCTCCTCGTCTTTTTCTTTGAGTTGTTGCTTGAGTTTTTTATTCTCATCATCATAGAGTTTTACTAACTGACTTTTATTATTTTCTTTTAGCATTTCATTCTTTGCTTTGAGTTCTGCGAGTTGCTTGTCTTTCCAAACTGCTACAAAACCTTTTTCATCTGGATAATAGTCAGTATTTAGAATTTCTGCAATGGTTAGTGCATTCTTGTGAGAATTACAAATGCAAACTAATTTATTTTCTTCTTCACAAGAAAGTCTATCAAATACACCATAATCGCAAACAGTTCCATCTACATAATATCGTTCAGTAACGATTTTTTCTTCTTTACTCATACTCCCCTCATTTTTGGTTGTAATGCTTTTTCCATACTCCAAGCATTTCTAATAATTCTATAATACAATGTATTCTTATTGATATGATATTTTTCTGCTAATTCTCTAAGTGATAAGTTTTCATTGTCTATATCAATCATTTTAGTATTTCTTTGATGGGTTACTTGTTCACCCATAGTTATCCATCTACAATTCGATGGTTCATAGTTGCCATTATTATCAATACGGTCGATTGTGAGATTCTCTTCATATCCGTTTGTCTCTGCCCACTCTTTGAATGTAGAAAAGTCGTTACGCCAATCATCGCAAATTGTTATGCCTCTCGCTCCATAATATTTATAAGATGGGTTATTGAGTGAATAGCATCTATTTTTCATTCCGCACCAAATTTGATAAAGTCTTGTGTGTTTACAACCGTGCCTATTGTATTTAGTAATATTTATTCTAGGCTCTTGTTTTAGTCGTTCAATTTCTTGTTTTAGTTTTTTAATTTCTTCATCCTCTTGGTTTTGAATAGATTGAATTGTTTTGAGTTCGTCAACCTTTTTCTGATATTCATTGTAAAGATTATTGTGCAAGTCGCTGATGTAAGAATGTGCCTCTTTCAGCCTTTCAATCTCTTTATCTGCGAATGCGTTCTTTCTTTCCAACATATCAATTCTTGCAGTTTTCTCTTTAAGTTGAGCAACATAAGGGCGTATTAGTTCTTCAATCGCCTGTGCGGTCTCTGGTTTTTCTTTTATCAGACTTAAATAATAGTTAAATTGAGTCTCGTAATCTTTATTATCTTCTTTTAGTTTTCTGTTTTCTCTTTCCAGTTCCTCAATTCGTTCTTTATTGGTCATTGTTGTCCTCCTTTAGCACTTTCAATTCTATCTTTGGCAATATTAAAATAGTTTCTATCAATTTCTATGCCAATGAAGTTTCTATTTAATAATTTACACATTTTTCCAGTTGTTCCACTACCCATAAAGCAATCCAATACAACATCACCCTCGTTTGACCAAGAAAGGATGTTATCTTCAGCCAATTTTTCAGGGAATATTGCAGGGTGCTGGAATGCAATTTTGTCAGAAGAACTTTTATTGTTTCCAACAGCATAAGTCCAAATATTTGTTCTTATACTGTATTCGTTGACTAATTTTTTTTCTTTTGTTGTAAGACTGCCATCTTTCTCTCTCTTGGTTATTACACCGGAATAAGTGCCTGCCCATTTGTTTTTTCTATCACATAATAAATTTATAGTTTTAGGTTTACCTTTACTAAAAACGAACATATATTCAAAAGCATTAAAGTATCTATTTTTATGTGGAGCAGAAGGACTTGTTTTTTCATAAATTATTACATCATAAACATTAAAACCTATTTCATTAAACAATAATGCTTGCTTAAAAGATGTCAATGATTTGCTACCGTTTTTTACCTTATCACCTACAACCCAAACAATAATACCACCATCTTTTGTAATTCTATATAACTCATTTGCTATTTCTTTAAGATTGATATTTGAATTATAATTTCTTAAATCATCATAAGGAGGAGAAGTTATAGTCAGGTCTATAGAGTTGTTATTTATTTCTTTCATTAACTCAATGCAATCTCCTAATCTTAAATCAATCATTTCCCCTCCAGTTCAGCCAGTCGCTTGAGGGCTTCTTCTCGTGTGGCAAATAAACTTTTTTGATAGAGTTCAAATCTCTCTTTATTTTTATCCTCCAAAATCACAAGAAGGTCATAGTCATCAGGTATAAAGCCTTTAACTTTTAATTCCATAACTGAACCACCCAAACTTACAGGTATCTTAAACGAAGCATACACTTTTTGATTGTATTTAAACTTAGGCTTCGCATTCTTCAACTGCTCTTGCAAGGCGTGAATTTGTTGGTTTAAATTAGCTATAATTTGATTTTTCTCTTGAACTCTATCCCATAAATCTTTCTTTGTATAAAGTTTTAACATATCATTTAAATTTGGTATATTACTCATCTTTGCTCTCCTTTTCGAGTTCTTGCATTTTGTCTAAAATCATACTCTCTGCTGTTATATAGTGTCTGTTTGGTGCTAGTGGAAAATCTTTAACTTCATCTTTATCAAACGCAATCTCTTTTTTGATAAATTCTTTCAGTTTCTCCCAGCGTGATTTGAGGGCTTGGTCTTCTTGTTCTACTCTGTTCGCCTTGTTACGATAAATCTCTTTATCAATTTTGTTAGACTTGAATTCATCAACTAAGTCTGCTACAAACTCGATTTTTTCCTCTTCCATAAAATCTTCAACTTGTGCGAGTTTGTCTGCTAACTCATTTATATAACAAACATCTCTCTTACAAGAATAACAACTTGAATATTCTCCACATTTATTTACTGCTTCGTGGTTTTTATCTGTCAATCTCTTACTCATCTTGTGCCTCCTCATAAGTTATTTTGTAATCTGCTGGTTCTCCAGTCATTGGATTAAAATGTTCAATGTAAACATAATTTTCTTTTGAAGTTATAACGATGAAATCTTTGTCTTGAATCAACTTAGCAATTAGTTCTACTAGTTCTCCTCCCCCAATAATTTTATCCCAATTGCACTCTCCATCAACAAATTCACCATATTCGTTTTGATATGAGTACTTACACTCATACTTCACTTTGTATTTACTAAATATTGTAATTTGCATTTTAAATCTCCTAAATTATCAATTTCTCTTGCACCATAATTCCAGTAAGCATTTTCTCTTTTGCTTGTTTACAGAAATCTTTTTTTATTTCAAAGCCATAACAATTTCTATTTAGCTCCGCACAAGCTCTCAAAGTGCTTCCGCTACCTGCAACTGGATCAATAACAACATCTCCCTCGTCTGTAAAAATTTCTATAATTCTTCTAAGAAGATTAACTGGCTTTTGAGTTGGATGTATTTTAGGAATAACATTTGAGCTGTCTCTTTTCCACTCAAACCAATTAAAAATCATTTTCCCTTTGTTGTTAAACTTTGGGAGCTTATCTCTATAAAGAACAAGTGCATATTCTGTTGCTCCAACAATTTTCATATTGGCTTTTAATACTTGTGCTGAATAATTCTTAATAAACACTAGCGGGATATAATGCATAAAGCCATATTTTTTGCGTAATCAATCACCATTGGAAGTTGCTCAAAAGCACAAAACACAATCATTGCTGGAGCTTTCCCCGTTTCCTTTGGCTCTTTAATCAACATCTTTGAACAGAAGTGCATAAACTCAGCTATTCGAAAATCTTTATCAGTGTCAAAGAATTCTTTGCCTGCTTTATCACTTTCACCATTCTTGTTATCTCCATCCACATACCACATAGGATTTGATGCGTAAGCATTTACTCCAAGATTGTATGGAATATCTGCAATAACTAATTGTGCTTTTGGAATTCCATAAACTTTATAATTTTGAAAGTGGTCATTAAAAAGCTCTATTTTTGTTTCTTTCATCTACCCCTCCAACAACTTTGCAATTTCGTAAGGCTCGTTGTCTTCACAACGGATAAATTGGAAGAGATTAGAATATGGCAAATCCTTACTGCCTGATTGCCAAATCCAGAAATCCTCACCTCTTGTTGGCTTGTCAACATAAATGCAGATATCATTGTCTCCATCCCTTGCTATCCATTTAAACTTTATATCCAAGTTCTCCAAATTTTTCAAAATAACACGTTCAACCTCTGAAAGTTCAATCTTCTTTTCTTCTGGCATATTTGCTGTCAATTTGCCAAGTTCATAGCCTAAACTGCAAATGTTTGTTTCAGTTGTTTGTTTAAGCTCTAAGAATTGATGACTTAAATCTTTTAGCATATCTCTTGTTTGTTTCAGCTCTTCTTGCAGTTTATCAAACTCGCTTGGTTTCGATGTGCCTGTCTTACAACAAGCATCTTTTTTAGGTCTACCTCGCTTTGCCACTTGTGCAAGCTCAGTTTCACTAAAAAACCAATGATCTCTTTTATCCGGTTGCCAAACTTTGTATTCAACAGGAATAGACTCCTCGTCTACATCTTTAATTTCACAAATTTTCCCGACCATTGCTCTTTTTTCGAAAACAGTCCCCGAATATTTTAAAATCCTAACCTTATCTCCAATTTTAAATTTCGCCATAATTCTCCTCCTTTTGTTCTTCCAGAAGCTTGTTGAATTTATCAAGTGCTTTCCGTGAAGAAATGTTATCTTTCTTTAAACCGATAACTAAATATTTTTCGACTATATGTTTTAATTTTCTTTTTAAATTTTTCTCACCTTGTCCAAGTCCATCATAGTAGCCTTTTGCGGGCTTAATCTCTGCAATCTTAAACTTCCCATCACTTTGTCCGCCTGCTGTCTTATTTCGCAACTGATATCCTGCATTAGCATACTCTCTTATGAAAAATTGCTCTTTCTCATCTAGCATTTCTTCTGGATAATAAATTGTGTTAATATCCCAGGCTGTTTGATTAGCTTGTCCTTTTATCCCATGATTTCTTATACTGAAATCTATATGTTGATAGCCTGTTAAGTGTTGAGTGAGCCTGCCTGCAATATTCTTTGCTTGCCCGATATACGCATACTTAAATCCGTTTTCTTCACGAGTTAAGATATAAATTCCGCTATAATCTGGCAAGTCTGGCAGAGCTTTCAAAAGTTCTTGTTTTTCTTTCTCAAACTGCATTTCCACTCCTAACTAGCCTCTGCCTCTTCTAAAGTTTTTAAATCTTGTCTTACTTGACTAATTCGTCTTACAAGTGTGCGTTCACTTCTTTTGTAAAGCGCTGTAAACTGCTGCATGTCTTTTGTAAGTAAGTTTTTCACAAACACTCTTTGATCTAGTTTCAAATATTCGCCAAATTCTTTAAATCTGCAATAATCATCAAACTTAAAATGTTTGCTCTCTCTAAATTTAAAAAGCGGTTTGTATTGTGGGCAATCCGTTACAATATAACTTTCCTCAATGTAGAAATTATTTTTAATCTTGATCTTCTCAGCCTCCCATCCCTCAACGGGTTTGAAATCTCGTGTCCAACTGCAACCACCACAAGTATTTGAACAGCTCCAACACTTTGTTGATTTTCTCATAAATAATTCCTCCCTATAAGTTTCACAAAGTCACGTTTTGAATGTGTTTCTTCAAATTTCTTTTGGCATGCTCGTCTAAGCTCAATGTCCATTCTTTTGCATTGATGCACACAATTGCCATTCCCACCAAGATTGTGGTGATAAGCACACAAATAAACGACAAAGCCATTCTTATCACTAACCTTTCGATTGGCTCCTGGATAAATGTGATGCAAGTGCAAGTCAAACTGTTTGCCACAAAACCAGCATTCTTTTTGTTCTTGCAATATTGATTTCATTTAACATCTCCAAAGTTCAAAACTTTAACATTGTTGTAGTTGAGATTTAAAAGATTTTCATGCAAGCGTAATTGCAACTTACTTCTAACTTTCTTTCTCAAGTTGCTCAAAATCACAGTATTAAATGACTCGTCTCGTGACCACCTTGCTAGAATATGTGCCCCTCCTACAATCTCTTTTTCAAAATCGTTAAGTTTAGCAAAATTCTCTTTGCACTTATCCCATGATACTGCATTGCAAATATGCTCCAATACAATATCCTCATCCATAAATGTGCCGTTTTTAATTTCTGTGTATTTCTTGCAAAGTGCACCTATCTTAGCAATGTTGCAAAAATCATTTTCAGTCGCATACTCTTGTATAGCTGTAAAAATAAGCTCCTCATCATATGGCTGCAAAATGCTATACCAAACCTCGTCAAACAATCTAGCCTCAAAATCTGTAGTAGGTAATTTAAAACTCGTCCAAACTGCACCAGCAAAAGCATAAATTTTCCACAAATCATCTTTCTTCATTGCGTCAACCTCCTAATCGCTCTTGAGAGTTGAGTGTCACTTGTTTCCTTAGGTGTATTTCTTCTCTCACCCTCCCAAGTTATAAATTTTTGTTTCCAGTTTTTAACTTTGTTGCCTTTGCTATCAGTCCAGTTGCCTGTTTCAAAATATTCAAAGAACTTTTGAGGGTCAACATTACTTCCCCTTTCAACTGCATAAGCTTTAACCTCTTCAAGGGTAGGAGGAACAAATCTAGAAGTGTGCGTGATTTCTTTTTCTTTCTCTTCTTTTTCTTCTTTATTCTCCTTTATAATTTCTCTATTATCTTTCTCTTTCTCAAAGATCTGATAGCTTTCCGTTTGGGTTTTATGTTGGGTTATGCTTTGGGTTTCTATTTGGGTTATCTCTTCGGTTTCTACTTGGGTTTTGTTCTTAGCAGGTCTACCACCTTTCGTGCCATTTTCATAGTTCTTTCTAGATGCATCAAGGCTTGGTTGAATAAGAACAAACATTGCCTTTGAAACACCTGTTAAATTAGGCTCAATTCGCTCCATAGCATAGTCAATAACTGCTTTATAAACCTTGCCTTGTTCCTCATCTGGAAGTTCTTTTATAGCCTCATAATAGGAGCTATAAAATATTAGATTTCTCATTTCTTCCCTCCATTTCCATGACAAACTTTTTAAGCTCAACAACACCATCCACAATATCATTTGCTCGTCCAGTTTCAGCATTGATTGCGTGCTTTGCATCTTCTAAATCATCTATTGTTTTAGCAATACGATAACCCTTAGCACCACTTAAACTAATAACAGGATAGAACTTTTTAATATAAGAAATACAGTCTCTTACAATCCTTTCATCTTTGACATTTATAAGACTCATAAGTTCTTGTTTTGTAGCAACTCCTAAATTCATTCTTTGATATATTTTATTTAATCTGTCACGCTGCAATTTAGTGAGTTTCTTCTCATTTTTTATTTGTTCGTATTTCATTAAACTCCTCCCTTAAATATCGAATTTCTTGTGTGCTAATTCCAAGTTTAGCAATGTCGTCTAAAACCCCCTCAATAAGGTTGGTCATTTCTTTTATGTCATAATTCGAACTTCCAATTACGCATTTACAATTAACCCAAACTTCATCATCTCGGATGAATCTATCAATAATGAATACTCGCTTATATACCCGCTTAAGTGCTTGCACGGCACACTCTTTTATGCTCAGCATTGTATCAGTTCCATACTTGTTTATAGCGTCATAATAGAGTGTTTCAGCAGTGCACTGGGCTTCGCCATTTTTACGCCCTCCAGCTAGGAATTTAGCCTCTTCTGTGAGCAATCCCCATAGCAAGTCATTTTGGCTCAAAGAGCGTTTCTTTGTGGCATATGCTAAGGAAATCTTAAGTTCTTTTTGATTATTTTCTAATTCTTCACAAATTTGTTTTGCCAACCAATTTTGTGCTGAGGTTATAGAAAAAGTAAGGAAACCCTCACCCTTTAAGTTTTGTGAGTATGTTGGGTTCCCAACCCGTATTTTTGCTATCATATAGCCTCCTAGAATGGCAAGTCAGGGTCAATAACCTCTGTCAATTCTGGGTGCGGTGCAACTTTTGTATTTGCTGTTTCAGCTGGCTTAGGATTGATTAAATCAACCTCATCAACCATAATTTTAGCAATAGTCTTTTTTGCTCCTGTTTTATCTTCGTAAGTATCATAAACAAGTTCGCCTGACACAAGCAACTTGTGCCCTTTCTTTACATATTTGTTTAGTATTTCTGCAGTCTTGTTAAAGGCAACACAATTATGAAAATCAGTAATTTCATTACCATCTTTATCGCCATATTTTCTTCTAACTGCAAGGCTGAAATTTGCAATAAATTTGCCTGCTTGCGTTGTTATGAGCTCAACATCTTTTGTAACATTTCCTTGTAAAATAACCTTATTCATTATTTAACCTCCACTTCGTTATTTGGCAATAGTTTAGTTTCTTCTTTATAGCACTCTAAGCATAAACCTTTGCAACTCTCTTTAATTTGCTCTGGTGTTCTAAATGAGCCGTTTACTGAACGCCCTACAATTTCTTTTCTGCAGCGTTCACATATAATCTTTTCTGGTGACTTTGGCGGCTCAGCAGGTTGCTTGTTGCCCATTGTTTTTGGATAAACTTGATTGCCATGTTTGTCTACGATAACCAATTTTGAGATTGCGCGATTAGTGCTATATTCAATTTCATTTACTGAATAACTCGCATATCTATCTTTCAACTTGAACATTTTTCCATCTGAAACTGTTTCCGCATCTACCCATATTACTGGCGCGGTATATAACTCTCTGCCAATACCAAGTTTAAAACCAGCTCTTTTGAAAGCATCACTTGCCTCACCTTTCTTTTGGTTGCCCTCATCTTCTTTGCTTTCAATGCCGCAATCCCATTTCCAAACAAAGTCTTCTGTTTTCTCAGTGCGAACACCTATACCACAGTATAGATTACCTTTAACCTCTTTGTAATCATCACACCAGTTTTCAACCCCAAACACTTCATCCAAGATTGCCATGTCAACTCGTGATGTTTTATACAATAAGAGCAACACTTTGCCATCAATAACTTTTTTAACTTTTACATCAATATCTTCAGGTCTTAATAGTCTTATTTCTTCCATCTTAACCTCCTATCTAATTCGCACAGTAGTATTCGTTACATACTCTGCACCAGCAATAATTTGTCCGTTTTTAAAGGCCTCTGCAAGTGCCTTTTTATCAACTTTAACATTTTCTTCAACCATCTTAAACTCTGCTGGAACTTGGTCTATTTCAAGTATGTTTACAGCATGTGATGAGCCAAGACTTACCTTACAGCTTGTTGTTTCGACTTTATCTTTATTTGCTCTAAGCATACATTCTTTAACATAAGTCTTTAGCCAGTCAATCTTATTGCCAATTGCTTTTTTGTTTTTATAAAGCCTCTCTTCTTCCTTATCGTAAGCCTCATAATCTGCAGTAAGCCTTTTGATAAACTCTACAAGCCCTGCAATCTTTGTGTCAAAATCTTCCTTACATTCATTTAAAAGTGCCAATGCATCAGGGTTAACTTCACCTGTTTCTTCGTCAACACTTTCTGTCATAAGCTTGAACGCTGTTTCCAAATCATCAGCAAGTTGATATAACTTAGCCATTTGGCACCTCCGCAGCACTACGCCTTTGTAACTCTATAAAGTTAGTCATAGTTGGCTCTAAGTCATACTTAAGGCAATGTTGCTTGTATTGGTGCAACTCATGCAAAACCTCACTTGCCTTGCCTTTTAAAATAAAAATTCTTTTCATAAAATTTGTCTCCTTTAATTGATTTTTTAAATTTTTTATGTTACAATTAAAGTAAGATGTTTTTCCTATGCATCTTACTTAGGCAATGCTTTCGTTTCCAGGCGCAGCATTGTCTTTTTTTGTGAATATTTTAAGAAATCGCTTACAAACACATACCTGGTTTTGTTGTTTGGGGAAATATATTTGAGTTGCCCTGTATTGATAGCATTATCAATACTTTGCCTGCCACAATCAAACATTGTTGCAAGTTCAACTATTGAATACAAACCTATTTCATGTCGCGCTTTTCTTAAAACTTCTTCTTGTTCTTGACTCATTATTAACCTCCTTTTGTTGTTTTGGCTCAAAGCTTTTAAACAGTGATTCTATACCTGGGTTTTCTTCTAAATACATGCGTCTGTTGTATTCTTCTATATAGCCGTGATTTATGAGTATCATAATTTCATCTCCTTGTTGACTTTTTAATTTTGTTTTGCTATACTCCTTAGAAAAGGAGTCATAAATGAAACTAGAATATGTCACTGAATTTAATGAAACTAAGAGATATTACGAAGAAAATTTTCTTTCTCTTTGTCCTCATTGCAATCATGATGTAGAGTTTACTATTCAATATGGTAAACTTAGCCATCATCGATTAAATTTTCTTGTTGAATGTCCTCGCTGCCACGAATATTCACTTATTTGTAAGGAAGAACAAGCGGGTTATTATAGAAACTTAATTCCCTCTACTGAAAAAATCTTATTACCGCCATTGATTGAAGAACTGTCACCCAAGTTTTGTGAAATATATCAACAAACCTATCAAGCTTCAAATTTTGGTTTAAATAATTTAATTGGAATAGGATTAAGTAAAGCAATTGAACAATTAGTGTATGATTATTTAGTAAAAGTTCAAGGAGAAACTCCAACTTACAGTTTTAGTAAAAATATTAAATTACTAAAAGATTTTGATGATGCTGTAGTTCAATTGACATTTTCAAAATTCATTCGCAATGATGAAGTTCACCCTGCAAGGGATAGTGAATTTACTCTTGATGAAATGATTGCTTCTGTTGAGCATCTTATTACTTTATTTACAGCAAAATATTCTTCCTACAAAACCAAAAAACTACTTGAACAAAAAGGTGTAAAATTCTGATTTTTCTAATATTAGTTTGACTAACGATTTTGTATGTTCTAAAGCTAACCCTTTTAATTCTGAATAATCTAGTTCAATTAAAGCATCTTTTAATTCTTTTTTTGATATAGTATAATCTTTCATTCTCCCCTCCTTTTAAGACACTGCGTCAGTTTTGATTTTGGTTTTTAATTCATCAATACTGCAATCCATTGTTTCAGCTAGTCTTTCCAAAGTATCTAACTTTGGATTTTTTTGTTTACCATTCAAGATATTTGTGACTGCCACCCTTGAAAGTCCTGTTTTTCTGGCTATTTCAGATTTGTTGTAAACCAAACTTTTCACCTCCTTTCCTTTTATTGTCGCTTTTAGATTACCATACAAAAAATTATTTGTCAACTAAAAATTACATATTTTTAAAAAAAATATTGAAAAATTTTTATTTATAATGTAAACTTTAATTGACAGAGGTGGGAAATGAGTATCAACAAACTACTCGCAAAAGCAATTGCGGAAAGTAAAATGCCTATTTCAAGGGTTGCAGAAAGAGCAGGCATTTCAAGACAACATGTGTATAAGATTATAAGTGGAGAGAAGAATGTTTCTTCAGTCACATTGGAGAACATTTGCAAAGCTATAAATATAGAACCAGCATCTTTATATAATGGCAATATACAAAAGCAAAAAGGCATTAAAATACCTGTTCTTGGTGTTATTCCAGCTGGCATACCTATTGAGGCGATTGAAGATATACTCGACTATGAGGAAATATCAGAAGATATGGCAAGTCGTGGAGAATACTTTGCACTTAAGGTTAAAGGCGTTAGTATGCATCCTATTATTAATGATGGCGATGTAGTAATTGTCAAACAGCAAGATGATGCTGATAGTGGTAAAATTTGTGTTGTTATGATAAACGGCTTTGATGCAACTTTGAAGCGCATAAAAAAAGAGCCCAATGGCATTTGGATATTACCAGAAAACCCTTATAGCGATTTTAAACCTGCATTCTATACAAACCAACAGATAATCGACACACCTGTCCGCATTATAGGTGTTGCAGTTGAAATTAGGAGGAGTTTGTGATGTCTACTGCTGATATAATTTCAACAATTTCATTGACTTGCACCATAATCTTTGCATTTCCACCATTTATTGCTCTATTGATTAACATTTTTAAAAATAAAATACAATTTGAAATTATTAGAGTTGATGTAAATTTAGAAAGTAGTATTTATTCAATTGTGGCACAAATATCTAACTTAAGCGATAAACCTATAACTATAAATGATATTTATATTAATAATCAAAGTGTTTTACTAAATCGCGAGTTACACCAACACATATATACTTATAAATATCTCAATAGCTATGAAAGTATTGTTGTAAGTTTTAAATGCCCACACATTAAAAAAGAAGATTCAATAGATATTCAAATTAAAACAACTCGTAAAAAATATTATAAAATAAAAATAAAATCTCTAAAAGATGTTATGTAAGGAGTAGATCATGCCATCATCAACAATAGAAAAGTTGCCAAATGGTAAATACAAAGTGCGAACATGGAGTGACTTTGATGAATTTGGCAAAAGAAAGACTAAACAGAAATCTAACATCCCAACTATAGCAGCGGCAAAGATTTTTGCCAACACTTTTGAAGAAGAATTTGAGCAAGGAATAAATCAACATTCTGATTATACTTTTGGCGAATTATATAAACTTTATATGGATGCCAAATCAAAGAAATTTTCGCCAACAACTAAAAAACATAAAGAATCATATTCAAATAAAGTCCTTGCTTACTGGGGCAATGTTAGAGCCAAAAATATAAACACTAGAAATACACAAGATTGGGTTAACCAACTAGAGCAACTTGATAATCCACATAAGAAAGGACAACGATTAAAAAAGGGAACTGTCCAGGAATATGTAAAAGTTTTAAACACTGTGTTAAATTGGGCTGTATCTCAAGACATCCTTGAATACAACAGAATTAAAAAAATAGAATATATGGAAGACGATGTTGAGTTTGAGCCTACAATACTTTCAACAGATCAATTATCAGAAATCTTATTCGCTTTAAAGAGAGATTGTTATAATCTTTATATACCTACACTTATTTCTCTTTTAATGGATCCAAGACGAGGAGAAGTATTAGCTTTAACGTGGGATGATATTGACTTTAACAATAACCTTATATACTTGACACATTCTGCCTATGAAGAAAATGGCAAAACACAATTCAAAAATCGACTAAAAACAAAAACAAGTAAACGAAGACTCGTTATGCCTGAATTTTTAAAGCAAGAACTGATAGCACATAGGGAACTTAATAAAAACCTGAATAGCAATGTCGTGTGCGATAATATATTTCAAGGAAACATAACCCCATCTTATCTTACACACAAATTTCATGATTTTATAAAATCTGAATTTGGTATAAATATGAGATTCCATGACTTAAGACATAATTTTAACCAACTTTGCTTTGAAACAGGCATAGACTTATCTACAAGAAGTAAAATGATGGGGCACTCTAATATAAATATAACAAACAACACGT
This sequence comes from uncultured Clostridia bacterium, assembly GCA_947649575.1. Taxonomy (GTDB): domain Bacteria; phylum Bacillota; class Clostridia; order Christensenellales; family UBA1242; genus Caccovivens. Next base: position 123,741 of record CANSRZ010000002.1, on the reverse strand, counting down.
ACACACACTTTTCAATTGCAAAGGCAAAAGAAGCTGTTGAAAGCGTAGTTGCAACCTTAAACCTAAAAGTGTGAAAAAAAGTGTGAAAATTTATACAAATAAACAAAATGAACTGAAATTAAAAAGAAACATAATAAAAATAAAAAATGGCTATTCCCCTTTATTTAAAAGGATAATAGCCACATATAAAACTATTTGCAACTATCAAATGTTATTTCTGATAAGGTGGGGGTCGGTGGTTCGAGTCCACTCATCCCAACCATTGAAAAAGCCCGTATTTGCGGGCTTTTTTGTATATTTTTATAACTATTTTTAAATTTATACCTTAAAAAAGGTTGTAATTTTTAAAGATAGGCAGTAAATAGGCTGTATAATTTTCTTATTGCAGATATTGAAAACTCTAAAGATAAAGATGAAAAATAAAACAGGCAAATTTAGTCACGGGAGTTTGAAACTAGCGGAATAATTAAAGAAAAACATAGACAAAACAATTGTCTATGTTTTTTTACCTTTACTCTCTCAAAACTTTCAAATAAAACGAATATTTCTGCCGTCTAGCTTTGATAGTTAGATAAATTGTCTATACTTGGCGGGTTCTTCTCTTTTTCACTTAATGCAATAGCTGATAAATAATCCAAGGCTAGTAGTTGATCAAAATTTGAAAAATCACACAATCTCGTACGAGGGCTTGTTTCGAGTGCAATTTTAATTTCTTTAAGGACATTCCAATTTTTGTTGTAAAATTTTAGATATGTATCTTTATTCTGTTCTTCATCCAAAACTCTCAAAAACATAGGATAAGGTGAGCCAGCTGAAGCTTCTTCACTTAGATGATAACCACAGTGGGTGTCATCTTTTCCATATCCATATGCAATCCCATTTTCTATTAAATACACATTAAACTTTTTTGCATCTTCTTGTAAATAAACCTCTGTGCCTTCAATTAATACAAATTTTGTTTGCTTTAAATCAGTTTTTTCGTGCAAAGCTTTTGCCAACAAAAAGCCTGACGTAGCGCTAAATCTTTCAAATTCACGTTCAGGATAATGGTGAAGAGCTACATCAATAACGGGCAAAAATGCATCATATTTTTTTGCCATATTTGCTATCTCTTGTGCATATAAATCAATTTGCTCTTTTACTGAATTAATATATTTATCAGAACGATAATTATATTTTGCTTGTGCACCTACAACACCGCTCCAAAATGGGTTGTACGGCTCAAAACATATAACTTTTTGTAATAAATCTACTTCATTTTTTAGTTTGTCAAATACTTTGAAATTCATCATAGAGTCAACATATGCCGAAGTTATTTGATCGCTAAATGAAATATAAAGGATACCCTTTTTCTTTGCCATAGTACTGCTCCTTGACCTTATTATATTACTCTACCGTTAAAAAGTCAATAGGTAATTAAAAAATGTCTTATCAAACCGATAAGACATTTTTCGCTAGTTTCATAATTTATAGCTCTTAAGCCTGTTTTTTGTTTTTGATTTTATAGCCTAGCGCTCTTAAACTGTTTAAAATCACTATAAGTGTTACTCCCACGTCTGCAATCACAGCGCTTAACATGCCTGTTATGCCAATTGCGCCGAGAATTAAAAATGTAAGTTTTACAATTGCAGAAAGTCCTATGTTTTGCCAAACAATTTTACGTGTATATTTTGACAGCTTGATTGCGTCGGCAACCTTTTCTGGATTATCCGTTGCAAGAACAACGTCTGACGCTTCCATGCTGATAGCGTTGCCTTTCAGCCCCATACAAAAGCCAACATCGGCAAGGGTAAGTGATGGCGCATCATTCATTCCATCACCAACAAAGCCAACATGATTTGCCTTGTTTTCTTTCAACCCCTTGATATATTCAAACTTGGCCTCTGGAAGCATTTTTGCATGAACTTCATCAATTCCAATTTGACTAGCAACCTCATAAGCGACCTTTTCGCTATCGCCTGACAGCATATCCGTCTTTATATTCATGGCTTTTAAATTGCTACATGCTGACACGGCTGTATCTTTGACCTTATCTTTCAAAATCAGTTGCCCTAACTTTTCTTGATTTTTAAATAGTTCAACAACAGTTCCTTGCAAGTTCTCGCTTTTTCGCCCTACAAAATAACTATCCTTTTTATAATCAAAATATACGCCCTCGCCTGCAACTTCTTTGACATTCTTAACTTTTTCAAGTTGTCTTTTATTGCCTTTTACTATTGCGCTTGCAAGCGGATGAAGAGAATATTGCTCTCCCAAACTTGCAAGAAACAAAACGTCCTCTTTTGTTAGAGTCTCTTTGCAAACTTCAATGTCCACAACCTCAAACTCGCCTGTCGTCAATGTGCCAGTTTTATCAAACGCAATCAAGTTTAGTTTTGCACAAGCGTCCAAATAGTTTGAACCTTTTATAAGTATCCCTTTTCTTGAAGCGTTGCCAATCCCTGCAAAATAAGAAAGCGGAACTGAAATAGCAAATGCGCAAGGACATGACACAACAAGAAAGATAAGCCCTCTATAAACAGCCGTGTTTATATTTTTTGTGATTGCCCAAACAATTCCCCAAACCAGGACTGCCAATATAATAACTCCAAGAGTATACCATTTTGTTAACTTTGAAATAACCGTTTCTGTTTTTGATTTTTTATCAGACGCATGTTCGATAAGTTCAACAATTTTGTTGACAGTGCTTTCTTGATAAGCTTTTGTTGCCCTTACCTTTAATACTCCGTCCAAAATAATTGAGCCTGACAAAATTTCATCACCCTCTTTGACACTTTCAGGCAAACTTTCACCTGTAAGGCTTTGTTTGTCAATAGACGCTTTTCCATCAACAATAATTCCGTCAACAGCAAGCCTCTCTCCTGGCCTTACAAGCACAACATCACCTATCTTTAACTGACTTGGCTCAACCCGCTTCTCTTCCTCACCATCAAGCAAGATTGCATACTCTGGCTTAAAACTGGTCAGCTTTTCAATTGACTTTCTGGACTTGTTGACTGCTATGCTTTCCAAAATTTTGCCAATTGAATACAAAGCAATAACCATCAAACCCTCAAAATGCTCACCAACTGCGGTTGCGCCTATAACAGAAATTGTAACAAGTAAGTTTTCGTTTATTGTTCCTTTCAAAAGCAGGCGAAGTGCTTTATAATAAGTTCTATAACCCATAATTAAAGCACTTATAACAAAAAGCGTCCAATAAAGCCAAGTTGGCATTTTAACAAATATCACTATCGCGCCAAGCGCAATTCCAAGCAACAACAAGCAAAAATCTATAATTATCCTTTGACTTTCCTTATTCTTCTTTCCTGGCGTGACAATACTTGCCTGAGGCTCGATTTTTTTAGTCACTTCAATTATTTCTTGCAAAGCCTTACTTTCGTTATCGCTTTCAAAGACCAAACTTGATTTAACAAAGTTTATTTCAGCCTTTTTAACGCTATCCAACTTGTTTATATGATTTTCTAATGCCTTTGCACAATTTGGACAATCCAATCCTTGAATTTTAACTTTCATAGTTCATCTCCAATATATGCTCCAAACTTATGTCAAAAACCTCTTTAACATGAACGTCTGCAAGTGAATACAAAACCTCTTTGCCCTGCTTTCTTGATTTTATCAAGTTCATTTCACGCAAATTTTTAAGTTGATGCGATACCGCTGACTTTGTCATATTCAATATAACTGCAATATCGCAAACGCAAAGCTCTTCCTGCTCAAGCACATTGATAATCTTTATCCTTGTGCTGTCCGACAACGCTTTATAGAAATCTGCAATAAGCAAAAGCTTTTCTTCGTCAAGCATATTATTTTTAGCATTCTGAACATGCTCCTCATGAATAACTTCGCAATCACAAATCAATTCATTTTTACCCATAATTTCTCCTAAAAAAATATATTCTTTGGTTGAATATTTATTCAACTATTAACATTATAGTTGAACAATTATTCAATTGTCAAGGATTTTTTCAAATTTTTTCAAAAAAAATAAAAAACAGACTAATCTGTCTGTTTCAAAATTTGCATTTGTCATAAAAATCGCCCGCTCCAAACACAAGAACGCAATCGTCTTGCTTGACATTCAGTTTTTTCAATATGCAATAATTTGTCGAATATCTGCATTTTTTGTTCTGTTTTAACACTTTGGCTAAAATTTTTGCACTGCCTGCTCTGTCATATTTTTCACGCGCTGGATAAGTTTTAAATATTATCAATTTATCCGCCCCGTCAAAAGCTTGCAAAAATTCTGAAAACAATTTTTTTGTTCTTGAATAAGTGTGCGGTTGAAAAATAACTATCAAATCCCCTTTGCAAAACTTTTTTATGCTGTTTATGCTACATTTGATTTCTGTCGGATGATGAGCATAATCAAATATCAGCTTGCTGTTATTTTTAAACTGATAACTTTCGCTTCTGCGTTTTACGCCTTTAAAACTTGCAAGCGCTTTTTGCGTTAACTGACCATAAATATTGTATTTTTCTGCAACTGCGATTGCGGCTAAAATGTTAAACACATTATGCTTGCCATGCAATGGACATTTTACATGAAAAACAAAAGTATTGTTTTTATAATAATCAAATTCAATGCCATTTATAGTTTCTAAAAAATTTGAGTATGCATAATCTTTGCCAAGCGTAAGCCCTTTATCAAACAAGCCCTCTTGCGCTATAAAATTTTTGCTTTGCTTGGCAAATTGTTTAAAGGATTTTTTAACATTTTCAAAAGTTTTGAAATAATCCAAATGTTCAGGCTCTATATTTAAAATGACTGAGAAATCTGGATGCAGATTTAAAAAGTTATCTTTATATTCGCAAGCCTCCGTTATAAAAAACTTGTTTCTTCCCTCAATCAGGTTGCTTTCATAGCCTTGCATAATTCCGCCAATATGAACAGTTGGCTGTAAGCCCGCCTCCATAAAAATATGTGCTATAAGTGCCGTGGTCGTTGTTTTGCCATGCGCTCCACTTACTGCAATCACATGTTTATATGTCTTTGAAATCTGCCCAAGCAGTTCGCCTCTGGTCAAGATTTGTTTATTCAATCTTTCTGCTTCTTTAAGCTCTTTATTATCATCCGAAATCGCAGAGCTTGTTACAACTATGTCAGAAAGTTCAACATCTTTTATATTTGGCTTATAGTTAACCTTTATGCCAAGCTTTTTTAGTTTCTCTGTTTCTTTGCTTTTGCAAGCGTCACTACCCATAACGCCATAGCCTTTGTCAAAAAGCAATTTTGCAAGAGCAGACATGCTAATTCCACCAATTCCAATAAAATAATAGTTATATAAATTTTTCATCATTTATATAATATGTTTTGCAATATCAACCTGTTATAACAATTATTAAATTTTAAAAACCTGTATAAAGTTCTTGACACAAAACCTCGAAAAATGTTACTATTATGTCGAATATATGAGGTTGTTATGTTTAAAAAATTACTTTTAGTGCTGTTAGTTTGCTTTGCAATTACAGGCTCTGGACTTGTGTTCGTCGGTTGCAGTAACGGCTTTTTGGATAACGGAGAGATTATTGTTCCAAGCCAGCCAAGCGATCCGCAACCACCAGCAGGCGATAATGATATTGATCTTGGCAACAATTTATTTGATTCAAAAGAGAAAGAAAAATGGTCAGCAATTTTTATTCAAGCTTTGATTGACAGCGGATATTTTAACGCTGATGAAAATTTTATTGTGAAAGATATTGAAAATGGATTTACTATAAACGCAAACGCCAATGTTGAAAGATTTGTGCTTGATGACATGGGCATAATAAACGTTACAATCAACAACGCTCTTAATGATGAGTTTATTTATGACAAAACAATTGATTTAGAAATCAACAAAGTTTGCATTACAGTTTTAACAAAATAAAAATCGCTATTTGCCTTATATTTTCAGGCGAATAGCTTTTTTAAACTTAAAAATATTGCTTTTTTATTCAAGTTCACTAAAAATGATTATATCTCTTTAAAATAAAGGTGATTAGCGTTTTTGATAAAAAATTTTTAAAATCCCGCTAAATTATTTTGTTTTGTCAATATATTGTGCTATACTCGTGCTGTAATTTTAGTGAGGTTTTTATGCAAAAAGTTGTTATAATAACTGGCGCAAGCAGTGGAATTGGACATGCAACAGCCACTTTGTTTTTACAAAAGGGCTACAAAGTTTATGGCATAGCAAGAGAAGAATATGCTGGCGACGATTTTGTTTGTTATAAAGGCGACGTTAATGACGCAGAAAACACTAAGCACATTGTTAATGAAATTTTGGACAAAGAAAAACGCATTGATGTTTTTGTAAATAATGCAGGCTTTGGAATAAGTGGAGAAGTTGTTGATACTGATACAAAGGTTATTCAAAACTTGTACGCGACCGACCTTTCAGCAATGGCAGTCAATATTGCAATCGTCGGCAAAATTATGAAAGAACAAAAGTTTGGCAAAATCATCAATATGTCATCTTTATCAGCAGTTTTCCCTTTACCTTATCAAGCAATTTATAGCTCAGCAAAGGCTGGCGTTGAAGTTTTGTCAAGAACTGCCCGCACAGAGCTTAAACCTTACAATGTCTATGTGAGCGTTGTTATGCCTGGTGATGTAAAGACAAACTTTACTGACGCTAGAATTAAAAGCGAAAGTTCTGACAAAAAGGTCAATAAATCTGTTGAGAAGTTTGAAAAATATGAACGCAATGGCATGAGCCCATTCAAAGTTGCAAAACAAGTTGTTAAACTTGCTGAAAGCAAACATCCAAAAGTTCGCAAAAGCGTTGGCGCTTTAAAGTTATTAATATTTTTGCAAAAAATTTTGCCTGTCAAAATGCTTGACTGGCTTATAAAAAAGATTTATTGTTAAGGAGAAAAAAATGGAAGAAAGAAAAGACTTGTTCGCAAAAACACAAGGCGAGCATATTTATGATAAAGCCAAAGAAGCTGGAATTTATCCATATTTTCACAAGCTAACTTCTGGTCAAGACACTGTTGTGCAAATGGAGGGCAGAGAAACTGTTATGATAGGTTCAAACAACTATCTTGGCCTGACTTCGCATCCAGAAGTTATCAAAGCTGGCGTTGAAGCGCTCCAAAAATATGGCTCAGGTTGCTCTGGCTCACGATTTCTTAACGGAACACTTGATATGCACGTTAAACTTGAAGAAGAACTTGCTCACTTTTTGCATAAAGAAGCTGTTATGACTTTTTCAACAGGCTTTCAAAGCAATCTTGGCATAATCTCTGCAATCGTTGGAAGAAATGACTATATTTTGTGCGATAAAGAAAATCACGCTTCAATTTATGACGGTTGCAAACTTAGTTATGGCAAAATGATAAGATACAATCACAGCGACATGACTGACCTTGAAAGAAAAATGCAAACAGTTCCAGTTGACAGCGGAATATTGATTGTTACAGACGGAGTTTTCTCTATGAGTGGCGAGATTTGTAAACTTCCAGAGATTGTTAAACTTGCAAAAAAGTATAATGCTCGCGTTATGGTTGATGACGCGCATGGTTTGGGCGTGCTTGGCAAACGCGGAGCTGGCACGGCTGAATATTTTAATCTTGAAAATGAAGTCGACATCATTATGGGAACTTTCTCAAAATCGCTTGCTTCACTTGGTGGCTATATGGCAGCAAGTCAGCGCGTGATTGATTATGTAAAACATTGCTCTCGCCCTTACATTTTTTCTGCCAGCATAACACCTGCCTCTGTTGCATGTGCATTAAAGGCGCTTCAAATTCTTGAAAGAGAGCCTGAGCGCGTTCAACAACTTGCCGACATCTCTGAATATATGAGAAATGGACTTAAAAATTTAGGAATTAAAATCATTGACAGCACAACTCCAATTATTCCAATCTATACTTATGATGACGAAAAAGCTTTTTTAGCCTGCAAACTGTTGCTTGAGCGTGGCGTTTATGTAAACCCAGTTATCACACCAGCAACACCTCCAGGAATGGCACTTTTAAGAACAAGCTACACAGCAACCCACACAAAACAGCAAATGGACAAAGCCATGAAAGAAATCAAAGCCGTTTTGGACGAACTTGGAATTTAAAAACAAAGCAATCGCTTTGTTTTTTATTTTATATTTTTGCACATTGATTTGGTTAACTTATTTATCATTTGGAACTTGTAGGATAATAATGAATGAGCATATCGATTTAAGGTTATGACTGGGTTTTTATGTCCTAGCAGTTCGCTTACTGTTTTTACATCCAGTCCAAGCTCTAACGCACGCGTTGCAAAAGTGTGCCTAAGTGAATGAAAATTTTTATACGGTATATTCAATCTTTTCAAAAGCCTTTCAAAAGTGCGTTGATAAGATCGTGGACTGACCTGTTTGCCATCACGAGTTGAAATTATGTAGTCAGAGTTTGATGCTTGCTTTTTATTTTCCAACATCTCAAGCAAGTTTTTGGATAGTGGCAAAATTCTGTTAGAACTTTTAGTCTTTGGCTCATTTGTCAAAATCATATTTCGCCCATCTTGCTTTATGTAAAATGCTGTTTTGTTAATATTCAAATATCTTTTTTCAAAATTCACATCTTGCCAAGTTAAAGCCAAAAGTTCTCCTAAACGAATTCCTGTAAACAAACATAACACAATGCCAAGCATATTAGTTAAACAATGTTTAAAACAATAAGACAATATTCTGTCTTGTTCAAATTGCTCAAACGCCAAAATTTGACGCTCTTTAATTGCTGGCAATTTGATTGCACGCGTGTTGTCTTTTTCTAACAAACCTAAAATCACAGCAAATTTGATTGCCTGTTTTAACACATTGACTATTGAATAAACAGAATTCGTCGCCAAAGCTTGTCCTGTTTTTAAGTTGCCACTTGTAAGCTTGCTTAAAACAAAATCTTGCAGAATTTGTGGAGTTAGCGCGTCAAGTTGATTTTCGCCAAGAACAGGATTGATGTGCTTTTCAATTATCTCTTGATATCTTACATAACTCCTTAATTTTATTGTGTGTTTGACATATTTGTTCAGCCAAACTTCCAGCCATTCTTTTAACTTCATAAAAAACCTCCGCTTATATTCTAGAACATTTATGAGTAAAAGCGAAAACTTTTTAAAAATAAAAGCCTCTTTTTTAGAGGCTTTTATTTAGTCAATCCAAACAACTTTGTCGATTACAAGCAATGTGATGATGTCAACAAGCCAGAAAATAGCTGGACAGAAGAACAACATCAAAATTGCAAGAACAATTCCGATTGCAGACTTCTTTTCAAGTGATCTGCAAAGACGATAAACTGCCCAAACAATATCAAGCACAGGCAAAGCCAAAATCACCTTGACAAGTTTTGGAAGTTTATCAAATGTTTTAATAAGCTCGCTCATAATTTTATCTCCTTTTAGTTTACATAAATATTGTATGTTGGATTATCAAATTAAGTAAGCGATTTTTGTTGAAATATATATAAAAATGTAATAGCAAAACTTTATTAGCAAACCTGTCAGATTGATTTTTATAGCCTACTATTATTAATATGCAAATTTTAGACGTTTTGGAACAATTTGAAACACTTTTTTACAAAATTCAACCATTCAAATCTATAAAATCAAGCCTGTTTGAAGTCAAATTGTCTAATAATAGCCTTTTTATGCTGAATTTTGGCAATTTTTTAATTATTTTGTCGCTTTTTGTAAACTTTGTCTAACTTTTTTAAAAAATATCATAAATTCGTTGGACTTTTTTCTTTGCGCATTGTATAATCATTCTTGTCAATCACTATTAGGAGGTCTTATGACAAACGAACTTGAAGTCATCATTGAAGATGAAATTTCATCATTATTAATATCAACCAATTTGCCAGCAAACAATATGGGCTACACCTATTTGAAATATGCAGTGATGCTTGCATACAAAAATCCTGGAGCTATTCACAAATTGACCAGCGAGCTATATCCCACAATTGCTGAACATTTTAAAACTTCTGCAAAACGCGTTGAAAGAGATATCAGATACATAATTACAACCACATTTGACACTCAAAGGTTAAAAAATCCAACCACCAATACAATTTTTGATATTCGTCCCAAGAATGGATTTTTTATCTCTTTGTGCGAAACTGTTATCAGCAAAAATATCAGGTCAAAACATTTAATGTATTCCAAGGCTGTAAAAACAATTGAGGCAAACAATAAAAACAACTCTCTTGAAAAACAACTCAATTTCTATAAACGTTTAAATGGCAGCGATGAATAATTTAATTTTTTAACATTACTTTTTACACGCCAATAATTCCCTCAATTCTTGAAAAGAAAAACTTGTTGTTTGACGAACTATCAAATGTTATATTCCCGTCTGAGCCAACTGTATAAGTAAAACGCAAACCTGCATTTATTCTTTTTTGGGTTTTAAAAACAAAACCGCGCATATAGTTCATTGACTTGCCTGTTGCATTAACACCCACAACCATAAAATCGTCACGCACTGTGTTTTTAAGTGGAACTTCTGCATAACCTGCATTTCCATTAAGAGAAGCATATACTCTTATAAAGTCATAATCCTTTTGCCAGTAAATAGCATTGTTTGTTACCATACCTGTCGTAAAACCTTGATTTATTGCTGCGTCTGCACTATTCATATCATAAATCACTTCGGAAACACGACCGCCACCGCCACCACTGTTTTCAAGCGTTTTAACTCTATCCTCAACAGAACTTACTTTTTGATTGGTGCTTGTTATATCACTTTCAACAGTTCCAAGCTTGGTTGTGTTTTGTTCGACCTGCGATGAAAGCGTTTGAAGTGTTGTTGTGTTTGACGCAACTTTGTTTGTTAGATTGGAAACATTAACGGCCGATTGGTCAATTTTACTTCTAACCTCCGCAATATTGTCGGTCATTGAAGCAATATCCTCAGTATTGCTTTTTACATCAACATAAATATCTGCAACTCTGTTATTAAGTTCATTCAGCCTACCTATTGTTGAACTAAAATTATTTGCGGCACTATCTGCTTTTGCAATACATCGCTCAATATCAGCTTGATTATCTGCCAATTGTTGAGTATTTGTTGCTATCTGCTGAGAATTGCTGGCTATCTGCTCAGCATTATCAGAAATTGCTTTTGCATTGTTGGCAATTTCTGTTTTGTTCGAATCAACCGCTTTATTGATATTTGCTATATTCTCCTGATTTGTTGCAACTGAAGTGTTAAGATTTGAAATACTTTCTTGATTAGCGGTTAAAGTGGTATTAATACTTGTAATCAGATTGTTAATTGATTCTATGTCCGTCAAAATTTGCGTGATATTGTTTGTATTAGCATTTATTTTATCAAGCAAATCTTTATTCCCTCCACCTTGACCAATTTGCGCAATAATTTCATCTTTTAATGCTGGCAATTTGTTTTTAACCAAAAACCAAATTTCTTTTTCAAGTTTTTCAATCTTGTTTATAAGCTCTTCTTGAATATACATAAAAATCCTCCTTGTGTTTATCTAAATATACACAATGAGGATTTGTTTTTCAATATTTACTGCCAGTTAATAAATAAAAGCTTTTAAATTTCGCTGTTAACTTTCTTTTTCTTAACCTTTTTAACTTTTTTCATAAACAACAACAGCAAGATTATTGTCACACACGACGCAACAACCATAATGCCAGTGATTAAACCTGCGTTAACTCCATAAGGAGCCAAATCGTCAGTCATTAAAAATCCATAATATAACTGTCCATTTTCTTGAACAAAACATACAGCTGTAAAATCGGCTTTTCTTTTATAGCCTTGATAAAGATATAATTCTGTGTCTTTACTTAATCTAAGTTCAGTTGCGTTTTGCTGTAAGTCGTAAACTTTTGCTTCACTCACAACAACTTTGGCATTAAAAACAGGATAAATCGTTTCTTGATTTTTATTAAAAGTTACATAATATTTGTAAACATAACCCTGATGATTAAATTCGTCATTTGTTTCTATATATATATAGTTGGAATCTTCTTGTTCACTTTCCAAAACATTCAAAACTTGACCATGCTTTAACACAACAGTTTTTCCATCAGAATCAGTCACCTTTTCTTCAAAATTCCTATCCTTATATATATAGCAACTTTCCGCCACCACTTGACAAGTTAAATTGTCAGCAAAAACTATATTCGACTTTTGAAAAGTAAAGCCAAACATCATCCCGCATAACAACAAACAAATCGCAAAAACAGAAATCAACTTTTTCATATAACAATTTTATCATAAAAACAAATCTATGTCAATTTTTATTATTTGTATTATTCTTAATTTACTTTAATATAATACTTAGAGGAAAACATGTTTTTTATTTTAAAAAAGAAATCAATTATTATTTTTTTGTTATGCATTCTTGCAATAGGTGTTTTCTGTGGAGCGTATTTTCCTGTCAAGGTCAGCACTTCACCAAAGCCTTTGCACACCATTGTGATTGACGCAGGGCATGGCGGGATTGACGCGGGAAGTTCTGGAAAAACAACAGGGGTCAAAGAAAGCGATCTCAATTTGCGTTATGCAAAGGCTCTTAAAGCGATGTGTGAGGACTCTAATATAAAGGTTGTTATGACAAGAAAGGATGAAAACGGGCTGTACAGTCCAAACGCTTCCAACAAAAAGAAAAGCGAAATGCAAAAGCGTAAACAGATTATTGACAATAGCGACGCCGATTTAGTTATCAGCATTCATATGAACAGTTTCAACCTAGCTTCTTGCAAAGGCGCACAAGTTTTTTACGCAAAGGGCAATGAGGCAGGCAAAAATTTTGCAACCTCAGTGCAATCTTTTTTGCACGACGGATTTTCAACAGCAAAACAAACGGCTAGTATTGGTGATTATTTTGTTTTAAACTGCACAGACAAACCTGCCATTCTTGTAGAGTTTGGCTTTCTTTCTAACCCAGAAGAAGAAAAGCTTTTACAAACAGACGATTATATGAAAAAAATGTGCTATTGCGTTTTAGGCGGAATTTTGGAATATTATAAAGTATAAATATATCTTTGTTTAAATCATTTGACAAAATTTAACTTTTTTTATAACATATCCATAGTGAGGCGTTATGGAAAAGTTAAAACAAATTAAGTTTCTTGAAAACTTTGAAAATTGTTCTGTTTATAACAATGTAAAATCTGAAATATACATTGTTACAAAACAGAATAAAAAATATTTTGTTAAGTTTACAAATGAACCTGTCAATCCTAAACTAAAGAAAATATTTAATGAAGCAAATATTCCAAGCGTAAAAATAATTAGCTCTGGAAAGATTGGTTCACAATATTTTATTGTTGAAGAATTTGCTGATTACAAAACCTTGCTTAACTATTTTGATATGTTAAGCACAAAGGATATTTATGAGCTTGGCTTTAGAGTAAGTCAAAATTGTTTCAACTTGCGCAATATCTATCCTGACATGCCTTTGCCTGAAGAAAGCTATCAATTGCTTACAACACAAATTTTACAAACAGTTATAGAATTTAATTCAATTAACAATTTTCAAAAATTGACAACTGAAAGCCAAGCCTTTTTGTTTGAACTGCGCGATTATATCTTAAAAAACATAAATATCTTAAAACAAAGTTCTCTTGTTTTTGCTTTGCCAAATGTTCACCCTGACAACTTTTTATTTGAAAAGCCAGGTTCTGTTTTGGCTTGCGATATTGAAAACACAGATTATCATGAAATAACTTCCACAATTATGCATTCCTTATGCAGTGATAAAGAAAACCATATTGAAAAATCTATAATTTTTACACAAGGCTATCTAGAGGGTTTATATCAATTTGATATACCTGATAATATTTTAAAATGTTGTGATTATACATTCCTTTATAATGCTTTTAGCAATATTTTGCTATTTTTAAAGCAAAAAGCTTACAAAAATGCAGAAAAATATATTACTACTATTCAAAAATATTATAACAATGGGAAAATTAGTCTTAAAAATGAGCTTGTTACTTTTAACAGAAATGATGTTGAATTTTTGAAAAACGCAAGTTTTAAAAACTTGAAAGGCAGTTATAATAATGACAATACAGTTTTTAAAATCACAGTTAATAAAAAAGATTATTTTCTAAAGGTTATGCGTGGCAATAAAGAAACCCTTGCTAAATATAAATATTTCTATAGCATTCCAGTTGATTGCAAAATGCCAGTTCCAAAACTTCACGCTTGCGGAGTTTTAAAAAGTTCAAACAAAATTTTTGTTGTTTTAGATTTCTTTGTAGGCAAAGAGTATAATTTATTTTTTGACCGTAATGATTTTAATGCAGGTGTTCAATGCGCAAAAAAAGTTACAAAATATTTCAAAAACCTAGATAAAGCAAAGATAAATAAAAAATATCTACCAACGGTTACTATTGAAGATGTTTATCAGTCTGATCTTGCAATGCTTGAAAAAGTCTATAATAGTCCTTACAAAAAGTTTATGCCTTGCAGCAAAAAAACTATCATAGATTTATTAAACAGATTTAAGCCAGCTTTTAAGAACGAAAAATTAAAACTTATTCATGGTGACATCAAACTTGGCAACATATTATATAACGGCAAAAAAGTTTGTTTGGTTGATAACGAAAATTTTTATATCAGTTTTGATGTTATAAATTTCAGATACAATATACCTTTTATGTTTAAAGAGGGCTCTTCAGAAGTCAAAAAAGGTTTTTTTAGCGAATATCTACGTATTGTGAATGGCGGGAAAATTCCAGCATATATTCAAGACCAGGTTAAATTTTTTGTTGTGACCGATCTTATTGTTAGAGGTCATGAAATGTTTTTAAAACGTGGCGGACTAAGCTTAATTCCAATGCATACACGTCTTTTACAAGAAGACTTTTACAATAAAGAAATTGAATGGCTTAAATAATATAAAAACACAGCGTTAATTTGCTGTGTTTTTTTGTACTTTGCCATTTACTACTTGCAAAATGTTAACTTCTGATTTTAAATTAAATTCAGTACAAGTTATTATTGTTTGAGTTCGTGAAGTAAAATTAAGAAGTCGCTTTTGTCTATCAATGTCAAGCTCACTGAAGACATCGTCTAATAAAAGAATTGGATACTCACCTGCTCTTTCTTTAATTATTTCAAGCTCAGCAAGTTTCATAGAAAGCGCAACTGTTCGTTGCTGACCTTGAGATCCAAAACTTTTAACTTCAACGCCATTTAAATAAATATCAAGGTCATCACGGTGAACTCCAACAGAAGTGTATCCATGCTTATAATCTTTTTCAAGATTTTTTTGCAAAGCTTTAAGCATTTCACTTTTGAAATCTTTATCACCAAAATCAAAACTATCATATTTAATTTCCAGTTTTTCTTGTCCATTAGAAATATAATTATGTGCTTTTTCAGCGAAAGGCGCTAATTTTTCTATAAAAAGCTTGCGTTCAAGATATATTTTTTCGGCAAGGTCAACAAGAGCTTTGTCCCAAATATCAATTGTTTCTTTAAGAGCATTGAAATCTTTTGACATTTTGAGCAGTTTATTTCTGTTTGCCAAAACTTTTTCATAACGGTTAAGCGCATAAAAATATCTCTTGTTTGTTTGAGAAATATCAACATTCATAAAGCGTCTGCGCTCGTCTGGACTTTCTTTAACCAACTTCAACTCTTGCGGAGAAAAAAACACTGCATTAACATTGCCTAACAATTCTCCAATTTTTTTTATAGATATTCCATCAATTTTGACAGCTTTTTTAGCAGATTTATTAAAAATCAGTTCAATTGCCACATCTCTAAACTCTCGTGAAAACTCTGCTTTGATAGAAGCAACCTCTTCTTCCCACTTGATTGCTTCCTTTTCTTTACTTGCCTTGAAAGATTTTCCAATAACAGCAAAAAAGATTGCTTCAAGAATATTTGTCTTTCCTTGAGCATTCTTGCCAACCAAAATATTAAGTCCATCCTCAAACTTTACAACTTCTTTTTGATAATTACGAAAGTTCTTCAAAGTCAGCGTGTTGATTTTCATAACATTATTATATCACTTTTGTTTTAAGAAATCAAATTATCATTATAAATTTTACATTTAACTGAAATAATTTGCTAAAAAAAACAAAATTATATATAATTAACTTATATTGAGGAGTAAATATGAAAAAAGTTAAGTTTTTTACAGTTTTTGTATGTCTGCTTTGTCTTATTCTGCCTTGCTTTGCTTTTATGGGTTGCAATGCTATGTTCGAAAAAGCTATTTGCAAAATTGGCAAAACAAAATATAATTCCCTTGCTGAGGCTATTGTTGCTTGTGATGCGGGCGACACTATCTATATATATAATGATGTAAAAGAGGATTTTACTAATAAAGTTTTCCAAGAAAACGGTTTTAAAGTTGCTCAAAACAGTGAGAATGTGTATGTCAACTATATAATAGACAAAGCAATTAATATTACGGGAGTTAAGCAAAATCGCAAAAAACCTAAAATTTTTGGCTCTTTTATCACAAATTTAGCAAATTCTGAACAAATTAACTATTCTATAAATATCTCTAACATCGAAATTATCAATGATTATATTTCATTGACTGATGATAATCTTAATCAACCTTTCACTAATGCAATTCAAATTAAAAATGGAAATGCTAATATCAATGATTGCGACATTCATCCATATAAACAAATAGATAATGCTACTTTACAAGAAAATAATATAACTTGTCTTAACGGAATTATGTTAACCCGTGAAGACAATGAAGTTTTAAACAATGTCAAAATGACCTATGAAATTAAAAATAATCAAATTTACGATTACTCAAACTATACAACAAACAGCTATTCGAGTGCTTTTTCAATAATCGAAAACGCGCCAGGATATCGCGCGTTAGCACCTTATTCTATCAATAATACCGAGACAGAATTTGTTAGAGATTTGACAGAATTTAATCAAATTAATAAAAATAACAGCACAAAACTGCAAATTTTTAACTTTTTAACGCAAAATTACGGCTATCTTAGCACTTTGAACAGCAATTTAATAAAAGAAGAAAATTTTTATAAAGACAGCATTGTAGACTTTTATGGTCAAGATTTTGGATACTCTGAAAAAACAACTTTTAATGTTTATGGTCAAATGTATTTTGTCAATTTACATGATATACACTTTGTTATGAAAACTTCTTCTGCTAAAGTTGCAAACAGTGGAACAAGACGTAATGTGACTGTCAAAGTTTTTATGGATTTGCCTGACGAATTATAACTTTTCAAAAAAGACAAATTTTTTCATTAAAGATTTGTCTTTTTAAATTGACAAAAACAAAATTAACTAATATAATAAATTACGAAAGGGAACTTTCGCAATTTTTTATATGCCTATAATTTGGCATTAAATTTAAAAGGTGGATAAAATGCAAGAGTTAAAAAATATTTGGGCTACAATCTTGGAGAAACTTGAACTTAATGTTTCAAACGTTTCTTTTGTTATGTGGTTCAAACCATTGAAAGTTGTTGATCTTGTTGATAACAAAAAACTTGTTATTGCAACAAACTCAACTTCAGCAAAAAATCAAATTTTAAGAAATTACATGGACAAGCTTAGCGAGGTCGTAAACGATATTATCGGAACTTCTGTTGAAATTGAAGTTTTAGATCCAAACGAAGAAATCGCTTATGTTGAAAAAAATGGAGATAAAAATTCTCAAAAAGAAGTAGAAGTTACTAAAAATCCATTTAACAACAAATATACTTTTGATAACTTTGTTGTAGGCAAAAGCAATCAATTTGTTTATGCAGCCGCTCGTGCTGTCGCAGAACACCCTGGTGAAAAATTTAATCCTCTTTTTATTTATGGAGGAGTTGGGCTTGGAAAAACTCATATTTTGCATGCAATTGGCAATTATTTAAGAGAATTTAATCCAAATTTGAAAGTTGCTTATGTAACTTGCGAACAATTTGTTAATGCTTACACTGAAAGCCTAGGCTCTAACAGCAAAATGAAGGCAACTCTTGAATTTCGAGCAAAGTATAGAAATCTAGACGTTTTAATGGTTGATGATATTCAATCTATTTCTAACAAAATGGGAACTCAAGAAGAATTTTTTAATACTTACAACGAACTTTATCAAAACAATAAACAAGTTATTATCACATCTGACCGTCCACCTAAAGAAATTCCTACCCTTACTGACAGACTTCAATCAAGATTTTCAAGTGGAATATTACAGGATATTCAATCCCCTGATTATGAAACAAAAGTTGCTATTCTTAGAAAAAAATGCCAGATAGAAAAATATGTTATTGACGACGACGCAATAAACTATATCGCAGAGCGCGTTGACAGCAATATCCGTGAACTTGAGGGCATGCTTGCAAAGGTTAATTTCTTTGCAAACCTGCTTGGAAAAAAGTCTGCAACAAAAGAAGATGCTATTGAAGCCTTTGATAGCGAAGCAGAAGAAGATAAAAATGAGGACTACACTCCTGAGATGATTATCTCCACAGTTTGCAAATATTTTGACATAACAAAGGAAGAAATCGTCAGCAAAAAGAAAAGCAAAGAGATTGTTGAGCCAAGAATGATTGCAATTTATCTGATTGATGAGCTTTTGGCTATGCCATTAAAGGCAATTGGAAAGATTTTTGGCGGAAGAGACCACTCAACAGTGATAAATGCCCGCGATAATATCTCTGCAAAGATGAAAACATCTCAAAAAACACAAACAATGGTGGCTGAAATTAAGCGAATGTTGAAAGGTGGATAACTTATCCACGCTTGTCCACACACTTGTCGACAAGTTATCCACATTTTAAAAATCAAAATTTACACAATATATAGTGTAATTTCAGTCTTACTACATAAATTCGACACAATTTTCGCGAGTTGTCCACATATACACACAGGCTACTACTAATACTACTACTTAAAAAGTATTATATAAAATAATAATCTGCGCCCGCCTGCGCGCGTGAAAAAAGCTTTCAAAAAAGTGTGAAAACTCTGTTTAAATATGCTTGCCTTTCTTCAAAAAGTGTGCTATAATAATCTCATAACAAAACAAAAAAATTTTGATAGGAGATAAATTTATGTTAATCAGTTGCCAAGGATTAGAACTTTCAGATGCTTTCATAAAAGTAAGCAAAGCTATTTCAAACAAAATCACAAATCCAATTCTTGAGGGTATCAAAATTATTGCTGAAGATGGCACATTGACTATGTCTGCCACTGATACTGAACTTTCAATTGAAAAGAAAATTAAAGCGGAAGTAAAAGTTGAGGGTGAAACTGTTGTTCCTGGAAGATTTATTACAGAGTTTGTTAAAAATCTTACAAACAGCCAAATTGAACTTGAAGTTAATGACAAAAATCAATTGACAATTCGTTATGAAGACAGCGAAAGTGTTATTCAATGCTACAACCCTGTTGAATATCCAGGATTTAAAAAAGTTAAAACAGAAGAATTTTTTGGAATTTCTAAAAAAGATTTTAAATCTGCTGTAAGCAAATGTATTTTTTCTGTTGCTGTGGATGATTCTCGTCCAATCTTGAAAGGCGTTTTGTTTGATATTGACAACAAAGAGCTTAATGTTGTTGCGCTTGATGGTTATCGTCTTGCCCGCGTTAAAAAACATATAACTTCTTCAATCAAGAAGTCTATCGTTATTCCATCAAGAAGTTTGAATGAAATTTCTAAACTTATCGACGAAAATGATGAAATTATCAACATTTACATCGATGACTACACTATCATGATTGACCTTGGAGATACAAAAGTAACTTCTCGTCTTTTGGAGGGTGATTATATCAATTATAAGCAAATCATTCCTGTGAACTATGAGACTTTTGTTATTTTAAATACAGAGCAATTCCAAGAAGCACTTGAAAGAGCTACTCTTCTTTCAAAAGCTTCACAAAATAACTTTGTTAAGTTTGATATCAAAGAAAACAATCTTTGCATAACTTCAAATTCTGAACTTGGAAATATCAAAGAAAACATTCCAGTTACAGTGACAGGCAAGGATCTTATTATCTCTTTCAATCCACGTTATTTCTTGGAAAGTTTGAGAGTTAACTCTAATGAGTTTGTAAAAGTTTGCTTTAACAAATCATCAACTCCATGTGTTATTGTGCCAACCGAAGAGGACGAATTCTTATATCTCATTTTACCAGTTCGTGTGATTGGGTAATTAACTTCTTTTCTTTTAAAGAAAAGAAGCAAAAGAAAACTAAACAAAAGCCTTTTTGAATTTTATTATTAAAATCAAAAAGGCTTTTGTTAACTTTTTATTTATTTTAATTAAAATTATAAAAGAAAAATAATCACGCAGAATCTGGCTGCAAAATCGCTATAACCTTTTATTTTCACTGTAGAGAGAAATTTTTAAATTAATGATTGACAATATTAAATTTATGTGTTATAATTTTTCTATGGAAAATAAACAAGAATTAATAATAAAAGAAAAAATTGATGAATTACTTCAAAAGATAGAGGAACATTTAGCAAGTGATGATTATAGAAACAAGTTTTCTCAGGTTTATCTTTTAAATCATAATGGTAAAGCAAAATTTTCACCAGCAATGACTTTATCTGATAGTGACTTAGCTATTCATTTGGAAGGTATAGATTATCTAGATTTTTGCAAAATATTTATAAATACTCTTTGCGAAAAATATATTCCAAGTGAAACAATTGGCTTATGTCCTCAAGTTTGCACTATTCATGTTTTAATTGGTAAAATTCATCCTATAAAAATGGAAGGTGGAGCAACTAAAAACATACTTTCAATAAATCTTTTATCAGGCAATGATATTGAAACTGTGCTTGATTATTATAATGAAACTTATAAAAAAGTGGAACAATCACTTGAAAAACCAATAGAGCAATAAAACATTGCTCTATTTTTTATTTTTATAAAAATTGTTAGATATAAAAAAGTGGCGTTTGCCACCTATTTATTTACCTGAACTGCCCCAGCCGCCTGCTCCGCGTTCTGAAGAAATGTTCATTAATTCATCATAAGAAATTTCTGCTACGTCCATTTTGTTAACTTTGTGAATAACTCCTTGAACAATTGCTTTTTTGCAATTATATATTAAATACTCGTCTTCGTTTGCAAATTCTTTATATTTTTCAAAAAGTTGTGGATTGTCTAGATAAGTAAATATCAAATTTTTACATGTTGCATTAAATATTGCAACTTTAAATTCTCCACGATAACTGCTGTCAATAACTCCTGCACTAGCCTTTATTCCTTTTGAACCTGTTGAAGAACGTTCATAGAATTGCATATAATATTCTTTACTAGAAGCCCATGCTATTCCAGTTGGAATAAGTTTTGTTTGAAATTTTTTAAGCAAAATAAAATCTTCGTCAAAGCAAGCATAAATATCATAGCCAGCATTTTCTTCTGCTTTGCTAGGAATAATTGCATTTTCTTTAAGTTTTGCAAAATACACTTTATTGCCTGTTACTTGTGTAATACTCATAAAACCTCCTAAGTTACAATTTTATTATATCAAAACTTAGCAAATTTTGCAAGAGTTATTTTTATTTAGCGACATAAATAGACAAAAACTATGGCTTATTAGAAAAATAATTGCACAACTTAAAAAATATTTTATTATTAGTTTGCTGATTGTGGTTGACAAATTAGATTTTTTAATTTATAATTATCCCGTAAACTTTTTTTAATTGAGAGTATGCATGTTTGGTTTTCCTTATTCACTTATTACAAACTATTGAAAACCTCGTTAAAAAAAGAATTTGACTAAACAAGGAGAAGAACATGAAAAGAACATACCAACCTAAGAAAAGACAAAGAAGCAAAGTTCACGGATTTAGAGAAAGAATGCGTTCTACTGGTGGAAGAAATGTTTTAAAAAGAAGAAGAAATCGTGGAAGAAAGAAACTCTCTGCTTAAAAAACAAAAGAAACCTGACCACAGACTAAAACTAAGAAAGCACTTTGCTTACATTTATCGCAAAGGCAAAAGAACATCAAGCAAATATTTTACTCTTTATGAGGTTAACAGTAAGTTCCAAAGTTATAAAATTGGATATTCTATCTCAAAAAAGCACGGCAAGGCTAATAAAAGAAATTTGTTAAAACGCAGGCTTAGAGAAATTGTTAGAAATGGCGATTTTGTTAAGCCTTACAAAAATTATGTTTTGCTGGCAAGAGAGGGAACTGCTGAACTTGAATTTTCAGACCTTAAAAAGCAAGTTGAATATGTTTTTAACAAAGCAAATTCTGACTGAAAGAGAAAATTATGAAATTTTTTAAAATAATTATATTTCCGTTTAAAGTTCTTTTGCTTATTCCAGTGTGGATTTACAAATTTTGTATTTCACCACTGCTTCCTCACACTTGTCGATTTGTTCCAAGCTGTTCCAATTATTTTATTAAAGCAGTTGGCGAGTTTGGGATTTTTAAAGGAAGCGTTTTAGGATTAAAGAGAATTGCAAGATGTAAGCCTAATGGTCAGTCAGGTTATGATTTTCTGCCAATTAATTTAAAAGGAGAAAGTAAATGGCTATTTTAAGCACACTTCTTTCTGTTGTTAAACCTGCTGGAATGTGGGAAAGTATCATTTGGGCTTTTGACAGTTTTACAAACAACTACATCTGGGCAGTTGTTTTGATTACTGTTATTATCAGACTTATTTGGTCACCTCTTGATACTTACAATAGGCGCATCACCAGCAAGAACACAGCAATGCAAGAAAAAATGAAGCCTGAACTTGAAAAAATTCAAGCAAAATATGGCAATGACAGGCAACTTTTAAACCAGAAAACAAACGAAATTTATAAAAAACATAATTACAACATGGCTGGCAGTTGCGGATTTATGGCCGTGTTTATGATTTTAAACTTGGTTGTTTTCTTCACATTATTTTCAGGATTAAACAAAATTTCAAACTATAAAATTTATGAAAATTATGATTTTTTGAAAGAAGACTATGCAAACTGTTTAAATGTTGTTAACGAGCATGTTGAAGTATATAAAAATGCTGTAAATGATGGCAAAGACCTTGAATTTAGAGTTTACATGAATGGTGAAGATAAAATGATTGGCCTTTTTGAAAAGGAAAGTCAAGAAGCTATCACTTATGAAAAATATTTAACGCTTGAAGATTTTAAAGCCAAAGACGAAATTGATATAACTGTTGAAAATGATGTGCAAAGAGCTAACGATGTTATCAACATTATCAGAAAAAGCTTTGAAGAACAAATTATTTCTGAAAAAGAAGTTGTTGACGAAGATGGAGTTGTTAGTGTTGAAAAAGTTACTCTTTTAGGAAGTGTTGTGCAAACCGCTATGCCACTTATCGAAAACACTTATAAAGCAAATCAAGAAAGTTTTTTATGGATTAAAAATATTTGGATTGCAGACAGTCCATTGAAATCTTCAATGTTCACTTATGAGCAGTTTGAGGGAATGGTTCGCAAAAACAATATTGAACTTGGCGAAAAAGAAATATATAATTCTTTCATGCCTAAGCTTAAAGAATCACAAGGCAAAGTAAATGGATATTTTATATTGCCAGTCCTTATCATTGCAGTATCATTCTTATCATCATGGTTATCACAATTCTTGATGAGAAGAAATCTTAAAAAGAAAGGTAAAACACCTTCAAAAGCACAAGGCAGAATTATGCAAATTGTTATGCCTTTAATCATGGGAATATTTGCAATATTCTATAACGCAGTTTTCTCAATCTATATGTTGGCAAGTCAGCTTATCAGCACTGCACTGCTTCCACTTCAAGATTTGATTGTGAATAAGCTTGAAGCAAATGCTGAAAAGAAAGAAGCACAAAAAAATACGAATACAATGGATTACAGAAGAAAACAATAAACTTAAGGGGGATAAAATGTTATCAGTTGAAAGCACTGGAAAAACAATAGAAAAAGCAATCGAAAATGCACTGCTTGAACTTAAAGCACCAAGAGAAGACGTTGATATAAAAATTTTAAGTGAAGGCGGACTTTTTAAAAAAGCAAAAGTATTGGTTTCTATTTCTGAAGACGCTAAAGAAAAATATGAGAAACGAAAAAGTTTTAGACAGGAAGAAAAAGAAGAAATTTTAGCAGAAAAAGCAAAAATTAAAAAAGAAAGCGAAGAGATTGAAAAAGATACTACTGAAATAAAACAGGAAAGTCAAGAAATCTTAAAAGAATCTGAAGAGATTAAACAAGAAAGTAAAGAAATTAAAAAAGAAACCAATAAAGAAAAATATTCTAAATCAAAAGAAGAAAAAGTTTTAGATCCAATCGAATTCTTGACAGGTTATTTTAAAGCGCTTGGCAAAGAAGTTCAAATTTCTGTTGAAGAAGATGAAAAGTTCAAAACTTTTTCAGTTATTGGCGACGATCTTGGCGAAGCAATTGGTCACAGAGGAGAAGCTTATTATGCGCTTACAAACATTTTCCAAGCAGTTACTGGCAGACAAGAAAAGAGATTTTTGCTTGATATTGACAACTATCGTGTTAAACGTGAAGAAAGTTTGACAGCAACTGCAAAGCGCATTGCAAGCAAAGTTGCAAAAAGCGGAAGATATTATAAGCTTGAGCCAATGAAGCCAGCTGAGAGACGAATTATTCACACAGCCCTTCAAGATGACGATAGAGTTACAACTTTGTCAAAAGGCACAGAGCCTCATAGATATGTAATAGTTTTTCCAAAAGAATATAAAGATAGATAGAATTTTCTCTTCTTTTCTTTTAAAGAAAAGAAGAGAAAGAAAACTAAAAATAAAAGCCTTTATTAACTATTTAAAAGTTAATAAAGGCTTTTATTTTGACTTTAACTTTTATTATTTAAAATAAAAATTTAAAACAATAATTACTTGTTTGATTTTATTAAAAATAAAACTTTTATCAATTTGTTTTTATCTTGCAATTTGTGTTTCATTATGCTATAATATCGTCATGACAAAAACAATAACTTCAATTTCAACTCCGCTTGGCAAAGGTGCAATTTCAATAGTTCGAATGAGCGGAAAAGACTGCTTAAATATTGCAAAAAAAGTGTTTTCTTGCAATGCTTTTATTGATAACAATATTCAGCCTAGATTTTTATATCTTGGCAATTTTAAACTTGAAGACAATCTTTTTGAAAAATGTTTATGTGTATATTTTAAAGCACCAAACTCATACACTGGCGAAGATATGATTGAGTTTCAAGTGCATGGCGGAAGCGTTATAACTCAAAAGGTATTGGATGTTTTGTTAAACAATGGAGGGGGTTTGGCTGAGCCTGGAGAATTCTCTAAACGCGCATTTGAAAACGGAAAAATAACTCTTGATGAGGCGGAAGCTATTGTTGATGAAATCAATGCAGAAAGCGAAAGCGAGTTAAAGGCGTCATTGAATGTGGCTGATGGCAAGCTTAAAATAAAAATTAAAGAATTGCAAAATTCATTAACAGAAGAAATCGCAAGCATTGAAGCTACTCTTGATTATCCTGAAGAAGATTTTGAAAAAAGCGCAAAAGAGGCAATAGTTAAAAAGCTTCATTCTATCAGTAGTCAAATATCTGAATTTTTGAAAGCGTCTGAAAACGCAAGATATATTCAAAAAGGAATAAATATTGCAATTGTGGGCGCGCCAAATGTTGGCAAAAGCAGCATTTTGAATGCTCTTGTTGGAAATGAACGCGCTATTGTTACAGATATTGCAGGAACGACGCGCGATATTATTGAAGAGCAAACTTTGTTTAAAGGTTTGAAATACAATTTTATAGACACTGCAGGAATAAGAAATCAAACTTGTGACCAAGTTGAAAAAATCGGCATTGAAAAAAGCCGAAAAAGCATAGATAGTGCAGATATAGTTTTGTTTGTCTTGGATGCTTCAAGAGAATTGCAGTCTGAGGATACAGAAATTTTGGAACTTGTAAAAAACAAAAACTTTATAACAATTGTCAACAAAATTGACAAAAAGCGAGTTTTGCAGCCTCAGCCAAACGAGATAAAAGTTTCAGCTTTGCAAGAAAAGGATATTGACAAAATAAAAGAAGTGATTTATAATAAAGTTATAGCAGAAGAATTAGACTTTTCTAACATTATTGTCACAAATGAAAGACAGATTGCTATTCTAAAAAATTGCAAAAATATTATCAGCCAAGCTCTTGAAAGTATTGAAGCAAGCATGGATATTCTTGCAATGCAAATAAAAAGTTTATGGAATGAACTTGGCAAAATCACAGGCGAAAGCGAAAACGAAAGAATTATTGATCTGATTTTTTCAAAGTTCTGTTTAGGAAAATAAAGAAGGAGGCTTTTATGGAATTGTTTTTTGTTAGACATGGGCAAACAGATTTAAATGCAAAAGGACTTGTTCATGGACAGCTTGACACGGCTTTGAATGAAGTTGGCAAAGCTCAAGCACGTTTGGCAGGCGAATTTTTGAAGCAAGAAGTGTTTAGCAAGATATTCACCTCACCTCTTGTGCGAGCAAAAAGAACTGCTGAAATTATTGGCTCTTTTCATCCACTCACCTCGTTAATTGTAGACAAAAGAATAATCGAACTTGATCTTGGCAATATGGCAGGCAAAAGATTAAAAGCAAATCCGCATGTAAAAGAAGAAGTGTATAAACATCCAGAATATTATGGCGGAGAACGGGATGAAGATTTTATGGGCAGAGTTAAAAGCTTTTATAATGATTTAAAGCAATTGCCTCAAAAATCTAAAATATTGATAGTTGCTCATGGCGGCACTTACGTTGCTTTAAGCAAAATTTTGTATAACAAAAAACTTCAAATTCCTAAAAATGGAGAAATTGTTAAACTTGGCAAATTCCCTTACAAAATCTCTCCGATAGAACCTATTGAAGCTCCTGTGCAAGGCAAAGAATTATATTAAAACAAGAGTCATTCTTGTTTTTTATTTAAATAACTATCAAAGGATTTTGATTTTGCAATGTTTTGATGTATAATATTCAAAGAGTAAAAAACAAAAGGATAAAAAGTGAAAGAATTTGACGCGATTGTGATTGGCGCAGGACATGCAGGCTGTGAAGCAGCACTTGCTCTTGCACGAACTGGAAATAAAACTCTACTGCTGACTTTAAGTTTGGATGCAGTAGCGTTTTTGGCATGCAATCCGTCTATTGGCGGAACTGCCAAAGGTCAACTTGTAAGCGAGGTTGATGCTCTTGGTGGTGAAATGGGTGTTAATATTGATAAAACAATGCTTCAAATCAGAATGCTTAACAGTGGCAAAGGACCTGCTGTTCAGTCGCTTCGCGCACAAGCTGACAAAATAGAATATCACAATGAAATGAAGAAGACGCTAGAGAATACTCCAAATCTTTATCTTCGTCAAGGCGAGGTTATTGACATAATTTGCGATGAGGTAACAGAAGAAAAAATTGTTAAGACAGCTGTCGGAATAGAATATAAAGCCAAGGCAGTTGTGCTTGCAACAGGAGTATATTTAAAAAGCAGAATTATTATTGGAGATTACACAAAAGATGTTGGGCCAAACGGATTTAGCAATGCTCAAATGTTGTCAGATAGTTTAAAGAGGCTTGGCATTAAACTTTTGCGATTCAAGACAGGCACTCCGGCACGTGTAAACAGCAGAAGTATAGACTTCTCTCAACTTGAAATTCAAGAGGGTGAAAAAGATATTCAAAGCTTTTCTTTTATAACTGATGAAAAGGATAAGAAAGAACTTGATCAAACTCCTTGTTATCTAACCTACACAAACTTAAAGACTCATCAAATTATCAAAGATAATCTTGATAAAGCGCCTGTGTTTTCAGGGCTTATTAAAGGAGTTGGGCCACGCTATTGCCCGTCTATCGAAACGAAGATTGTTCGCTTTGCAGATAAAGAACGTCATCAGTTGTTCTTAGAGCCAGAAAGTGTGAAAACAAATGAGATTTACATTCAAGGTTTTTCAACATCAATGCCTGTTGATGTGCAAGAAGATATGGTACATTCTTTGAAAGGCCTTGAGAATGCTGAGATTATGCGTGATAGTTATGCGATTGAATATGATTGCATAGAGCCAACTCAGCTGAACCCTACTCTTGAGATTAAAGGACATAAAGGTTTGTTCTTTGCTGGGCAAATCAATGGAACAAGCGGTTATGAGGAAGCAGCAGGTCAAGGCATTATTGCAGGAATAAATGCAAATCTATATCTTAAAAATCAACCTCAGCTTGTGCTAAAACGTAGCGATGGCTATATTGGTGTGCTTATTGATGATATTGTCACGAAAGGCACAAATGAGCCTTATCGAATGATGACAAGCCGTGCAGAATATAGGCTTTTGCTTCGCCAAGATAACGCCGATTTGCGTTTGACAGAAGTTGGCAAACAAGTTGGCTTAGTTGATGAAAAGCGATATAATATTTATCTAAACAAGCTAAAACAAATTGAAGAAATTAAAGAAAAATTAGCCCAAAGGGTTAAAATATCTGATACCGTATACGCTTTTTATGAACAAAACGGCGAAAGTGTGCCAAAAGAAAGTGTGTCAATCAAAGACATGTTAAAACGTTCTAATATCGATATTTTTAAAGTAAATGAATTGTTAAAAATATTTGATGGCTATTCACGCGACGCACTTCGCGAAGTGAATATAATGACAAAGTATGAGGGCTATCTCAATCAGCAACAGGAAGATATAGAAAAGTCGCTCAAAAACGAGAAAATCAAAATTCCAGAAGATTTTGACTATTTCAAATATCACGGACTTCGTCATGAGGCAGCCGAAAAACTAGCCGAAATCAAACCGCTCAACATCGGACAAGCCTCACGAGTTTCAGGTGTATCCCCTGCCGACATTGCCGTCCTCAGCGTGCTTGTCAAAAAACATTTAAAGGAAAAATAAATGCAAGAAAAGTTGATTAAAATTTTTGAAAAGTATGGGATAAAACTTAGTAAACTACAAGCTGAGCAGTTTGAGGTTTACTATAACTTTTTGGTGCAAGAAAATGAGAAGTTTAACCTTACTGCAATAACTGCCCTAGACGATGTGATTTTTAAACATTTTTTAGACAGCTCTTTGGGTGCAAAATACCTTAAAAACAATGCTTGCATTGTAGATGTTGGCACTGGTGCGGGCTTCCCTGGCGTTCCCCTTAAAATTCTAAGACCAGATTTGAAAGTTACATTGCTTGATAGTCTCTTGAAACGTATTAATTTTTTAAATGAACTGATTAAAAGACTAGGACTTCAAAATATCAAAGCAGTTCATTCTCGTGCAGAAGATTTTGCAATAAAACAACGTGAAGAGTTTGATTATGCAACTTCTCGTGCTGTGGCACAAGTAAACACGCTCAGTGAATATCTGTTGCCATTTGTAAAACTTGGCGGTCAAGCTGTAATGTATAAATCTCAAAAAATTGAGGAAGAACTGGCAACGGGTAAGACGGCTATCAAAATATTAGGTGGCGGAAAAACTCAGATAGAAAAACTTAAAATTGAAGAGATTGATGCGGAACGTGCATTTGTTCTTATCAAAAAAGAAAGCCACACCCCTAACAAATATCCTCGTGGCAAAAACCTGCCAAAAACAAAGCCTTTATAACAAAAAAAGCACCTAAAAAGGTGTTTTTATTTTCTTTACTATTTGCTTGACAAATCCCCCCCCCGTGTATAATAGAGGTAAGGAGGTTGAAAATGTTTTGGAATATAATAGTTTATGTTTTAGTAGCAGTAATAGCTTATTGTGTTATTGGCTTTTTTCTTGGATTTATAGGTTTGATATATGGCTGTTTCTTGCCTAATTTAAATCCACCTGCACAAAAGGTTATTATTGTGCATGAAAACAATAATATAAATGAAAATGACACCTAAAACAAGGTGTCATTTTATTTTGATAAATTATCAATATTTTTTAAGGATTTAAAATATTCAGTTGCGATTTCAGGGTACTTTTGTTTATCAGCTTTTTTGAATAGTCGAACTGTAGCCTCGATATGTTCGCCGTCTGGTGTAATGTATTCATTTGGTAAAATCTCATTCATTGCGACCTCGTAAGCGATCGTTTGCTTTAACAAATAATCTGGTATTTGCAGCAAAACTTCGGTCTCGGTTGGTAAAAACTGACGAACATAATAATGATAAGTCTTAATCTCTGCAAATTTTTTCAACTTGTTTGTTCCGCAAAGGAATTCAGGATTTGATAAGAAAGAAGATTCGAATATATTTTGACCTGATTTAATATAGCCATAAAAACCTGTTGCATATCTTGTATTATCCTCATCAATAATTTCGTGTTGCGGAATTATAACGGGATGTTCTGTAAATTCGTATTCATTTTCAACATAAAATTGAATAGCGTCAGGTGACCACCCTGCTAAGTAGTAATTAATACGTTCTTTAACAAAGTTAAATCTTAAAACTGGTCGAACGCGATGAGAAAGTTTCAAAAGCCCAAGTTTTTCTTCTTGAGTTAAATTTTCTAATTTTTCATCTAGTTCAAGAGGCTTCATAACAGGAACAACGTTGTAAAGAATGTTATTTTTATAAAAAGACACGTCAAAATCTTCAATATCGCCATAAAAATCTATATTGCTGCCCTCCATTTTGCCTCCTTTTGCAATTTATTGTTGCTGATTTTGATTACAGTCTGAATTTTCATGGTTTTGCGCTTTATAATCACTTTGCATTGCCAGATTTCTTATAATATCTGCCGCGCCGCTATGTAAATATCTAGAAAAGTTTTCAGCATCTTTTTGTTCATACTCTTTTGTATATTTTCTTTTGCCAGTGTAAACAAGCTCGGTAAGCGGAATACTGTCAGCCATGCGCCAAAGTTCGTCTTTGTTTTTTAATTCACTTTGTGCTTGATATAACTCATTATCTGTCTTGTGCTGAAGTTGGTAATCTGTCAAAGTTTTAGACAACGGACGTTGCGACAACTCTTTAAGAGTTTCAAGCCCAAGCGGATGTTCCCATTTTTCGCCGAAATAATATAGATATTTTGCATTTGCAAACACCGAGTTAGATTGACGACCGGAAAGACTTATGTGTACTTCGCGTTTTAGCTTTCTCAAAATTTCTTTTCGTTCTTTTGGCGATGCAATTTCATTTAATCTTAAAAGAAATAATGGATTTTTTGTCTTTTCATATTCATCCAAGCACATTTCTTTAGCTTCTTGCAATAATGCATAAGACAAAGTGCCCTTATTTTTCTCCAAACTTTTATCAAAATCCATTTTGTCCATAAAACCATTTTCAGACATCTCTTTATAAGCTTTTGCCAATACATTGTTAAAAGAATTTCTGTAAAGCATGTTAACATTTTTATCTATAATAGGGTTATGTTGTTCGCCTGCCTTCAAAAAAAGATAATATGACTGCATTGCATTAACCTGCCCAAGCTCAGCAAGTTTTTCCAAATCTTCTTTAATGCTCAAGTATTTAAATTCTTTTGCTGTAATAAATCTTGACCAAATTGTAATAAAATCATCGTCAAGTTCGTTAAAATTATTTTCTAACATATTGTTTCTCCTTGATTAAATTATACCATATAAAAAAGGCAAATTCAATAGTTTTTATCAAAATAGGACAAAATTTAAACAAATTATGCAAAATCAGTGAATTTTTTGAAAATTAAAGCGAAATTTCTTTATTTTTACACTTTTTTGTGCTATTATATTGTTGTAAATATACTGTGAGGTGTTATGGGAAAGATTATTTCATTTGCCAACCAAAAAGGTGGAGTTGGCAAAACTACAACTTGTGTAAACTTGGCTGCATATGTGGCAGTTATGGGCAAAAAAGTATTGGTTGTAGACTTGGATGCTCAGGGCAATGCGACAGGAGGTCTTGGCATTGACAAAACTGATGATTTAAAAACAATGTATGACTTAATTTCAGGCGATACTTCTGTTGATGAGGTTATCAAAGAAACTTTGATTGAGGGGTTAGATATATTGCCATCGACGTCTGATTTGTCAGGAGCGGAACTTGATATGGTTCAAATGCCACAAAGAGAGAAGATTATTAAAGGCATTCTTGATCCTTTAAGAGATAGATATGACTTCATTATGCTGGATTTGCCACCATCTTTAAGTTTGCTAACTGTTAACGCTTTGACTGCAAGTGACAGCGTTATTATTCCGATGCCTTGTGAATATTATCCGCTCGTTGGAATTACTCAGCTTATGAATACAATCAGATTGATTAAATTCCAACTTAATCCAAAGATTGACATTGAGGGCGTTGTTATGACTATGAAAGATAAACGCTCTAATCTTACGAACCAGGTTAGCGATGAGATTTTAAAATTCTTTGGCAAAAAAGTGTTCTTTACTTATATTCCAAGAAATATCAGATTGGCGGAAGCGCCAAGTCATGGAGAGCCGATTGTGGTATATGAGCCTGCTTCAAAAGGGGCAGATGCATATTTAAGTTTGGCAGAAGAATTTTTGGATAGAAATAAGGTTAGTTATAAAACTATAACAAAAGACACTAAAATTAATTTGAGGAGGGTGAATAAAGATGAGTAACAAAAAAGGTTTAGGAAGAGGTCTTGAAGCATTATTTGGCATGTATGATAATGACGTTAGTAATGAAAATATAACTGTAGAAAAACCTCAAAAAAAGAATGACGGTGTTATGGAAGTTAAAGTCGCAGATGTAAGACCTAATCCAAATCAGCCAAGAAAATTCTTTGATGAAGAAGCTTTGCAAGATCTTGCAAGCTCTATTAAGGTACATGGAGTTATTCAACCTCTTGTGGTTAATAAAGAGCAAGATGGCTCATATATGATCATTGCTGGTGAAAGACGATGGAGAGCTTCTCAAATTGCAGGTTTAGAAGTAGTTCCAGTTATTGTAAAGAATTATACAGAAAAACAAGTTAAAGAAATCGCTTTGATTGAGAACTTGCAAAGAGAGGATTTAAATCCTATTGAAGCCGCAAGAGCGATCAGGCAATTGATGGATGAATATAAGCTTACACAAGAAACTGTTGCGGAAAGAATTGGAAAAAGCCGCTCAAACGTAGCAAATACTTTAAGGTTATTAACATTAACTCCAGATGTTGTTAAGTTAGTAGAAAACGGTAAGCTTTCTGCAGGTCACGCAAGAAGTTTGGTTGTGATTGATGATATTAATTTGCAGACAAAATTGGCAAATTCTGCTGCGTCAGGCAAGTTAAGTGTTAGAGACTTGGAAAAAGCTGTAAAAAATTATACATCTCCTAATAGAACAGTTACCGCAAAGCCTGTTGAGCAATCTCTTGAACTGAAAGAACTTGTAAATGAAATGCAAAGAATCTTTGCCACTAAAGTCTCGGCTATTGGAAATGATAATAAAGGCAGAATTTATATTGACTATTATTCAAGAGATGATTTGGATAGATTAGCGGATTTGGTAGAATTGCTTAAAAAGAAAGAAATAACACTTGAAGATTTGAAAAATTACAATAAAAGACATTAAAAATATTAGCGCGCATTAAAACTGCGTGCTCTTTTATTTAAATTTAGTTTATTTTGTATTCAACTTGTATTTTATAATCATTTAACGTTTTATACAAATCAATAACAGGGTATTTTTAGCTATAAACAAAAATAATGTTTCGCGTGGAACAAACTAGAATAAACGAGTGTGGTTTTAAAGGAAAAATGTTTCATGTGAAACAATTTTGCTAAAAATCTGTTCCCGTATTATTAGAAAATGTTTCACGTGGAACATTTTGACTTGTTTTTATAAAAAAAATATCTAGCGCATTAAGATTTTTCTGCTTTTTGTATTGTTGTTTAATAAAATTGGGAAAGTTTGTTAATTGTGTTATTTGTTTGACTTTTGTCTAAAAATGATTTAAACTATATATGTAATTAAAAAGGAGGATTTTATGAAATTACAAGGAAGTAAAACTGAACAAAATTTAAAAGAGGCTTTTGCGGGCGAGAGTCAAGCTAGAAATAAGTATACCTATTTCGCATCTCAAGCTAAAAAAGACGGATATGAGCAAATTGCTCAAATTTTTATCGAAACTGCAGATAATGAAAAAGAGCATGCTAAACTTTGGTTTAAACACCTAAATGGAGGAGCTGTTAATGATACATTGTCTAATTTGTTAGAGGCAGCAGCTGGTGAAAATGGCGAATGGACAGATATGTATGTGAGAATGGCTAAAGAAGCCAGAGAAGAGGGCTTTGAAGCAATTGCTAAACAATTTGACGGCGTAGCTGCTATTGAAAAAAGACATGAAGAAAGATATAAAATGTTAGCCGAAGCCGTAAAAAATGCAAGCGTATTTAAGAAAACCGAAAAGAAAATATGGATTTGCAGAAATTGCGGACATATTCATGTTGGAGATTTTGCTCCAGAGGCTTGTCCTGTATGTGCTCACCCTAAAGCATACTTCCAAATCCATAATGAAGAATTTTAAAAAATAATTATACTAAAAAGAGCCTTTTATGTAAAGGCTCTTTTGTTTTTTATGAAAAAAGAATGGGGTTTGAATTTGTTAATTATATCCCAGGTTAATTGCTGTCAATATTTTTTATACTTATGCTTTATAATTATATAGTTATATTTTTATATATAAACATCAGAAAATAAAAGACATGTGGTCTTTTGAAAAAAAATAAATAATTAAAGATGTATTGATAATGCTAGTTTAAAATTGTATTAATTGAAAATATGTTATGCGTTTTCTGCAATAAAGTCCGCCATTTCTTCTTGTATAAAATCTAAAGCTTGTGTGCGACTGTTCTGACCCTCTGAAGTGTTGTTTGTGATGATATCTAAAATTTTGTTTTTAACTATTTCGGCAATGAGAGCTATGTAGTAACCATTTGACGGTTTGTTTTTGCCTGTAAAAAATTGTATATTTAAAAGATCGTTTAATCCATATAACGATTCAGAGTCATATGCATAGTCAATGCTACTGCGTATGCTTCTTTCTACGATGCTTCCTGAAACTCCGTACTTCTTGCCTATTTCTGGATAAAGCTCTTTTGTTAAATGTTGTAATGAATTTGGTTTTTTGATTGAAAGGATAACTGCATCTTTTGCAAAGTTAAAACCTTGTAAGTGTGCTGGTAAACCTGAAGCTAGTAATGTATTGCTTGTGGTTGTTTGTATAATAAAGCTACTTTTTTGCATTTTTGTCACCTCCTTTATGTGACTTGGTTAGTATAAAATATTAAGATAAAAAAGTAAAGCGATTTTTGAAATTTTTAAAAATATTTTCAATATACTTTATATTTTTACAAAAATTCGACAAAAACCAACAAAATAAAGACTATTTTAAAAAAGTAATCAAAACATAATCTTTAATAGTTAATTACATTGTAAAAATTGTCTAAAAAGGTCGAATAATATTATTAAAACATGTTTTTTCAATGTAAATTCATCGAAAAATGGCATTTGACTCATTTAGTTTTGTAAAAATTATGGCAAAAATAATCGTTTTTTAAGGATTGTATTTTTTGTTTCAAAAATCAATATTTTTGTTTATAATATCATCATATTATTTTTTTTGTTTTGTGATAAAAACTATTAAGTTAGTTTGTTATTTAAAGAAAGTATTATGCAAATATAAAACTTGTAACGTAAACTATCATGCTTTGACTGTTTGCGAATTTTTATTTCTTCAAAAGCAAACTTATTTGTTATAAGCGCTATGGGTATATCAACAAATATTCAATTTTTATAAATAATAAAAAGACACTTGCGTTTGCAAGTGTTTTTTATGGTAGCAGCAACTGGGATCGAACCAGTGACCTCACGAGTATGAATCGTGCGCTCTAGCCAGCTGAGCTATGCTGCCATATTTGAAGTCACTATTGTATTATAGCGACTTTAAAGTTATTTGTCAATAAAAAACCAAAATATTTTTTATTTTTTATGATTGTTTGCCATAATTATCAAGGTCTATATAAAATACTTTTTCTCCTTTCCCCTTTTTATGAGTCGCGGGTTGTTTTTTTTATTAAAATCCTCCTCTATTGATTTAAGTGTTTCTAAGTTGACTTTGTTTTTAGGGAAGTAAAGACCAAGTGGAGTAGGATCGTAGTAGCAAATTATGCCTATATCCGACTGGTGCATAGTTGTGTCGGCATGGTTATACTTAATAATATTGTTTCCGCTTGTAATTAATAAGGATAGCTCTCGATAAAGCAACCTGTCTTTTTTAAACGTTTGGCTATAAAAACTCCTTTAATGAGTTCAAATTCTTTGTTTATTGTGTAATCACAATAAGAATTTGTGTTAGTGTAATATAATTTTGTTAATCTTTTTAATTTGATAATGTATAAATTTGTGTTTTATATTTCATGTTTTTCCCTTAAAATCCTATTTCTGAGTCAGAAAAATCTTTTTTATAACTTTCCTCTTCAATTTGTTTTAGTCGGCTTAAACGAACCTTTGTTGATTTTTCTGTTATTGCCAATGGAATTTGCTCTTTTATGCAAAGTTCACCCATATAGTCAAACATTAAATAATCAGTATTCAGGTTTTTCTTTATAACTTTACTGCCGTGTGTGACCAATATAAATTTGCTATTGCTGTTCTTTGCAAGTTTTGCAGGATAATAACCATCAAGGTCGTCGGCTTGTGGCATTTCTTCAATTCGGTCAAACCAGTTGTCGCTGTTGGGATTTTGATAGTTCTTATACAATGATGTAATTCTGGCAAGCTTTAATAAATATATATCTATTGTGTTAAAGGACTTATCCATAAAAACTCCTTTATCATATTATATTATAATAAAAATCAATTGTCAAGAGCTGAACTTTACTTAAAATTATGAAATTAGTCAATCTGCTGGACAATTTTTTTTTATTGTATTAAAATATATTAGTAAAGGAGAATAAATATGATACATGACGAAATCAAAAAAGCAAATGTGCAAGCGATGAAAGATAAAGACGCTGTTGCAAGAAGCATTTACAGTGTGCTTTTAAACAAAATTATGCTTGAACAAATCAAAAAGAGAGAAAAGTCAGAAGAACTCACTGACGCTGATGTTTCTAATATTTTGAACAAGGCTGTTAAAGAATTGAATGAAGAAAAAGAGAACTATTCAAAAGCAGGGAATTCTGCACAAGTTGAAAACCTTGCAAAACAAATTGCTATTGTTGAAAAATATCTGCCTAAAATGCTATCAAGAGAAGAGATTGCTGCGATTATTGCGGGATTCGATGATAAAAGCATTCCAAATGTTATGAAACATTTCAAAGCTAACTATAACGGACAATGCGACATGAGGCTTGTTCAAGAAGTTTTAAGGGCAGGCTTGTGAAAGTTTGGGCAATAAGTGATTTACATTTGTCTTTAAATAATCCTAAGCCAATGGACATTTTTGGACCTGCTTGGGATAATTATGTTGACAAAATTTTTGACGATTGGAAAGAGAAAGTCGGCGAGGAAGATATTGTTTTGCTCGCTGGCGATTTTTCTTGGGCTATGAATTTGAATGAAACGCGTGCTGACTTTGATTTAATGAAAGATTTGCCTGGCAAAAAGATTATTATCAGAGGTAATCACGATTATTGGTGGAAATCAATTTCAGGTGTGCGTGAGTTTATTCCAGAGGGGTTTTATGCTATTCAAAACGACGCCTTAAAGTTTGGCAATTTTGTTGTTTGTGGCACAAGGCTTTGGCAAGTTCCTGAAAATGATAACGAGATGACGCCAGAGAATAAAAAGATTTTCGACAGGGAAGCAATAAGGCTGGAACTTACTTTGCAAGCAGGTGAAAAGCTGAGAACTGAGCAAGATAAGCTTATTTGCATGCTTCACTATCCGCCAATAAATTTTAAAAGGCAAGACAGCGCATATTCATTATTGCTTGAAAAATATCATGTTGACGATGTTGTTTTTGGGCATTTGCATGGCTATAAAAATGTCAAAAAAAGCTTTGTTCGAAATGGAATAAATTATTATTTGACCTCATGCGACATTGTAGAAAATCAACTTGTTTTGATTGCTGAGGACTGATTTATTGTTGATTTTTATGCTGTTTTTAAGCAAATTTGCTTTATAATATGTTTATTAATTATATATAAAGTTAATATTTAATAAATAAAGATTGACAAACATGCCTGATTTGTAGTAAACTTAATCAGACTAAAAAACTAAAATTATTTACTTGGAGTTATTATGAAAAAAAGATTGACAAAATTATTAGTTGGAATTTTTGGATGCGCATTGCTGTTAACAGGATGTGCAACTGTTCCTAATATCACAAATCCTAACACAGAAATGATTTATACTGGAGGAAGCACTGTCACTGTTGGCAATCACACATATTTTGCCAATGGTTATACAGCATATTCTGATGCAAACGACTTTGATTATGACGGCAACAGTGAAATTTCTTATCTTGCAAGAATCAATAACGATGAAGTTTCTTTCCCAAACGGCAAAGACTTTAGTCCTGCAAGTGTAGAAAAAGTTAATTCAAAAGTTATGGGCTATCAAAATCAAGATATGTTTGTGCTTGGCAACTATATATATTATACATCTATGAACTTGCACAAAGATAAAAATCTCAAGACCGATTATTCCCTTGTAACGTTTTGGAGAAGCAAGCTTAATGGCGACAGTGTGAAAGAACTTTTTACTACAGAATATTTTGGTGAAGGTGCAAAGTTTGCTCCTGTTGGAAACAAAGAACAAGGATATTATTGGCTTTGCTATACAGGAACTTATTCTGATGAAAAAGATTTCTCTGGACAAGTATATTCAATCAAACTTGGCAACAAAACAGCAAAAGCAAAACTTGTTGCTGATGAAGTTTCTTCTGTTGCTTTCTCTGACGTGAATAATGACGGCTCTTTTAACAAAATTCTTTACACAACAACTGAAGAGGTTGGCACTACAACTGAAAATGCAATTTACAGCATTGATTATTCTGGCGAAAACAAGGTTAAATATGACAGCAATGGCAAATCAGTTAAGTTTGTTGAAAAAATCAGAGATGTTGTTTTTTACACTTCAGATGCAAACTCAAATGTAACTTTCTATCGCAATATTGCAAATTTGTCTGCAAATGAAAATTTTGAAAATGGTCAAGACATATTTGTTTATAATTCTTCAATCTCAAACTTGAAAATCATTTCAGAAGGCGATATTGATGAAGGCTATGTTTATATGGGAAGTTCAACGCTTAATTATGTTAAACTTGGTCAAGCCCTTGAAAGACGTGAGCCTCTTGCAACAAGCGAGCAATGCAGTAACATCTTGTTTGTTGAGGGCGACAGAGTTTATTTCTCAAATTCAACATCAGTCAGCAGAGTGTCTGTTAAGCCATCAAGCGCAACAGGTCAAATAACTATTGAAACTTTGGCAACATTATCATCAGTTCAGTCAGGTGAGTTTGGCTATGATGATAAATATCTGTATTTCTTTGGCGGACTTGAAGATGTTGAGCTTGAGCCAGAAATTGACAAAGATGGCAATGAAATTGAAGTTGAAAAAGACAGCAATATTTATATGTATCGCGTTGCAAAATCAGGCGGAGATTATCAACTTATTGGCAAGACTATAAAAGAAAGAACTCCAAAAGCAGAAGATAACGCATAAAAGAAAGGTGGCGGATGATGCCACTTTTTTGATTAAAATATAGAAATCTTTTTGATAAAGTTTGCGCTTTGTGATATACTATCAACATAAGGAGGATAATATGCCTTTAATTAAAATAAAAGAATGCTGTTTGGATTGCGGTCAGCCACTGGTTGCAGAAGATGAAATACCAGAGGGAGTCGTTCAAAAGTCTATTTGGGATGGCGTCTATCAAACTTTTTTCATGGTTAGGCGAGAACGCTGGGTTTGCATGAATCCTAAATGCAAAAGCTATTATCCAAAAACAAATCATAAGTTTTTAAAAGGCTTGACTGGAAAAATGCATGATGAGCATTTCTTGGATGATAGCGTTAGAACTAAAAGAGCTAAGCCATCAAAAAGATATGTTGATAAAGCAAAATAAAAATATTTATCAATGCTTTTTATTATTTGCTAAACTTCGACAAATTTAGTAGGAAATTGTTTACATAATTTTAAGTTATCTCCTCAAACTACAATTGTAAAAAGGAGATAATTTATGTTAAAAATCTTATTTGCTTTCATGGCAATTTGTACAATGTTTTCATCAGGCAGCTGCTCTTCGCCTGATGCACTTAAAGAGGAGATTATGTTTGACGCATACAATAATGGATATAAAATAGAAATAACCCAAGAGGATGCAAGCAAGATTGACGAGCTTTTTACAACTGCTTTAAAAGGCTCTTATCCTATGCCAGCGCTTGGCGTTAGTTTGCACGACAAAACTATGGAGGCTGTTGAAGACGGCATTTGGCTGAGATTTGCTTTTCAAGAGCCTTTGACTGTTGACGAACTCAATTTTGACCAACTTTTAATCAACCTAACCAAAGACATGTATGGCTTTAATATTATTAGAGGCAACGACGGCAAGTTTGACGGCAGAAATTTTTATATTGACCTTAGAAGAAATCTTGATGATCTTTATGATTTTGTTGTTTCCTTGCCTGTTGGAGAAGAAAAGTTTGAAGCTGATTTTGAGTGGGTTAGCCAAGCAGAGCCTACAAGTTTTGAAAACATGGACGAGTTGAAAATCAAAGAAGTTGCTTTGCAAGAAGAGAGCGATGAAGTTGAAGAAAATGTTGTGACAGAAGAGGATGAAAAAAGCTGCGAAGAGAACGAAAGTCCATGTATTAAAGAATGCGAAGAATGCAAGCAAGATGAACAAAATTGTTGTGACAAAGAATGTGAAGATTGTGAAGAAACAAGCTTAGAGGTGTTGGATAATTCTGACAAAGATTGTGAAGAATGTGCTGAAATTGAGCTTGAAAATTGCCCAGACTGCAGATATCATTTGGATGTTGAAGAAGACATGAAAGATAAAGTTTTGGCAGAAAGCATTCCATCAGTCAACAAAGATTGCAAAGATAAAGGCAATGGCGTTATTATGCAATCGGCAGGCAAGAAAAAAGATAAAGATTATGAGCATATGATTCAATATTCAAACTTAGAAAAGACAATTTTAAATACCATTAGATTTCAATAAAAAGTT
Organism: uncultured Clostridia bacterium; assembly: GCA_947649575.1. GTDB lineage: Bacteria > Bacillota > Clostridia > Christensenellales > UBA1242 > Caccovivens. Next base: position 82,826 of record CANSRZ010000002.1, on the reverse strand, counting down.
ACATTTGATGTAACTTTTTTCTTTTGTTTGGCAACAATAAACAATGTTAAAAATATTTCAAAAAGTTGTGTTTAAAATGGCTATTTTTGTTTGGACAAAACAATATATTGTGTTATAATGAGTTCGCACACTAAAAAACACAAAGGAGAATATTTATGAAAGAACAAGTTATTTTAGATAAATCAGCCGCTTGGAAAGGCTTTAAAGGTGAAGATTGGAAGAATAAAATTGACGTCCAAAACTTTATACTTTCAAACTATAAAGAATATCGCGGAGATGATAGCTTTTTGGCTGGCAAAAGTGAAAAAACTGCTAAAGTTTGGGCTAAATGTGAAAAACTTTTGGCAAAGGAACGTCAAGTAGGACTATTGGATGTTGACCTTAAAAATATTTCAGGAATCAATTCTTTCAAGGCAGGCTATATTGATAAAAAGAACGAAGTTGTTGTTGGACTTCAAACAGACAAACCTTTAAAAAGGATTGTTAATCTTTATGGCGGACTTAGAACTGCTAAGCAAGCACTTGGAGCATATAATAAAAAGTTATCTCCAAAATTTGAAGAGATTTTTACAACTATCAGAAAAACTCACAATGACGGCGTGTTTGATGCTTACACTCCAGAAATCAGAAGAGCGCGTTCGGCTGGGCTTTTGACAGGGCTTCCAGACGCTTATGGTCGAGGAAGAATTATCGGCGACTATCGCAGAGTTGCTCTTTATGGAATTGATAGACTTATTGAAGAAAAGAAAAAGGATTTAGCAGAGGGACATCTTGATGTGACTAGTGAGGAGAATATCCGCCACCGCGAAGAAATCTCTATGCAAATCAGAGCGCTTGGCGAAATTAAAGAACTTGGCAAAAGCTATGGCTATGATATTTCTCAGCCAGCGACAAATGCTTATGAAGCTTTCCAATGGCTATATTTTGCATACTTGGCAGCAATCAAAGAGAACAACGGCGCGGCTATGAGTTTGGGGCGCACTTCAACTTTCCTTGATATTTATGTTGAACGTGATTTGGAAAACGGAGCTATGACTGAAGCGGAAGCACAAGAACTTGTTGATCAATTTGTTATCAAACTTCGCCTTGTTCGTCATTTAAGAACGCCTGATTATGATGAAGTTTTTGCAGGTGACCCAACTTGGGTTACAGAAAGCGTTGGCGGAATGGCTGATGACAAAAAGAGTCTTGTTACAAAAAATTCATTCAGATTTTTGCACACACTTGTTAACCTTGACCCAAGTCCAGAACCAAACTTAACTGTGCTTTGGTCAACAAAACTTCCTATGAACTTTAAAAAATTCTGTGCTAAGATTTCTATATTGACTGACTCTATTCAATATGAAAGCGACGATGTTATGAAGCCTATTTATGGCAATGATTATGCAATCGCTTGCTGTGTTTCTGCCATGAAAGTTGGCAAACAAATGCAGTTCTTTGGCGCACGTTGCAATCTTGCAAAATCACTGCTTTATTCAATCAATGAGGGCGTTGATGAAAAGAGTGGCAAGCTTGTTGTTAATGGCGTTAAAAAGATGACTGACAAGGTGCTTAATTTTGACAAAGTTAAAAAATCTTACTTTGAAACACTTGATAAGGTTGCTTCAACCTATGTTGACGCCATGAACATTATCCACTATATGCATGACAAGTATGCATATGAGGCTGGACAAATGGCTCTTCATGACACTGACGTTGAAAGGCTTATGGCTTTTGGAATTGCTGGACTTTCTGTTGCAACAGATTCACTTTCTGCAATTAAATATGCAAAGGTTACTCCTGTGCGTAACGAGCAAGGGGTGGCGGTTGATTTTAAGGTTGAGGGCGACTATCCAAAATACGGCAATGATGATGACCGCGTTGACCAAATTGCTGTTGAAATTGTACAACATTTTATTGGCGCTTTAAAGAAACATAAACTTTACAGAGACGCAAAACATACATTGTCTGCACTTACAATCACTTCAAACGTAATGTATGGCAAAAAGACAGGCACAACTCCTGACGGACGTCAAGGCGGATGTGCATTTGCACCTGGCGCTAACCCAATGCATGGAAGAGATAATTCAGGAGCGCTTGCTTCACTTAACTCTGTTGCAAAAATACCTTATTGCGACTGCTGTCAAGACGGAATTTCAAACACATTTTCAATTATTCCAAATGCACTCGGACACGACGAGAATGGAAGAATTAAAAACTTAGTTTCTCTTTTAGACGGATATTTCGCACAAGGAGCTCAGCACTTAAATGTAAATGTTTTGGATCGCGAAAAGTTGATTGACGCTATGAATAATCCTGAAAAATATCCTACATTAACTATCCGTGTGTCAGGATATGCTGTTAATTTTAACAAGTTATCTCGCGCTCACCAAGAAGAAGTTATTGCTCGTACTTTCCACGAAAAAGTTTAGATCACATTACTTTTCTTTTAAAGAAAAGTAAGCAAAAGAAAACTAAAAACAAAGCCTTTCTTAAAGTCTTTTACTTATGCGAAAGGCTTTGTTTTATGTTATTTTTAACTTTCTATAAATTAATAAAATTTCTAAAAACTGGCGTAAGCATTTTGAAAATTCTATATTTTGTTTTATAATTAGGATAGGCTGTTTTTGGCCTATCTTAATTTTTATATGAGGTTGAAAAAATGAAAAGTATTTATACATATTACAAAGAAAGACTTATTGAAATAAGCGGAAAAAACAGAAGCCTTTATCTGAAAAGTTTTAACAAGAAAAACGGCTATGACATAGGTCGTATTTTGTTTTGCAACGGTGAAAAAACTGATGAATTTTTGGATATCTTAATGAGTGGAAAGTCAGTTCCTTTCAACATTTTCAGCAAAAGCATGAAAGATTTGATTGCAAGCGCAAACAATGTTTCTGCAAAATATCCTGCCAAAACTTTCAGCGATGATAGTGAAAAGCAAAAATATGAAAATGAAAAACGTAATTTTATCAAAAAAGTTTACGAGCAAGAGGGCAATAACTTAAAAACCCTTAAACGTGAAATTGAAGAGATTGAAAAAGAAACAGGCAGATATGAACTATTCTTGTGCTATCCTTTTGTGTATGGCAATGTGCGCGATTTGGCATTCAAAGCTCCGCTGTTGATGTTCCCTGTTGAGATTGATGTTTTGGATGACTCTAATATCAATATTTGCTTGAAATATGGCGAGCAAATCCAACTTAATAAAGCGCTTATGCTTGCAATTGCAAACAGCAAGCACCTCAATTTACAAGATATGGAAATGGAGTTTTCTTCAATCAAAGCAAGATTTGGCTCTATCCAAGGCTTGATTGACTATCTTAAAGAATTTGGCATAAAGATAGCTTATAAAAACGACAAAAAACTTTATTCATTCAATAAATTTGGCGAGCCAGGAACGGCAAATACTCTTGAAGTTAAAAATTTATGTTTGCTTTCAAGATGCAGTTTGGCAAACTCCATTTATCAAGATTACTCAGCGCTTGAAAAGAAACATCTTACAAATGATTCTATCAATGAACTTTTAAATGCAGGCAAAATCAAGCATAAACAGACCAAATGCAATGATTTGTTCCTTATCAATAACGTTGACTATGCGCAAGAGCAAGTTGTGAGAAATGTTAACGAGAAAGGCAATATGGTGATTTATGGACCTCCTGGAACAGGAAAGAGCCAAACAATTGTTAATGTGATTGCGGATGCTATTTGCAAGAACAAAAAAGTGCTTGTTGTTTCTCAAAAGAAAGCGGCATTGGAAGTTGTTTATAATCGTCTTTCAAATCTTAACGAAAAGGCAATGTTTATTGTTGACGCCGAGAAAGAGAAGCACGAATTTTATAAGCGTTGTCAAGACTTTCATGAAAAAGTGATGAAATCTTCTTATGATGAAAAGTTGTATAAAGAATATGTTGACCTTGAAAAGCGTTTAAATTATGAAATAGAAAACCTTAATACTATTTCAAACTGCTTGAATGAAAAAACAGAGTTCGGGCTTTCACTTCAAGAAATGTATTACAATTCTTATAAGATTGGCAAGAAAAGCACAGAATATGCACTTTATAAAGAAATGCAAAAAGACAAAAAAATCATGTCTTTAAATTATCAAGAGCTTGTTTCGGCACTCAGTATATTGGAAGAGAAAAATAAGGCAGAACTTTATTTCAACTTTGTTGAAGAGAAAAAGAAAAATCCTTTTGTTGACGCCTTGAAAGAAAATTTAAGCGTGCATGTTGTGGCTGAATCTCAGGCTAAACTTCAAAGATTGTTTGCTTCAAGACGAGCATTGTTCGACACGCAAAAATACAAATATGCAAGACAGGTTTTGACATATTATAACGAAGTTAAAAACGATATAAACAGCAACGCTCTTATCAAATTGATTGCTAAATATGAATATCCAAAGCAAGAAAACTTTTTGAAAACAAGTTGTTTTGTTTTTCCACTTTATCCGTTTGCTAAAATCAATATGCTTAGAAAAGAAAGCATTGTTAAAAAAGAGGTTAAAGAAACCTTGCAAGCGGTTGACGAATATCTTCAAGATTACACTTTCTTGCAAAATATTTTAACAGAAAGTGGATATCTTCTTGCAGTTGAGGGCTTGCTTAACGGCAATAATCAAATTTTACGCTTGCTTTTGTGGGCGGTTGAAAATTATGTTAAACTTAGCGACACAAACAGAATTCTTAAAAACTTGGATGAAAATCAAAAGTATGTGCTTGATTTTGCTTATGAAAACGGAAGCACTTTCCCTAAATTTATGGCAGTGCTTAAAGCAGTTTTGCCTGTTAGAATTTATCACGAAATTGTTAAGTGTGAGGAGGAAAAACACAGCATTTTGTCTGCCACTGTTGACTTTGAAAACATCAGAGCAAGAGTTGTTAGCCTTAAAGCACAATTGAATGAAGTAAGCAAGAAAATTGCTATGCAGACATTTAATGAAGAATATAAAAAGATGATTGACGGAAGCACTGCAAGCAAAGATTATCTTTATCAAATTGCAAAAAAGCAGAACTTCTGGTCTATCAGAAAAACAACGGAAGTTTATGGTGATTATCTCTTCAAGCTTTTCCCTTGCTGGCTGTTGTCGCCTGAAAATGTTTCTTCAATTTTGCCACTAAAGCGAAATTTGTTTGATATAGTTTTGTTTGATGAGGCTTCTCAGGTGTTTATTGAAAACACTATTCCGTCAATTTATAGAGGCAATCGAATTGTTGTTGCGGGTGATGCAAAGCAGCTTCGTCCAACAACTACATTTATGAAACGCTATATGGGTGCAGGCGTGGAAGATGACCTTGATTATACAACTCAGGCTGCGCTTGAAGTGGAGTCTTTGCTTGATTTGGCGGTTTCAAGATATTCAAGCTCAAATATTACTTATCACTATAGAAGTAAAAATGAGGAACTTATTGATTTCTCAAATAAGGCTTTCTATTCTGGGAGTTTGCAAATTGCTCCAAATGTTTCAAAAAATATCAAACATAAGCCGATTGAAAGAGTGCTTGTGCCTGGCGTTTGGAGAGATCGTAGAAATGAAACAGAAGCCAAACGTGTTGTCGAGTTGATAAAGACTATTTTCAAAACCCGCAAGAATAAAGAAACAATAGGGGTCATCACATTTAACGTTGAGCAAGAAAACTGTATTGAAGAACTTATTGAGCAAAAATGTTTTGAAGACGTTGAATTCAGAAATCTTTATTTAAAAGAATGCAATCGTGTTGAAAACGGTGAAGATGTAAGCTTGTTTGTAAAGAATCTTGAAAATGTTCAAGGTGATGAGCGTGACATAATTATCTTCTCAATTGGATATGCTAAAAATGAGTTTGGCAAAGTTAATGCAACATTTGGCTCGCTTTCAAACGAGGGTGGCGAAAATAGATTGAATGTTGCAATTACTCGTGCTAAACAAAAAATTTATGTTGTTACAAGCATAGAGCCAGAAGAACTTAAAGTTGATTCTGCTAAGCATGTTGGACCAAAACTTTTGCGTAGCTATTTGACTTATGTAAGAGCGGTTTCTAATGGCAATACAGAAGAGGTTAAAACAATTTTAAATAGTTTTGGCACAAGCGTTATGACAAAGCCAAGATTATTAAGCCTGCTTCCTATTGAAAACCAGATTGCTGAAAAACTTAATAAATTGGGCTATAAAACAGACCTTAACTTGGGCAATTCTAACAGCAAGATTTCTATTGCTGTTTATGACAAGAAAAAGGATAAATATCTTTTAGGAATTGAAACCGATGAGGAAGTGACAAAATCGTCAAATTCAGTTTTAGAGCGCGATGTGTTTAGAAATCAATTCTTGAAATCAAAAGGCTGGAAAGTTATGCGCGTTTGGAGCCGTGATTGGTGGCATAATCCAACGGCAGTTATCAGTTCAATAGTCAAAGAAATTGAAAAGGCTAGCAAATAGCTTGTGATACTTTTCTTTCAAGAAAAGTATCCAAAAGAAAAATAATTTGCGATACTCGATAAGTTTCTTATCTTCGCATCGCAAATGAAATTTACTTTTAATAACTTATAAAAAACTAAAATATATTTAGAAAACAAAAAATCACTTAACGCTTTATTAAATACGCAAATTAGTTATAAAGCAATATAATATTGAAGCGGATTTATTAAAGCGTTAAAGGTTTTCTTTTGCTTCTTTTCTTTAAAAGAAAAGAAGAGATGAAAAATGCTAAAAATGATAAAAGGGAATATTTCAAGTTTTGATACAATGGGGCTAGTTGACGGACCAGGGATAAGGTTCGTGGTCTTTTTGCAGGGCTGTCAGTTTAGATGTAAATATTGCCATAATCCTGAAACGTGGAACATTGGTGAAAAGAAAATTGAACTCACCCCAAAAGAACTCATCGATAAAATTCTAAGATATAAAAACTATTATGGCAAAGATGGAGGTGTGACTTTCTCAGGCGGTGAGCCACTTCTTCAACCTGATTTCTTGATTGAATGCCTGAAATTGTGCAAGAAGAATGATATTCACTCTTGCCTTGACACCGCAGGGCATGGAACAGGCAAGGAAGAGGAAATCTTGGAGTTGGTCGACCTTGTTATTCTGGATATCAAAGCGTGCAATAATCAACTGTTTAAAGATTTGACAGGACAAAATATGCAAAAAACAATTGATTTTTTGAATTTATGCCAAAAACTAAACAAAAAAATGTGGATAAGACAAGTTATTGTGCCAGGCATAAACGACACTGAAGAAAGCGTGCTTGCACTTAAAGATTTCTTGAAAAACTATGCAAATATTGAAAAAATAGAACTGCTTCCTTACAAAACAATTGGCGTGCATAAATACAGTGACCTCAAAATTCCATATCGTCTTAACGATGTGCCAGAAATGGATGAAGGAAAATGTAAAGAGTTAAATAAATTATTAAATTAAAGGAGAAAATTATGCAAAATAAAATTTTGGTGTTAGCATCAAACAATGACCATAAAATCAAAGAATTCAAGGAAATGTTTCCAGACTATGAAGTAAAAGCACTTGAAGACATTGGCTTTTTTGAAGAGATTGAAGAAGACGGAACAACATTTTTAGAAAACTCACTTATCAAAGCAAAAGCAGTTTATAAATTTTTGAAAGAAAAGGGTGAATGCGCTACAATTATTGCTGATGACAGCGGTCTTTGTGTTGATGCTCTTGGCGGAGCGCCGGGAATTTATTCTGCAAGGTTTGCAGGTTATCATGATGACGATGCAAATAGAGGCAAATTGTTAAACGCACTCAAAGATAAAGATGATCGATCAGCGCATATGTTATGTTGCATAGTCAAAATGAATGAGGACGGAAGTTATAAACATTATGAGGGCAAAACATTTGGCAATATTGCTGAACATGAAATCGGCGACAGAAGTTTTGGTTATGATTGCCTATTCTATTCAACTGAACTTGGCAAAACTTTTGGAGAAGCAACAAATGAAGAGAAAAACAGAGTTTCTCATCGTGGGCGAGCAGTAGAAATGTTGAAGAAAGACCTTGGGAAAAGACTATAAAAACAAATAAAATTACAAAAAATGTTATAGATACAAAATAAAAAAGTGCCACTCGGCACTTTTTTTGTTGCATGGCTTGTATTATTCGTTAAAGTGTGTTATACTTTATTAGTTAATTGATAGAGGGAACGATTAAACTTTATTTTCAAAAGGACTTTATTATTATGAAAAACGAAAAGATTAGAAACATTGCAATCATTGCTCACGTTGACCACGGCAAAACAAGTCTTGTTGACGCGCTTTTAAAACAGGGTAGTGTTTTCCGCGATAATCAAGTGGTGGAAGACCGTGTTATGGATAGCAATGCACTTGAAAGAGAAAGAGGGATTACTATTTTGTCAAAGAATTGCTCTTGCCTTTATAATGACGTAAAAATCAACGTTATAGACACGCCAGGACACGCTGACTTTGGCGGCGAAGTGGAGCGCGTTCTTAAAATGGTGGACGGAGTGCTTTTGGTTGTTGACGCATATGAGGGACCAATGCCTCAAACAAGGTTTGTGCTTGAAAGAGCTCTGGCGCTTAAGCTTAAAGTTATCGTGGTTGTCAATAAGGTTGACAGAGCTGACGCCAGAATTGACGAAGTTATTGACGAAGTGCTTGAACTGTTCCTTGAACTTGATGCTGACGAAGAACAACTTAATTCGCCATTCGTTTTTGCTTCTGCAAGACAAGGCATTGCATCTACAAACAAAGATGAGAAAGGCATAGACATGAAGCCACTTTTTGAAACAATCATTTCTCATATTCCAGCACCAGAGGGAGACTCAGATAAGCCAGCGCAAATGCTTATATCTTCCGCAGAGCATAATGATTATGTTGGCAAACTTGCTGTTGGCAAACTTACACAAGGAAAGCTTAGCGTTGGACAAAATGTTGTGCTTTGCAATTATCATGACCAGAGCAAGCAAGTTCGTTCAAAAATTGTAAGTTTGTTTGTGTTTGAGGGCGTTAAACGTGTTCCTGTTGAAAATGTTCCTATTGGGGAAATCGTTTGTGTGGCAGGCTTGACTGATGTTCAGATTGGTGACACAATTTGTGACGGTGCAGAAATCAAACCTCTTGAATTTGTTAAAATTGCTGAGCCATCTGTTGAGATGACCTTTATGGTTAATGACAGCCCATTTGCTGGCAAAGAGGGCAAATATGTTACATCTCGTCATATTAGAGAAAGACTTTATAAAGAAGCAGTTAAAGACTTATCACTCAAAGTTGAGGACGGCGACACAGCAGAACGCTTTCAAGTTTCAGGTCGTGGCGAAATGCACCTTTCTATCCTTATTGAAAACATGAGACGTGATGGTTATGAATTTCAAGTTTCAATGCCTAAGGTTTTGATTAAAAATATTAATGGTGTTAAGTGCGAGCCTATTGACAGACTCTTCCTTGACGTGCCAGAGGACTGCACGGGTACAGTCATGATGAAAATGGGCGTGCGCAAAGGCGAACTTATTGGCATGACTCCTCATGGAAGCCGTATGAAAATGGAATTCCTTATTCCAGAGCGTGGGCTGTTTGGCTTTAAAAGCGAACTTTTGACTGATACACGAGGCGAGGGCGTTATCAACTCTATTTTTGAAGATTATCAGCCATGGAAAGGCGAAATCAATCGCAGAGAATATGGATCACTTATTGCTCATGAAAGCGGAGAGGCAATTGTATATGGGCTTTTCAATGCACAAGAGCGTGGCGATTTGTTTATTGGGGCAGGCGTTCCTGTTTACGCAGGCATGGTTGTCGGGCAGAACCCTAAGGGTGATGACATTGTTGTTAATGTTTGCAAGAAAAAACATCTTTCAAACTGCCGTGCGTCTGGCTCTGACGAGGCGCTTAGATTAACTCCACCTAAGAAGCTTAGCCTTGAAGACGCTATTGAATTTTTGGCTGACGATGAAATTTTGGAAGTTACGCCAAAGAGCATGAGAATAAGAAAGATTATCCTTGACCACAACATGCGTATGCGCGAGCGTGGCAAGATTTTACGCGGCGAGGCTTAATTTTTACTGTATTACTTTTCTTTTTTGAAAAAAAGAAACAAAAAACTTTTAACTATTAACATTTCTTAAATTGGCTTTTATATCATATCTTCGTTCAAGATATTTGCCAATTTTTCGAAATGTTAAGTGAAAGTTTCTTATTTTAGATAATAAAAAAATTCTTAAACGCTTTATTAAATACGCGAGTTTAATATAAAGAAAATTAAAGTTAAATCGAATTTATTAAAACGTTTAATAGTTTTCTTTTGCTTCTTTTTTTCAAAAAAGAAGATAGAAGAAAACAAAAGGAGGCGGGGATGATAGCTCCAAAGGAAAGCAAAACTTTAAGAAAAACATTGAAGCGGACTATGTGGTTTTTGGTTGGAATTTTTGTGTTTTGCCTGGTTGAATGTTATCTTTTGATTTTGGCTGGCTTGTCCGCAGTTTGGAACGGCTTTATAATTATCGTTACAGCCTCAGTTTTCTATTTGATTTTTCTTGCAATATGTGCTAAAATTGATAAAAAGAGAGAAAAGCGTGACGCCGAAGAAAAACATCGAGACCCCTTTTCTCGCTAAGGAGGATTTATGGCAGATTATAAAATGCTTCCACACAATCTAGAAGCCGAGCAGGCAGTGCTTGGCTGTATTTTATTGGATAATGTTGCTCAGGCGGATATTTTTCCTACAATCGATCAAGAAGATTTCTATTCTGATGCGCATAAAGATATTTATGGCTCTATGTTAAAGATTTATCAAAAGTCTATCCCTGTTGACTTCGTTACTTTGGCGGCTCAACTTGAAGATGACAAAATCTTGGAAAAGGTTGGCGGGATTGACTATATAACTTTCCTTACAAACGCAGTTCCGTCAGCGGCAAACTTTGGATATTATTGTGATATTGTTAAAGCGAACAGCGTTAGACGTAAGCTTATCAAAAGCGGACAAGATATTATTGAAAATACTTTTAAAAATGAAGATAAAGAGCGCGACCTTGAATTTGCCGAACAAGTTGTGTTTGAAATTGCTGAAAAACAGCAGCGCGCAACGCTTGAACACGTTGGCAAGCCAGGTGGAGCAATCAAGAAAGTGCTTAACAAGTTTGATACTATTGCAAAAGACCCGACCTCGCTTAAAGGCATTCCGACAGGCTATCGCGATTTTGATGCTATAACAAACGGGCTTCAAAATTCTGACCTTATCATATTAGCGGCGCGTCCAGGTATAGGTAAAACCTCTTTTGCGATGAATATGCTTGTAAATGCGTCAATTGAACAAGGCAAAAAATGCGCAGTATTCTCGCTTGAAATGCCTAGAGAACAACTTATGCAAAGAGCTATTTGCTCGCTTGCAAAAGTGCCAATGAATAAAGCGCTTAAAGGAACAATGAACGCAGACGAGTGGCAGCGCGTTTGGACAGCTTCTAAAAAGCTTGAACAAAGCGGAATTTATATTGATGACACGCCGGGAATTACTCCGTCAGAACTTGTCTCAAAGTGCAGACGACTGAAAGCCAAAGAGAATATTGACATTGTTATGGTGGACTATCTTCAGCTTATGCACTCGGGCAAGGACTATAAAAATACGGTTGACGAAGTTAGCTTTATATCAAAAAGCCTGAAAGAGGCAGCCAAAGAGTTGAACGTTCCATTTGTTGTGCTTTCTCAGCTTTCCCGTGCTTCTGAAACAAGAACTGACCACCACCCAGTTGTCAGCGACCTTAGAGATTCTGGTTCTATTGAGCAAGACGCCGACATTATTTTATTCTTGTATAACCCTGCAAAATATAACGACGCAGAGCAGCCTGACGAGCCTGGCACAGTGGAACTTATTGTTGCAAAACATAGAAACGGCGAAACTGGAACAATCAAGCTTAGGTTTATTGGCGAATATGTTACTTTTGTTAGTTTTGGCGATAAGGTTAAAGTACAAAAAGTTCAAGAAATAAATTCGAGCGATATCGAAGAAACTGCGCTGGACAGTCAAGTTGATGTTGACGTGTTTGGCGATGAGGAATAGGGAGGTAATATGGCAGAAAAGAAAAAAGGCGTTAAGTGGATAATCATTTTAACAATCCTTGTTTTGATTGCTGTGACGGTTACACTTATTGTTGTGTTCTTGCCAAAGAATACAAGCAAAGCAGTAGAGCAAACGGATAAGCAAGCAAACTCGATGTTTATTGTTAAAGACGAAAGCAAAGAGCTTTATCAAACTTTTCAAGCAAAAGTTAGGGGAACGGCCGAAGATAAATATGGTCAAGAAACAGAAAATGTTTATAACCTAAGCCTTTCACTTAACAGAATTGTAGGGTTCTATAACGATTATCTTGTTTTTGCAGAAAGCAATAAAACATTTTCTAACAACTATAACAAAATTATGAGAAACTTTAACAAAGCAAATTCATATCAAGAAGATATGGAGGAGGTTATTGTTGAGGTAAATCAATATCTTGGGCCAATTGACACAAGTTTTATTGAGGGCGCTTGGCGTGAATTTAGAGGATATTTTGTTAAATATATGGATTGTTATGTCAATGCAGTTAATGGGCTTAAAAACGTTTTTAAAGATTGCATTCCAAGCGGAGTGATTGCAAATGAAATGACCTATCTTGTGCTTGATAATGTTGATGTTTATCTTGAATGTATAAATGCAAACTTTGAAAAATCAACAATGCTTATAAACTATTTATCAAGCTTTACAAATTATTTAAATAAAAGTAACAATATTCTTTCTAAATATCCATTTAATACAACAGTTCAAAACAAGGTTAAACTTGTGCAAGATTTCAGCAAAGTTTATGGCGAAGATGTGGATTTGACAACTCTTATCAAAAGCATAACGCAAGATGGTTTTACATTTGAGAGACCTGTGCAAGATGTCAACAATGTTTTAGACGCTGCAAAATCATTCTTAAAGGGGGAACTTAGCTTATGAGAAAATATTTAAGTAAAATTATAGTTTGCCTCTTATTGTGCGTATTTAGTGCGACTATGTTTGCCTGCGGGAAAAAGCCTGAAAAGGTTGACGCCTATGAGGGATTGACGCAATTTATTGAAAAAGTTGAACAAGACAACAAAACAAATGGGATGTTTACAGCGTCTCTTGTTAATGGAGTCGCAAGCGATTATGTTTTGACTGAGTATCTCAATGATGGAACTTATGGGTATTATAATCAAAGCATGATTATTCCAATGAACTTTATAAAAAATTATTATCAAGATTTGGAAAGAATAAGCGCTCTTGAAGATATTTCAAACGAGAAAAAAGCAGTAATTAATGACCTTGAAACTTCAATTCCTGAACTCAACAATGCTTATATTGATAGCGTTGAAAAATATGTTAGTTTGAAAACAGTAAGTTCTGCAACTGTTGTAGCAGAGGGTGCAAAACAAAGATATGTTCAGTCTTTAAAATCATTTTTAAAAATTTCTTATGAAGTAGCGTTAAAACTTGCAAAAGTTAAAGATGTAGTCTTTAATGATTATAGTTCTTTAAAAGAAACAACCGCTGTTGTAACAAATGAACAAGCAATTATGCTAAGAGATTATCTTATGCTTAATCACGCAAATGATTTTTACAATTGTCTCATTGTTAATCTTGAAATGGAAGATTTCACCAGCATAAGTGGCTCAAAAGAAGTTCAAAGCTTTGTAAGTTTCATCAGAAATGTAAAAAGCAAATTTACTTCAAGCATGGCATTGCAAGCAATCAAAGCGGAGGAGCTTGCTGATTTGACTGGCGAGGCTGTGACTGAACAAGTTGGCGAAGAAATCAAAGTTGTGAAATATAACAACACAACAATTGTTAAAATTTTTGATGCATTTAATGCACTTGAAAACGAAAGAAAAATGCTGTCTAAGGCTATGGAAGAATTCAGTTTATATGATTATTATGTAAATTATTCTTGCAATATGGATGCTTATACAGCAAAAGTTCAATATGCTACAAATTATTCCAACGAAATCACAAAATTTTATAACAATTATAGCAATGACTATGTTAGTTATTTAATTAATATTTTCAAAACAGGAGTTTAATCTATATGAATAATCAAGAATTAGCAGATTTGCTATTTCCGAATGTGAAGTTATCTGCTCAGGATATTTTGGATAAATATCCGCCAAGAAAATTGCAAAAAGGGCAGATAGTTTCGCGCTATGCTCCAAGCCCAACAGGCTTTATGCATATTGGCAACTTTTTTCAGGCGTTTATCAGTTACAATTTGTGCAGAATGAACGGCGGAACATTGTTCTTGCGACTTGAAGATACTGACGATAAGCGAGAAATCAAAGGCGCAAAGGAACTTATCTATGAACTGCTTGGCAGATTTGGCATAACTTTTGATGAATATCAAACTCTAGACGGCAAAGATGTTGGCGCTTATGGTCCATATGTTCAAAGCCAAAGAAAAGAAATTTATCAAGTGTTTGCAAAAAAGCTTGTTGCAGAGGGCAAAGCATTTCCATGCTTCTGCAAAAGAACTGAGGGCAAAGCTGAAATTTTGGAGCAACGCAAAACAAAATTTATTGAAAACGATGAAAGAGAATATGACCCTTGCAGAGACTTGACCTTGGAAGAGGTTAAAGCACATCTTGCAAAAGGCGATAAGTTTGCAATAAGATTGAAAACAAAAAATTCTGGCAACGAAAGAATCAAGTTTAAAGACCTTATCAAAGGCGAAATTGAAGCAAAAGCGAATGCAAAAGATGTAATTTTGCTTAAAGATGACGGCATTCCGCCTTATCCATTTGCGCATGCGATTGACGACACTCTTATGGGTACAACCTTGGTTGTTCGAGGGGAAGAATATATCAGCTCAACTCCTGTTCATCTTGAAATTTTTGAAGCACTTGGCTTTAAGCCAATTTCATATTGCCATAATCCTCTTATTTGCAAGATTGCAGAAAATGGCAATAGACGCAAAATTTCAAAACGCTATGACCCAGAAGCAAATATGATTTTCTATTTTGAAAAAGGTTATCCAGCTGATGCTGTGCTTGAATATTTGTTGAATATCATAAATTCTGGCTTTGAACCTTGGCGTTTAAAAAATCCTGATTTGAATTGGCGCAAGTTTACATTTGGAGTCAATGATATCACCGCTGTTACTCCAGTGTTTGACCTTGTCAAACTTGCAGATGTATCAAAAAATGTTATTGCAAAGATGAGCGGTGAAGTGCTTTACAAAAACTGGCTTGCATGGGCAGAGGAGTTTAATCCAGAGCTTGCCAAAAAACTTAAACTTGGCAAAGAATATTTTATCAAGGTCTGCACAATTGACCGTGATAAACCAAAGCCAAGAAAAGATATTTATTGCTACAGCATGATTGAAGAGTATTTTGACTATATGTTTGAAGCTCCTAAAAAATCAGAAATTGACAAGGCAGACAAAAAGCTTTATAAAGAGTTTATAAATGTCTATGCCGAGAATTTCAAAATGCCAGCATCAAATGAGGAGTGGTTTGAGGAAGTTAAACAAGTGGCAGACAAATTGGGTTATGCCATTGACAATAAAGCGTATAAAGAACATCCTGAAAACTATAAAGGCAACACTGCCAAAGCGTGCGAGTTTGTAAGGCTTGCCCTAACAGGCAGAAAAAATTCTCCAACATTGTTTGATATTATGCAAGTGCTTGGCGAGGAAGAAGTCACAAAACGCTTGAATTTATCAAAATAAAAACAGAACTTAGTTTGTCCGTTTTTAAATAGCGGAAATAAGAGAAAACCTAAACCAAAAATGGCTTAGGTTTTTTCTTTAACTTTTTCAACTGCAAAAGGGTTTTGCAAAACTAGCAAAACTCTTTTTTGTTAATTTCAAAGTTTAATCACATAAGATTTTTTATTATACTTACATTGATTTTAATATAATCTCTTTTATCAAGTTTACCGTTTTGTCTAAATCAATATTTTCAATCACGTGGTTATATTTGTCTTTGTATGAGCGTTCAAGTTGCCCACGTTGCAGTCTGATTGTGGCACGTTCAGGGCTTTCGCCGCGTTTAATCAGTCTGTCATATAAAACATTGTCAGGCGCATCCAAAAAGATTGTAATTACTTTTGCTTTGCCTTTCAAAAATTTCACAATGCGTTCCATGCCGTGCACATCAATGTCTTTGATAAAGATTTTATCTGGCTGGGCTATAATCATATCCAATGATTGATTTAAAACTCCATAATAAAATCCATGAACTGGCTCGGTTTCAAAGAACTCGTCGTTTTGAACTTTTTGGTCAAATTCCTCTTGAGTAAGATAAATATATGCATCCTCATTTTCTCTGCGTGGACGCGTTGTTGCCGATTTAAAAAATTGCAGATTTGGCAATTGTTTGGCAAGTTCAGCAATAACAGTTCCCTTGCCAGAGGCTGAAATGCCTGATAAAAACACTAACATAGGGTTTCTCCTTTTTTATATTATAGCGAAAATTTGCAATAAATCAAATAAAAATTCAATGTTTCACCACTTTTTGCATAAATAATGTTATGGAAAAAGAAAGCAAACTTGAAATGGAAGCTGAGGAGCTTGTTGCACTTGCATCTTCTTTGGCATTGTGCTTGGCGCATAAATTTAATCTGAGCGACCTTTGCACAATAAGACAGTTTTTATCTACACTGTCATCCAATATCGCCTTGATAGAATATCAGTCACGGATTTGTCAAAACTTCAAAGAAAAGAAAGAGAAATAGCACAACAAAAAGACAAGATTTTGCAGTAAAAAGTGGACAAACTACAATAAAAATCACAATATTCGAAAATCATTGATTTATAGACTTAAAAAGAGTTTTTTGGATTAAAAAGATGTCGAAATTTCAAAATTTTATAGCATTCAACAAAATGTGACAAAAAGCAACAAAATTCGAATTTTTATAGCAGCTATATTAATTTAATTTTTTTTAATATAGTGGTATTATATTTCTAGTTCAAAGAAAAAAGGAGCGTAAAAATGGAAAAGGAAAACACTATGAAAATTTATGTTGCTGACGCAGAGGAATGCAAAAACATTGTGGACTATTTTTCTAATAGTTCAAAGTTTAGCGTTGTGGGCTCTGCAAAAAATGGAAATCAAGTTGTAAAAGAAGTTCTACAACTCAAACCAGACTTTCTTATCATGGAAGTTATGTTGCCAGAAATGGACGGATTTATGGTGCTTGATAATCTTAAAAAACAAATGGGGAACAATTTGCCAAAAGTTATCTTTGTTTCTCATTTATCTCACAGCGGTTTTGTTTCAAAAGCAATGAAAGACGGGGCAAGCTATTTTATGATCAAGCCTATTTCACCTGAAAATATAGAGGCGAGAATTAAAGATATTGTTTCTTCTTCGGCCGAGCATTCTGTGGATCGTGGGCTTGACGAAAAGATTTCTAATATCTTTATCAGCATTGGAATTCCTGCAAACATCAAGGGTTATCAGTTTTTGAGAGAGGCTGTCAAACTTGCTGTTGAAGAACCTGATATTATCGGGTCAATCACTAAAAAGCTTTATCCAACCATTGCAGAGCGTTTTGAAACAAGTTCAAGCAAGGTGGAGCGCGGAATGCGCCATGCTATTGAAGTGGCTTGGAACAGAGGCAAAATTGAAAACATCAATGCATTGTTTGGCTTAAAAATCTATAACAGCAATGAAAAGCCTACAAATGGCGAGCTTATTGCTTTGATTGCAGACAAAATGTTGATGGAGGGTTAAAATATTTTAATTTAAGTTGCAAAAGTTTTCAAATTAAGCTATTATGTAACTATGTTGAAATTTATTAATCTGAAAGAAAACAATCCCACTGTGGATTATGCACTGGCTGTTGTTGAGATTGAAATAGAAAATGCTGTAAAAGAGAATGTTTCTGTTCTCAAAATTTTGCATGGCTATGGCTCTCATGGCAAGGGCGGTGCTATTTTGTTGCAGTTAAGAAAAAGACTTGCAACCTTGAAAAAACAAAATAAAATAACAGACTATTTTGGGGGAGACAAATGGAACATGTTTGATGAAAAAACAATGTTTGCACTTGGTCGAGACAAAAGCATTGCTCTTGATGAGGATTTAAATAAAAGTAACCCTGGAATAACTATTGTTATAATATAAAAGCACCAATATTATTGGTGCTTTTGTTTTTTATAAGTTATAATTGTATGCCAACATATTCAGTTAATATAAAAAGAATAAGCAAGGCAATTGTTGCCATATACATCAAGAATGCCAACACTCTGTTTGCACGCGCCCAGCCCTTATTGTGGCAAAGCTCTTGATAGCGTGAATTGTGAGTGAATAAAAAGCCTGAAAGATATGTCAAAGTTATGCCATTGACCAAGCGATTGATTGGCAGTCCAAGATATGGCATAATCATCATAACAGCAAGCACCAAAGAGATAGCAATCCCTGCAATTCGGATTGTTGAAAGTCTTGCTTTCATATATTTTTTATATTTTGCAGAAACGTCAGTTATTTTCATATAATAAGAATATCAACTTAATTTAAAAAAGTCAAACATTTTTTTAAAACTTTGGGATAAAATCTTTAGAAGATGATGAAAGTTCTTGAAAATAGCCCCTGTCAAGCCCTAGTTTCTTTGCATGAGCACACACAGCCTTGAATTCTAAAGGCAAAAGTTTTCTTTGAATAGGGCTTTGCGGAATTGGCGTAAATTGGCTCATCAATGCAATAATAGGACTTTTTATATTTTGCTTTATAAAATCCAAAACTTTACAGCTGTCATTGCTGTGACCAGGGATAACCAAATGCCTGATGAGAACTCCTTGTTTAAGCAAATCCTTTTCAAAAATATTCTCTTTAAGCAGGCTCATTTGCGTTATCGCTTGACTGGCAATTGCAAAATAGTCTTTTGCACAAGAAAGCTCCTCTGACAGTTTGCTGTCATAATATTTAAAGTCTACAAGAAAAACGTCGACAACTTGACTGACTTTGTTTATTGTTTCAACTTTTTCATAGCCGTTACTGTTCCAGACAATTGGGATTGGCAAGTTTATATCTTTCAATGCCTCATAAATTTGGCTTGAAAATTGCGACGGCGTGATAAGGTCGATTGCAGAAAATTTTGTTAAGTCATAGGAAAGTAGCAAGTCTTTAAACTCTTTTGGAGTGTAACTTTCGCCTTTGCCAATGTGCGAAATTTCATAGTTTTGGCAAAACTTGCACCTAAGATTACAGCCAGAAAAGAATATGGCAAGCACACCTTTCTCACCAGTTATACAAGGCTCTTCCCACATAAAATTCTCTATAATTTTGGAAATGCGAATATTGCTTTGTTCTCGGCAGAAGCCAAGCTTTTCAGTTCTGTCAACTCCGCATTCTCTTGGGCAGTCAAAACATTTCATGCAATTATTTTAACATATTGAGATAAAATCTTCAACTGAAAATATGGCTTATTAAAATTCTTTCAAATTAAACAGTTTACTACAAATTGTGACAAGAATGTATAATAGTGAATTTTGCATACTGTTTTATAATCAAACTAGGAGTTTTATATGCAAAAGTTAGGAAAGTGGATTTATCTTTTTTTGTTTGTGGGTTATTTTCTGCTGTTTTTTGTTGTGGAGCATGCGTCGATTAGTGGAATAATATATCCCTTTTCAATAGGATTGATGTTTGCGCTTATTTGGGGCGAGCAAAAGGTTTGGCTGGTTTGCCCTGCTTTTTTGTTGGCTACAATGGCAAGCCACCTTTCTTTTGAAAGCATAATGATTGCGCTTAACGCTATTGTTTGCATAGCTTTGCCGTTTTACATTCATGTGCTATGCAAAAAACGCATTCGCAAATGGGAACTTGGTATTTTTTGCGTGCTTGCTCAAACCTCAACAATAGTATTTTCTGCACTTAACGGAATAAATCCTTTTGTAATTGTTGCAGGCGCGTTAGCATGCGTGCTGTTTATGTATTGTTGCATTCATATTTTTGAGCCAATATTAATCAGGGGCTTTGCCTACAAGTTGACAAGTTTGGAACTTATTTGTGGAGCTGTTATTTTGCTTGCAATCAGTGATGGTCTTGCAGGTTTTGATATTTATGGATATAGCATTCTTAAAACTTTTGTAACTTTTTTACTTTTAACAATTTCTTATACAACAAAAGCAAACATAACCTGTTTAGTGGCTGGCCTTTTAGGTTTCGGAACTATGCTGGGCAGTGGAAATCCAGTGTTTATTGCGCCATTTATATTGTGGGCTCTTGCAATTTCCGCTTTCAAATGTAGACAAAGAATATTGCCATTTTTGGCACTTATTGCCACTGACCTGCTAATTGGCTTTGTGTTTAATTTATATTACATGTACACAATTTTAGAGATTGTTGCTGTGCTTGTAGGCTGTGTAATATTTTTGTTTCTTCCGACAGGCTTCTACAACGCAATTGCAACACTGCTTGCATATAACAATGACAGGCTTGCCAGTAAAAACTTGCTTAACCGTTCGCGAGAAGTTTTGCATAGACATATTTGCAATCTGTCTGAGGTTTTTTGTGATATGGATGAGGTGTTTAAAAGACTTATCAAAAAGCAGTTGTCACCAGACGAAGTAAAGACTTTGCTTTATGAAGAAGTTAAATCTGATGTTTGCAAAAACTGCCCAGACAGAGGGCATTGCCATAGAACATTTGCGCGTGACACACAAGAAACTTTTGAGGAACTGGTTGCAATTGCCATGCAACGTGGGAAAATTACACTTTTAGATATTCCAAGTTATTTAAGTTCACGTTGCAATAAGGTTAATTCCCTAATAAGCCAAATTAACACTTTGTCAGGACAGTATAAAAGCTATTCAAGTTTGGTGTCAAATGTGGACACTTCAAAAATGTTAATTTCAGACCAGTTGAGCGGAATGTCCCAAATTCTCAAAAATTTGGCAGGAGATGTTGAAGCAAATATATCATTTGACACAGTTCGCGAGAATAAAATCATTGACGAACTTGCTATAAATAATATTCTTTGTACTGACGCCGTTGTTTATGAGAAAAACAATAGAACAACGCTTGCTTCTTTAATAGTTCGAGATGAGGACAGCCAGCGTATAAAAATTCCCGAAGTGGTTGGCAAAATTTGTGGCGGAAAGATGACGGTTATAGAAAATTATCCGTCAGGCAAAGCAGGGCTTGTCACTATAAATCTTGCGACCGCACCTAGATTTGACTGTATTTTTGGGCTTAGCAGTTGCAATAAAGGAGGCGCTAACATTTCAGGCGATTGCCATAGTGTGTTGCGCTTAGATAGTGACAGATTTTTGTTTGCGCTTTGCGACGGAATGGGTAGCGGAGATAAAGCCAACGAAAAAAGTGAAACAACTATCAGTTTGATAGAAAATTTCTACAAAGCAGGGTTCGAAAATGATATTATATTATCTAGCGTCAACAAATTGTTAAATCTTGAAAAAGACGATGTGTTTTCAACTATTGATGTTTGCGTTGTTGACCTTAAAAAGGGGATTGCCGATTTTGTCAAAATGGGCAGTCCGTTAAGCTTGATAAGAAAGGAAGAGGAATGCGTTACTGTTGAGGGCGGAGCTTTGCCGGTTGGAGTGTTGCAAGAGGCTGTTGCCTCAACAAACAAAGCGGTGCTTAATGAAAAAGATATGATAATTCTTTTCAGTGACGGAGTGAGTGATTCCTTTGCAAGCGACGCCGAACTTAAAGATTTTGTGTTAAGCATAAAAACAGCAAACCCACAAGAGTTTGCTGATAAAATTTTGGAACGCGCCTTAGCAAGCAATAATGGCTATGCAGTTGACGATATGACCTGTCTTGTTATTAAAATTTTTGAAACATAAAACTTGACAATATTGGGGCTAAGATATCATTGTTGTAGTTTAACTTATCAACATTATAGCGCGTTTTAAAAATTTAAGTTTATTATTTCTTTTAATTTTGAAAATTTAAACATTATATAACAAAAATTAAGCAACAGTTTTTTTAATCAAAATCCAGAAATTCTTGATCTCGCATTGCTTCTTCGTTTAAATAAGATTTCACAATAATTTGTTTTATATCATTTGTTTGAGAACTTTTGAAAACAGCTTGCAATTTTTCGTCAATTTTTTGGCAAAATTTTGCATAAGATTCTTTTGGAAGTTCTGAAAGGTGAGTTTGAGGATTGATGTAATAAAAGCTGTTGTCTTTTTCTTTATAAATTGTGCCAAGTAAATAATAATTTGGCAATTCGTCAAAACCTTTTATTACATCCAACAAACAACACTTTGCGTGTCTTAACATTGGCAATCCTCCATGCTTTCTATATTCAGCTTCAAGCTCTGTAGGGATATCTGCTGAGGATTTTCCATTGAAAGAGGAATATTCATAACTTTTTTCTCCAATTTTTATAAACTTTGGAATGGCAAAAAGACAATTAACAAAACTTTGATTGTTATAAAATTTATAATTTACAATTTTGTTTGCAATATTATCTTTTGAAGAGCCCAGCAGTTTCATAGTTCCAAAAATGCTTGCATACTGACTGACACGCAAACCACTTTTGATGATTGAGTGCATTTTTCGCATTTCGACTTCTTTATGATTTTGGTTATTAAAATCATCAAAATTGTTAATTTGGTGAATCAAAATATTGCATTCTGCCATTTTATTTACTTTTGAAATCTGTGTTTTTAAATAATCTTGCAATTCAATTTCGTTGTTAAGTTTGATTGCTGTGTAATTTGTTTTCATGTTTCCTCTTTAAGCTTTTTTGTCCAAAAAACGTCTAATTATAACATATTTAAAATCAAAAATAAAGGCTTTTTACAAAAAAACAATTAAGAAATTTTGACCATTGCCTGAAAGTTCATCTATTTATCGCTGATATAAAAAATGAACTGTTCACTTGTTACAAGTAAACAGTTCGATTTATATTCATTTGGTGCGACAAGTGATAATGTATCCGAACCGCTGGCAAGTCAATGTTGGTGTTGGCTATGTGAGGTTGAGAGTTAAAATCAAATAAACTTTATCATATTAATAAATTCATCAAAAGATTTGGCAATATGAATTTTCTCGCCATCATTGGTTTCAATCAACCAAAGATAAATTTCGCCAGTTTTGATATCCAAACAAACAATATCATCACCCAAAACTTTTGCAATACCAAGCAGATTTTTATCAATTAAGAGTGATTGAATATTTTTATTAGCGTTTATAATATCTTTTCCCTCTACAGAAGAACAAGAAAAGAAATACTCCAAACTATATTCTTCATTATTTGCATTGAAAACATTTTTGGCTAAAATTCCAAAGTTGTTGTTTTTTATAAACTTAATATAAGAAGCATTGTTCACATCTTTTGATTTAAGATATGATAACACATATCCCTTATCTTGAATAAAATCTCTATCGTTTTCTATGTCAATTTTATTTCTTTTTTGGAACAAATTAAACTTCATCTTTCTCTCCTTTATAATAATGTATCAAAATAATCTGATTCGAATTATTCTCATTTGGTGCGGATAGTGAGGGTTGAACTCACACGATATTGCTATCACAGGCACCTGAAGCCTGCGCGTCTGCCATTCCGCCATATCCGCGTATTTTTGAAACAATGATAGTCTATCAGTTTTTATTATTTTTGTCAAGGTTTTTGATCTATTTAAAAAATGTCAAGTATGATAAAATCTATAAAAAACAATGCAAAGATATAAACAAAAAGCCTTTATAACTCAAATGACTTGTATAAAGGCTTTTGTTTTAATCGTTTTATAAAAACGTGTGTAATTTGTTTTTAAGTCTGCTTGCTAATAGTTGCCCAGTGCTTAGACTAGTTATGAACTATAAAGTTGTTATGCAGATAAAGCAATAAGACAGTGACGCAACCCAAGTGTGCTAGAAATCAAATGGAGAAGATGGTTTAAGCACAATCCTGTTACGCGCTTCAATGTCATAGTGAATCTTCTCAACATCAAGACGCTTTGCAAGTGCAGGAGGTTGTTGAGCAGGACACTTTTTAAGATTATCGTTAAGAGCAAAAATTGTCATAACTTCTTTCAAAATTGGTTGTCTGAAAAGTTTTGCAATAACTGTAAATTTCTCAAGTGTTCTAAGTTCAGCCTTGTCAATAAGTGGACGGCGAGTTCTTTGAGTACTCTTGTTGGTTGTAACGCCATTATCACCCTTGCTTTGCTCTGAAGTGCTTTCCTCTTTAGTAAATACAGTAACTTCACCGCAGGCATCTGAGAAAGCTTGAATTGTTGTGGCATCTTCTGAGCCGAGGAAAAGTTCCATTTGGAAGTTACCTCGAATGTTTGCGGCTTCATCTGGACCATATTTGATATCAAGCTGTTTGTAAGATTGTAAGATAATTTCAAAGAAAATTTTACGTGAACGTGATACAGTAATCATAGTTCCAAAATTTTCAATGGCTGGCATATTGCCTAACTCGTCAAGAATATAGTAAACAGTTCTCTTTAAAGCACCAGTATTGCCTTTTTCATCAACTGTTCTGTTTGCAACGTCAACCAAAACTTTGTAAAGTTGAGAGATACACAATATTGTAAGAGGGTGACGCTCTGGCTTATGGTCAGGGGAGCGAATAAAGAAAGCGGTTGGTCGGTCTGCCATTTTTGTAAAATCAATATCAGTTGCACTTGTAAGATAAAGAATACCCTCGTCACTGAAAAGGCCTAAGCTTGAGCCTAATGTTCCTAAGAAAGATTTTTGAGTAAGCGGACTTGTTCCGCAAATCGTTCCCATAAGGTCATGAACAGCAGAGTGTAAAGGGTCACGTCCCTCACTATAATGAGTAACAGTGCTAAGTTGATTATCTCCACCATCACGCTTCATTGCGATTTTGTAAAGGTTATAGAAATTGAATTTGTCTTTTGTCATGCCAAGACGTGGGTCACGGCTATCTTCAAGCATAGCTTGCATTATGCCGACAAGGAAGTCTTGTGAACCTCTAAGCCACATGGGGTCTTTTGCATCAGGTGGAACTGGAATAAGCGCAATTGCAATATTGCGAAGTGTTGCTTTGGCTTCATCTTCAAGCTGAGTTTTGATTGCAAGAAGTTCTTCCTTTAAAATTTCATTATCAGGATATGCCTTGCCATCAAAGCCGTACCAAGTGTCGCCATAAGTTTTTCCGCCAAGTTCTTCTGTTGTAAAAGTTTTGTAGCCAGCATCTCTTGGAGTACAGCCTGAAATCTTTTTGACCTCTTTGGCAAGGTTGCCAGCGCGTTCATAAATATTCCAAGCGATTTCCATTGGGTTCCAACGTGATGACATGTAAGGATTGTCAAGGTTAAGCACTTGCACATCATAACCCTCTTCTTTAAGCATGTTATAGTGTGCTTCATAAAGCTCACCCTTAGGGTCAGTCATAACCAAACTTGGCTTTTCTGCCGAGTGAGCCAAAATACGAATTGATGGGTGCACCAAGAGCTGGCTTTTACCAGTGCCAGTTGTACCAATAACAAGTGCATGAGTTTCATTCTTCATGTTGATTTCAAACTTTCCGCCTTTAACTTTGTATCTAAAAGGGAAGCCTGTTTTTTTCTGTTCTGGCAATCTGTCCCAAGTTGTGTAAATAACGCTTGGGTCTTTGTTGTTTTTAAGGTCGTCTTCAGTCATAAATCTTGAATCGTGTTGAATTTCAACTTTTTCACCAAGAGCAGTTTCGCCAGTGTTTTTGTTTTTGTCTTTTTTGTTGCCTTTCATAGAAAGTCCAAGAGCAAAACCGCCCAATGCACCGATTGCTAAGAGAACCAGAGCAATTGTGTTTGTGAGCAAATCGGTTGAAAACTGTTGACCGTTTGAAAAATAAGCAATTGCAATACCAATTCCATAGCCAAGCACAGCAAATAGAGCCATCATAATCAGAGTTTTTGTAAATTTGCTCATTTTTTTGTCTTTATCAGCCATAAAACCTCCAAAAATATAATTCTATAATTAATATACCACCAAATCGACAAAAAATCAAAATAAATTAACGAAAAATACAAAAAATCTACAATAAATTAAATCAAAATTACGCAAGGGCAGCGAATACTGTCGAAATTTTAAAAAGTTGAACATTTTGAAAAACTTTATTTGACTTTGCTTGAATTTTTGATATAATGATAAAGAAATATTTATGCGCCCATAGTGAAGTGGATATCACAAACGTCTTCGGAACGTTTATCCCGAGTTCGAGTCTTGGTGGGCGCACCATAAACAGAAAAAAGCTAACAAATTTGTTAGCTTTTTTGTTAATAAATGACAACCGAGTCTATGTTTGCAGTCCCTAAACATTTGACTGTTACATTATGAGTGCCACTTGTAAGTTCACTTGAAATATATGACGCGCTGAATGGATTATTATCCTGTTTCAGTTCAATTGAGTTTACAACTCTGCCGTCAATTGTTACTTCAAAGTTTCTTCCATAAGATGAAGAAGAAAGAAGTGCAAGTCTTGTTCCAGTGAAAGTGAATGACATTGTAGCACCGCTATTTCCGACATAAATATGTCCGAAAGATGATTGAGTTTGTTTGCCTGTCCAAGTGCCAGAATATGTGAACATTTCGTTGTCAGGAGTGATTTGATTGCCATTAGTTAATGAGAAAATGGAAGCAAGCTCAATTTTGTTTAAGCAGATATATCCTAAGTTGTTTCGAGCATGAGTTGAAGTTACTTTCACTTTATAATAATTAAAGGTGTGATAACTATCAAAATTAGCTACAGACTTAAGATTGCTGTATGGAGCATTTGTTTTTTCGCAAACAAGTGTCCAGTCAGAGCCATTTGAGCTAACCCAAATTTTGTAATCTTTTGGCATATAAGTTGCATAATTGCTGCTTACGCTTGAACCAAAGAAAGTCAGTCTGTTTGCAGTTATAGCTTGGGATAAGTTGACAGTCACTTCAAAAGGATTTGTTTCTGATATAACATTTCTATTGCTGTGAATAAATGTTGAATCATCATTATCAAACAAGTTTTCAATTTTGTGTGTGTCGGAGCTGTCCCAAGGTTGATAATTAGAGCTAATGCAAGTTTGAGTTGGGGTTAAAACTTTTTCAGGCTCACTGTAAGTGTAAGAATATTTTCTTGTGTAGAAATAATCTGTTACAAAACCGCTGTTTTCAGGAAATTCATAATCATTTCTGTAAGCGTTCACATAAGCAGGTCTTGCATTTGCTGCTGGAGGAATAAGCTCTGCATTGTTTGCTTCTTCTTCAGTAACTTCGTTGCCCTGATAGTCATAATAGTGAGTTTCTGTTCTTACAGCCTCTTCTTCGCTAACTTCATTGCCGTCTTTGTCATAATATTTGTTTACAATTGTAAACATTGGCTCTATCCATTTTGTTGTGCCAAGCCCGATATAGCTTACAACTGGAGTTGATTGAACAATCAAAATAGACTTATAATATATCCAGCCGCCTCCCTCTTCGATTGTTACATCAAAATAAGTTTCGGCATTGCTTGGATAGAATGCGCTGCCACTGCCATTTGTAACTTTTGCGCCAAGTTGATAAGTTGCTCCATTATCAGTTGAATAATAAACTGCACAATTTTTTCTTCCGCGCAAGTATATTCTATGCTTGCCAGCTTCGTTAAAGTAAAGCTTTCCTTTAAGTTCAATTACCTGATTGTCATGAACAAAGTGAGATTCAGGTGCATTTGGATGTTGTTCATGCATTTGATCTGTGTTTGGATAAAGCCAAATATCAGTGTTGCAATTTTGGGTTGGATTTGAGTGGTCAGCACTTACAACATTTTCATAGCCTTGATAATTGCTTTCATAAGCTTCTACTGCGTCTGAATACATTGTTTCCGCAGTGTAAGTGTAGGTTGTTCTTTCAAGAGTCATCTTGTTTGTTTCATGAGATTGTTCAAATTGAAGAACAAGATCTATATCTGCTACATCAAACGCATGGTCATCTTTTGTGATTGCCAGCGTTACTTTAATCTCGCCAGACATTGCTTGATTGCCAGGCTTAAATTTGAAGTGATAACCGTCAATAGTTTCAACAGTCCCGCTTGTAGGCTGAGTGATATTTTTGATTGTATAGCTAAATCCCTCTGGAAGCACAACGCTACCACTTTGATATTGACCGCCAGGGTTAACAGTATATTTTGTGAGGTCGATTACAAAGTCTTGACCATAAGGAATAACATAAGGCTGCATTGTTTGGAAATATTTCTTTTTGCCGTCATACATATAGCTTCTGCCAGTTTGATAAATTGATGAAACTGGAACAAACATTGGATAACCAACAGCCTCTGCTTGCCATTTATCAGCATTTGCTTGGTCAATACCTTGCAAAATATCTTTAAAGAAGTATGTCATATCATTATGAGTTATGTCTTGCCAAGCTCTTAAATAGCCTGAGTAAGACTGACCATAAGATTTGCTTTGTTGTCTAACTTTTGATTGGATATAATTATCCGCTCCAAAGTTGTGAAGCAATGTTGCATACAATGTTAAACCTTGTTTGCCATTGCTTGGAGTTCCACCTTTTGGGATTTTTAAAACTTCATTTAAAGCCCAAGTAGCGCTTGTGTAACTATTCCAGCCGCCAAGCCCTTGCGAGCCATAGTTAGAAATGCCTCTTGCAGAGGAAATCTTAGTGAAGAGTGCATAAGACACAAGGTTCATGCCGTTGTTTGTAACTTCTCCACCATTGCCAACGCCATAGCCTTGGAAATTGTGATGATATTCATGGAAGTTTCCCCAACCACCAGAAGTTACAAGTCCGTTATAGTTAAGTGCGTTTGTCATCCAGCCAGTAGGGCAGTTAACAGAACTTCTTCCAGGGAAAGCAACCGCTGCCCCAGCCGCAACAAAAGGATCATACAAGAATACAACGCCTTGACTGCTTCCAGTTGTTGTCACGCTTGAAACCTTTTCCCAAAGCACAGCTGCTTTGTAAAGATCTTCATAAGAGAAGTTGCGTACGCAAGTTTTTGGGCCAGAATGAAGTACGCCATAATTCCAAACTTCAAGGTCAAAGTAAGGGGCAGAAGAATTTTTGTATGCCTCGAACTCTTCTTTGGTTGTGCTACCTAAAATAAAGTGAGAGTAAGCAACTCCGCCAGAGATTGTTGCAGTGAAAGTTGCTCTTGTGTTTCTGATATAAAGTGGTCCGCCAACAAATGAGCCAACATAAGCTGTGTAAACACCGTTTTCTAAAGTTGCAGTGTTTTTGTTAACATTCATTGTGTTTAATATAACAGGGAAACGTTGCATTTGACCTTTTTCAGTCCAAATGTTGTTTGCTTGACCATTATACAATGCTTGACCGATATGAACTGTGATTCCGCCAGTGGCATTCATGTCTTCTTCGCTGAGTTGAATTTTGATAATTTCGCCAGCAGGGGCGTAAACACCAGTAACTGAATAACTGTTGTATCCACGAGGACGAAGAGTAACCTCTTTGATAATTCCAGGCTCGTCGTCAGCAACATCGCCCATATACATGCCAATTGACGCTGTGTGTTTATAAAGGCGTCTGTGTTTGTCATTTCTGTCAAGAGCAGGTTGTGGCAAAGCGGTTGTTCCTTTATAAAGATAACCGTCTTGATCCATCCACACATAACTTCCGCCATTGCCTGAATTGTTGTGAGTGCCTGTCGCACAAAAATAATTTGATTCAGCAATTAATGCGTTTCTTGCGGCAACTTGGTCTTTTCCACTTCCGATAACTGTTGAAAGAGTATAGGCATATTTTGGATAAACTCCAAGTCCCTCATCTCTTGTGTTGTTTGGAACGTTTCTTTCAACTTCGCCGATTACTCGTCCTGAATAACCAACCATTGTTGTAGATTTTGTGTCAAAGATATCATAACTATAATCTAATATGTCGTCATTATCATAGAAAGTTTCTTTTCCAAGACTTACGCTTTCATAAGGGTCAGTTGGCTTTAAGCCAGTGCTTACATTATATTGTCCTCTGTCAGGAACAGGTATAACTATTCCGCCAGGATTAAGTTCATCTCCGCCGTCACCATGTTTCTTGAAATTTACAGCGCTCAGCACAATTCCAACAAGTGCAACAATGATAAAAGTTATTGCAAGCGTCAAAACTGCTGCGTTTTGCTTTTTCTCTTTTGTGTTTAAAAAAGTTCTTTCCTTTTTATCTTTCTTAGCGCTTTGTTTGCTGTCCGCTTTTTGAGTTGTGCTTTTGCTTGAACTCTGGGTGGCGGATTTTTGAGCAGGTGCAACCGCTTTGCCAGAAGTCACGGCTTTTGTTTGAGCCTGCTTGCTTGCAGTGCTTGTGTTTGCAGGTGTGGATTTGCTTGCAACAGCGCTTGCTGAACTTGCTTTGTTGTTGCTTGGCTTTGCAGGCGTAGCCTTTGTTGAGGTTGCAGGTTTTGCTACCGTAGTTTTAGTGTTTGGTGAACTTTTTGAAGCAGAAGCCTTTGCAGTTGTGGATGATGTTGCTTTTGCAGAGGTTGTTTTAGGTTTTGCAGAAGTTGCAGAACTAGGCTTTGTCCCAACTTTAGGCTTAGTATTTTTCTCCATTTGTGTTTCTCCTTTTAAAAAAATATTATAGGATAAATGATTCTATAATATATATAACTATTTTATCATTATATTTATTTGCTGTCAACAAAGTTTGTCAAGATTTGACCAGAATGTTTGATTTGCCATATAAACTTTTCGCTAAAATTTTTAACTATGTGTCTGATATATGAAAATAGAATAATAAAGAGTGAGAGATAAATTTATCTCTCAATATAAAGCATTATGTAATCTAAAAGCTTAAAAATTGTCATCGCCTGTCAGGTCGTCAATGGTTGTTTCAAAAAACCTTGCAAGCAGTTTAAGATAAGAAAGAGTTGGCTCACGCAAACCATTCTCCCATAAACTGATAATAGATTTGCTAACATTGATTTTGTTTGCAAGTTCCACTTGTCCCAAACCTTTTTCAAGCCTTAATTCTTTTAACCTTTTTCCAAATGAATTTGATGGATTTTTCATGTCTATATTTTCTCACATTTGTAAGAGATTATTTACATTTCTTACAATAGTAAGAAAAAACGCGCGAATTATGTCGAAACATGTATAATATTGTAAAAATACACAAAATCTGACTTCATTTGAACCTTGTATACGCCTTGGCGCATCATAGACTGTTTTACTAATCAAGAAAGTTTGGCAAAGAAAAAATATTTTGATTTATTTTGAAAAAATACTTAAAAACGCTTGACTTGTGTATTTTTTACGCATATAATAGGGTTGAAGCTTTCAAAAGGGAGATGTTATGGAAAAGAATAATCCGCTTTACAAAAATCAGGGAATTCATGTTGTGCTTGCTTTGTTCACAGTGGAAGAGGGCAAGTTTAAAGTGCTTCTTATCAAGCGTAAAAATCAACCATACAAAGACAAGTGGATTATGATTGGCGGAGCGTGCTATAACAATGAAGACGTCAAAACGGCAATGGATAGAGAGATTTTTGAAAAGACTGGAATGAAGAACTTGAAATATAAAATGTTTGAGGTATTCTCTCGACCAGACCGAAGCCCAGTTATGAGAATGATTGCGATTGCTCATATTGGACTGATTGACTGTAAAAAAGCCAAGTTTTTGAAAGAAACAGCAAAAACTCAGGATGCCGATTGGTTTCAAATTGACCGCGTTCCAGAGTTTGGCTATGACCACAGGGAAATTCTTGAAAAAGCTATTGACTATCTTAAAGAACAGATTTTTGATAGCACAATCTTAAAGGACCTATTTCCAGACACTTTCACTTTGCCAGAAGTTCATAAGGCTTATGAGGGCATTTTGAACAAAACAATTGATCGACGCAACTTCCGAAAACGCCTGCTTGCACTCAATATCATTGAAGATACAGGCAAGGTTCAAGAGGGACAAGGCAAACCAGCAAAATTGTATAAATTTGCTAAACAGCCAAAGAAGTTAAATATGCTTTAAAAAATGCTGTTAACACATAAAGTGGCATTGCCACTTTTAAAAAGGAGGCGTGATGTGTAAAAGTTACACAAACCAGAAATAATTGTTGACTCATGACAAAAGCAACAAATAAAAGTGCCATTGGCAAAAAAGGAGAAAAATTATGAAACAAATTGTAATTAACTTATTAGGTGGGGCAGGAAGCGGCAAAAGCACAATTGCCTTGGAGCTTGCAACGTCGCTCAAAAAAATGGGGGTAAACTGCGAATATATAAACGAGTTTGCAAAGCAAAAGGTTTATGAAAAAAATCAAATGGCGATAGACGACCAACTTTATCTTTTGGCAAATCAAGAATATAATATGAGAATAACAAGAGGAGATGTTCAGGTGCTTATATGTGACAGCCCTCTCTATTTTAGTCCATTTTACAATATGAGGCTTTTGGAGAACGGTAAGGAAACAGTAAGCCAAGAGGCGATAATTGCAGTTGTTAAGGATTGCGCAAAGTTCTTTGACAATATGAATTACTTTATTTGGCGCAATCATCCATATGTTAAATTAGGAAGATATCAGACCGAGGAAGAAGCCGACAAAGACGCACATGATATGCATAGACTCTTGAAAGATATGGAAGTGGATATGCAAGAATTAAAATCAACTGATCCGTGTATGCAAATAATTACATGCGACCTTATGGAAAAACTAAGAAAAGTTGAAAAAGAAAGCAAAAAACAAAACAGCGCGGAAATTGAACGTAAGTTTTTGGTTAAAGAGATGCCAAAGGATATTAAAAAGTGCAAAAAACATGAGGTTATTCAAGGCTATTTAAGAACAGGTGATGTTGAGGAACGTGTGCGAAGTATTGATGATAATAAATTTGTCCACACAATCAAGGCAGGCTCTGGGCTTGAACGTAAGGAATATGAGCAAAACATTGATAAGGTCGTGTTTGATGAACTTTTAAAACAAACGGTAGGCAGTCTCATTTTAAAGACTAGACATGTTTATTCGCTTGGAAGCGCCAAAAACGCTGAGATTGATATATATAAGTCACCTGTCAATGGCTTAAAAACTGTCGAAGTGGAATTTGCAAGCGTTAAAGAGGCAAAAGCCTTTGAAGTTCCAGCTTGGTTTGGTGAAGAAATCACTGAGGACAAGCGTTATAAAAATCAAGCGTTGGCAATGGGCAGTTTAGATGAAGAAAGTGATATAATTGTTTAAAGTTAAAATATAAATTGAATAATTTTCTAATTCCTGCACACAATAACAGCGGGAGGGAATAATGAAAATTAAAACTTTAACAAAAATCGGAACGCTTGGAATTTGTGCTTTAACAGCTGTTGGTTTTGCAGGCTGTGGAAAAAACGAACTTGTAACCTTTGGTCAATACAGCGGAACTTATGAAAATAATTCATATTCAGTAGCCGCTTCCATGTGGGAAAAGCAAGCTGATCAAGAGGGTTTTAACGGAGTTTGGAAACTTACAGGCACAGTAAAGTATGACGATAATACAGGAAAGGCACTTTATTATGGCGATTATGATACAAAACATTATGTTGCCATCACAGTAAAACCTGATAAAGATGTGAAAGTTGAAAATCCATCATATATTATGAATAATAACAGCTTAAATCCATTTGATAATGGCAATGAAAATTCATTTACGCTTATCAAATCAATTTCAGAGCAAAGCACTGATTTTACATTAACAATCAATTGGAATAGTGAAACATCTGTCAAGTATAAATTTATTGTGGACCAAGAAGCCTTTACACTTGAAGCTGCTCCACAAGCGTAACGCTTGGCGACCGTCTGATAAATAAAACTTAATATAAAAAAAGCGCAATCAGCGCTTTTTTTGTTTAACATTTTGTTTTTATTATGCTAAAATAACTGCAAGGAGAAAATATGATTTTAAGAAAACAGTTAAAGGATAAAGAAAAGGAACTTGCCAAAGAAGAAAGGCAGATTTATGATGAAGAGGGCAGAGCAGTTGTCAATGTTAACGTGCTGGACGACAGCGGATTTTTGTCGCCTTATGGCGAGGATAACGATGTTTTGATAAGCAGTGAAACTGCTGGCTTTTTGGAACATTCGATTAGACCAGTACATCATAGAAAAGATTTGTCGCTTGTTATCAAAAGCAATGTGATTGATGATAAAGAAAAAGAGGTTTTCTCTAAGGGGATAAAAAATTATTATGAAAATACATTTTTGGAATTGCAAGTAAAGTTAAAGACCAATTTGTTGGCAACGCTAATGCTTATGCTTGCAGGTTTTGTATGGTTTGCAGTAGTTATTGTGCTGTCTTTGTTTTTTACTTATGATATGATACTTGAAATGATTTCTATTGCAGGTTGGGTTTTCTTGTGGGAAGCTGTTGACCTATTCTTTTTGCAACGTCCGCAAATCAAAAGAAAACAATATCGCGCTTATGCTCTTATGAACGCAAAAATAACATTTGAAGAACTTAAAAAATAAAAAAACGACTGTAACAGCCGTTTTTTTATTCGCTATTATTAAATATTTTCTGCTAAGAACATAGATTTGAATTTTTCATTACGCTCAAAAAGTTCATCAAATGTGCCTGCGTCAACAATCAAGCCGTTATCCAAGAAAAATATTTTATCCACATTTTTGATTGTTGAAAGTCTGTGTGCAACAATAACAATTGTGCTTTTGCCTTTAAGTCCGTCAATACTTTTCTTAACCTCTTCTTGAGCAAAGTTGTCCAAAGAACTTGTGCTTTCGTCAAATATGATGATAGGTGAGTTTCGGAGCAATGCTCTTGCAATGGCAAGACGTTGCTTTTGACCACCTGAAAGCTTTATTCCGCTTTCGCCAACTTTGGTTTCCAGTTTTTTAGGCAAACTTTCAACAAATTCTGAAAGCGAGGCTTTTGCAATTGCCTTTTCAAGTTCTTCTTGCGTAGCATCCGCTTTTGCAAGTTTCAAATTCTCTTCAATTGTCATGTCAAAAATGTAAGGAAATTGATTGACCAGCGAAATGGTTCGTCTTAAAGTATCTTTGTTTAAGTCGTTGATGTTATGGCCGTCGATTAACACTTCACCGCCGTCAACTTCAAACATTTTTGACATTAAGTTTAAAATCGTAGATTTTCCGCTTCCGCTTTTTCCCACAAAGGCAACAGTAGTGTTAGGTGTGACCTTAAAGTTCAAATTTTCAAAAATTTTATTTTCTGAAACAAGCTTAGGCTCATAAGAAAACCATCCCTTTTTCTTTTTTGGCTTTTTAGTTTTGGCTGTGTCAGATGAATTTGTGTTTGAATTCCCCTCCCCGCTGTTATTCTTCTGCTCATATGGATTTATGTATTCATATTCTTTATAAGTATAGGAAACATTTTTGAACTCAATTTCTCCAATAACATTTTCAAGATTTTTGTCGCCAAATTTTTCAGTGATAAATTCTTTTTCGTCAAACAGTGAAAACATTCTGCCATGTGAAACTTTTATGTCAATAATTGTATTTGCAATTTGACCAGCTCCATGAATAAGATCCCAAAGCGAGCCTCTGTTTGAATAAATAATCATAAATGTTGCAAGGCTTATTGTTGCTTTATCCATAAGGAATATGCCTAAAAGCAAGACTAATAGAGTGCCTATATTAACAACAAAGTTTGTTGTAGCCCAAAAACTATGATTCGCAATATCCATTTTGTATCTTGATTTTCTATAATCTTCATAGTTTTCTTTAGACACTGTGCTAAGTTGCTGTTCAAGGCCAAGCGATTTTATGTCTTTTTCGCTTCGAACTATCTCAGTTGTAAGAGAATGAATCTTGTCATTTTTCTTGCGAACAATTGAACGGTGCTTTCTGCGAAATTTCATTCTGTAATATTCAATTAAGAAACCGATAACAACAATAACCAAGAAAGCAAGAGAAACCCAAATGTTAAGAGTAGCGATATATATAAACATTACAAGAGATGTTGCAATTGACATAATCGTATCAATTAAATTTGAAAGGTTGTCAATTATGCGGGCAGGATCTTCAACAATGCGTTGCACAAATGTGCCTGTATCGTGATCGCTATACGATTTGGAATTTAATTTAAATGCTTGCTTAGCAAGATCAAGATTAAGTTCAGACATAATTTTGTTTGAGTATTTATAATATATCAAATTGACAGAATACCAAAGGCCTTTTTCCGCAACGGTGATGCCTATAAGAATTGCAAACGCAATGATTGCACTTCTAAAAGCACCTTCAGTGATAAGTTCAATAGAATGGGCGAAAATAATAGTTAAAAAAATGTCAACAGCACAGCCAATTAAATAAATCAATATATATAAGAAAATAATGCCTCTGTATTTTTTTAAGTATGGAACAATGCTCGGCTTTTTCACCTTTTTTGGCTTTTCAATTTTTTCTTTTTTCATAAGAATAACCTCCATCTGACCTATTATATTGCGGGGGGGTTGTCAAGCAAAAAGTGAAAACAATGCAATATTTTATAAAAATTAATATAATTAACTCAAAATAAAATCGACTTTTTGATTATATCAAAAAAACATAGCATTGTCAACACTATGTTTTAATTTATTTGATATACTATGCATGCTTGTTCTATATCTGGAATATCTTCTGTTGCTTTCTTTTTATTGGATATAATAATGCTTGTAACAATAACAGTTACAAATAAAGCTATCAATAAAATCCAACCTAAAATTTTCCAAATTTTGTCTTTCATATTCACATTGTACAATAACTTTTTGAAAAAAGCAATTGATTTGAAGCAAAATAAAAAAGAAGCAGCCTGGCCGCTGCTTTAATCATGTGGCTCCCCCAGTAGGACTCGAACGGATGCGAACAAATAAAAAGCGGACAGGGCAGGGGGTGTGCTTTTTGGTTGTTCACAGGTTCGCTTAAAAAGTAAATAAAAAAGAACCAGTTATAAACAGGTTCTTATTTTATGGCTCCCCCAGTAGGACTCGAACCTACGACAACTCGGTTTAATTCCGCTTCGCTCCATACGCAGGACTTGGCAGTCCTTGGCGCACAGCCTCCGGCAGTTAACTTTAACAAAAAAAGATTGTAATTACCTTACAATCTTGTCTGGCTCCCCCAGTAGGACTCGAACCTACGACAACTCGGTTAACAGCCGAGTGCTCTACCGACTGAGCTATAGGGGAATATAAAATTTTTGCACTCGGCTGATTAACCGAGCCTCGGTTTAATTACGCTAACGCTCCATACGCAGGACTTGGCAGTCCTTGGCGCACAGCCCCGTGCTCTACCGACTGAGCTATAGGGGATTGTTGCTTTTGCAATATAATTGCAATGCTATAATATCAAATTATAAAACATTTGTCAATAAAAAATGTAAAAATTTTTAAAAAAGTTTTAATTATTTTTATCATCCTCTTGTTTTGAATGAGTTTTACGATGCTTTTTAAGTTTAAAACATGGCAGTTTAATATTAAATTGCTTCTTGCTTTTAATAAATAATTTGTTTAAAAAATTGCCAATAGTCCAACGTTCTATTAAGAAAGAGAATAAAAATGTTAAAACAATAAAAATTCTAAATTGCCCAAAGTTTACATCTAAATTTACAAAAAACAGCGTAAATATGCTTAAAAATGTCGAAATAGTGTATAAAATTTGCGTAATAATTTTATTTTTGTTGAAAAGTTGTGCTAAAAAATTAGAAGCGTCAAAAAATAAACCGCAAGCAAGTCCAGTCAAAAATATCATTATAAAAACATAAGGCTGATTTAATGTTGGATATAGCATAGCATCCTTTTATTTTTTATCAATCGCAGTTGCAAGTTTGTCACGGAACTGGCAAGACTATTGCCCAGCACAGGGACTATTTATTTAAAAAGTCTTTTTAAAAATGGAGTTTTGCTGTTGCCAATAGGTGCAAATTTGATGTTTGTTATCTTGCCTAAGAATACTACTTCACCATTTTCAAGGTCAAGTTTACGCACTTCTAGGTTTTGACCAGATATAACAAGAGTGTTCTCAGAAGTTTCGACTATTGCTTGCGTGCTTGTGGAAGATGCAACTTTTGTTGCTCCTTTGATAGAAATGTTTGATGAATTTTCTATTGTGATAATTTCGTTCATAATATTCTCCTGCTGTATTTTATTAAATAAGTTAAAAATTTATGAAAATTATGTACAAAACCCAGCAAAATGTGCTAAAATATTTTTATGGAAAAGTTAAGTTTTATAAATGATAGGCAAGATAAACTTGCAAACATTCTTTGCAAGAGGGGTTTTTCATACAATTATGTGTGTAAACTGTTAAGAAACAAAGACGTTAAGGTTGATGACATAAGAATTAAAGATAATTTGATGATTGAGCAAGGCAGCCAAATTACAGTCTTTTATGAGGCAAGCGCGCTAAGCCAAGGTTATGAAATTGTGTTTGAAGATGACAATGTTATTGTGCTTGACAAAAAGACAGGTATTGAAGTGGAGGGCGTTGACGGTTTAGAGGGTAAGATTACTGGCTCTATGGCAGTGCATAGGCTTGACCGCAACACAGAGGGACTTATGATTATGGCGAAAAACAAGATTGCAAAAGATATTTTGTTGGAAGCTTTTAAAAATCATAAAATCACCAAAAAGTATCTTGCAGAAGTTGTTGGAGCAACCGCTTTTAATGGCGAAACATATAAAGCATATCTAGGCAAAGATAGCGAAAACAGTCAAGTTAGAATTTTTGCAAATGCAGGGAAAGGCAGAAAAGAGATAAAAACAGCATTTAAAACATTGAAATCAAATCCAACAAGCAGCATTGTTGAATGTGACTTGTTGACAGGAAAAACTCATCAAATAAGAGCACACCTTGCATATTTGGGGCATGCAATTATTGGTGATGGAAAATATGGCAAAAATACAGACAATAAAAAATTCAAGAAAAAAACACAACAATTATTTTGTTGTTATTTAAAATTAAATGGATTAAATAATCAGCTTGAATATTTAAATGGAAAAATATTTC
Organism: uncultured Clostridia bacterium; assembly: GCA_947649575.1. Classification (GTDB taxonomy): domain Bacteria; phylum Bacillota; class Clostridia; order Christensenellales; family UBA1242; genus Caccovivens. The sequence continues at coordinate 44,086 of CANSRZ010000002.1, read as the reverse complement.
AAAAAAATCCTGATTGGTTAAAAATTTAATTTTTAAATATTTTAATAAAAACAAGCAAAAAATAAAGAAAAATTGCAAAAATAATGCTATTTTTATGAATTTTTATTAAAATTAATTATTTTATCTTATATTTTTTTAATATTTATTCACCTTAAAAATAAAGGCGGATAAATATTTTTTATTTTTTTAAACAATGTTTTTATTTTAAAATTGCAATAAAAATGTTTAAATAAAGATTTTTAAATTTTTTTATATTTTTTATTATATTAAATAAATATATATTTTTTATTTAAATTTATTTGATAATTTAATATAAAAAGTGCTAAAATAATTATGACTTAATTTTTAAGTTGTTAATTGGAGAAGCAAATGAAAAAATCATCAATAATTTCTTTTTTCATGTTGATAATTTCTATATTTATATTTTCAGCCTGTGCAAAAAAGCCATCATATTCAGGTGAATTTACTCAGGAAACTTTTGTGTTGTCTTTAAATGAAGAAGTTGACTTCTTTGATGAACTTAAACTTAAAGGCATAAATCAAGAGGATGTTCAACTTTCAATTTCAAACAATCTTGCCGAGCAAACAGAAAACGGTTTTAAAATGATTGTGTCAGGAGAGGGACTTTTGACAGCCTCAAAAGATAACAAAGTGTTTGCTTCTGCAAATGTGATTGTTAAGCAGGCTTTTGCTTCGCCAACAAATTTAACAATTTCTGATAGTGGTGAAATTTCTTGGCAACCTGTTTATGTGATTTTTAAAGGTGAACTTATCACAGCAAATTCTTATAGAGTGGAAATAAATAATCAAGAATTTCAAACAAGTTCAAATACATATCAAATTGAAAATGGTAAATTTGGAGTTTATTCGGTTAGGGTCAAGGTTGAGGGACAAGAGTATGTTGACGAAAGTGAATATTCTCAATTAACTCAACTTAACTATGGCGTTATGGGTTTGCCGTTCAATGTTAACGTTGATACAGGTGTAGGGCTTTCTTCAAATAGTTTGACATTGTCATGGGATAGCAATGCTGTTAATGCAAGCTTTGATGTGGTTGTTGCAGGCATTATTATCGCAAGAGATTTGACATCAAGGCAAGTGACTTTAGATTTCTCAAATTTTAACGGCGGACGCGATGTTGAAGTTAGCATTATCACAAAAGATAATAGTGATATATATTATCCGTCTTCATATGATTTTGTTATTTCAAAACATTTTCAGCCAAACGTGAGTTATGTTTATGAAAACGGAAACGGCTTTGTTCGCTGGTCAAGATTGGACGGAGCAACTGGCTATGTTGTGCGCTATTTGGATGTGAACAATGGCATAAATTATGGCATGCTTGATAGTGAAAAGTTTTTTGAGCGCGGAGATTATGTTTATTCAAGTCTTGACAACTTGGCTTATGGAATTTACAATCTTCAAATTCAAGCCAAAGGTGGCAAGACGGGTGATAAATTTTATGCGGATAGTGAAATAACAGAATTGTCTGGTGTTGCAAAACTTAAAGCGGTGGAAATTGATTATCGCTTTGATAAAGATAATTTACATATCAATATTCCAGCCGATAACTATGCAAAAAACTATGAATTGATTGTTGAGGCTGGTCAAACTCAAAAAACATTTGCAATAAATTCAACTGGCGATTATATTATTCCTTTAAAAGATTTGCCTTATGGAGAACTTAATCTTTCTTTGCAAGCAAAGCCAAGTTTGACTGAAGATAATTTAGTTTTGGAAATTGAAATTGGTTCGCAAACAACAGATAAAGTTGTTAGCTCTGACAAAAGCACAAGCAAAGTTTATAGATTGCAAGAGATTGGCGAGATAACTCATGCTTTGAGTGGAAATAACGGAATTTTAACTTTTGATAAAGTTGAGTTTGCAGATAACTATGTTTTGACTTTAAATGGGCAAGTTGTTGACAGCGCTTTGTTAAGAGAAAATGGCGACAAGTTGGATTTTATAGTTCCTGCACTTGTCTTGATTGCTCCTAACGGACTGGATTATGATTTTGAAATCACCGCTTTCAGAAATGACAATGCGTCTAATCAAGTTAAGGGGTCTAAGCGAATAGCTGTTTTATCAACACCTGAAAAAGCAAATGCTGAAAACGGATATTTTGCTTGGTCAAGCCTTGGCGCAAAAGATATTGAATATGACTATGTTGTTTACAAATCTGATGCAGAGGGAAGCAAAGGTGAAATTGTTCAAAGCGAGACCACAACAGGTCTACAAACTTTGACTAAACTTGATTTTGGATATTATATTATACAAGTTTATGCAAAATCCCTTAATACAAACGAATATTTGGATGCAAACTTTGGTGGATTTGTTGAAAACAATTTCTTGGAAGAATATTTTTATGTTACTAAGCAAATAGAAAGTCCAACTCTTGATTTGATTTTTGATGAAACTCAGGGCAAATATGTGCTTGAAATGTCTAATCAAGATTATGCAGGAAGTTATGAAGTTTATCTAAACAATTTTGATAATCCGATTGCAGTGATTGAGCCTACTGATTTTACAAAAGAGAAATTTACTTATACTTTTACATCAACCAACTTTGATGATAATAATGGCGCTGAAAAGCGTTATAACATTCAAGTTATTGCAAAAGCAGGCGAGCGTAGCGATAAGGTTATTCATACTCCGTCAACGGCGTCACAATTGGAAATTGTTAGACTTGCACAGCCAACATTTGCAGTTAGCGAGGATGAACTGTTAACAGTTGTTAAGCCAACAGGCGCAAAAACTTTTGAAATTGTTGAAAACGGCAAAGTTGTAAATGATGTTAATGATGTTGAGTTTGACCTTTCAAGTCTGACAGGCGCTCATGAATATATATTTAGATTTGTTGCAAGTGAGCGCAATGAAAACACAATTTATCTTGATAGTCGTGATAAAAATTATTCTATTCGTCGTCTTGACACTCCAAGTGAGCTGGCTTTTGAAAATGGAAATCTGACTTATAAAAATCCAAGCCATGCAAATGTTCAAAGATATGACATAGAAATCACGCTTGTTAATGCAAATAATGGAAATCGTGTGTATAACACAACTTGCACAGAACTTGATTTTGCGTTAAATGATTTTGTTGCAAGCAAGAGAAGTGATCCTGTGTTTGTAAGTGCTTATGATCAATGCAGTGAAGTGCAGGTCAAAGTCAGAGCTTACAGAAACAGCTTTTCAGGTGAAGTTTTCTATCTTAAATCACCTTATTCAAGCGCTATAACTTTAAGCAAATTGGCCTCACCAGTTATCAGCTTTAACAGAACAGACTTGACTCTGTCTTGGGGTGACGGCGTTGGCGATGTTGGCAGAACAACTTATTCCATTTATATTGACGGACAAAGATATTTGTCTTTGACAGGGCATATTCACTCTTTTGCAGACTATGACTTTACAGCAGAAAAAGAAATTGTTGTTTATGCAGACAATCCTGCTTATCTTGCTTCAGCTTCTTCAAACGCAATCAAAGTCAGAAAACTTGAGGCAGTCAGCACTTTTGTTTACAAAGAGGGGCAAGAATTTGTTACTGCAACCTTGCCAAATCTTGACCTTAATGTTATAGATCAGGTCATTGTAAACGGAACAGACATAAGCAAAGCATCTTTGACTAACGGCAGTTTTGCAAACCTTGCAACTGGCGAAATTAAACTTGTTTTTGCGGACTTCAAAAACGCTGACAAATATGAATGGACTATCCAGCTTATCGCAAAAGAGAAACTGACAACAGGCGAAGTTGATAGTTATTATATAAACTCAGAGGCGCGCAAGTTTACATTCTATAACTTATCTGAGCAAACTGTAACATTTACAAATGATGGAGAAAATCTTGCTTGGACAGATCTTGGCGGAGAGTTTAAAGGACAAAGTGGCAATCCTCTTACTTATGACTTTGTTATCAAAAACAGCGACCATGTTGTTTTGGAAACTTCTGACGATTATAAAAATTTGACAGAAACATCAATTGCACTTAGCGACCCAAGAATTTTTGGACTTAATGCAAATTCATATATTTTTGAGGTCAAGACAAATCTTGTTGGCTATTCTATAACTGCAACAGATGATGGAGCAGTTGGATATTTTGGGAGTAAATCCTTTGGCGAGATTTCTATCAAAAAGTTAGAGGCAATGCCAGAATATAATTATCAAATTGTTGAGGCAAAAACAGGAAACATAATTGACAAACAACTTAACGGAGATTTGAAAATTGTTTGGAAAGACGTTTGGGGAAGCCCAAGCACAATCTATTTTTCTCTTGATATCGATGCTGAATTTGATTTAGGCAGTGACTTTTTAAATAATCAAGCCAAAAAGTTCTTGGAAGACCTTAAAGCGTTAAAAGACGGCTCAAGCAAGTCTTTGTTAGGCTATTCATATTCGCTTAAATTGGTTAATGGATATTATGAACTTGTTATCAGCGGGTCAATTGTTAAAATGGTGTTTGGCTCTGGCACAACATCAGTTCCTGTAACAGTTTATGCTGATAAACAAATTGATTCTGACATTGTGGACGTGAAAATATCAAGGCTTTATAATGTTGCTGACAGTGCAGAACTTGGCGGAAACGGAGAAATCACAATTCCACCAGTTGCAAATGCAACGCATTATTATATGCTTCTTTCAATGGGTGGGCAAACGCAAGAGATTGAAGCTCAAAAAACTCAATCAGGCAACACAATTTTTGATTTAATGACAGACTATATTTCAAATAAAACAGGCAATTACACAATACAGATAATTGCTGTTGATAAGTCAGAAAATTCAACAAATCGCTTGCCGTCATACAGCGCAACAACCATTTCAGGCTATCGCTTGCAAGGCGTCAGCGAAATAAGGATTGACGGCACGGGGCTTATCACATTTGTTTTAAGCGAGGGCGATAAAGGATATTTTGAGGACTTGCAATTTGTTTTGAATTATAAAGGCGTGGAAAAAGAATTTGTTCCTGAATGCGTTGAAGAGGGTGAAATTTACACCTTTAACACAAATGAAGTTTTAAGTCTGTTTGACGAGCAAAAGCAAGTGGGCATAATGGAATTTAAGGTTATGACAAAACGCTCAGGCTGTGTAAACTCACTTGAAAAAGAGTTTAAATTTGGATATGCACTTGAAAACGCTGAAACCTTGACAAACAAACGTGAAATTGATTTTGTTTATGACGAAATTGAGGGATATAAAACATTTACAAACAAACTTAAAGATTATCTTGTTATCTTTAACGATGTAGAAAACACAACAGGGCTTTGGATTGAATTGCACTCAACTGCGCTTCCTGATGTGGAAGAGGGTGACGGCGAAGAAAGTGAAAATCCTGACGAAATTGAGGATGAAAACGTCGAAAAAGTGATAAAACTTCCAATTGATGCAAACAGCATCAAGGGTTATTGGGTGACTCAAACAATTGAAGATGGCGAGGGAAATGTTGTTGGAACAAGAGAATATTTCAGCACTATTAAGCCAAGTGAAGCTCTTGGATTGAGTGCAAAAGCATGCTTTGCACTTTGTGTGAACGATGTGTTAAGTCCTTATGCTGACGGAGAATACACATTCTATGTTTCTAAGATAATTGAAAAGGATGGCGTAGTTACAAACTATGGCAATTCAACGCTTGTTTATAACAAACTTCCAGCAGTTAAAGACAATTCTTTGCGTACTACAAATGAAATCCTTTCTTGGGTTGGCATAGACAGCGAGAATGTTTCAGGTTATTATCTTTCAGTTTATACAATAAATGATAATGAATATCAACTTTATAAACGCATAGAAATCAACACTGCTACAACTTATGACTTAACTCAAATTATTGAAACCTTTGGCACAACTTATTATTTTGAGATTTCTACCATTTCAGAAAATGATAGATATGTTGCTTCAAGCCCAACTCAAATGATTTCAACAAGTAGATATGTCACTCCTGAAAAGTTGGAGATTAAAGACGGTGTCGTTCAATATAGTGAACAAGCGATTGCTTCGTCGCAATTCTTGAAAGATATTGAAAATAATATTTCAAACTACAACGTCATGGCTCAAGTGCTTGCAACAAGCACATATACTTATCCTTTTGAATTTATGGCAAGTAATATTGACAGGGCTTATGTTCAACTTCGCTTTACAGCAAAGGATAATCAACAAAATATTTATTATGTGACTATACCAGCAGTTCAATTGTTGGCGGGCGTTATGCAAACAATGTCATTCACATCAGGCTCAGGCAGGATAACTTATTTTGACGCGTTAAGAAATTGCAGAAACACAGTTGCTGCAACAACTTATGGGCCGCTTATTGACAATCTTTACAGAAGCATAACATCCTCATCTTTTGGCTTTGCAAACAGCCAGAGATTGTTTGATGATTTTGGAAATCTTATCCCTGCTGGACAATATTATTTGACTTTAAGACAGCAAGGCACAAATATTGAAACAATCAATCATCAATGCAGACTGCCGTCTGTTTATAGTGAAAATATTCTTATGTATGTTTCAGAAAGCCCAAGTATAAGACTTGACAGAGATAATGAAACAACAAAAAATGTTTATTTTGTATCATTCAGACCTGTTCAAATAGCAAGCGCAACTGGTGAAAAATATTATGCAACAAACTATAAATTGCATATCGTGGATAATAGTCAAAACATCTTTGAATATTCAATCAAGCAAGAGGGCGAGGATTGGAGGCTTTATATCAGCGAGGAAGAAAGTTTCTTGCTTGGCAAGCGAACTTATGCACAAGAAGAATATATTTCTATTGATGTTACAAACGAACTGGTGAAACGCTTAGAACCTTTGAAAGGACAGCGTTTGACAGTATCAATTTATGCTGAGGGCAACAACTTTACAGCAAACAGCAAGTCAGACACAATTTTTATGACAATGCTTAACTTTAACTATGAAAGTCTAAATCTTGTAGACGGTGTGCTTTCTTGGTCATCAAGCGCAAGTTCAAACGGAACACTCGTGACATATAAAACAGCATCATCTTCTCCGTCACAAATCACAATCAGACCAAGCGGAACAAGCACTCTTAATCTTGCAAATCCTGGGGCTTACACTTATGTTATGTTTATGGCTCTTGGTGGATTATCTTCAACAGAAATGGTCGTTGACAGCGAAAGCTATATGCTTGAAAATGTTTATAAACGTCCAAATCCAGTTGTGGCAATTGCAAATGGTCGCTTCTTGTTAAGTGGAAGTGCAAGCGAGGGCACAACAAATTATGTAAATTATTCTCAATTCAATGTTACAAACAATCTTTCAACATCACAGCATGCCACAACTGATAAATTGCCAGCGGGGACAACAATAGAATATATCCCAGGCGCTTATGCAAATTATCAAGAAAACACGGCGGATTTTAATGTTCGCAGAAATGAACTTTCGGCAACAAACTTCTATTTCTCATCTTCTGGAAACACAATTGTGCCACTGGATGGAAGAAATCATTTTGTTAAGACTGTTGCAGAGACTAATAATGAGGGCGCAGACTTTGTTTTACAAATTGCTGAAACCTCACAAGAAAATGAAATATCATATTGCGTGCTTGCGTCAAGCCAAGTTTCAGTTAAGGCAAAAATGCTTGACGCTGTTGTCAGAAGCAGAGCAAAAATACAGGACGGAAATATTGTTTGGGAAGCAAACAGCAATCAATTGGAGGATGGCGTTATTGTATATCAGGTTATTGTTCAGCACTACGGTGAAAATGACGAATCTGTTAAGCAGACTGATATTTTCTACACAACAGGAACAACTTTGCCGTCTAACTTGATTAATTCAAGGTCAGACGCAAGCTTGTATTCAGTTGCAATAACAACCTTTGCAGGACGCGAATTTATTTTAAATCCTGGCGAAAGTATGCCAAGTGGAGTTATTGAAACCTTGGATAATAAGTTGATTATTCCAACGCAAATTGTTTATGCAGGAAGCGAGGATAACTATGCACTTGTTAGCGCTCAAACATTGCTTGCAAATAAGCGAATCAGCAAATTTAATATGCCTGAATCAGCAAGCATAGTTCAAGATGACGAAAGTGCGACAATTTCAGAGCAAATTGTTATCAGATATAATTCTCATATTGATTCTAGCAGCAACATCACTTTCAGAGTTTTGGATGCTGGCGGCAAACTGATTGATGGAGAAATTGACAAGAATTATGTGTATGGAACATCAACAACTGGTGAATCTTACACAAATATAACTTTCAACATCAATAAAAATGCACTTGAATATGGCAGATCATATCAATTTGTGGTTTATGCTTATACAAGCGGAGAACAAAATTTCTATGACAATATCACAAACTACACAATCATGAGTGATGGCGTAAAAGTTACAACAGTTGATGGCAGAGAAGCAACAGTGTATAAACTTAAACAAGTGTCGCAGGATGAATTTGATTTTGACTATGATGTTTTATCAGGCAGATATAATTTAAGTTTTGAAAAATATTTTGACAATTATAAAGGCTCTGTTACTCCAAACAGTTTGAAGATAAAGATTAATTATCAAGATCAATTTAACAACAAAAACACAGTTTATGTTTTTGCGTCACAGCAAACAATAATGGGCGATAATGACTTTGTGGCAAACTTACGCATTGCAGTTACAGATAATCCTGAGGCTGCGGGCAGTATTATAGAAAGCAAGGATGAAAATGGTGTTGTAACAGAAAAAGTATTCTATATTGCAAGAAACACAACCTTAACAATACAGGCTGTTGTTAATGGCAACAGCGGAATTGGCTTGAATAGTGTTACAAAGCTCTTCCCAAGTGTGGAGCAAGAAGTTAAGTTCACTTCTTCAAGCTTTGCAAAGGATGACAAAGTTGAATGGAATCCAGAGCAGCGTTTCTTGACCTGGACTTGCAGTAAATATGTGCTTTTGAATAATACTCAAACTTATGTTATCAAGCAAGAGGGCGAGTCTTACACAATCCAAACAAGCCTAACTTTGGCGAAAGATAGCGTTGTTGAACTTTTGGATGAAGAGTTTGAAATTGATGGAACAACTTATGTTAAAATCAATTTGAAAGATGAAAATGACAATTATGTTTATATTGCCAAAGGCTCTTATAAACAAGAGGACGACGTTGAGGGGAAAGAATTTTTAGTGTATATTGAATATGCTGATGTTGACAGTCAAGGCAATCAGATTACAGAAACATCTGGAATAATAACTGCGACCAGTGCAAGCGAGCTTTTCTATCAGCCTGTCACTATGGGAACTATAACAAAGATTAGCGTTTATGTTAGAGGAGGCAAAACTGCATTATTCTCAACTCCTATAACAATAACTGGCAATTTTGAGTTTGATATTTTTGCTGGCGGAAACGGAACGCAAGAAAATCCTTATTTGATTGCGACTGGCGAACAGTTTAAAAATATAAGCCTAAGAAATCAAGAAAATCATCAATATTATTTTGCGCTTAAAAATGATATCGAGGTTGATATAACTGATGAGGATGCAAACATGCTGATAGCAGGCATTTTCTATGGCTATCTTGATGGCAAAAATTATACAATCAATTTGAATGTTTCCAAAAAATTGGATGCATCTGTGAGTGCAACGCTTGCAACAAAAGTTAATATAACTCTTCCAATTTCAAGCAATAACAGAACTGATAGCCCTGACTTTACTCGTGGAATCAGTATGTTTGAAAGAGTTGCAAGTTCGGCAACAATCAAAAATTTCAATCTTAATGTGTCTTGGAATGTGACTAACATTGAAAATGGAAACACTTTGTTTGCGCCAATTGCGATGTTGAATTATGGAAGAATTGAAAATATCAATATTGCCAACATCTCCACAAACTTTATTATGGGCAATGACACAAACAGATATATCGCTTTGTCTGGCCTTGTAGGAGATAACTATGGATATATTGAAAACTGCACAAACAGTGCGGATGTTAATATGAGTGTTGATAATGCAAATCCAAGCAGTTCTAATGTTCCATATCTTGTTTATAGCGGAATTGCAATTAGGCATGCAAATCCAAATTCAAGCGCAGGAACAATCAGAAATTGTTTTACAACAGGCAATGTAACTTTGATTGCTAAGAAAAACAATTCGCGTTTGTATGCAAGCGGAATTGCAATCAATGTTCTTTCACAAGGAGTTATTGCAAATTGCGGAAATGATGGCAATATAACTATCACAGCAATAGGCGCAACAAACTATGTAAATTTTGCAAGTGGAATTGCTTTGCGTTCAAGCAGAGGTCGTTTGCAGAATTGCTATAATAATGGCAAGATTTCTGCTGGCGAAGCAGGCGGAATTGCTTATTCAATAATTGACGGCAGTGTTCAAAATATTGTTGAAACAAGTGGCTTGCCTTTTGCAAGTGCTTGCACAGCAACAGGCTCTGAGGTTTATGCTCAAACAACAAAGGATGGACTTTCAATTGTGCCAAATGCATTGTCAGTTAAAACTCTAAGCCCAATTTCTGGCAAATATTTGCATATTGTGAATGATAACGGATTTAAAGCATATATTGACGAGAACTTGTAAAAACTTTGTCATTATTGGCTATGCGCATTCATAAAATATTTGCATGAGGAAAAAACTTTGTGCAATTGTTATGATGCTTATCACTTTTATGTTTTGTTTAACCCTCTCTGGTTGTTCGGAGAGGGTTAATTTGCCTAAAACAAACATTGCTTTAAGCATGAGTCTAAATCTTGACGGAAGCATTTCTCAAACAATGGAATTTTCTATGCAAACTGAACTTATGGAAAAGTTAGCAATTAATGAAAGTTTGATAAAAGAAGTGCAAAACAACATGATAGCCAGTGTGAGAACGCTTCGCAATGAGTTTTATCTAGCTTTTCTTGTAAAATATTCAACTTCGCCAGATAGTAGATTTAAAATTGGCGAAGCAGTCAAAGTTAGCGATGTGGAATTTGATGAAAGTTTTGATGTTGTATTTTTTTCAATATTATTCAAAGATAGCCAAACCTGGCAATATTATCATGGAGATAATTCATCAGACAATACTGACCCTGTAAATAAAAGCACAATCAAATTTTTCACAAAAACATCTTCAGAGGGAAATAATCCCTTTTCCGCTGAATTCACTCAGGCAAATGGCAAGGTTATAACTATCGGTCAAAGATATATGAATATCTATAAAGCGGCATACAATCTGACTTTGCCAAATGAGGTCTGTGCAAAACTTGATACGCCAAGTTTTGTCTATGATTATGCCACTCCATTTTCTTCTTTAAGAAGCAATGCAGAGTTAACTTTGCAATCAAACGGGCTTTATCATAACTTATGGATAAAAAACTTAGACCAGTTGCAAGACGCAAAAATCCTGTTGACTTACACAACGATTTATGCGGGCTGGTGGTATTTATCGCTTATGCTGACAATTATTTTCGCTTTGCTTGTTTGCCTAATTGTTTATAAAATCAAATATAGAAGAAAATAAAAAATTCTTGCTTAAAAGCAAGAATTTTTGTTTAGAAACAATAATTTCGCACAATTGCAAAAGCCATATAAGCAATATACATGCAAATAAATATTGCGCCCCACCATTTGGATATATTTTTTCTGCACATGCACACAATCGAGAAAAAGATGGTGCAAGCCGTTAATATTAACATATCGACAAGGATTGTTGTAGAAACAGAAATTTGTGTAATGACTCCAACCGAGCCTAAGATAAGAGCAATATTGATAACGTTAGAGCCAATGATATTGCCAAGAGCCATTTGATTTTCACCTTTAACAGATGCGACAATTGCAGTGGCAAGTTCTGGCAGGCTTGTGCCTACGGCAACAATAGTCAAACCAACAAGCGATTCGCTCATGCCGAGTTTGATAGCCAAAAGTTGAGCAGTTGAAGAAACACATTCAGCGCCAAACACAACAGCGCCTAAGCCAAAAATTATACATAAAACAATTTGCCAAACTTTTAAAACTTTATCCTCTTTCTTTTTGCGCTTTTTCTTTTTGTTGTCCACTTCCTTAGCTGATAAAGCTTGTTCTTCCTTGACCTTTTGCTCCAAAGCCTCTGGCATTTCATAACTTTGAGTTTGCCTTTCCTTTTTGGCGTTTAAAACAAGCAAAGTTATGTAAATAATTAAAACTGCCAAGAAAATTATACTTTCAGTTCTGGTTATGACATTTGCTTCTCCGCCATTAAGATAAGTGTCAGCACAGAATAACATCAATAAAACAGTAATTCCGATAAGGAAAGGGAAATCTATTTTTTTGCTGGATTTATGTACAGGGATTGGTCTGATAAGCACAACAATGCCTAAAATCAAAAGCATGTTCATCATGTTTGAGCCAACAATATTTCCGACAGGCATATCAACATTATGCTTGATTGCGCTTGCCAGACCGACAGACAGCTCTGGCAGGCTTGTGCCAAGTGCCACAACAGTCAAGCCAATAAACATTGCGGGGATTTTGCATTTCTTTGCAATAGAACTTGCTCCACTTACAAAGAAGTCAGCACCCTTTATTAAAAGCACCATTCCTATAATCAAAAATAAAACGTTTAAAAAGATTTCCATAAATTCCTCTTTATATTAATTTGTTTGTATTATAACAAATCATACAGCATTTTGGCAACTCTTAATCAAAAAAACATGCAAAATGAAGTTTTTTGTTGCAAAAACATGAATTTGTATGCTATAATTTAATATAAATCAAGATTTTTGCGCTTGGGAGGAGAAATGAAAAAAGATAAAATTCTTGACAATTTAAGAAAACAATGTGATGACCTTGTTATGAAATGTTCGTCAAACACAAAGCGACAAGTTTATATGAGTATTTTAAACATTCTTTCTTTGCCAAACCCTTTTAACTATCTTGACACAGTGACTGCGTTTAATATTTTGTCTGATCTTGGCTATTCAAAAGACGAGGCTGTCAAAATGTACACGGCTTTAAGCAATTGACCTTTTAAGGTCTTTTTTATTTGTAACGAATAAAGTTAAAATATAATAAACTGATAACAGAGGGGACAGTGGGCAAACAAAGGAGATTTTTATGTTTTTTAACTTATGCTGTTGCAGAAGAAATATCAATTGTTCAAACAATTGCCACTCAAATTGCGGTTGCCGTGAACGTAAACAAGAATGTTGTTTTAACAGACAAAGTCATTGCAGTTGCCAACACTCACAAAATTGTTGCAGGCAACAAGAATGCAGAAATGACTGGGATGACAGAAGCAATATAAATTCTTATGAGTATTACAATCAAAACAACAATTATGGCAACTTTCAACGTGGTGGCTGTGGAAGAGGCGTAGAGCCTATTTTTTATGAAAATTCTTATTCAAACTGGGGCAACAACTGCCAAGGCTTGACAATTTTAAACCCAACTAACACTGCTGATAATTTTTAAAAGCACTTGCAATCTTTGCCAAACTATGCTATAATTGCATGGAGGAAATAATGGAAGATAAAGATTATCTTATACTAAAAAACAAAGCGCAAGCTTTTGTTAAATTTATAAGCAAGAATAGCGCAGTCTTAGGTGTGGATGGTTGGCAATTAAGCTTTTCTAAAGGCGAATATGGCTCAACTCATGTGATTGAGCAAGATAATAACATCCCTTATAATTATAGAGATAAATATTTTGTTAATGAAAATCATTGTATCAAAGAGGGAATGGATTTATATACTCATAAACCTGAGGTTGAAGACATGTCAATCACTTGGCAAAATTGCTGAAAAAAGAGCATTTTAAATGCTCTTTTTTGATGTATTACAAAGCATAAAAAAGCTTAAAATTGGGGATAATTATATAAAACAGTGGAGTTCTATGCCAAATCGAAATGAGAAGCTGGTTATGAATTATCTTTGCAAGGTATGCTCAAACAAAAAGACATATCTTGTTTCTCCACACGAAATTGCGCAGGCAACAAGCAAAAAAGCAGTGCTTTCAGTGGCGGAAATTGATGAAATTATGACAAGCCTCAGCCTTGATAACTATATAGATTTTGTTGTTAGCGATGGCAAAAATGGATATTATTATTGCGTTTCATTAAAAAAGAAAGGACAGACTTTTATTACAGATGCCAAACGTCAAAAAAAGACATTAGGTCTGCTTGTTCTGCGAAGTATGTTTCTTGCAACCGTTTCTTTTATATTTGGCTTGATATTAAAAGCCATTTTCAAATGAGTAAAAATAATTAATCTTCTAGCCCGATCAAATAGTCTGCAGTCACATTATAATACCTGCATAAAATCAACAAATAATCGCTTGCGACATCAGCTTGATTGTTCTCCCAGCGACATAAAGCGGCTGCACTTATGCCAACTTCTTTACTTAATGCTTTAAAAGAAAGTTTCTTTTCAGCCCTTAACTCTTTTAAACGTTTTGATATTATTCTTTCCATATAGAAATTATATCACTAAATAGAGACAAAATGCTTGACATCTCTATATAGGAATGGTATAATAGCCATATCTCTACAAGGGATAAGAGGAAAAAAAATGGGAAATTATGAAATTGATATTGTGGATATTATTTCACAAGCTTTTGCAGAAAGAGAATTGAGTTTAAAAGAATACAAAAAGCAACAACAAATATGCGATAAAATGATTGAGTTTATTGACACTTTTAACGAAAAGCAACACGCAATGTTTAAAAAATTGGAAGTATTGGTTAGTGAAAATAGATGTTGTCATGAGGACAACTTAATTAAATTTGTTCTAAAATTTGTTAGTAGCACAAGAATGTAAATAAAAAGTGGATTTAAATAAAAAAGTGTGCTATAATAAATCGTATGAAAAAGGAATTTGAATTAGTATCAAAATATCAACCTGCGGGCGATCAGCCTAAGGCGATTGAACAGTTGACTGAGGGATTGAATGATGGCCTTAAAGAGCAAGTGCTTTTGGGCGTGACAGGCAGCGGAAAAACTTTCACAATGGCAAACATTATCAAGAACAACAAAAAGCCAACGCTTGTGATTGCTCATAACAAAACGCTGGCAGCTCAGCTTTGCAATGAGTTCCGTGAGTTTTTTCCAAACAATCGCGTGGAATATTTTGTTTCATATTATGATTATTATCAGCCAGAGGCTTACATAGTTTCTTCTGACACCTATATTGAAAAAGATATGGCAATCAATGAAGAAATTGATAAATTGCGCTCTTCTGCCACTGCTTCTATTTTGGAGCGTGATGACGTTATAATTGTGGCATCGGTGTCTTGCATTTATGGCTTAGGCAATCCTGAAGAATACAACAACTTGCAAGTTTGTTTAAGAGAGGGTGATATAATTGACAGAGATGAGGTTGTTTCAAGGCTTATCGCTATTCAATATATGAGAAATGATGTTGACTTTAAGCGCTCAACTTTTAGGGTTAAAGGTGACACTTTGGATATTTTTCCGTCAAGCCAAAGTGAAATGGCAATCAGGATTCTATTCTTTGGCGATGAGATTGAAAAAATTTATGAGTTTGAGCCAGTGTCTGGGAATTTGATTAATCAGGTCAAAATTGTGACTATCTTTCCAGCAACGCACTATGCTGTTGGCAAACAAAGGCTAGAAAATGCACTTGCTAAGATAGAAGAAGATAGAGTTGCCTCTGCAAAAGAGTTTGAAAAACAAGGCAAATATATTGAAAGCGAACGGATTGCTCAGCGCGTGAGCTATGACCTTGAAATGATGAAAGAAATTGGCTATTGCAGTGGAATTGAAAACTATTCACGCTACTTTGACGGTAGACAGCCTGGCGAGCCACCATATACTTTGATTGACTATTTCCCACATGACTTTTTGACAATTATTGACGAAAGCCATATGACTCTTCCACAGATTAGAGCGATGTATAATGGCGACAAAGCGCGCAAAGCCTCACTTGTGGACTATGGCTTCCGCTTAGAGGCTGCCAAAGATAACAGGCCGCTTACTTTTGATGAATTTAACTCTAAACTTGGACAAGTTGTTTATGTTTCGGCAACGCCTGGCAAATATGAAACTGAGCGAGCTGGACAAATTGTTGAGCAAGTTATACGTCCAACAGGACTTTTAGACCCGCTGATTGAAGTTAAGCCGATAGAAAATCAGATTGAGAGTTTAATGGTTGAGATTAATGAGACAACAAAGCGTGGCGCTCGCGTTTTGGTTACAACCTTGACTAAAAAAATGGCTGAAAGCTTGACGACATATTTGATTGAGCACAAGATTAAAGCCAAATATATGCACAGTGAGATTGACACAATGGAACGCGTTGAAATAATCAACGGGCTAAGGTCTGGCGAATTTGATGTGCTTGTGGGGATTAACTTATTGCGCGAGGGGCTGGATATGCCAGAGGTTGAACTTGTTGCAATTTTGGACGCAGACAAAGAGGGCTTTTTAAGAAGTGAGGGTGCATTAATTCAAACAATAGGACGTGTTGCGAGAAACGCTAACGGACGAGTTATTATGTATGCAGATGTGATAACTGACAGCATGAGGCGGGCTATGAATGAAACCGAACGCAGGCGCAAACTGCAAGAAGAATATAATAAACAGCATGGAATAATTCCAAAGACTATTATTAAAGAGATATCCAACTCGCTTGAAATTTCTAAGAAAGTGGATGACGGCAAGCTCAAAAAAGAGGACATCCCTAAGGAGATAGAAAAATTGACAGCCATGATGAAAATTGCTTCCAACTCATTAGAGTTTGAAAGAGCGATGGAAATCAGAGATAAGATTTTAAAACTCAGAAAACAACTCGAAAGAAAAAGATAAAACTAAGGAGAAATTATGAAAAATTATTTAGAAATTGCAAAATTTTTGTTAAAACTTGAGAAAAACGCTTATAAACAAGCAAAAAAGCAAAATATTGATGTGAGTGATAAAAAAGCCCATGACCTTGTGACAAACTATGATTTTGCCATTGAAAAGTCTTTGATTGCGGGCTTGAACAAAAAATTTCCAAACATTAAAATTGTTAGCGAAGAGTTTAATAATTCTGTGAAAGCTGAGGGGACATATTTTATTATCGACCCAGTTGACGGAACAATCAATTTTGCAAACAAAAGTGAGCAATGGGGAGTTCAAGTTGCTTATATTGAAAATGATGAGATAAAGGCAAGCGCTATTTTCATGCCATTTATAGGCGAGTATATTGCAGGCAAAGGCTTTGGAGCATTCAAGAATGGCAAACGTTTTTATGTAGAAGAAAAAGATATGAAGCATTGTTTGTTGACAAGCGATTGCGAGCTTGACGAAAACATAGCAATCTACAAAGCGTTTACTGATGAAGTTATGGGATGGCGAAAAAGCGGGGCTGCTTGCTTAGATCATGTTTATCTAGCAGAGGGCGTTTATGGCATTTATATTTTTAATAGATGCAAACTTTGGGATTGGATGCCAGGTCAATTAATTTTGCTTGAAGCAGGCTGTGTGATGAAAGATTATAAGAATGTTCATGTTATGGCGAACAATGAAAAAGTTTTAAAGAAAACCCTTGCAATTTTGAAGAAAATATTATAAATAAAAACACGCATTAAAGCGTGTTTTTATTCTTCATCATCTTCCATATCATTAAGTTTATCAATAAAAGTTTTTTCGACTGGTTTAGCGTTCGCTTGTGGAGGCTCGTCTGTTAGTTCGGCTTCTCTTGCTTTCTTTCTTCTTATCAGTATAACATTATAAACAATGATTGCTCCAATGCAAATAGCAATGCTGCCAAGATTGCAAATCAAGTTTATATAAGATTTGATATAAAGATTGTAAATTGCCCATAGTGAACTGTTTAAAATGAGTCCAATTCTGATTATAAGTGTGCTTTTAAAAGCCAAAGCAATTGTCGCAATAACTGTCGCAAAAAGCAGGAACAAATCCATTGGACCAGTCCACAAAAAGATGAACGGAATTATAAAAGCGGTCAATAATATAAAAACAGGGGCAATATAATGTTTGTAAGATTTGTTTTCTTTGATAAGCATGAGATAGATTATTCCACGGCCTAGATTTATTCCATTTGCTATCGCGGATAAAGGATTTCTCAGGCAAATATAAGACACGACAAAAAATAGACTTGCAAGTGTCATATAAACAATGATAAACTTTTTGCTTTTCATCATTTTGCTGAACAAGTCAATTGCTGTGCCAATTGCACCAAACACTAAAGATAAAATATAAAGCGCCATTCTTGCCTCTTTATATCATATCATATAAGTGAAAATTTACAAACAAAAATTCTGATATTAAATAATTAAATCTTGACAATTTTGTCAATCAATGATAAACTATACTTATAAGGAGAATTATTATGCCAAAAACAAAACAAATTTCACAAGAAGCAATCTTGAAAGATATCAAATTATCAATTCCTTGCAAGGCGAAAGGAGCGTTGACGGGAGATAATTTTGTTTTTAACTTTGATTATAACAAACTGAAAGGTCAAATCGTTGTCGATAAAGATGAAAGCTTAAAGCTTGCTGATGTGATTGGTAAAAATTATACAGACAATCAAGAACTTACTCAGATTATGATAGAGGCAATGCAAGAGATTATTGCCGAAGACCCTAAAAAGGCATTAAGAGATATCCCGCTTGCTTTTTTGGAACTTTCTCAAATTCAAGAAAGCTTTGATAAAAGCCTTGGAGAAGTTTATACAAATCAATTTATCAAAGTGTTTGGAATTAAAACAAAAGACAAGAAAGTCAAGGCTGAAATCGATGAAGTCAGAAGAGATATTTTTGAAAGCTATAAACAAGAGAAAAAATATTTGCCAGACTCACGTTTTGAAAATGCAGTTATAGCAAATATAGAAAAAGTTGATAACAAAGTTTCAGCAAAAGCGCTTTTTGAAAGTGTTTCTGGCACGCAGGCATACTATGAGCTTATGTCACAGCAAGCGGAGGATTATTGCTGCTTAAATGCTAGGCTTTATAATCTTTACAGAAATCGTGACCAAGAAGCAGAAATGAAAAATAAAGAGGATGTTCAGGCACAATAAGAGAGTAAGAAATTACTCTTTTTTATTTTATTTTGGAGTTATAAAAAAATAATTTCACTTTTTGTTGACAAGCGATAAACTTTTGGATATAATAGGAACATATCAAATGTTGAAAAAGAGAGTAACTTTATTTAAACTATCAAAAGAGAGACGCGTTGGGGTGAAAGTGCGTTGTTAGCAAATGGAGTGAAAGACACTTTGGAGTTTGGAAAACCTTAAAGAGTGGCTCTAAACAAGAGCAAATTAGGTGGCACCGCGGATATAAAAATATTCGTCCTAATGCAACAATTGCATTAGGATTTTTTATTTTTGCAAACCTGATGCAACTTTAAATATTTTAGGAGGATTTTATGGAAAGAACATTAATTAAAAATTTAAAAGAGGGAAAGCAAAAAGTTGCAGGTTTTATTGAACATATTCGTGATAAAAAATCTATGCAATTTGTTGTATTACGAGATGTTTCAGGTGCAGTTCAACTCACTGTTGTTAAAGAGGAACATCCAGATTTGGCAGAAAAAATTTCTTCTCTCACACTTCACAGTTTTGTAACTGTTGAGGGGGAATATGTTAAAAACGAGTATGTTAAATTGGGTGGCGGAGAAATTTTGCCAACGGCCATTACTGTTGAGTCTGTTGCAGAGCCTTTGCCAATTATGGCAGACGCTTCTCCAGATTTGCGAATGGACTATCGTTGGATTGATCTTCGCGATGAAAAAAAGTTTTTTATGTTTCAAGTTCAGACAGCAATGGAAAAATATGCTTTTGAATATTTTACTTCAAAAGACTTTATAGAAATCCATACTCCAAAAATTACTGGACTTTCAAGTGAGGGTGGTTCTGAAGTGTTTGAACTTAAAAATTATTTTGGCCAAAAAGCATACTTGACGCAAAGCCCTCAACTTTACAAGCAAATGGCAATGATGGCTGGATTTGATAAAGTTTTTGAAATTGGTGAATATTTTAGAGCCAATCCAAGTTTTACAAGTCGTCATGACACAGAATTCACTGGCATTGATGTTGAAATATCCCACATTGAAAGTTGCGAAGAGGTTATGAAGTGCGAAGAAGAACTTCTTATCTATATTGTTAATAACCTCAATAAAAACTTTGGCGAGAAATATAAAGAGTTGTTTGGCAAAGAAATGCCATCAATTGATGTAGAGCATTTCCCAAGAATTCCACTTAAAACTGCTTATGAAATTCTTGAAAAAGAAAAGAATTATATTGTTCCGCGTTCTTTAAAGGGCGACCTTGACCCAGAGGGTGAAAGATTAATTTGTCAATATGTTAAAGAAAAATATAACAGTGATTATGTGTTTATCACAGATTTCCCTATTATTGCACGTGCTTTCTATACAAAGAAAAAAGTTGATAATGAAGAACTTGGAGAGTGTTATGACTTGTTATATAAAGGTCATGAAATCACATCTGGGGCTCAGAGAGAGCATAGATATGAATTTTTGAAAGAAAGAATCAAAGAAAACGGAATTAATCCTGACACTATGCAAGAATATTTGTCTTTCTTCAAATATGGCGCACCAAGCCATGGTGGATTTGGTCTTGGAATAACAAGATTTTTAACTAAATTGTTTGATCTTTCTACAGTAAAAGAAATAACTTTCTTGTTCCGTGGTCCGGCAAGACTTTATCCATAATCGTTTAAAATTATACAGAAATGTTATAATAACATAACAAAAAGGAGAATATATGAAAAGAGTTGAAATAAGAGATTTACACAAAACTTATGAAAAATTTGCCGACAAAGAAATTGTTCTTTGCGGTTGGGCAAGAACTGTGAGAGATAGCAAAAACATCGCTTTTATTGAACTTAACGACGGGGCGTTTAAATCAGTGCAAATCGTTGTTGAAAAGGAAAAGATTGCTAACTATGATGAAGTTGTTAAGCAAAATGTTGGAGCGTCTTTCAAAGTTGAGGGAAAACTGCTTGTGACGCCAAATGCCCAACAGCCGTTTGAGATTAATGCCAATAAAGTTGAGGTTTTGGGAGAATGTGCAAGTGACTATCCTCTTCAAAAGAAACGCCACACAGTTGAATTTTTGAGAACTATTCCTACAATTCGTGCTAGGGGTAACCTTTTTAATGCTGTATTCCGCATTCGTTCAGTTTCGGCATTTGCGATTCATAAGTTTTTCAATGAGCGCAACTTTGTTTATGTCCATACACCAATTATAACAAGCTCTGACTGCGAGGGCGCAGGTGAAATGTTTCAAGTGACAACTCTTGATATGGTAAATCCTCCTATGGAGAACGGAAAGATTGATTATAGTCAAGACTTCTTCGGCAAAAAAGTGGCGCTTACTGTTTCTGGGCAATTGCATGAAGAAACTTTGACTCATGCTTTTGGCAAGACTTACACATTTGGACCTACTTTTAGAGCAGAGAACTCTAACACATCTCGTCACGCAGCTGAATTTTGGATGATGGAGCCAGAAATCTGCTTCTGTGACCTCGATGAACTTATGAACAATGAAGAAGAGATGATTAAATATGTCATCAATTATGTTATGCAAGAATGCAAGGCTGAACTTGAATTTTTAAACAAATTTGTAGATACAGGCTTGCTTGAAAGACTAAATAATGTTGTTAGCAACGATTTTATTCGCCTTGATTATAGTGAGGCTATTGAAATTTTGAAAAAAGTTAAAGATAGATTTGTTTATCCTGTTGAGTGGGGAACTGATTTGCAGTCAGAGCATGAGCGTTATTTGACTGAAGAAGTTTATAAAAAGCCAGTATTTTTAAAGAACTATCCAAAAGATATCAAAGCTTTCTATATGAGGCAAAACGACGACGGCAAAACTGTTGCGGCGGTTGATATGCTTGTTCCTGGAATTGGCGAACTTTGTGGAGGCAGTCAAAGAGAAGAGCGTTATGAAAAACTCATTGCAAGAATTCATGAGCTTGGGCTTAGAGAAGAGGATTATTCTTGGTATCTTGACACTCGTCGCTATGGCACAAATATACATGCAGGTTATGGGCTTGGCTTTGAGCGATTAGTTATGTATCTAACAGGTATTTCAAACATCCGCGACGTTGAATTGTTCCCAAGAACTGTTGGCTCAATTATGGGATAATAATTAAAAATTTGATAAAAATTTAGCAAAAACTATCAAAATTTAGCGAAATAATGATAATTTATTAAAAATATAGCATAATAAAGTTATGAAAAAGATTTTAAACTTTAGGTTCTTGTTTGTAATTTTGGTTATGCTTATTTTTTGTCCATCGCCAGTTATTTGCCAAAATATGACTTTTGCAGTTGATGGTGATGCTTATGAAAGGTATGTTGTTTATGATGACAATAATGATGTAATCTGCGAAAAAAGTTCTGTGGAAGTTGGAGATACATTTGTAACCAAAGATTTCTATGAATATGAGATTGTAGACATAAAAGGTGACAAAGCCTATGCAAAAAAGATAGGGCGTTTGCAAATCCCTAAAATAGGCAGAGAGCGATTGCCTTTGCAAAGAGCAGCAAGAAAGGGTAAGATATGTTTATATATGACTCATAATGATGAAAGCTATGTGCCAAGCGATGGTTATGATAGCGTTTATGGAGCAGGTGGCATTCATGATGTTGCAAAATCTTTTCAAAGAGAGTTGCAAAGCAAAGGCATTGATATAGTGCTGGATGAAACTTTACATATCCCTCACAACAGCAGTGCATATTCAAGGTCTAGCGTGACTGCAAACAAGCTGTTAACTACTCAAAGCCCTGATGCAATGTTTGATGTTCATAGAGATGGCGTAAGCAAAAGTTATTATGAAACAAAGCAGAATGGGCAAAATTTAAGCAAAATACGCATTGTTGTTGGCAAGTCTAACCCTAACTTTGATGATAATTATTCTTTTGCAAAATATGTGTTTGCAATTGGCAATAGTATGTATCCATGGCTTTTTTCTGATATTTATTGCGGAAAAGGACACTATAATCAAAATTATCAAACAACTGATCTTTTGTTTGAGATGGGAACATATTTGATTGAAAAGGAGGCTGTTCAAAATTCGCTTCCATATCTTGCCAATGTGATTGACACAGCGATGTATTCAAGTGTTGAAGAAGAGAATGGCGATATCACAGTGGACACTAGTGCGCCCGAAACAAACGAAAGTCCTATTGTGATTGAGAATAATCATAGCAAGGCCAATGTGTTTGGAATTATCGGGTGGACATTTGTTGGCGTTGCAGCTGTGACAACTGCAGGGGCTTACGCTTATAAATTCATAACAGATAAAAAGAAAAATAAAAGGTAGACAACCTTTTATTTTTTATTATTTTGAAAAATACGCGTATTTTTTAAGTTTTTTATTGAAATTTTATGAAAATATTATAAATTATTGCTAAATGCTTTCTTTAACTTCTTTCATGGTGAACGATGAAATTATTGCAATTAAAGTTTCAATTCCGTCAAGTATTGCATTTGTATAACATAAATTGCAAATATTGTAAATACATAAAATTAAGTTTGGAATAATCATCATGTAACGAGTTAATGTCATATTTTTAACATAATATGCAACTGTAAAAACGCAACTTGTGCCAAGTGCTATGAAGTCAGCAGGCGATTGATAAAATAATGAAGTGTTGATAAAATACACTGCAAAGATTATGAATAAGTAGTGAAGATCTGGCTGTTTGCCTTTTCTGATTAAATAATAAAAGCCAAAAGTTCTGAGTAATGATATGTAAGTTCCTATTCCTGCAACGAACAATCCCTGAAATAGAAAGGCAGTAGCATAGAAAAAGTTGGCGATAATTTGGATAAGCAGAAATTTCTCTTTGCTCTTAACAAAATAAGAAAAACAAATTATTATCAATGCGACAAAGCCAAAAGCTTGAGTTAATATAAAATTTATGTCCATATATACATTATATTTGGAGCTTGATTTTTTGACTTTATTTTTTAAATTTAATTTTTACGGCAATTAAAAATTAGTTGAGTTAAGAAAAATAAGAAAAATAAAAGTAAAATAAATTAAAAAATAAATAGGGAAATATTATTTTATTAATTTTTTAATAAAAAATATTGAATAAAAAATTACTCAAAAAATAATAAAATATTTAATAAAAAATAAATAAATTTAGATAATTTTCAAAAAATACTTAAAAAATCAAATATTTTTTGCGTTTTTTAATATTTTTTCGCAAATTATTAAAAAATTAAATTTTTAGCTGTAAATTTGATTTTTTAAATCTTTCTTTGCTAGGAAATTAAAGGGAAATAAATATTTTAATATTTATCAAAATCTGGTCAATTTGTTTGCCTTTTTTTTCAAAGATTGATATAATTGTCTTGTATAAATTTATTATACATAACAAAAAAATTAAGAGGAGAAAAATATGAGAAAGAAAATTTTTAAAAGTCTTTATTGCCTCGCAATGATGCTCTTGACCGTTGGAGCATTCTGTTTTGTGTCTGGCATGCAAAAGACTCACAAAGTTGAAAACTCTGTTGCTGGCGAGGATAGCATTTCTATGTCTGCAAAAGAGGGCGCAACTCCTACTGAGCTTTGGACCGACCATTTTGATGCGGAGAAGAATCCAGATATTCAAGAAGCGGTTTCTTCTTTGGACGATCCTGAAACAATCAACGGAGCGGCTTTCTATCCAATTCAAAACGCAGAGCAACTTGCTTTTGTTTCTTACAATATCGTACATAATCAAGATATTGCAACTGGCGTAAAAGCTTCTGCTGCAAACTATGTTTTGAAAGCGGATATTGACCTTAGCGAAAAATTGTGGACTGGCATTGGTACAGAAGCCAATCCTTACACTGGCGAATTTTTCGGTGACGGTTACAAAGTCAGCGGAATAGTTATGGCTGATGTTTCATCATCTGTAGGCAACGGCAATGTGTATGCTGGCCTTTTTGGTAAAGTTAACAATGGTGGAATTACCAGTGTTATTATTGATTCTTTCAAATATGTTTCTACTTCTGTAAAATATAAAGGTGCTCTTGTGGCTTACGGTTCAAGCATAAGAGTTGTCAATTGTTATGACTATAGGCCGAGCAGTGAAAAAGATGTTGTAAATGGTACTCCTGCAATTGGTGTTATTGCGGAAGCAATGAACTATGTTGTAACTGGTGGTAATGACATGCGCGCAGGTGGCACTGGCGATGTCAAAAAATATACAACAAAAGAAGCTATTGATGCAAATAGACTTACCATTGGAGAGTCAACAAGTGCCAGTGGTTCAAAGGCAGATTTAACTCAAGGTTATGCTGTTGGTTTTGATACTGGCAGTGCTTATGCAGAACTTTATAAGACTCTTGCTGGCCAAACTGATGTGAAACTTAATCACCTATTCCTTTATACAAGTGATTTGACAGATTCTCCAACTTTAGGTAGAATAAGCAGTTCAATTTTCGGTAGTGCAACTGGCGTTCCTGTTTTAAGAAATATTGCAATTAACAACAATGTTGATCCTCGAGCTTATGTAATAAGAAAAGGTTACAAATTGCAAGATTGGGGCGCAATGTCTGACTGGCTTACAAATGGACTTCGTGCGACTGCAAACTTTGAAAAAACAAATATTGATGTAACTATTGATTATGGCTATGGCGTTGAGGCTAATAAAAGAATTACTACATATGAGGTTCCTTATGATGCAACTTTTAAAGAAGCATTGACTGACGGAACAATGGTTGATGGCTTGAAAGTAAATGCTATCAATCCTCTTAGAATTGGTTATGTCTTGGAGGGCGTTTATGGAAACAGCGCTTTCACTGGCGATAAACTTGACCAATCTACAACTATATATATAGGGGATGCTGTGGCAGGTTATACTGATGATGCTCCAGCTCATACCATTTACACAAATTGGACTATTGGCGCAAAACACTCTTTCCAAATTTCAAGAACAAGAATGGCTGGAGAAGATTTTGCTTCTAGTGAGCCTTTCGGCGATATCACAGTATCTGGTGCAGATGCTTATAGTGATGGAGATGTGATGGAAACAAATACTAACGCTTATATTAACCACACTCCAAACGCTGATGTAACTATTACTTTTTCACTTGCTTATGGCTATACACTTGACACTTTTGCAATCAGAACAGCTGATACAACTGGTGCAACAACTTATGGGGCAGCTGAATATTATGAAAATGCAAACTTAACTGATGCAAATGAGCAAGGTTATGCTCCAAATTCACGCGGTGGTGTAAATGCAATTATTGCTTACACTGGAAAGGGCTTGGAATATACATCCCCAACAACTCAGAATTTGAACGACCCTTACACTCCTGTTAACGCAGAGATTGTTAAGGCTGAGAACGGAACTTATACAATCACAATCAAAAACATGGTTGCAGGTGCAAACTTCTATCTTGTTGCTTGCCGTGAAGAAGTTGCAATCGAACTTAAAAATGTTGCTGGTGAGCTTTCTCTTGCTGGACACAAACCAGCATTTACTGCAGTTGGAAGCAAAACAACTGATGCAACTGGCAATGAAAACAGCGTACTTTACACAAGAACTGGCGAAAACTTTGTTTTAACTTTAGACGCTTCTGCAACTGATAAATACTTTATGATGAATCCATCTTCAAATGCTATCAGTGGCATTGCCTATGTTGGTAAAGATGCAGGCGCTGAGGATGGTCAACTTGGTCTTATGGAA
This sequence comes from uncultured Clostridia bacterium, assembly GCA_947649575.1. Lineage (GTDB taxonomy): Bacteria > Bacillota > Clostridia > Christensenellales > UBA1242 > Caccovivens. The sequence continues at coordinate 17,514 of CANSRZ010000002.1, read as the reverse complement.
TATTGGTATGCAAATCATGTTGTTGCAACTGCAACTGAACTTGGATTTACTCATGAAAATGCAGGCGCAGGGGCTGGCAAATATATCAATTTCTCAGCATCAACATTGACTATCAAAGTTCAAGTTAATGCTCCAGAATATTCTGTAAAACCAGCTGGCGCAACAAGCGCAAATGACTTGATTATGTATGTGTTTAATGGAACTAACAAAAGCGGAACTACTGAAAGTAACAATTTAAGCGCAAGTGTTGGGATGCAAACAATTCCAGGACAGGACAATCAAGTTTTTGGTTTTAGACTTGGCTATGACAACACAAATCCATTCTATGAACTTAATGACAGAAATGGTGCAGGAGTAATTACTCTTGTTGCTGCAAACGATGAAGTTCTTAGTTTCTATTTTGATACTGATGCAGGTCAAATTGTCGTTTGGAACAGTGGATATGTTCCAAGTGAAGAAAGTCCTAAGACTCCTCTTGAACTTGGCGGACAATATGGCGTAACTTTCTATATCAAACCTATTGAATATACAATCAATGTTGAATATACTATTGACGGAAAAACTATTGAAGAATATGCAGCAGAATCTGGCAAAAATGCAACAGAAATCTATGCACTTTACTTCCAATCTCAAACTATGAAAATCACTTCAACAGAAGCAAAGCCTACATATGCTTTGACTTCTCATGCAATTTCTGCAACTTTGACAGAGGCTTATAAAGCTTATTTCAATAATACTGTCACTGTTGAAACTTATTATATTGTAATGGAAAATGGCCAACAAGTTAAAAAAGCATTGGATACAACTTATTTAACAAACCAAACTTTTGAAAATGGCGTGTTTACAGTAACTGCACAAATTGCTGCTACTGAATTTGGACCAGCAACTACTGAACAATATGTAAGAGTTAATTTCACAACAAAAGATATTACACTTAAATTCACAGAAGATGCAAGCACTCCAATGAGTGGCTTTGATGGAACAAATACACTTGAACATGCACTTATGCCTATCACAGAGGGTGGCGCTGTTATCACTTCATTAAAGGCAAAACTCGATATCGCTTCTGGTAAACTTACTCTTGAAAATGATGTTCAAGGCGTTAACATTATCAGCGGATACTATTTCTTGAACTGGTATTTGCAAGGCGACACAGTTATTAGCCAAATTGACGGCAATAAATATGCCGTTGGAAATATTTTTGCAAGCGAATCTGACAGTTTAAGTGCTGTTGAGGCATTGATAGACAAAGGCACAACCACAATCAATGTTTTTGCAAAGATACAAGCAAAGACTGTAGCTGTTACTTTTGATGGCACAGGCGACGCCTTAGTTAGACGTAAACTTGCAGACAACAGTTATTCTTCAGCAGAAGAAAACTTAACTGAAGTTGTAACATTCAATTATCCTGACACAGAAAGAGTATTTAGCTTTACTCAAAGAGATTTCTGGAAGATTGCTTATACTTGGACTGGCTGGGAAACTACAAACACAAATGTGGCTAGAAAAACTAACGGAAGCACATTCACTGCAGCAGAACTTGTTGCAATCTGGGGTGAACTTGCTCAAGAGCCTATATATAATATAGATGGACATGCTGTTACTTTATATGCTGATAGTGATATGAATGGAGAAATTACATTTACTCCTACTTGGACAGAAAGAGCTATGACTGCAACTTGGACAGGACTTGATAGTGAAAACAACAAAGTTGACGGCAGTATCACTGTTAAAGTTGGAGATACTATCTGGCTTAAAGCTTCAAGCGTTAGAAATGAAGCAACGTTCGCAACAGTTAGAGGTGACCTTACAAGCGTTACAAATAAAGCGTCAGTGCTTATCCCAGTTGGATATCATGCAAATGGTTTTACTCTTGTAAGTGGAACAAAACAAAATTCTCGTCCACAAACTGAGGGCGATGTTGCAATCACAGACGGCAATGATGTATGGATTCCTTTAACAATCACTGCTGAAAACATTGAAAGCTTGCTTTCTAGCGATTACTATTTTGCAAGTGCTGAAACAGGTTCTAGCGAATTTGTATTAAGCATCACTGAAGAAGCTGGTCAAATTGTTCCTAATGTATATAATGTTACAATTGATCTTCACAATGTTGACGGCAAATATTATGAAACTTTAAAGGCGTTGAATGAGGAACATAATCTTGTAACTCACAACCCAAGTTATACATTTACAATCAACTACAAAGCTGATGTTGGCGCAAGACTTAATGAACTTCAAGTTAGCCTTACAAGACTTGGCTACACGCTTAAAGCTTTGGTGGGAAGTGTGAATTCTCAAAGCGTAACTTTTGCTGAATTTGACGGAACAACTTGGAAAACTAATAACAACTTCTTTAACCTTGCTGATAATGTTATTCTTAATGCTGTTTATGAAGTTAACGCAACAGATAGTGATAAACACATTGGTGTTGAACTTATCAATGAACAATCTTTGATATATAATGGCGACGCTCAAACTGTTGCAAAAGCAGTTATTAGCACAAAAAATAACGAAGATGTGGCTGTAGCTAACTTTGTATTTGCAAGCGGTGAAAGAATTGTAAGTTATGCTTGGAATGAAGCAGGCGACGGCTTAAACCTCAATCTTACAAACTATGCTCAATCTTACAGAATGGTTGATGACGTTGAAACTTATATTCCTCACACATTCACAGTAACAATCAAAGATTTGTTTACAAACGAAAATTATACAATCACAATTGATACAACAAAAGCAGCAATCACTAAAAATACAGTGACTGCAACAAGACCTGCAATTTCTTCTTACTATTCAGGCACAGAAACTTTCTATGGCGTGCCAAACGAAGATGGAGTTGTAACTCTTGGACAAATCAATTATGTTGGCGGAACAAAAGCAGGTTCAGCTGTCGCTGGACTTGGCAACATAACAATCAACAGACTTGTTGATAGTGCAAGCTCAGGCTTTATTGTTGGCAATACATATGCAGCAGTTTATCGCTTTGAATTAAGCGACGAAATTGCAGACAACTTTACAAATATTACATCAGTTGTTGACAATGGCGTTACTTATTATGAATATTTGGTTACTGGCGCAGTAGCAATTGTTAAAACACCAATTACAGTTACTGCTTATGGCAATGGACTTTATGTTGCTGACTCAATCAAACAATATCCAAACTATAACACAGCAGACGCAAGCGTTTACTCAATCTTTGGCAACGAGGATTATGCTTTTGAAATTCAAGGAACTCTTGAAACAAGCAGTGGTGCGTTTGGCAAATATCTTCCAACAGGGGATAAAACTTTTGGATGGGCTGGCGATTACACAATCACAAAAGGTGGCAATGATGTTACAGCATATTTTGATGTGACATTTGCTGGTGAATATGATATCGTTGACGCTAATGAAAGTAATGCAAATATCTTCCAATTCAATGCTAGAGATGTTTACGCTCTTGATAACGTGTTGAATGCAAAAGCTAATGATACAGCATCAATCACTCTTGGCTCACTTTCAATCAGTGCTAACGGAACTGAACTTACTGACATTGAATGGGCAACTGCTGGAAATGGCATTTACACATATCGTCATCATGGCAATGCTATCCTCACAATCAGCGGATATGGCACTTATAACTTAAAAGTTATTGTTTTGAAATCTCAAGTTATGGATGAAGTGACTTATAACTATACAGTTGCACTCACTGCAAAAGCTAGTGCAGGTGCTGATGGCTATAAATTCGCAGGATTCTTCTCTGCTTTTGAGCCTGAAACAATTTCTTCTGAAGTTTCTCTTGCTGTAAACAATGGCTTGACTGATGAGGCTAACTTAACTTCTGATACAGCAAATCCTTATGCAGGAACTTCAAACATTTCACTTGTTTACACAAATGTTAAACCTATCAAACTTTCAACTGTGACTGGCTCAACAAGCACAATCCTTGTTTCAAAAGGAACTTCTCTTGCTGACAGAGCAAATCCAGTTAGAACAGGCTTTGATTTTGCAGGTTGGACAAATCTTCCAACAGGCGTGACTGCTGTTGTTAGTGGAGATAACACAACCTTTACAGTTGCTGACAGTGCAGACCTTGCTGCTGCAACTATCAATGCAACTTGGACGGTTGCTAAGCCAGTTGTTTCTGGAATCAAAACAACAATCACTAAGTTTGCAAATGAAGCAGGCTCAATCCCTGTAAACGTAAGCGAACTTTACACTGCTATTGACAATCGCTCTTCAGAGAACATGTCATACACTTATGCTTGGTTTACAAGCGAGGGTGTTGAACTTACAACAAACAACAGTTCAACAGGTGATAGACACACATTTAACAATTTAAGTGCTGGACAATATTACGTTGTTATCACAGCAACTTATACTGGCTCTGACAGCTATGTTACAGGCAATACAAACACTTCAAGCAACATCGAGTTTGAACTTGTTGTTAACAAATTGACAATCACAGCTTCTAGACCTGAAAACGCTCAAACAAGTTATGAATTTGCAGGAAGCGATTTAAAATCTAAAGTTAATGATATTTCAATTTCTATATTTGAAAATGTTGGCGAAACTGCAATTGAAACAATTTCAAATGCATTCAACAATTCTTTAACTGACAAAAAGTTCAACTTCTCAATCAGCTATAAGAAAGATGAAAGTGCAAATGCTGTTCCAACAACTTCAATTTATAATGCTGGAATTTATACAATTACTTTGAATGTTACAGACACTGACGTTTATAACATTCCAACAAATGCAAGCTTTGAAATTGTTGTGACAAAGAAAGCGTTGACTCTTGCACAAACTGATGTAGACGTGCTTAGCAAAACTTTTGGTGAAGAAGATAAAGATCCTTTGTCAATTACAAAAACAATCTTTGCTGGCGTGACTAACGAAAACATTGAGTTCACTTTCACAAGGGAAGAGGGTGAAGCAGTTGATAGTTATCCTTTGACTTTGACTTCTGCAGAGTATGAAAATGCTCATACAGTTGGCGGAGTTACAATTACACCTGAGGACAACTACACAATCACTGCAACTGGTCTTAACTTTGTTATTGGAAAGACAACTTCAAAACTTTATATTGAACTTAATGAAGAACTTTCTCTTGTTTATGCAGGTCAGGCTAATTCTGTTAGCATAGGCAAGCCTGTTTACGCTGATGACGAATGGACAATCACACTCACTCTTGGCGAAAACAGCCAAACAGTTAAAGTTGTAAACATGTACTATCTTGTAGGCGCTGTTTACACAAAAGTTACAAAAGATATCGAAAATGCTCTTGCTGATTTCACTTTCCAAATCTTTGATGAAGATGGTGCAAACACAGCACGCGCAACAAATGTTGGCTCTTACACAGTTAAAGCAATTGGCACAAATTCAACTTACACAGGTCTTGCATTCTGTACAACTGCTGACTCTAAGGTAACTGCAAGTGATAATGCTTCACTTAAAGTAACTGCAAAAGATATTGTCGTTACAGAAATCACAAAAGACTTTGACACAACTGATACATTCAATCTTGCTAACATCACATCAACTGGCATTGTAGCAGGCGATGCTGTTACAATTTCTGGTACTTTTGATAGTGAAGAGGCAGGAGATAGAACTATCAAAACTATTGAGAAAACTGGCGCTAATGCAGCAAACTATAATATTGTTACAACTGGCGCAAGCGTATCAATTTCTAAATCAGGCAACGCAGTTTCAGTCACTGTTGGAAAGGATAGCTTTGTTTATGGCGACTTAGGCTCTTCAATTACAGAGGCGCTTGCTGAACTTACAGTTTCTGTTGCTGGGCATGAAACAGGCGCAAACTACATCTCTGTTGGAGCGCTTACAATTGCTGATGTAAATGCAAATCTTTCAACTGCTGAAAAACTTAAATTTGGCACTTACACAGTTTCTGTTACAATGACTTCAACTTGCTATACTGATGTTAATGGCAAAACATTTACTTTGACCATTACAAAGAAAAACATTGATATTTCAAAAACTGAAATTTCTAAAGAATATGATGGAACAACTTCTCTTCCATCAAACATTACATGGAACATGAATGGTGCTTTGGCAACAGACGATGTTTCAATTGACGCAAGCAAAGCAAGTTTTGCTTCTGCTGAATGGACAGGTCTTGACAAGGCAACTGCTATCACTGGAATGGCGCTTGCAGGTGACGATAAAGACAACTATGAATTAATCGGCGATGTATCAGGCAATATTGTTGATACTGAACTTACTTTCAATTCTGATTATAGCTTTAACTTTGTTGATGACGATGAAACAAATCCAACAAATGACACCTTTAAAGTAATTTACAGAGGAAGCGTTGATGGTTTGTTAACTCAAATTAACAATGTTTCAACTACAAGAACTGGCTATACTCAAAAAGGCTGGAAGTATAACAATGTTGTACTTACAGAAGATAACATTGCTTCACTTCTTGCAGACGCAGTTAAAGCTAAGAGAGAGGCGTCAGACAATCTCACTCTTAATGCAAACTGGACAATCAACACTATTGAACTTGTTATTAATCCAACAAATGCTACTGTTGAAGTAACAGGTGACAGCGTTGTTAAAGCAAATGATACAACTTGGAAGTTTAACTACTTCTCAACTGTTACTGTTAAAGTAACTGGTGCAGAGGGCTATAAACTTCAAAGCGTTACTGGCTTTACAGTTCCAGAGGCAAACATAACTGGCAGAAACACAAAGAATGCTACTATTATTCTTGAGAAGCTTAGAGTTTCAGGAACTTTAGGAATCACAATGGCAGAAATTAATGTAACTGTTGTTGTTGATAAGAATAAACCTGCTCATGCAGATATTGACAGTGCATGGGGAGTTAAAGTTCAAGAAAGCTTTACTTATACTCAAGCACAAGACGCATTGAATTCTATATTGCCTGCTCTTACTCCAAATCCATTGAATTCTTATGTTCAAGGCGACTTTGCAGTTGCAGGTGACAATGCAAACATTGAAAGCATAGCTTACAACAGCACCGCTTCACTTTGGTCACTTCTTGACGATGTGACTGCTGATACAACAATCACATTCACAGCAAGCTGGACTGAGGCTGATGTGGCTCTTACAATCACAACTGATGGCAATGCTGATGTTGTTGTTAAAGTTGGCGAAAACACAATCACAGGCAATGCAAATGTTTATACAGTTAAATTCTATGACACTGTTACAATCTCTGTAACTGGCAAAACTGGATATAAATTTAAAGCATATACTGCTTCTGAAGATTTTGTAAACGGAGGAATTTCTACTCCTGTTGCAGGAAATAAGACTGCAGAATTCACAATCACAAATGTGCAATCTGCTGGCTCAATCGCAATTAAAATGGATACAATCAAGGTTACCATCACAGTTGATAAAAATACACCTAATTATGTAACTGACGCGGATATTTCTCTTCCTGCGATAAATTCTCCATATGTTTATAACACAATCAGAACAAGTCAAGTTTCAAGCGTAATCATCGACTCAACAATCATAGCAGGCACTTACACCTTTGCAGGCTATAAATATGCTGTTGGTGATGCTGAATTTGCTACACTTGGAACAAAAACAATTGCAGACATCTTTGCAGATCCAACAAGTGACGTTACACTTAAACTTCAAGCAACTTGGACAGCTGTTGAATACACAATCACATTCACAACTGACGAGGGAACAATTACTGGAGATACAACAATCAAAGTTCCTTATGGTGGAACACTTCCTACACTTCCTACATTCAACAACCCAGGAAAAACTGGCGCTTGGAAATATGTTTCAGGGGATAGTGAAAGAATTGTAAAAGCTGGAGATGTACTCACTGACTTCTATTATAATGCAGGGGCTGCAATAACATTTGTTGCTGAATGGAATGCAAATCCTTATAAATTGAACATTGTTAAAGACGGTACTCATTTTACAAGCGTTCTTGTAAATGGCACAGCTATTACTGATGCTGGCGTTGAGGTTACCGTGCTTGATACAATCAAAGTTATCGCTCAGTTTGCTGATGGTTATAGACTTCTTAATGCAGAGTTAGACAATAGTGCAAATGCAACAATTAGTGGCAGAAATGGCAACGAGTTTACTATCACTGGCGTTAATGCAAATATCACAATCACACTTACTGAAGAGGCAATCACTTATAAATTTATTGTTGATGCTGTAAGTGGCATTGAAACTATCACTGGCGCAAACGAGAAAGAAATTAAATTTGATGCAAAATATTCTACTTCTGGTCTTGCTGATGTTGTTATCGCAAGAACTGGTTATACACTTGCTAAGTTTGTAGATGCAAACGATGAAAGCATAGTATTTGTAACATTTGATGATTCAGGTGTTGCAACTTATACTGATGCGGCTTATACAACAGCTGGCGACACTCATGTGAAAGCTGTTTGGACTTTGAATGCGGGTTATTATACTGCAAGCGCAACAACAACTGATAGAACTTACAACGGCTTAAAACAAGACGTTGCAACTGCTTCAATCAGCGAAAACGGCGCAGTTGTTAGTGGAACACAATTTGCAAACAAAGATACAATCAAGGCTGAATACTGGGCAATTGTTAATGGCGAGGGTGAAGCAAAAACTTATACACCTGTAACTGGCAACAATGGCAAAGTGCTTAGCTTGAAAAATGTTGCTGACAGCAACGCAATATATGCTTATGTTGTTGTTATTGTTGACGCTTTGACTAATAAAGAATATACAATTTACACAACAGATACAACAATCAAAATCAGCCAAAACAATGTTGAAGCAGATGGCTTTACATTTAAAGGCTATTACACAAACACAGATGCTTATGTTGCAACTGAGGACGCCGTTTCTGGCAAACTTGTTTACGCAACAGGCAAAACAAACATTGATGAACTTGCTGTTAAAGAAATCAAATTCGCTGCAATTAACAATGTAGGTACTGGCTATGGCGTTAAGATTTATCTTAGCGGTGCAAGCGAAGAAGTGGTGGCAAACTATGCTAATATTAAGCATGATGATAGTGGCTATTACTTTGAAGTGGCTGGCTCAGCTGAAGTTGTAAAAACTAAACTTCACGTTGTTGTTTCTGGTTCAGGTTTTGAAACAGGAGCTGTTCATCAACCAAGAAAAGTTGTAATCACTTCTGCAATTACAGGAAACTTTGATGCTCTTGAAATTTCTGCAGTTGTTACAACAAAAGATGCAACATTAGGTGAGAAAACTGACTTTGATGTTGACTTTAATTCAATCACTCTTGGCGGAGTTGATGTAAAAGCAAACTTTGATCTTGATAATTTGATATTTGATGGAAGCAAATATACAATTATTTCTAAGGCAGATGCTTATACAACAAACATCGACATCACAAAGTTTGGAACAGGGGATGTTAACGCAATTCTCACAATTTCAAGCGTTGTTGTTGGCGAAGACACAATCACAATCCCAGCAATTTACAATTTCTATAACCACCATGACGGAGATACTGTTGTATTTACAATCAGTGCAAACAGATCAGGTAAAGTTACAATCATTGTAAATAAGGATTATACAGTTTCATTCAATGTTGCCGTAAGTGGTTATGGGGACAATAAAGTTATTGGCTGGTTTGCAAAAACTGACGCTGAGGACGAAAGCAAACTTTATGAAGCTCTCCGTGGACTTACTGGTGCACAATCATATGCTCATAGCTTTACAGCAGAAAATGCTGACAAGAGCGTTGTTCTTACAACTCTCAAAGCTGTAAAAGCATATATCGGAGATGGCAGCGATAATGGTGAATGGTATTACTTTGACATTACTGATACAACTACTGGTGTGAAAGTTGAAGTTCCAACTTGGAAAGGTTATGACTTTAAAGAGTGGAGAACAACTCTCAGTAACAGCCAAGTTAAAGTTGAAAAGAGAGGCGATGAATATTATGTTGTTGCTCTTGCAGGAATTTCAAATATACAACCAACTCGCATTACTGCTCTTTGGAACCTTGCTAAACCAGTTCTTACATTGACAAATTCAACAGTTAACGCTTCTGCTGACCCTAACGGGGTTAAAGTTGCAAGCGAACAACTTGCTCCAACAATTGCAAACTCTGACGCTGGAATCACTTATTCTTATAAATGGTTCAATGGCGAAACAGAAATTGTTCCTGACAGTGATGGACTTATTACTGTTGACGGAAAAGTTGGAAGCAACACTTATTCAATTCAAGTTGTTGCTGAAAGAGATGGCTATGAAGCTGTTTCATCAGAAAAAGTTGCCTTTACAGTTGTTGTAGTTGCAACAAAACTTTCTATGACAGCAGAAGCTCAAACTTTTGATTATTCAAACAAAAACTTTGCTTCAAATGTTTATGCAACAGTTGATGGCAAACAAGTTATTGTTGGCGAACATCTTGATTCAACAGCAAACTTCTATTTCATAATTGAAAAAGATAGCGAAGCTGTTACTGAAATCAAGGACGCAGGAAATTACACAATTTCATTTAATGTAAATGGAAGCTATTATGAAACTGATTCAGCAAGCTTTGCTGTAACAGTTAATCAAGCTACACGTTCAATTTCCGCAGCTGACCTTTCAAACAAAGGCATTTGGGAATATGTTGGACATCCTAAGACAAACGATGACCTTAAAGCAAACTTCACTTTTGAATTTGCAACACAAGGCACAAGCGAAACTATTGAAGTTTCATTCGTTCGTCCTGCAACAGAGGATAATGCAGTTGGCTTCTATGGTCAAGAGAAAGGCTTTGCTATTGCAAGCGGATATAGCGCAAACTATATTCTTACACTCGAATCTGACGCTAAGTATGAAATCAGACAATTCTCTGGCGAACTTAGAATTGAAGTTGTAAATAAAGGCAACCTCACAAAAGTTTATGATGGAGAAAATGTTAAACTTGAAATTGCAACAGACGGCAAATCAATCTTTGCTTACAATGCAAGTGACGTTGCAAAAACACCTATTGCAACAAGCGATATCAAGCTTTATACTTATGACCCAGACAGCGAGGCAATCACTGAAATAGAAGACGGAGCAATCCTTAATGCTCTTAGCGGAATTTCTTTCGCAATTGCAGAGAACAATGCTTCAGTTAAGGCTGACGGATATGAAATCACAATTGAAATTGGCGCAAATGCAAGTTATGGGGTTGTTCAGTTCTTGAACAATGCAAAAGTTTATTTCAATGTAACTCAAAAAACTATCACAGTTACTTCTGTAAAGAAATTCTTCGATAGAACAGCTGATGTTTCATCTGAAAACAATACAGAAACTTATACTCAAATCTCTGCTAATGGAATAATCACAGCAGATGAAGCAGATGTAGTTATTTCTGGTACTTTCAACGATGAATATGCAGGCACAAACAAAACTGTTACTCTTGAACTCACTGGTGCTAAAGCAGGCAACTATAAACTTGTTCTTGCAGATAGCGCAGTTGTGGAAATTGAAAAGAGCAACGCACCTGTTGAAGTTGAAATCGGAGCGATTAAATCATTCCCATATGCAACTTTCAAATCTGATATGACTGCTTCAGACATCACAGACATTCTTGGTCAAGTTGTTGCCAAGATTGGCGAAACTTCTGATGCAATCAGCTTAGGTTATATCACTGTAACAAGCATTGCTTGGAAACAACCTGAAACAGGAAGCATTTATTCAAATGCAAATCATCTTAAAGCAGGAACTCAAACTCTTGTTGTTACATTATCTTCTTCTAACTATGTAAATGCTGACAAGGCTGTTGAATTCGCAATCACAATCACTAAGAAAGAGATTGACCTTAGTGGCGTTCAAGGCATTGAAAAAGAATATGACGGCGAAGTTACTCTTCCTGATAATATTAACTGGGGAATTGACGCAAACATTGAAACTGGCGATAAAGTTTCTGTAAATGGAACTTTTGATAGCGCTGATTATAATGGCGGCAATCCATCAGCAATTACTGCAAAACTAACTGGTGACGATGCTGACAATTATCTAATCATTGCTCATCCACAAGGAATTATCAATCAAACAACAGTAACTCTTGTTGTTGATTATACTCCAGAAACACCTTTCGTTGACGGCGAGAAAGATATCACAATTGAAAGAACTCGTTTTGATATCAGCTATCCATTCAACGGAGATGCTCAAACAACTCTTAACTCATTCAAGTTGCCAACTCGCGTTGGATATACTGCAAAATCTTGGTCAGTAAGTTTGGATGATAGAACTGCAATCACTGCTACAAACTTTGGTAACGTTCTTGATTCTGCATTCCAAGCTAAGAAAGACAAAAAAGAATACAAGATTGGCGTTAACTGGGAAAGAAACAATGTTACAATCACACTTTCTGACTATGAAAACGCTGGCTTTGAAATCACAACTGATGGACTTGAATTTGTTGATGGTGCTTTAACAGTGCCTTACTATTCAAGCGTAACTGTTAATGTTACCGCAAATGTTGGATACAAGTTTGTTAATGCAAAACTCTCTGATTCAACAAAAGCTAATGCAACAATCTCTGTTGCCAATGCTGGAAAGAGAAGTGGCGGTTCATTTACTCTTAGCAATGTTAGTGCAAACGTAACTGTTGAACTTGATATTCAAGTGATAAAAGTTACAATCAATATCGCTGAGGGCAACCATGAACATGCTGAACTTACAGCAAACCCATGGAACAAAGTTAAAGAGGTTTATGACTATACTGCAGAAGACCTTAACAAGTCAATTGCAGAACTTCTTCCAGAGCTTAAAGTTACTGACGGAACTTATACACTTTCTGGCTGGACTTCAAGCTTAGGCGGTGAATATAACCTTACAAATACAAGCACAATTAAAGATATCTTTACTGCTCCTGAGGACGATGAAGAAATCACATTTACAGCAAAATGGACAGGAATAACAATAACTGTTACATTTAATGAAAATGGTGGAACTTGGGCTGACGGAACAAATCATGATTCTATTGAAGTTGTGTTTGGCGAGGCTTTATCTACAGGCCTTGGCGGTCGCGAACTTCCAGTTGCAATAAAACCTGGTCAAGTTCAAACTTGGAACGACGCTCAAAGTGGTCTTGGAAATGCTTATGATAAGACAACTTTGCTTACAACTCCTGCAAGCTTGATTGACGGAGTTTACACTCTTCCATTGTATGCAATCTTTACAAACGGAAGCGCAACTGTAACTGTTGTGATTGAAAATAAAGCTGGCTTTACTTCAATTGCTGACGGAATTACAGAACTTACTACTCTTACAAACAACTATACAAAAGATCTTAAATATTCTGTTGATGAATTGATTCTTAATGTTTCTGTTAAAGCAGGATATTCATTCAAAGCAGAATTATCACCAAACACTGGTGTGCTTGATGTGACAAAATCTTCAATTAATCTTTCACTTCTTGCAAGCAATGCAACATTGACAATCACTGCTGTTCCAAAAGAAAGCACTCTTACAGTTAATGTTGAAAATGCAGAAATCACAAAGAAAATTGTTGGAAGCGATGGCATCAACAATTCTGACCCAATCATCACTGCTGTGACTGGGCAAAGCGTAACTCTTGAATTTACTCCAAAAGCTGGATATGAATTTACTGAAGAAAGCACAATTTCATTAGAGGGCAGTGGCTCAATAGGAACTCCTACAATCAATGCTGGCGTGCTTACTGTTGTTTGGTCAGGCTTTACTGATGACGCAACATTAAATGTTATTGCATCTGCAAAACAACAAACAATCACAATTGTAGATACAAATAATCTTATTTCAGAAATTTCATTCAATGAAGAAAAATTCTTTGCAGCAAGCGCTGATAAACCAATTAATGGCACAAAAGTTACTTATCCAACAGGTCAATTGCTTACTGTTAAAGTAACCCTTAAATATGGCTATGAAAGCACAACACTTTCTGTAAATGGTGGCACTGCTGTGAGACCTAGCGCAGAAGTAAAACATGAAAGCACAAAACTTGTTCAATCTAACTTCACATTTACAGTGCTTGATAGCGACTTTAACATTGAGTTTAATGCTTCTCCTAGAAAATTCACTATAGAAGCAAAGAGCAATATTTCTGAAAGAGGAACTGTTCACTTTAATGGCAAACCTGCAACTTCAGCTGATAGCCAACAATTTGATTTTGGCGATGAAATCACAGTTGTTGCAACTCCAAGTTCAACAGACTATGTATTCGCTGGCTGGTATCTGAACGAAACTCCTGTTTCAACTATTGCTCAGTCTACATTCACTTTCAACTTGACAGAACGTTTCTTAAACGCTCTTGAGGGTGAGGGCAACATGACTTTAATTGCAATGTTTGAAAATGCTGAAAGAAATACAACAATCTCTATCGGCGTAAACGGCGGAGCAACAATTTCAATTAACGGAACTATTCAAGATGAACTTACAAGCACAGGCGTTAATAAAAAGATCGAAAGAACTTATGCTTATGACAGCATCTTAACAATCAAACTTAACCCTGTTGCAGGTTATGAAGTAGATAAAGTTATCTACCGCAACATTATGAATGATGAAATCACAAACAATACTTGGTTTGATAGTGAAACAAATACAATCACAATCACTATTGGAGCAACTTCTCCTGCAAGCATTGAAGTAACATACAAAGCTTCAGTTGCTGTTGTTAATGTTAATGCTAGAATATCTATTAACAATCAGTTCAACTATGGCTCTGCTATGGGCGGAACAATTGTTCTTACTGATGATAATGGAAATCGTGTGACTGATTCTATTACTAATGAAGAAGTTAAAGATGTAACTTACAAAGTTAACGCTATAACTGGCGGAACAATCTACTTTATGGCTACTGCAAATGCAGGCTATACAATGGAAGTAAGTTCTCCAACTGCTGGCGTTGCAGTAAATCAAATTCAGATTTCTGGCGGACGCACATTGTATGCAGTTAACAACATTATTGAGGGCACACAGGTTTATGCTACTTTCACAGCAAAGATAAACAAGATTAACATTCAACTTGTTGACGCTGACGGCAGAAATGTTGAGGGCGGACACCTTATTGCTGATGTTTCTCCTGACATCTTTGTAAACGGAAATGGCAACAATATTATTGTTTCTGCTATTACTAATGAAAAGACAAGATTCTCAATTTCAGCTCAGGTTGGTATGGCTTACAGCTTGATTCCAAGCCAGTACAACGCAAGTCAACCTAAAGTTGAAATCATTGGACTTAATACTGATAATGTTATCATTGGGGATATTGAAGAAATGAGCATGCTTGAAACTGGTTACAGTGGAAGAAGCGTAATCACAATCAGCAATATCTACACTGACGGAACTATCAAGATTTATGTTCAACCTAAGACATATCGCGTTGTGTTTGTAAACAGAGGAAATGATATCGTTGGACCTGCTGTTAACGTTGCTTATGGCAATGAACTTGTTGTTCCTGAATATGTACAACAAGCTATCAACAATGGCAGACGTGAAAGCAGCGTGTTCCTTGGCTTCTACACAATGGGTAATGCACAAGGAAAACAATATATTGATAACGGTTTCAATTCACTCAGTGTTTGGAAAGAAACTGGCTATCAATGGAAAGACCCAACATATGTTAAGAATGACGGATATGACGAAGCAACTAGAACTATCAGATTGTATGCTGGTTGGAAATTTGAAACAGAAGATATCATAGTTGATATTGCACCTGAAATTATCAAACAGCAAAACAAAGAGATAAGTATTGCTGATATTATGACTTCATTCAATCCAGAAGCTGCTTGGACCAGCCCAGATCAACTTTATATCAAAGTTGCTGCTGGTGAACAAATCACAATGCAAGCTCCTAAGTTTGACGGATATACCTTTGTTAGATGGGAAATTGCTAGAATTTCTGCTGACGGCAGAGAAGAAAACATTGTTAAAGTTGGCGAAACTCTTATCTATGATGTAACGAGTGGCGAAACAACTGTAAAACTTGTTTATAACGTAGACTTTGAACTTGCTATTGGACTTGGCGGAAGTGGAAGAGTTTATATTCTTCAAGACAACACTTCTCTTGGAGCAATCGGAAGCTTCGATTCAACAAAACCTGTTACTATTGTTGCACAGGCAAATCCAGGATACACATTCCTTGGCTGGTTTGATACAGCAACTGGTGAACTTTACAGCGGCATTAATAGTGACGACATAATCTTTAATCAAGCAAACAAGACTTATACTTATACTTTTGCAGATTTACTTGATACTCCACTTTACCTGACAGCAATGTTCGAGGGTGACAAGGTAGGCGCAATCTTCAATCTTAACGGACTTGCACAACATGGAACAGTGGTTGAAGTGTCTGTAAATAACGGCGAAATCATTACTGATCTCACCAAAGAGTTTGAAGTTAGAGTTGGTCAAGTTGTTAACGCAACTGTAAGAATGAACTATGGCTATGGCCTTGTATGGGACGGCAAAGTTAAATTTGAAAATATTGAACATTATTATGAAAGTGCTACAAGAACAACTGTTTATACTTTTGAATATAAAGTAAAAGCAGAAGATCTTGATAGAGGTGAGGGTACTGCTCATGAATTTATCTTGAACATTGCTCCAACTGCATCTCCAAATAAGGTTAACTATACTTTCAACGTTGGCGTTCTTAACAGCACAAACAGCCTTTCTGAGGTTGTAAATGCAGGTCAAATTTCTTACACTGCAAACGGAATGACTGCAAACATTGTTAATGGCACTCGCTTGCCAGCAGATTTCAATGGTATGTCAGATATCTATTTCGGCACAGCACTTGCTCTTGATTACAGATTGTTCACAAACTACACAATTGATAACACTGTTGGCTCAGTTATCATCACAGTTGGTGGAACTGACCACGATGTAACAAACAGAGCAGTTTCTGTTGAACAACAAAGAATTTACTTGTATTCAAGCTTTCTTGAAGAGTTTGAAGCAGGTGAAAATGTTATTGTAACTATCAATTTCAGCAGATTACGTTGGATTGACTTTGCATCAAGTTCATTCAAAGGCGAGGGAACAGAAACAAATCCATATCTTATCAGTTCAGCTGAAGATCTTGCACTTCTTGCTAACTATGTAAATAAAGGACAAGTTAACTCTGCTGGCCTTAAGTATGCTGATGCGGTTTATGAAGTTACAAACGATCTTGATTTCAATGGCAAATTCTGGACTCCAATTGGAACTAGAGAAAATCCATTCAATGGAACAATTCACTTTAGAAAATATTCAATTTCTAATATTGAACATGAGCCATATACAACTTATGAAAATCCAACAACAAGATTTAGTGGCGTATTCTGGATATGCACAGAACATGCAAAAATATTGCAAACAAATTCAGAAATAGTTTTGGCACTTTCAATTGTTGGTGGCGTGGTTGGATTGCTTCTTCTTATACTTCTTATCGTTTTAATTTTGAGAAGAAAGAGAAAGAAGAGAATGGAAGAACTCGCAAACGGTTAAACAGATTGCTTTTAGTGGTCAAATAAAAAGAACACGATTTATCGTGTTCTTTTTTTTGGACCAACAACTAAAACAATAGGTGGTCTGGTTTCGCAAATGACAGGAGGAAAGGTT
>CANSRZ010000001.1 GCA_947649575.1 uncultured Clostridia bacterium | reverse complement strand
GGTTGAAATTGCCGACACTTCTTGGTCTGGCGAGGGGACTGAAGCAAGTCCATATTTGATTGACACACCTGAAAAGTTAGCAGGTTTGGCCGAGAAATGTGTAAATAATGATTTGCTGGAAGGTAAATATTTTAAACAAACAAAAAACTTGAATTTAGGCGGCTATGAGTGGGTGCCAATTGGCGGAGTTAATAATCGATTTAAGGGGACTTATGACGGCAATAATTTTGAAATTGACGGAATGAGATTTACTTTTGACGATGGAGGGGCTGCTGCAAGCGGATTATTTTCTTTTGTTGACAGTTCAACAGTGAAAAATGTTGTTTTGACAAATGTAAACTTAATCAGCAAGCGTTCAAACGCAGGTGGCGTTGTTGGATATTCGATTGGCTCGTCTATAATCAATTGCCATGTTAAAAGCGGAGAAATAAAATCACATTCAAATAATGTTGGTAGCATTGCTGGGCGTGCAGACGGTGGTTCTGTTTTGGAATGTACAAATAGTGCTGTGATTAGTGGCGTAGATTTTATCGGCGGCATAGTTGGCTATGGCGGAGCAAAAATCAGCAATTGTTTTAACTATGGCAATATTTCTGGCAATTCGGCAGTTGGCGGCATAGCAGGCGCAAAAGCGGGTGAAGTTTTAAATTGTATTGCGGTTGGCAAGGTTGAACAAACTTCAACTTCAAACGGAAATGCTGGTGGCATTGTTGGCGCGTGTATAGAAAGTTATACAGTGATTGTGCAAGACTGTTTGGTTAAAGCAAATTTGGTTTTAAGTGCGGATGCTAGTTTATCTGGAGCATTAGTTGGAGGAGGCACAACAAGCAATCCAAGTGCTTCGATTGTCAATTGCAGTTTTATCGGAACAAGCAACAAGGGAGTTGGATTAAAAGCAAGCTCAAACACCACAGGAATTGGCTTTGACAGTTGTTTTGCTGTAATAAATCAATCAAAATATTACACAGCTGGCACCTTTACTGGGTTTGGTGTGGCTGGTGAGATGCACGACGGGTTGCCTATTCAAAAAGCTTTATTCTGGATGGCAGAGTTTGGCGATGCGGTTAATATTTCAACAACTTTCAAAGGCTGGATAAAGATTTAAATAAAAAACATTAAGCGTTATGCTTAATGTTTTTTATTTTGGTTAAATTGTTTAAATTTTGTTAAAAAATTAATACTCAGTCCATTTCAGATAAAGGCCATTGGGGGGCATAGTTACTCCTGCAAGTTGGCGGTCTCCTGTTTTGAGCGCTTTGGATATGTTTGATATGTCTAGTTTATCTCTGCCAATATCTATTAAAGTTCCCACCAAAATTCTGACCATGTTGTATAAAAAGCCTTTGCCTACAAAGGTGAAATAGATATAGTTCTTTTTCTTTTCAATTTCAATGGAATAAATTTCTCTTTCAAAGTCTTTGACGGCTGTGGCTGAAGAACAAAATCCTTTAAAGTTATGTTTGCCAATTAAAAGTTTTTTGGCTTCTTCCATTTTGACAAAGTCGAGTTCGTCTTTGACCCATGAAGAATATTTTGCCAAAAACGGGTCTTTCTTTTTGCCGACATAAACCTTATATTCATAGCACTTTTTCTTTATTGAAAATCTTGCATGAAAATCTGCTGGCACTTCTTTTGCTTCAATAATTGATATGTCGTCAGGCAGTAGATTGTTTATCACGTCTGCAAGTTTTGAAACGGGGATATTTATGTCCATATCAAAATGCGCGGTCTGTCCAAGCGCGTGAACTCCTGCATCAGTTCTCCCTGAGCCAAAAACCTCGCAAGGGTGAGCCAGTAAAATTTCGAGCGCCTTTTCGATTTCGCCTTGTATTGTTGGCTTGCCCGCTTGCTTTTGCCAGCCAAAATAGTTGCTGCCGTCATATGCAATTTTAATTAAAATTCTTTTCATATCAAAATTATACTACAATTTAACAAAAATTCCTAATGTTATTGCTTGCTTTTAAAATAAAAATGTGCTAAACTTTTAAAGTTAAATGGAGAAAATTATGACTGATAGAGAACTTAAAAATTTATGGTTTAAATTTTTTGAAAAACATGGCTTTAAACGCATTCCAGGAGCGTCGATTATTCCTGAAAATGATCCGACTGTTTTGTTTACAACGGCTGGCATGCATCCACTTGTGCCTTATCTTCTTGGCGAGAAACATCCTGCGGGGAATAAAATTTTTGACGTGCAACGTTGCATAAGAACGGGTGATATTGACGAGGTTGGCGACGATAGCCACTTAACCTGTTTTGAAATGCTTGGCAACTGGTTTTTGGGAACTTGCCCAAAGGAAGAAATGATTGCTCTTTCTTATGAATTTTTGACCAGTCCTGAATATTTAAACATCCCTGTTGAGCGTTTGGCTACAAGCGTTTTTGCTGGTGACGAGGTTGCTCCTAGTGATGAAGTTGCTCAGAAGGCTTGGCTTGACGCTGGCATGAAACGCGTATTTTTCCTCCCAAAAGAAAACAATTGGTGGGCGCTCGGGGGAGGGGTTGGCCCTTGCGGACCTGATACCGAAATGTTTTATGATACTGGCAAGCCTGCTTGCGGAGAAAACTGTTCGCCTGCCTGCGACTGCGGAAAATATCTTGAAATTTGGAACGACGTTTTTATGCAATATAAAGTTGAAAATGCTGGCGAAAAAGCTGTTAAACTTGACAGACCAAACATTGACACTGGAATGGGTTTGGAAAGAACTATCACTGTTCTTAATGGCGCAAAAAGCGTGTATGATAGCGGTTGTTTGAAGCGTGCAATTGACTATATCGCTTCAAAAGCAGGTGTTGGCTATTTGGATAATGAAAAATCAAAACGTTCTTATCGCATTATCGCTGACCATATCCGTTCGGCAACTTTTATTTTAGGTGACGAGCGTGGAGTTGTTCCGTCAAATGTAGGGCAAGGCTATATTTTAAGACGCTTTATCCGTCGCGCTGTAAACTGCGCAAGAAATATTGGGCTTGACACAAACGAGCTTGTTAATATCGCTTCTCTTTATGCTGACGAATATGGCATTGATTATGCTGACATCAAAGAGAACAAAGAAAAGATTAAGGATGAACTTATAAAAGAAGTTAACAAATTTGCAAAAGCTATTGAGGACGGACACAGAGAGTTTGACAAAGTTTTAAACGGAATTGAAAGACACAAACAATTTGCCAAAGAGGGTGAAATTGTTGAAAATAAACTTTCTGGCAAGGCATGCTTCCGTCTTTATGATACTTTTGGATTCCCGTTTGAACTTACAAAAGAACTTGCCCAAGAGCGCGGCTATACTGTTGACGAAGATGGCTTTAAGAAAGCATTTGAAGAGCATCAAGAAAAATCACGTGTGGCATCTGCTGGTCAATTTAAAGGCGGACTTGCTGATGCGTCAAAAGAGAGTGCATATCTTCACACTGCAACTCATATTATGCTTGCAGGGCTTCGCAAAATGTTTGGCGAAAATGTTTTTCAAAAGGGTTCTAACATAACTCCTGAAAGACTTCGTTTTGACTTTAACTTAGACCACAAAATGACTCCAGAAGAAATTAAAGAGCTTGAAGAGTTTGTTAATGATGTTATCAAACAAGAAATCCCTGTTGTTTGTGAAGTTATGTCTTATGATAAAGCAAAAGAAGCAGGTGCGCTTGGTGTGTTTACAAATAAATATGGTGAGGAAGTTAAAGTTTACACAATCGGCAATGTTTCAAAGGAAATTTGCGGCGGCCCTCACGCTGAAAACACCAAAGAGTTGCATCATTTTAAGATAATTAAGGAAGAGGCAAGCAGTAGCGGAATAAGAAGAATAAAGGCTATTATTGATTAAAAAGCATCAAAAAACATTGATTTTTGCTTAAAATTAAGCAAATTCTTTGTTTTTTGTTGAAATTAGCATAAGCATGTGTTACAATATTATTATATAGGAGGTCTTATGGCAAGCGGTGATAAAGTAAAAAAAGGTTTTGGGTTTTATCTTTTGATGCTTATCCTTATTTTGATTGCGTCATTTCTGATTATAGTTATGATTCTTATTTTTTCACCAGATAAAGTTATTTTAGGTTACAAATATTTTAGTTATGATAAGTCAATTGTTCAGACAAAGACCACTGACGGCGAAGCCTCAACCGCAATTGATTTTGCTAATATTGACGATATTGTTATCTCTTCAAATTATGCAAATGTTTTTGTAACAAAAAACACTTCAACTGCAAGCGATGAGAATGTTACAAAAGATAGCATTGTTATAGAAAATCACGCAAAAGGTTTTGCAAAATCAAAGTCATATACAGGCTTTGAATATGCTGTTAAACTTTCAGAAGTTGTTGATGAGGATACTAGCCAATCACGCACTGTTTTGACTGTTTCTATTAAAGAGCCTGAGGGATTTTTGTATTTTTCTAAAAACGTGAGAATCAACGTTTGTCTTGGAACTGCAAGCCAAACTAGATTTGAAAATACTGCTTTTACAATCACAACAAAAACTGGCGATGTTTCAATTGGAAACACTTCTGTTAAAGATGAACAAGCAAGCACTACAAAAATTAATATTCAAAACTTGACTGCCTCAACTGAGAGCGGAGATATTAATCTTGCTGTTGGGCTTGGCAGTGGTGTTAATAAAGAACATTCTTTCAACACATTGTTCCTTTCAACGGGTGGCGGAGCAATCAAGACTGATCTTGATAAAATTTCAGTTGCGCAAGATGTTAAATTTTCAATCAATGGCAAAGGGAGTGCAACTTTTAAAGAACTTGTTGCAAGCAAGCCACTTCAACTTGTTATCAATGACGGACAGTTTGTTGCTACAAAAATCACAGGCAGTGTCAAAGTTTTAAACTTGAAAAACGGAAGTATAAATATTAATAATATTACAAATTCTTTTGATACTAATAAAGCAAGTGATGGACTTGGCAAAGCTAATATAACAATCAAACGAGTTGGCGGAGACCTTTCAATTCCATATGGCAATCAGGCTAATGTAAACCTTGGCGCAGTGTATGGCGAATACTTGATTAACACAACTTCTGGAAACGTTACAATCGGAACAGGCGTTTATCCACAAGATAGCAAGGATGAAGCTGTTATTGAGGCTAAAAAACAATGTGGAATTTATGCTCCTGGCTCAATTGAAACAAAGTCTGGCAAAATTAATGTGCTTATTGATGACAGCACAATAAACAGCAAATATATTCATCTTGCAAACACAGTTGGACTTGTTCATAAATTTGATAGTGATAATGGCGAAATTTCAATTGCTTTCAAACAAGATATCAGAACTGTAAACAAAATCAGAACGCAGGGGGATGTTGACGTAAAAATCAATGCAGGTCAAAAATTCTTGCTTGAATTGACTGATTTTGATTACAAACCTGTTGAAAAACTTGAAAACAGAATTAATCTTGCTTTTATCAAAGATAGTTATAATATTTACACCTATCCTTTTAAGGTTAACTTTGTTGAAGGTGACAATGCAAGCCTTTATGAAAAAAATCAAATTGCAATAAATTCCAATTCACACGTAGATGTGCATTTCTAAAATTTAGACCTTTAAAATCTTAAAGGTCTTTTTTTTGAAAAATCTTAACTTAAAGCCTTTGTTTTCTTGATAAATAACTTTGCTAATTTTTAAAAATTATGTTATTATTAATATAGCGGAGGCAAACTTGAAAATAATCCATGTATCTGATGTGCATTTGGGTGCAAGCAACAGAAAGCTTTCATTAGAATTGCAAAAAATATTAAAAACTGAAAATGCAGAAAGGCTCAGACGAGTTTTTGAATACGCTGAAAATATTAACGCTGATGCAATTATTGTATCTGGCGACCTTTTTCATAGCAAAAATCCAACAAATCAACATGTTAAGTTTTTTCTTGATAAGGTTAAGCAGTTTGGCAAAAATGTGTTTTATGTTAAAGGCAATCATGATGAGGATTTTTTGTTTTTAGGGCATGAAATTCCTGAAAATTTGAAGCTTTTTGGACATGACTTGGAATGCTTTGAACTTGGCGAAAAAGTTGCGATTTATGGTCAGAGCAATTTAAATTTGAATTTGCCAAAACTTGCAAGTGATAGATTTAATATTATGCTACTCCATGGCGATATTCACGCAAAAGGCAATGATTATATTGACCTTTTTGAATGTAAAAACAAAAATATAAACTATTTAGCGCTTGGACATTTGCATTCTTATGAGTTTGGCAAACTTGATGACCGCGGAGTTTATGCTTATAGCGGTTGTCTGACTGGGAATGGCTTTGACGAATGTGGCGAAAAGGGCTTTATTTTGTTGGACACTGACACAGGAATTGTTAAGTTTGAAGTTCTTGCTGGTCGCCAATTTGCAATTTGCGAAGCGGATTTAACAAATTTTGTTAGTTATGACGATTTATGTGATAGGATTAAAAATGCAACACGCGCTTGTGATAAAGAGGATTTTGTCAGGGTTATTCTAACTGGGCAATATTCTGACGGTCAAGATAAATATATCAATTTGCTTCAAAATCATTTTGACATTAGCTTCGCATATTTTGAACTAATAGACAAGTCACGACTTAAAATTGACAAAGAGAAACTTAAAGGCGAAGTTTTATCTTTCAAGGCAGAGTTCTTAAAAATTGTGAGCGAATTGCAAGACATAAGCGAAGAGGATAAAAACACAATTTGCGAAATCGGCATAAACGCGTTAAGAGGAGATGATGTGTAATGGAATTAATTAAGGCGCATATCAATTCTTTTGGCAAGCTTCAAAATATCGACTATGATTTTTCAAAAGGGCTTAACACAATTTGCAACAAAAATGGATATGGCAAAACAACTTTTACAATATTTTTAAAGGCCATGTTTTATGGCATGCAACAAAAGGGGAACAACAAAGCTTTTGCCGTTGAGCGAAGCAAATATGCTCCTTGGCAAGGCGGAAATTATGGCGGAAGTTTAACTTTTAGGCAAAATGGAAAGTTGTTTACAATAGTGAGAAGTTTTGGAAAGACTCCTGAAAGTGATAGTTTTCAGTTGATTGACGAGCAAACGGGGCTTTTAAGCAATGCTTATTCAAAAGATATTGGCATTGAACTTTTTGGCGTTGGGGTTGAAACTTTTCAAATAACTGCATTTTTTTCACAAGACGGCTTGACGGGAAATGTTAATGATGAGGTGAGGGCTACATTGACAGGGGCAAATAAATATCAAAATGACTTGTCAGATTGTACATTCGCTCAGGCAAAAATAAACAGTGCAATTAAGCGAATTCGTTCAAGTTGTCCAAAACAAGAGGATATTGTTTATTTAAAGCAAGAAATTAAAGAATGTACAGACTTGCAAGCATTTAATAAAGAAAATGAAGTCAAATTGCAAAAAGACTATGAAGCAACTTCTTTGAAATTAGAAAATTTAAAGCAAGACTTAAAAAAGTTTGAGCAACAAGATCAAACTCGCATTGTAGCAGAGAAGTTGAAAGATATCAATCTTGCACAATTGCAAGAGAATAAAGAAAAATTAGAAAAACTTAATCAAGAAAAACAGAGTTTGGCAAGTTCTTTAAATCAGCAAACGCGACAAAACACAAAGAGCAGGGGCTTAACGATTAGCCTTTCAATTTGTGTAGTTATGCTT
Organism: uncultured Clostridia bacterium; assembly: GCA_947649575.1. GTDB lineage: Bacteria > Bacillota > Clostridia > Christensenellales > UBA1242 > Caccovivens. The sequence goes on along the minus strand of CANSRZ010000001.1, from coordinate 241,129 downwards.
CTTGTTGGCTTCGCTTTTGTTATTTCAAGTTTTTTTGCGCAAGCAAAAACGCCACTTTTGACGTCTGGCATTGTGATTATCGTGCTTGCTATCATTGTGTTTGGCGTTGCAATCATCAAAAAAGTTGGAGCTAATGAACATAATTCACACTTGCAAAAAGAGGAGCTTGCAAAGCAGTTGAGGCTTGCTGATGTTGAGAAATATATCAAGGAGTTGGAGGGCAATATTTTGCAGTTGAATGTTCAATTGGAAGAGCAAACTGAAGAGCATGACGGTGAGGACTATAACAATTTGCAGGCTCAAGAAAATAGTCTTGAAAATTCGCTTGCAGAAATTCGCGCAGGGCTAAACAAGTGCCGTCAAGATTTGATTTTGAATGAAGAGAATATAAATGAGCTAAACAATCAGTTGGCGTCGTTGCAAGAAAAGAGGGAAGACTGGTTGGCAAGAATTAAGCTTTATGAAAAAGCGATTGAACTTTTAGAGCAAGCAAAAAACAATGTTTCGCAAAGATATTTACAGCCAATGCAAAAGGCTTTTGACCAGTTGTTTTCTATGTTTGACAATCAACAAAAACTTATGCTAGACATCAACCTGAACATCAATCAACTTACAAATGACGGCTTGAAAGAAAGTGAATATTTGTCGCAAGGTTACAGAGATTTGCTTTCAATTTGCAGACGTTTAGCATTGTTAAAAGAGGTTTTTGTCAAAGAAAAACCGTTTATAATTCTTGATGATCCCTTTGTGAATTTGGATGATAAAAATTTGCAGATTGCTAAAAAAATTGTGTCACAATTTGCAGAAAATTATCAGATTGTTTATATTTGTTCAAATTCTAACTTTATAATTTAATCAAATGTTTTGTTTTAATTTTGCATTATGATAAAATATATTTGTAGGAGTGATTATGAGTTTGATTACTATTAAAGACCTAAGCGAACTTAAAAAATATTTAAAAGACGGCACTGATAATGTCTACGAATTTAAAATTTTAGGCATTTTTGTGGACGTTAAATTTAAGTGCGATATTTTTGATACGCGCAATAAACGCAAGCATGAGTTAAAACAAGACGGAGGGGTTGTTATTTTAAAAGCCCGTTCTATAAAGGCTAAAAATCTTATTGTTGACCGCATAGAGGTCGATAAAATCAAAGCTGACAGCATTGTTGCAACATATATCTTTGCCAAAAAAGTTAAAGCAAACACTATTGAAAGCATGAATATTGAGGCTGAAAAGGTGAAGTGTAAAATTCTTAACAGTCTTGTGCTGCAAGCGAACAAAATTAAGTCAGAATATGTCGATATTTGTGAACTTAGAAATTGCAACAAACTTAAAGCAAAAAAAGTGAGCATGCTGTCAATGGACGGTGGGCGTGTGATAACAAAATGTTTGTCCTTTAATGACAAAAACAAAGAGGATTGTCTGCCGATTACAAAAAGACGTTTTGAAAAACAAAGTGAAGAAAAGAAATAACAAAAAAAGGAGTTTTTAGCTCCTTTTTTATTATAGTTTAAACTGCGGAAAGTATTGTAAAAGTTTAAGTAAATAGTTTTATAAAAATTTATAACACATCTTCTAATTTTTCATCATCAGCCAATAGTTCATCTTGTATGGACTGTTGATTTTTCAATTTTTCTTCAAAATGTTTGGCTATCTTTTTATTTCCTTTTACAAGCATTTCAAGTTCTTGTTGTTCAAGCTTTTCCTCTTCGGTGTAAAAAGAGTCCATTGTGTTTTTATAAAATTCATGAACGCGTTCAGTCAGGTCAATCACTTGTTTGCGTGCTTCCAATTCAGGATTTTGATATGTTGGCTTGCCGACTATGACAGTAAAATAATATCTATATTTCTCTTTTCCTTTCTTTGCAGAGTGTTTTTTAAGCTTGCGCCTAAAAGATATAACTACTGGCAACACAGGCACATTGTTTTTTACGGCAAAGCGAAAAGCTCCTTTTTTGAAAGGACGGATGTCACGATAATATGGCCAAAGAGAAGCCTCAGGGCAAATGATAACTGCCTTTTTCTTTTTCATCAGTTCTGTTATGCAGTTGTCGAAATATGGAATTGCCTTTGTGCTGTCGGGGATAGGAATTCCGCCTAATGAACGAAGTAAAAAGCCAATAAACGGCATGTTGACATTTTCTTTCAGCGTGATAAAGTAGCATTTGCGATGATGTAAAAGTTTTGTTCCAATCAGCAGGTTATCAAAATTATGGACATGATTTACAGTCACAATAACGCCTTTACGTTTCACAAGTTTGATGTTTTCTTTGCCATAAATTTGCAATTTATATCGTTTTTTCAGCCATGGCCCCATAAACATGATTACAATTCGTCTGAAAAATCTTCCCCAAAATCGGAAGAATATGTTTTTGTTCACAAAGTTATAGTTTTCGTCAATTTCTCTATCACTAGGAGCAATAAGATTTTCCACCATGTGTGCATGCGGATTGTCAGGGCGTTCAATTCCGTCTTTATCAATCATGTTTTCACCTCTTGATTAAATATTATCAAAATCAAAGTGAATTAGTCAAATTTATTTCAAAAATTATTGACGAATTTTTCTTTTTGATGTAATATATTATTATAATCAAGGAGGGGATAATGGGAATTTTTACTTCAATATTTATCATGATGATTTTTGTATTTATCGTTCTTGGTGGGATAAGTGCTGCTGCTAAAAACAAAAAAATAAACAAGAATAATCATGAAAATCATCAAAGTTTTGAAGAAGAACAACAAGAGATGCTTGAAAAACATCATTCAGACGACGCTGATGTGCAGAAAAGGATAGAAAAATTAAAGCAAATGAGAGAGTATCTGGACACTTTGAAAGATGATGAAGAATTTTCTAGTTCTGACAAGATGGAAGATGAAATTATGCGTCGTGAGGGCTTTGAGGTTGCTCGAAATGATAGTCAAAGCCATGATAATGCTTGCAATGAAAATAATTGTGACGGCTGTGGAAGTGACGATGTTTACGCTCAGGTTTACGGAAAAAGAAAGAAAAATAAATTAAAGAAGAAGTAGGGTAAGTAACAGTAAAAATTTGTTAACACATTGTTTTCTTGAAAAAATATTGTTTAAAACAATAAAAATTCTATAAAAACTGATAAAAAATAAACTTTTTTTGAAAAAATTGCAAAAAACAGTTGATTTTTCTTAAAAGTTTTGATATAGTATTAAAGCATCGTGATTTTAAAGCATATATTGTTATTGAACTCGCGATGATTAATACTAATGCGGGAGTGGCTCAGTGGTAGAGCGTTGCCTTGCTTTCGGTAATTGGAAGAGAAGCGGGGCGATGCAGGTTGGTCAAAACCTTACCATTTGCCTGCAAGTCAATAATAATGTTGATAAAATGATTTTGAGCCGTTAATTATATGCGCGGGAGTGGCTCAGTGGTAGAGCGTTGCCTTGCCAAGGCAAATGTCGCGAGTTCGAATCTCGTCTTCCGCTCCACAATAGGACAGGAGGCGAAGAAATCTAAATTTTGTAAACAGAATTTTGATTTTGACGCCTTTTATCTTATCAACAACTTTTGGATATTTCTATAATAAGTTGTGTTCAAAGTAGCAATAATCAAAATTTGCGGCAAGACAGAAGATTTTTATAACAATAAAAATCGAGGATATAAAGCAAGATTTCCAATTATGGTACCATCGCCAAGTGGTAAGGCAAAGGTCTGCAAAACCTTTATTCCCCGGTTCAAATCCGGGTGGTACCTCCAATTTATCAAGTGTTTTATTGTTAAGTAATAATTCACATTATTCTTGCGATTCTTTTCATAAGAGTTGCAACAAAACGCCAGCATGAGCGCGTTTTCGTCTGATCGCAAGTTTCCGCATTTTGCGATCAGACGGTATACTTTTATGGAATAAAAGTGGAGGTTGTGAAGCAAGAATATCCGCATTAAGCTGGTGTGGCGGAATGGCAGACGCACAGGACTTAAAATCCTGAGTTCGCAAGGACGTGTGGGTTCGACTCCCACCACCAGCACCAAATGAGAAGTAGCTAGTACCTGGGTTGATAAACAGGGTGGGGAGGTTTAATTTGAACCTCTTTTTTGTTTGGGAAAATGTTTATGATGTGATATAATGTTATTGAGGTTGATATGAAAAAGGTTTTTTTGATGCACGGAATGTCTTGCGGTTTGGACGAATGCTTTGGGCTTAAGCTGAAAGAAGAGTTGAAGAAGCTTGGCTATAAAATTTACGAGCCAAAGTTTCCGCTTGCACCAAATATAACTATTGATAATTGGACGCAAGAAATGGATAAGTTTAAACAATTTATTGGCAAAGATGATATTTTTGTTTGTCACAGTTTAAGCACTAATTTTATATTAAAATATTTTGCTAGAAACAACTTACAATGCAAGGCATTGATTGCAGTTGCTGGCGGGCTTATCACAGGATTTGGCGACGTGCAAAAGGGGTTTGAATATCTTTGGCCACTTGTGCCAACTGTTGACGAAATTGAATATTGCGCAAAGAATATTGAGAAAAAATTTAATTTTTTCAACAAAGACGACCACATTTGGAAACAGAGTGAAATTGCAAGATACACTGAGGTCTTGGGGGCTAAAGGGATTGAACTTGAGTATGGCGGGCATTTTGGACGTTCTTCGGGAGTTAAAGAAATCCCTGAACTTGTTGAAATTGTTAAAGAAATTAATAATTAGGAGGGAATTATGAAAACAAAATTGATAAGTTTACGCGGAAATGCCGCTTCTGGAAAGTCTACCATTTCGGGAATGCTGATTTAAATCATGGAATCAAAGTATGATGTTTTATATTTAGAGCAAGACAATTTTAGAAGACAAATAAATCATTTGAAGCGGGATGAAACTTTTCGCACAAAACGCAACGAGGTTACGATAACTTCTATCGAGAAAATGATAGAGTGGGGCATTGAAAACAAGTTTGATTTTATTGTGCTTGACGGAAAGTTTAAAGCAAAGCATTATGAAGTTCTTTTTATGATTTTATTTTATCAAAGAAGATTGAAATTTTGCCATATTGGTTTGACATATCTTTTGAATAAACTGTAAAGCGTTATGCAACGCGAGAAAAGTCTAAACTTTTTGATGCAGAAGAAATGGGCAAATGGTGGGTTCCTCATGACTTAATGCCAAATATTAAAGAAAAAATTATCGATGAAAAAATGACTAAGGAAGAAATCCTTTCTATGATTTTGAAAGATTTGTCAATTTAATAAATCTGCTTGACTTTTTTGCTGAAATGTTACATAATATATTGTAGGATAAAAATATGAAATCAACTGTTCAATTATATTTTACTGTTGCAAGAATTTTGTCACTTGTGGTTGGCATATTATTTTGCATAACTGTTATTGGTGCAATAATCGGTGTGCCACTTATTATCGCGAGCAATAAATTTAAAGAAGCAAGCGTTATGACTGATGCAGAGCTTGTTAAAAACAGGGGCTCACTTTTGGGCTGGGGGATTTTTGTTGCAATTGTGTTTTCTCCAACATTTTTAGGCTTGATTGTATTGCTGTTGTTTGCAATTTTGGTGGATAATTATATCAAGAATATTGAACTAGGGCAAACTGCTAAAAACGAAGCAACTTTTGTTGAAGTTGTTGAAAGTGGAGCAAATACAGCTTGGAATGAAGTTAAAAACACTTTTAGTGGCAAGAAAACGAACATTGACAAACAAAGGGAAGAGCTTGAAAAACTTGATAAAATGCGTGAAGAGGGGCTTATAACTCGCGAGGAATATGGAGCAATGCGCAAAAAGATTTTGGATATTTAAAAATCGGAGTTTATTCCGATTTTTTTGTTACTCACGATTTTTGCAAAAATTGCATATATTGCTTGTGTATGCACTTATGTATACAAATACTACAAAGGACGATTTTAATTATGTTTAATTTTTGCGGAGATTTTAATTGTAGGTGTCACAGGCAAACTATTCAGCCGTGCTGTTCACCGAACAATACAATAATTGTAAGAGGCCCAACAGGTGCTACTGGAATACAAGGGCCGACTGGTCCAACTGGTCCAACTGGTCCGTCTAGTGGCATTACTGGTGCGACAGGTCCAACTGGCCCTACTGGATTAATGGGTGCGACAGGCGCTACAGGAGCGACCGGAGCAACTGGTTTGATTGGTCCAACTGGTCCAACGGGAGCTAACGGAATAACTGGTCCTACTGGCGCAACTGGCTCAACGGGAGCAACAGGCCCTACTGGGTTAGCAGGAGCTACTGGTGCTACCGGCACAACTGGTGTAACTGGCCCTACTGGTGCAACTGGGGCTGACGGATTATCAATAACAGGTCCAACTGGTCCAACAGGTGTTACAGGCCCTACAGGCCCCACTGGAATTGCAGGGCTTTCTATAACAGGCCCTACAGGCCCGACGGGTGCAACTGGAGCGACAGGCATTCAAGGATTAATTGGTCCAACCGGACCAACAGGTGCTGATGGTGCAACAGGTCCAACTGGAGCAACAGGCGCTACTGGCACAGATGGAGTTACTGGGCCAACGGGTGCTACTGGCAATACCGGTCCAACCGGAGCTGATGGCGGAATTGGACCAACAGGTCCAACCGGAGCTGACGGAGCAACTGGCCCTACTGGTCCAACAGGCGCTACGGGAGCTACTGGTGTCGCAGGTCTTTCTATAACAGGCCCAACAGGCGCAACGGGTGTAACTGGTGCTACAGGTCCGACAGGTGCTGCGGGATTATCAATCACCGGTCCAACGGGTGCTACTGGCGTGACGGGTGCTACTGGAGCGACAGGCGCAACAGGACCTAACATTACTGCTAATTCTGCTTTTGCTGCGAATACAACTTCGCCAACAATCGCAGTTGTTTTAGACGGAACAGATGTTCCATTGCCAAGCAATCAAATCTTGCCTGCTGGCATAACTGCCAATGGAGCAAACACAGTGTTTACTGTTGCAACCGCTGGCAAGTATCAAATCAATTATGAGCTTCACTTAACGGCTGGTGTTGCTGCGGGTACACGAATAATGATTAATGGCACTGCTTATACACCGTCAACAATTCAGCCTTTATTAACTCTTTCAAGTTTTAATAATAGTGTGATTGTTAACTTAACGGCTGGCTCAACAATATCACTGCAATTGTTTGGACTTGTGACTGCTGCAGTTTTACAAGCAGGCGCTGGCGCAAACTTATCAATAATTCAACTTGCTTAATGCTTACAATTAAATATAAGCCTACGTTTAATCGTAGGCTTTTTGTTTGACTTTTTCTTTGAATTTTGATATAATTAAACTATGAAAATTGTTACATATAACATAAATGGCATAAGAGCAAGCGCTAAACTTGGACTTTTGGAGTGGGTTGAAAAGTTTAATGCCGATGTCTATTGCTTTCAAGAAGTGCGTTGCGACCAAAGTTTGACAGCGGATATTTTGTTCCATAAAAAGGAACAACTCTCTTTTTTCGCAGAGGAAACAAAAGGCTGTTTGGATGATTATCATGCAATTTACAACTGCGGAGAGGTTGCGGGCTATGCTGGCACATTGATTTTAATCAAACAAAAGCCTGACAATATTTTGTATGATATGGGTGAGTTCTGGACTGATAAAGAGGGCAGGACAACTACTATAATTTGCGGCAAACTTGCGATAGTTAATGCCTATATTCCAAACGGGAATAGCAGACTTGAATTCAAAATGCAATATTTGCAAGCGTTGAACAAATTTTTGGACAACCTGAACAAGGATTATGAGGTTATCTGTGTGGGCGATTTTAACATTGCGCACAATGAAATTGACCTGACCAATCCAAAAGAGTGCAAAAACAAATCTGTCTTTTTGCCAATGGAGCGTCAAGCATTTTCAGATTTGTTAAATATTGGCATGATTGATTGTTTCAGATATAAAAATCCAAACTTAGTCAAATATTCATGGCGAAGCTATCGTTCAAGGCAAGACACAAGTTACAATTCTTGGCAATATCGAATTGACTACATATTGGCAAGCCAAAGCATTGGTCAAAAACTTTCAGCTTGTGATATCATGAACCTTGAATATAGTGATCACTTGCCTGTGGTGGTTGAAGTGGAGTAAAAAATTATATAGGATAAAGTTATGTTGATAGAAGAAAAAGTTGAAAAATGTATTAGCGATTTTTCGTTACTTCAAAATAAAGGAAGAGTTATTGTTGCTTATTCTGGCGGGAAAGACTCATTATTTTTATGTTATATTTTAAAAAAGTTGGGCTTTGATGTGCAAGCATATATTATAGATATAGGTTATAACGCCGACTGGTCGAAAGCAGTACAAAATATCAATAAGATAGATAAAAGTATTCCTTGTACCGTAGTTGACTACAAATATATTGAAAATAGCTTGCCAGATATCGCAGAGGAAGTTAAAAAATATTTCAAAACCGTTCAAATGGTATATAAAAAACAGGGTGAAATTGCAACGACCATTTGCACGCCTTGTTATAATGCCAAATATTTGGTTTTAAAAGCATTAAGTGAAAAAGTGGGAATAAATAAAATCGCTTTTGGTCATCATGGAACAGATGCTGTAACTTCATTATTAAAATCATATTTTATGTTTGAAGATAGGTGGACAAGCGGGCATGAAACTTTCAAATTGTCAAATATTTATGATTTGGTTGAAAATAGTATCGAGCTGTTTAAAGATCAGCAGGATTTTAAAAATAAAATTCTCCCAAGATTAAATTTCCTTTTACAGCAACACAAAATTTCGACCAACGAAGCTCCTCTTGAAATCAAAAACGGAGTAAATATTATAAGACCTTTCTTTTACTGCAGAGAAGAAGAGATCTTAAAAAACATAAAAAGTTTCAAACTGAGTCCTGTTAAGTCAGAGTGTTCCTATCTTTATAGGAAAAACCTTGTTGAAACTTCAAGAGAATACATACAATATCATTTAACTAATAAACATTTGACTGATAGAAGTTTTGATAGTATAATAGATTTAATTAAAAATTCGTTAAATAAGGATGGCTCATTAAAATTTGACGCTAGAAAAAATAGAGATCTAGTTTTGGGTTATTCTTACAAAAATGACGGAATTTGTTCAGAAAAATTATAGCGAGGTTAAAATGAAAGATTTATTAAAAAGCAATATTTATGATTGCGGCGAAGAAATAATTATAGTTGGAAGTTGCCTTAAAACGATGCAACCGAAAGCATTTGAAGAGCTTGAAAAGTTTAAATTGCCAATTTTTGATCTGTGTTTAGAGCAAACGCATATTAATATGGCTATTACAAAGATTTTGGGTATGATTAGAGCCAAGAAAATCAAAAAAATTATATTTGCAAGTGTGGATAGGTCGCCGCATTGCACACAATTACATTATATTCAAGATGAAATAAGAAAACTAGGTTTTGATATTAACTTTGAAAACTATGTGGCGGACGAAAATAGACTTGTAAAAATTTCAAAAGAAACTATTTCTTTGTCCAAAAATTTAAGTCTTTTGTCTAAAAAATCCAAAAGTTAAATTTTTAGAAAATAAATTTGAGACCAAATAAAAATTTTCTGCATATATATAACTATTGTTAATTTAGTTGACAATTTTTGCGAGATTTTATATAATATGGCTGTAAAATTATAAAAAGGAGGGGATTTATGGAAGTTATGTTTTGGGTTTGGCTTGGCGTTATTGTTGTGTCAGCCATCGCGGAAGCTGCCTCTATGGAACTTGTTTCGGTCTGGTTCATAGTTGGTGCAATCCCGCCATTCATTATGTCTGCTTTTATTGGTAATAAAGTTTTGTGGCTTCAAATTTTGCTGTTTGTTATCATTTCGGCATTGCTTATCATATTTGTCAGAAAATGGGCTAAAAAAATATTGCTCAAAAATGCTAATGAAAAGACAAATGTTGATGCAATCGTGGGCAAAAAGCTTAGAATGCTTTCAAAAACAGACTTTGAAACGATTGGCTCAGTCAAAATCAACGACGTTGTTTGGAGCGCAATCGGAGAAAATCAACAAACAATAGATAAAGACGCTATTGTTGAAGTTGTTAAGGTAGACGGCAATAAACTTATTGTTAAGGCTATCGAAGAGAAAAAAGAGGAGCAAACTGTTACTGAAAATAACAGTCAAAAAACTGCCGAAGTTAGAAAAGGAGGTAAAAAATAATGCAAGGTTGGGTTATTGCTTTAATTGTTATTGGTGCACTCGCACTTATATTGTTGTGCGCTTCTGTGCGCATTGTTCGACAGGCAACTGCCGTTGTTGTTGAACGCTTAGGTAAATATAGAAAAACGCTTGAAACAGGCATTCATATGGTTATTCCATTTTTTGACCGTGCTGGCAAAGCTATTTCACTCAAAGAAATCGTGGCTGACTTTAAGCCACAACCTGTTATCACAAAAGATAACGTTACAATGCAAATTGACACAGTTGTTTATTTTCAAATAACTGATGCAAAACTTTTCACATATGGTGTTGATGATCCAGTTCGTGCAATCGAAAACTTGACTGCAACAACTCTTCGTAACATCGTTGGTGAACTTGAACTTGATGAAACTTTAACATCTCGTGATACAGTTAACACAAAGATGAGAGTTATTCTTGACGAGGCTACTGACCCTTGGGGAATTAAAATCAACCGCGTTGAGCTTAAAAACATTTTGCCACCACGTGATATTCAAGAAGCCATGGAAAAACAAATGCGTGCAGAACGTGAACGCCGTGAACAAATCTTGAAAGCAGAGGGTGAAAAGAAATCTAGCATTCTTGTTGCAGAGGGTGAAAAGCAAGCTCAGATTTTGAGAGCTGAAGCTGATAAAGAAGCTCAGATTTTGAGAGCCGAAGCTGAAAAAGCGGCAACTATTGCAAAGGCAGAGGGTGAAAGCAAAGCTATTGAACTTATTAACAGTGCTAAGCCAAATCCTGCTTATATCACTTTGCAAGGTTTTGATGCTCTTAAAGCTGTTGCTGATGGCAAAAGCACAAAACTTATCATTCCAAGCGAAATTCAAAATGTCGCAGGCTTACTTGCAAGCATGACAGAAGTTGTCGGAGCAACCAAAGACAAGGAAACAACTTCAAATCAAACAAAAAAATCTAAATAATAAAGGGAAATTAAATTATGAAAAATCTTAAATCTTTTATTTGTAACACAGCAATGTTGTTACTATCAGTTCTTTTCTTGGTGTTTATGAGTCAACCTCATATGACATCTATGGGCATTTCAGGCTCTGGTTATGACTGCATCGATTTCTCAGGCAATGATGCAAAAATGGTCATTATGGCAATTGGCTTGCTTCTTGCAACAATCATTGCTTGCCTCTTGATTTTATCATCAATCTATGGCATTTTAAGATGCTTTGACGTTATTAAATCAGACAAAGCTGACAAAATTATCAGACTTGTTAACATTACTTTGGCTATCATTGCAGTTGTTTGCATGTTCTTTGCACTTATCATGGATATCTGCATTGTTGTAGAAGCAAATGATAATATTCTTGGTATGACAGTTCTTGAACTTGGCTGGGCAATTGGCGTTAACTTTGTTCTTTCTATAGGAACTTTGGTTGCAACTTGCCTTAGCAATATCGGCAAAAAGAATAAAAAAGCTAAGAAAGCTTAAAAATTAAATTTAATAGCGGAATATAAAAAAGAGTGACTAGGCCACTCTTTTTTTCTATAAATTTATGCAATTTTTTGCATAAAAATGCAAAAATCGCTTGGAGATATCAAAAATTTATGGTACAATAATGTTGTAATTAAACATTGTTGGAGGTTTTTATGTCTGACGCACAAGTAAAACAATTATTTCCATCACTTAATCAATTTTTGGGTTTGCCTGAGGGAAACATTGATGAAGAATTGACCAATGAGCAGTTTTATGCTCTTGTTTTGGCATACAATGATAAAATTTCTGGCAAGAAAAGAGAGCAAAAAACAACTAGACTGGGCAAATCTTTATATGAACTCTCTGATGAAGAAAAGGTTGGGCTGGAACTTGCGTTCAAGTCTGGCATAAATGCGAATTATAGCGAAGAAGATGTTGTTAAAAAAATTAGTTCGCTTTGCAATAATGAGGTTTGTGAAATTCTTCAAACTAAAAATTCACGTCAAGATAAAATCAAATCTTTACATAATAAGGCTGTTGCAAGATTGACTGAAAAAGGCGAAAAAATTGGATCTTTTGGGTATTATAAAAAAGTGACTCAGGTGGCTGAAGATGTTAACGGCGAGGTTTGTAAGGACAATTTCAAAAAAGATTGCCAGTTTTTGGATAATATTGCGTCTTTGATCCAAGATCCAAACAAGTTGAAAGTGCTTGCATCTCAGTGCGATGGCAATATTGGGATTGACGAAATGCGCGAACGTCTTGAACAGTCAACGCAAAAGACTCTTGAAAATATTTATACTCATATTCGCAAAAGCGTGAATTGTGAGGTCGGTTTTGATGCTTACAATGCTTGCCAAAATTTGAATGATAATGTTCAAGTGGGCTAAACAGATTTTTTCATAAAAATTATTGCTAATTAAAATTTTTGTATTTAATATATTTATTAAAAAATATTTATTTATCCCCAAAATAATTGACTAAGTAAAAGAAAAAGATATATAATAAAAGAGAAATAAAAAAACGAGGTGAAAAACTTATGAAAAACAAACAAAAGTTATCCACATCGACGGGACAAAATAAACGAAAAAATACAATAAAAAACCCAATAGTACTTCTTCTTGCGATGATATCCACAATAGGAATAATCGCGGGGGGGGGTACTTTTTTAGCCACCATTTCGCTTCGCGAAATGTAGAAAATAATCCACAACCCGAGCAAACCCAAGGCGTCACCGAGCCAACAAATGACATGTACTGGCATGAAGCTTATAGATCTGACAAATCAGTGTTAGACATGGAATGGTCAGGCAGTGGAACAGAAGCAGACCCGTGGCTTATTTCTAGTGCGGCAGAACTTGCAGGACTGAGTTATGCTGTATATGCAAATCAAAAGCAAGAGTATTTTACAAATAGTTCAGGGGATAGAGATGGTAGAGGGCCATATTATTTCTTAAACAAATATTTTAAACAAACTTGTGATATTGATGTGTCAGCTTATTGGTGGCAACCGATTGGCGATTATAATCCTAATAATGCAGTATCTGGCAAATATTTCTCTGGAACATATGACGGAGATGGACATACTGTTTCAGGTGTATTTACCAAGGCTGACACGTCTACATATGCTGATAATAATAAGGGATTATTTGGTTATGTTGTAGTTAATTCATCTAATTATTTAAAAACTAGCATAAAAAATCTTGGTGTTGTGAATTCAAATATAGAAGGTACAAATTGGGTTGGAGGTATTGTTGGCTATTGTGGAGGAGTTTTAATTTCAAATTGTTATAATACAAGTAAATTATATGGGAAACAATATGTTGGAGGTATTGTAGGAGCGGTGTTGGGTGAAATTCGAACTTTGACTGGGAGCTCTCAAGGTTATATCTTGGGGAATTGCTATAATACTGGTACTGTGACGGCTGGTGAAAGTGGTTATGTTGGTGGTATTGCAGGTATCGTGTATGCAAGAAGTATAATCAGTAATTGTTATAATACTGGCTGGATAGCAGGATCAGGCAATTATGTTGGCGGGCTGGCAGGTTATATGAATTCATATAGTTGTTTAAGTAATTGCTATAATGCTGGATTCGTAGCTGGCACAGCGAATTATAAAGGAGCTATTACTGGTGGTTCTCAATATTCAGAGGCTGTGTTAAATAATCTTTATTATGGCGGAAGTTGTACATTATCAGCTGGTGTTGGCTCTGGCACTGATACAACGAAGAGAATAGAATATTTAGAGCTCGGCGCAAAAAGCCCAGATTTTTTTGCACCAGAGGCAAAAGATAATGGTGAATTATTGTGGAACGCAGAATATCCTTGGGATTTTGAAAATATATGGGCAATAAAGTCTGATCTTAATGATGGGTATCCTATTTTTAAATGGCAATTGCCACCCCCAACTAATTGGATTGAGTTGGGGGATACTAATTTTGATGGGACGGGATCGGAAAATGACCCTTATATTATAGACACTCCTTATAAACTTGCGGGCATTGCTCAGCAAGTTAATAGTGGCGATAATACTTTTGAGGGCGATTGTTTTAAGCAGACGGCAAACATTGATTTAGGCGGTTACGAGTGGACACCGATTGGGACGGGGAACGGCGATGGTACTGCTTTTGCTGCTGATATATATGACGGCGGAAATTTTGTAATCAGCGGGTTGTACATAAACCAATCTGAGGCTAGTTACGTTGGTTTATTTGGAACAATTGAATCTGCAACAGTAAAAAATGTTATTATAAAGAATTCCACAATAATTGGCGGTAGCAATGTGGGTACTATTGTTGGGCTTTTTGATACTAACTCTGTAATCGAAAATTGCCATAGCAACGCAGTTGTTAAGGGAAAAACTAATGTTGGAGGTCTTGGGGGATATAGTTGGCGCGCAGAGGTTTTGAACAGCAGTTTTAGCGGTAGCGTTGAGGGGTTGTCGGGTACAAATTCAGAAAAACTTGGCGGAATTGTTGGATATACTTACGGAACAACTACTGACAACGTGATTGATAACTGTATAAACAAAGGTAATATTAAAGGCAAGAATTACATTGGCGGAATCGTGGGACTTGCTGAGGGTAGCACTATAAAAAATTCCTATTCCACTGGCAATGTTGAGGCAACAAATATTGAAGTTGGCGGTTTAGTGGGACGTGGGGCTGGACAAAATAAAATTGAAAATAGCTATGTATATTCCAATGTGAAAGGCGTTGATAAAGTTGGCGGCTTGGCTGGATATTTGGAATCTGATACAATTTTAACAAAGTGCATTTTTGACGGAGTTGTTGTAGGCTCAGACAATGTCGGTGGACTTATTGGTGAAGCTCTTAATTCATTTATTTCTTATTGCATGGGCACTGGACAGATTGTGTTTAATGGCGGCGTAGGTGCTAATGTAGGTGCAATTGTAGGAAAACTTACAGGACATTATGTTAGATACTCTAATTTTGTTGGCAACAGTAATGTTAAAATAGTAAAATTTACTGGTATACAAACTGCAGGGAGTATGATTGGGGGTTGTTATTTTTACATTAATAATCAAGGCTATTACAGCGACAGTGATTTAAGTACGTTTAAAATAGTTGAGGGAATGAATAATAATTTACCTATATTGAAAGATTTGTTCTGGCAAGCTGAATTCGGCGAAGAGGTGACTCAAGAATGGCTTGACAGTAAAGGATTTAAACAAAGTCATTAATTTAAATATTATTTTTTAAGAAATCTCGAAAATATTTGCAAAAAACGCTTGACAAATGGGGTTATATTGTGTAAAATATAATCGTCTTGATTTAAGGCGTTTTTTGTTTGCACTAGCCCCGCGGATAAAAAGCCAATAATCGGGGAATTTTAACGGAGGAATTTTTATAATGAAAACATTTATGGCAAAACCAGCGGACATTGATAGAAAATGGTTCGTTGTTGACGCAGCTGGACTCCCTCTTGGCAGAGTGGCTACTACAGTTGCTGATATATTAACTGGCAAAGTTAAGCCTATTTACACACCTCATGTTGATTGTGGCGATTTTGTTATCGTTCTCAATTCTGACCAGGTTGTGCTTACAGGCAAAAAACTTACTGACAAAAAACACAGATGGCACACAGGCTATATTGGTGGACTTAAAGAAGTTGACTATGGAACAATGATGAGAGAAAACTCTGTAAAAGTTGTTGAACTTGCTGTTAAAGGCATGCTTCCAAAAACTAGCATTGGAAGAAAACAATTTACAAGACTTCATGTTTCTAAGGACGCAAACCACAATCACCAAGCACAACAACCACAAGCAGTTGAAGTTAAAGGAGTAAGAAAATAATGGCAGAGAAAAAAGTTAAAACTGGAAGTCAAATTATTGCTACTGGCAGAAGAAAAAGCTCAATTGCCAGAGTTAGATTATTCCCAGGGAATGGTAAAATTACAGTAAACGAAAGAGAACTTAGCGAATATCTCCAAAGAGATACTCTTGTTTTGGTTGCTAAACAACCACTCACTCTTACACAAACTGCTGACAAGTTTGACGCTATTATCCGCGTTGACGGAGGCGGTATTGCTGGACAAGCTGGTGCTATTTGCCACGGTCTTGCAAGAGCTTTGGTTAAAGCTAGCGAAACTTACAAGAAAGAACTTAAAGAAGCTGGTCTTCTTACTCGCGATAGCAGAATGAAAGAGAGAAAGAAATACGGTCTTAAAAAAGCAAGAAAAGCTTCTCAATTCTCAAAGAGATAATTTGCAAATTTATATCAAAAGCAAGCAAAATTGGCTTGCTTTTTTTGTTGATTTTTGTTAGAATATCCCAATATGAAAAGATACTTCACTTTGTCATTAACTTTATTTGCTTTTTCAGTATTAAATGTTTTGACCTATTTCCTCTTGGGCGTCATAACTGGCAATACTGCATATTCTGGCATATTTTCTATAACCTATCCCTTGCAGTTTGTTATCAGCACACTGTTATGCTTTTTTGCAACAGCTTCAAGCATTCGGGCAAACAAAGAGGACAATAAAAATTGTGTAAACACAGGCATATTTTTGGGGCTGATTTTTGGAATCACTATTTTTGCAATAATCGCTGTTTTTGTTGATAAATATATTGCTTTTATG
This sequence comes from uncultured Clostridia bacterium, assembly GCA_947649575.1. GTDB lineage: Bacteria > Bacillota > Clostridia > Christensenellales > UBA1242 > Caccovivens. Next base: position 224,455 of record CANSRZ010000001.1, on the reverse strand, counting down.
AACATGGAAACAGATATTTATCGTAACTTTACATTAATGGCTATTGGCCAGTTGTTTTTAAGCTATGTTTGCAACTTGGTTACAGAAAAGTTATATTTTGAAAATAAAGATAAATTTGCAAATTTTTGCAGTCTAGGTTTTATGATTTTAAACTTGCTTACTGTTTGCATAACAGCATTGATAACTAAAAATCAGATTATTATCCTTGCCGTTAACCTTTCTGCGCTGTTTGTTTATGTGGCAGTCTGGTTTGCGATTAACCTTAAAAAGTTTAAATTTGATTTTAGCATAATCAAAAATTTCAGATATGAGTCTATGAGTATTGTTGGCGAAATTTTTATGCTGATTATTTATCTTTTTGGCTTTCGTTTGGCGTTCAGTTTTGGGCAGGAATATTATATTGCACTCAGTTTTATAAACTTAATAACAGATCCGATTTGGGACGGTATTTCAGTAAAGATTGCTAAAATTGATATATCACAATCTTGTTACAATTATAAAAAAGCTTTAATTTATTCAGGAACGGTTACGATTTGTTATGTTATTTTAGCAATTGTTTTGTTTTTCTCGCTTTTCAAAGTTTTCAATGTTGTCTTGTCTATCGGTCTGATTTATCTTGCAATTCAAATTTCTGATATGCTTATAACAATTGTTAAATCAAATCTTCAAACTTTTATACAGCTTGAGTATTCGCCAACAAAAGCAACAATAATTGGTTTATTATCAAAAGTAATTCGAACAATTTTGGCAGTCTTTTTGTTTACTCCATTTAACACAGATATTGCACAAATAACCTGTGGCGTTTTAGCACTTGTTTTATTCTTGATTTTAAGATTTAGAAATTTCAAAATGGATAAAGAGGGCTTTTTGATAAGAAAAGAGAAAATTCCCAATCAAAAATCAAATATGTTTTGATTACTCATTTTCATTCTGACTATTTTGGTGATTTACATATTTTAGTTGATAAAATTTGCAGATCGGATTGGCATGATAAAGTTAAGATTATTGCTCCTAAAAATGCTTTGAAACCTTATTCTCAAAGAGATAATTTACAAAACTTATTCAAAAGCAAGTCAATTTGGCTTGCTTTTTTTGTTGTTCAACATCAAGTGCTTGCTGTGTACCCATGCCTCATCATCCTGATAAGAAGAATAATGTTGTTTAAATGGCACTTTTTATCCCCCCCCCTCAAGTGGAAACGAAAAAAAGTTTGAACTTTCTTTCATAAAAAGTTGACACGGGGGGGGGATTTGCTATCATATATTTGAAACTGCGAAATTAATCTCTACATTACTCATAATTTAAGTAATTTGTTTGACTATAACTCTAAAATATAATATAATTACTTAATAATTGCGTACATAAAACTTTTTGACTAAAAATAATAATTTTTCGCAAAATAAATAGGAGGAAATATTATGAATAAAAAGAAAAGGAATATTATAATCTCAGTTATCTCAGCCTGTGCAGTTGTTGCGCTAACATTGGGGCTGGTTTTGGGCTTGGTTGATTTTTCTGCAAAATCACAGTCAGAACAACCTGAAACAACTCAAAGCGCAACTCAGCCAAATGATATTACTAAATATTGGGGAGATAGTGGAACGGGATATGATATCGATTGGCAAGGTAAAGGTACTGAAAGTGAACCATATCTAATTACTTCTGCGCAAGAGCTTGCAGGACTTTCGTATCGTGTTTTTTATGATAATGTAGCCAACGAAAGTGAGAAAAATGTTGTCACAAGAGGTTCGACAACTACTACTTATTATTACACTCATATATATTTTAAGCAAACAGTTGATATAGATTTATCATCTTATTGGTGGATGCCAATAGGAAGCCAGTATGGGAAAGATAGCACAGAGATAAACAGATATTTTTCTGGTAAATATGACGGGGGAGGTCACAAAGTAACTGGTATTTTTACAAAAGCAGGCGGGTATGAGGCTACAGATACTATTGAAGAGGGAAATTTTGCTAATAATAAAGGTCTTTTTGGTTATGTTGTAGGTGATGTACAAGATTATGCCGAGATTAAAAATATAGGTATAGAAAATTCTGAAATAAAAGGTAATAGTTATATTGCTGGAGTTGTAGGTTATGCATTGTTTGTAAACATCGAAAGTTGTTATAATAAGGCTTCGATCAGTGGTTGGAGCGGATTAGCTGGCATTGCTGGTTTCATAATGAATGCTTCTATAGTTAATTGTTATAACAAAGGGACATTTGGTAAGGCTGGAGAATATGTTGGGCTAGATGATGGTAATGGCTATTACGGAGGAATAGTTTATGTTGCCAATAATGGTAGTGTTATAAAAAATTGTTTTAATTTGAGTAACATAACTGCTTATAATACTGCTGGCGGCATTTGTTCAAATGCAGTTGGCGTTACTATTTTTGGATCTAGTGTAATGGGAGTGCCTTTTTATAATTGTTTTAATACTGGTTTAGTAAAAACTACAAAAGGCAATGCTTTAAGTATTGCTGCCACCGTTCAGTTTCCTGCCATTATTGACGCTTGCTACTATGGTGGTGAGTACACTGCTGACGACGGCGAAGGCAAGGGTGTACGGGATGAAAACATTGTTGAGCATGCAAAAGATAAAAGTTGGTATCAAGACGAAGCTTTATGGAACAATAAATATCCTTGGGACTTTGAAAATGTTTGGCTTTTAAGCAAAGTTAAAAACGACGGTTATCCTATTTTGAGATGGGAGGCTGATCGTTGGACTGATTTGGCGGACACGTCTTATGAAACTGACGGCAAAGGTGACGGGTCTAAGGAGCATCCATACATAATCGACAGCGAAGAGAAACTTGCGGGGTTGGCATATGAGTGCACGCTTGGGAAAGATTATGCAGGTAAATATTTTAAACAGACAGCAAATTTGAACCTTGGCGACTTTGATTGGTATGGGATTGGCACAAGTGCTAATGCTTTTAGTGGAACTTATGACGGCGGTAGCAAAAACATATCGGGTTTAAGGCTTGCTGTTGATCCAACAAGTGAGGCTGCAGCAATGTTTTATCTAGGTTTGTTTTTAAATGTCAAAAATGCAACTATCAAAAATATCAATATTGTTGACGGATATATGTTTACGCAAAGTGGAAACTCAAGCATGCTCTTTGGTGGTATGGTTGTTTGTAGTATCACTGAAAGCAACATTGAAAACTGCCATGTTCAAGCAAATATATTGGGGAATGGTAGTTATGGTATGCTAGGTGGACTTATTGGCATGGCTTCAGGCAATTGCAAAATTTCTGATTGTACGTTTGCGGGATCGCTGACAAGTTCAGGATTAGTGGCTGTTGGAGGCATTGTCGGAAGTCTGAGTTTTGCGTCAGAAAGTACGGGCGAAGTGACAAACTGTATAAATTATGGATCTTTGACTGGTAGCCCAAGTGGCATAGGTATGGGTAACATTGGTGGCATTGTGGGAACTTGTTCAAGCAAAAGCATTATCAAAAATTGCATCAATGAAGGAAATTTAACAGGCAGAGATTTGGTAATTAGTACACCAATAACTAATCGAGTGAGTATCAAAGTTGGCGGAATTGCGGGCAGTGGTGGTCAAATGATTGAAAACTGCATTTCGCGTGGCGTGCTTACTGCGGACACAGTTTGCGGTGGCATTGCTGCTTCTATAGGGAATGGCACAATCAAAAACTGTATGGCAAGCGGACAGATTTATATAATGGATAAAACTGCGACATCTGTTGGCGCTATACTAGGACAAAATTCATCCACAACGGCTGTTCCAATAATTGAAAACTGTTCATTTAATGGTGCAAGCAATATGGACATTGCAATGTTCTATGGCGGAAGTAACGCAGTGACGGTTAACAACAGTTTTTCAAGAGTGAACTCTCGTAAAGAGTTCGTCGGGGCGGATTTTTCTGCATTTGGTTTAGTTGACGGAATGAATGATAATTTGCCAATGCTGAGGAGTTTATTCTTTTTGGCAGAGGCGTCTTCTGCGACTAGCGATGAGATTATAGCAAGGCTTACAGAAAGAGGTTTTAAAAATTAAAAAAAGTGACAATTGTCACTTTTTTGTTAGACATTTTTTTATTTTTTGTGTAAAATAGTAAGCAAGGAGTTTTTTATGAAAGTTAAAGTTTTGGGCAACGGGCTAACTTGGAGCAACAGAGCAGGAAGTTCATTTTTGATTAATGAGGAAATGCTTGTGGATATTCCTCAAGGCATTATGAAATCTATTTGGGGGAAAGTTGATTTTCAAAAAATCAAATATATTTTGATTACACATTTTCATTCTGACCATTTTGCTGATTTGCATATTTTGGTTGACAAAATTTGCAGTTTACCAAACGATTTTAAAGTTAAAGTAATTGCTCCCAAAAATGCGCTTAATCCGCTTATGCAAATGTATAAAGTGACCTCAACAAAAAGATATAAAAAGGAAATTAATAAGCATTTACAATTTGTTGTTTTAAAAGCGGGCAATAATGTTGAAGTTGATAATTATAAAATAGAGGCATTTAAAGCGGAACATAGCATCAAAGATTGTGTTTGCTATGTTGTGACCGACAAGTTTGGCAAAAATGTTGGATTTTCGGGCGACACAATTATGTGCGAGGGACTTATGAAAATGATTGAAAAAACGGATACTATTTTTATAGACACTTCTAATACAGACAACAGTTCTCGTCATCTTTGCGTCAGCGAAGTTGTAGCATTGCGAAAAAAATATAAAAAGAAAAGATTTTATTCTGTACATATGATAGACGAGGTGTACAACAATTATAAAAAGAAATTGCTAATCCCAGAAATTGATGATATTATTGAAATTTAGCAAAAACAGTGAAGATGTAAGTTATAAAAACTGATTGCAAAAAAATACCGATTTAAAAGTCGGTATTTTTGTTTTTGTTTTTTATTGGATTGTGTTATAATATTTTTATGGAGAAAAATATGGTTAATAACTCTTTTGTTTTGGGGATAAACTCAAACAATGAGGCGGGCAATGATTTTAAAGAAATTTTACAAAATGTGAAAGAGGCTGGATTTGAGGCTGTTATGATTGCAAACAAGGCAGGGTGTTTTGAAGATGCTATCAAGGAGGCTAAAAGGCTGGGGCTTCAAATCCCTTATGTGCATTTAAGCACAAATCATCCACAGGATATTTGGGCTGTGGGGGCTTCCAACGAAGCATATGTTGATAACATTTTGGCTGAGATAGCTATTTGCGGGAAATATGAAGTTCCTATTGCTGTTATGCATCCAACTGACGGCAGTCCAAGTGATATCCCTCTTTCGCCAAACCAAAACGGACTTAAATGTTTTGAAAAAATAGTTGATTTTGCAAAGAAAAACAATGTTAAGATAGCACTTGAAAATTTGGATAAATGTTCAGTGAAATATTTGGATTATTTATTTTCTAATATCAAGTCTTATTATCTTGGCTTTTGCTATGACGCAGGACATCATAATCTTTATTTGCCTAATGTTAATCTTTTGAAAAGATTTGAGGATAGGCTGTTGGCAATTCATTTGCATGACAATTTGATGGATTATCAATTTGGCTGTGATTACACACGAGATCTTCATCGTTTGCCCTTTGACGGCAAAATTAATTTTGCAAAAGTTTGTAAAAATTTGGCAAAAACTGACTATGATAATGTTATCATGCTTGAACTCCACAAAAACAGTTGTGGCAAGCCAAAGTTATATTTAGATTGGACGGATAAAAAGTTTTTGAAAGAGGCTTTTGCACGTTGTCAAAAACTTGCTGAAATGGTTGAGAATTTTAAATAAAAGGAGAATTTATGAACGATATTTTTGACATATTGATTATTGGAGGAGGACCTGCGGGAATTACTGCGGGGATTTATGCTAAGCGTGCTGGCAAAAAGGTTGCGATATTTGAAAAGTTTGTTCCTGGCGGGCAGGTTGCTCAGATTGGCGAGATTGAAAACTATACAGGTTTTAAAAAAGTGAACGGTTTTGATTTGGCTCAAAATTTTTACAACCATGCAAAAAGTTTAGGGCTTCAATTTTTGATGGAAGAAGTATTAAAAGTTGACTTTTCAGGTGAAATTAAAAAAGTTTTCACAAAGAAGAATGAATACAAAGCAAAAGCTGTTATTTTGGCAACAGGTTGCAAAACTCGCGAGTTAAATATTGCTGGCGAGCAGGAGTTTAAAGGCAGAGGCGTAAGTTATTGTGCTGTTTGTGACGGCAACTTTTTCAAAGGGCAAGAAGTGGCAGTTGTTGGCTCGGGGGATAGTGCAGTTAGTGACGCAATTTATCTTGCTGGCATTTGCAAAAAGGTGTATGTGTTAACCAAAAACGGCTTTAAGGTTAGCAATTATTCACAAGACGAGCTTGACAAGTGTGAAAATGTTGAAGTGTTAAATTCGGCTATGTCTGCTCAGATTTTAGGCTCAGACAAAGTTGAAAGTTTAATTTTTGAGCAAGACAACAAGAAAAAAGAGTTGAAGCTCTCGGCAGTTTTTGTTGCAATTGGAAGGACGCCTGACACTGAATTTTTGAAAGGGCAAGTGGAGCTTAACGAAAAAGGATATGTTAAAGCAAACGCTGACCTTATGACCTCAGCCTCAGGTGTGTTTGTGTGCGGGGATATTCGTGAGGGGAGCATTCGTCAGATTGTTTGCGCCACCTCCGACGGCGCACTTGCCGTGACAAAAGCAATGCAATTTTTGAGATAATTTTTAAATTTTAATTTTTGTTTTTTACTTTCTTTTCTTTAAAAGAAAAGTAAACAAAAGAAAAATATTAACGCTTTATTAAATCCGCTTTGAGTATATTCTTTATAAAAAACAAATTTGCGGATTTAATAAAGCGTTAAACTTTACTTTTAATTATTTAAAATTGATATAAAGAGAAAGAATAATTAATTGAATTGATAGTCTAGCTTTTTGAAAAAGTCTTCTTTTTCTTTGAGTTCAACTATTTTTGGATTTTGCTGATCTTTCAAGAGCGTAAACCAATCGTCAAAGATAAATTGCCAGTCAAAAGCTTTGTTTTCGTTAAGTCCAAGATAATCACAAACTTTTTCAGTTCCAACAGGAGCAAGTGGGTGTAGAAGTGTGTTTGCAGTTACAATATATTGCATAGTGTTTGCAATGAGTTGTTGCTTTTCTTGCGTTGTTTGAGCATTTGCTACATTTTTAACCCAATATTTATTTATATTTCGCACAAATACGTCCACAACATTAATAACTTGATGAAATTTTTTGTCATACATAAAGCGTTCATAATCAAGGATAGCTTTAGTGCACTCTTCTTTAATTTGTTCGTCTGGTTGCAAAATTGGGAGGGTGGAGTTAAGTTCTTTTTGAAGTGTGTAGAAAACAGTTCTTAAAATGCGATTGTAAACATTAGTGAGAAGATTTCCCTCTTTCAACACTGGGTCAGCGTCCTCAGGCTTTGCATCTGGGTTGAAAGGCTTTGGAATAAAGCTAACATTGTTATTGCCAAGGTTCATACCCAAAAAGTGCATGCGATATTGGTCAGGAGTGTAGTAGTTTAATAAATCCTTTGCCATTGGAGGCTTAACTGAGCCAGAAGAACTTGCTTTGTTGCCCATAAGAAGCAGTGATTTGATAGGAACAATGCGTGTTACATGCAAGTTGCCATTTGGTGCTTTAAGCATAGGGTTTTTACCTTGTGTGTAAAGCCACATAGCCTGCTGTGCAGCTGAATAGAAATAAAGATTGTCCTCACCAATAAATTGATATACTTCAGCATTGTCATCACACCAATATTTTTTCCACTCGTCGTTGTCCTTGCCGATTTTTTCAAGATAAGTTTTAACAAAAGATATAGGCGCCCACAAACTTTCAGGCCAAACATAGAAAGTTTGATCTTTAAGTCCATCTATTTCAGGGCAAGGAACGCCCCACTCAACATCGCCAGTTAATCTGAAAGGAGTTAAAGTTTTGCCAGTTCTGTAACGTATTCCATTCTCTGCCAAAATTTCGCAAGCATTTTCTCGGTCTTTAAGTTTGTCAAAAATAATGGTCATGCTTGGAGTTGTTGGCTTTCTTTCAGCTTCAACATAGGCTGGTAATTTGTTTTTGATTTCTTCAAATTTAGCAAAATATTCTTTTTTAATATAAATTTCAGGCTTTTTGAAAAATTCTTTAAGTTCTTTAACCATAAAAGGAGGTGTATCAGAACGCTTTGCAATGTCGTCAATCCACTCGGTGAGGATAGGACTACATTTATCAAGATCAAAATACCAGTTTTCAATTTTAACAAGTTCAGGCTTTTCACCGCTAAGATTGCTTATTGGGTCAATAAGGTCTTGCGGAAGATATTGATGCCCAAGGTCGCACTCGTCAGCATAACCTTTTTCTGATTGGCAACCCTCAATAGGACATTTACCTACAACTTGACGGCCATTAAGCAGGCACTTATATTTTTTATCATAAAATTGCCAAGAACTTTGTTTTGAAAGCATGTCAGCGTCTTTGAGTGCGAATATAAATTCCTTGCTAAGTTCTGTGTGTATTTCTCCACTGCGCCCAAAAGCAGACGCGCCGTAAAAATTGAAAGAAACGCCCCATTCTTTGAAAGTTTCTTCGTGAATGTGATACATTTTTTCAACAAATTCGCTTAAAGATTTGCAATCAGTTTCGCCCGCTTCTTTTAATTTTCTAAAAGTTTCCATCGCAGGTGAGCCATAGCAGTCAGTTCCAGAAACAAAAACGACATTGTCTTTACCAATTCTGTCACGCATAAAGCGAGCAAAAGTATCAGCTCTGAGCAGTAAGCCGATATGAGCGAAGTGCAAAAACTTATTACTATAAGGCATGCCGCCAGTAACAACTGCATATTTAGGAAACTCAGGTCTAGGTCTTACAAATTTTTCCATATTTTCTCCTTAATCTTTATAAACTTTTTTAATAATATATTCAACAAATTTCTCAGCTTGGTTTATGCCGGTCAATTTTTCATTGATTTCAATTCCGCCAGCGTTAGCATTAACTTCGCAAATTAATGGTCGGCCGTCAACAGTATTAAAGAAATCAACCGCACAATGAGTCAAACCTAAAATTTTTGCTACTTTTTCAGCAAGTTGTTTTTGTTCTTTGCTTGCTTGATATTGGACTGCATTTCCGCCACTTGAAACATTGCTTATAAAACTGTTTGGATTATTTCTCATAATTGAGAAAATAACTTTTCCGCCGACAACCATAACTCTAATATCAGAGCCTGGATTATCAGGGATAAATTCTTGATATAAATATGCTGCTTGTCCAATGTTATCAAGTAATTCATCAAATTCCTTTCGGTTGTTTACAATTTCAACGCCTTTGCCACCATAACCATAGGTTGGTTTTGCAACAAAAGGGTAGTTCAAAATTTTCTCAACATTGTTTCTAAAATTTTCGCTTCGCTTATAATCGGGAAGTTTTAATCCATCGAAATCCGTATTGCCTGAAAGTGTTTTTGGTAAAGGTATGCCATTTTCAGCAAGTTTAACATAAGTTAAAAATTTGTCATCAGAAGAAGTCATTTCATAATAGCCATTAAAACAAGGTTTCTTTTGTTTTTCAAATAAAGTTGAAATATATTGGTCTTTTACAAGCATAACGCAAAAATCATAATCTTTGACATTAATGTTTGGTTTATCATTTTCAATGCAAAGTACATATTCGTCGATTTTTAAAAGGTCAAGTTGTATGTTTTGCTTTTCAAAATAATTTGCATATATTTTGTATGCACTTTCGGTTTGCCACTTTGTAAAGCCGATTAGAATTCCTTTTTTCATACTTCTCCTTATACAATCTTTTTGTTGCTTTCTTCTTTTAAGAAAGAAAGTTTGCTTTTTATTCGGGTTAGGGCGTTGTCTATCGACTTTTTGTTGACATCGCCTAAGGTTGCAATTTCAGTGTAATTATAGCCTCGTAAGTAAAGCGATAAAATTTTGCGTTCAAGCGAGGAAAGTTTTTCATTGACTTTTTGATTTAACTCTTTTGCATTTTCCTTTGCAATAACCTTGTCGTCAGGTGAGGGCAGGTCGCTCATTATAATCACTTCACCTTTTTCACTATCCTCATCAAAGTCGGCTTGCTCCAAAATTGGAATGGCTGTTGAAAGAATCATATTCTTTTCACTGCTTGCTTTTTTAACTTCATTTTGAATTTGATGTTTTATACAGACACTAGCAAAAGTTTTGAATGACGCTTTTTTATCAGAAGTATAAGAGCGAATGGCTTTGTAAAGTCCAATCATACCTTCTTGAACAATATCTTCAATATCTCCGCCGATAAGGAAGTAACTTCTTGCAATGGCATTGACTCTGCTTTTGTAGCGATTAAAAATTTCGTTCAAAGCGATTTCGTCGTCGTTCTGAGCAAGAACAACAAGTTGCTCGTCTGACAAAATTTCAATATCTTGCATTTTTACCTCCTTGTACCAATGGCACTTTTTATAATAGTAATCGACTTTTGCATAATTTTAGCATATTTTAAGAAATTTGGCTTAAATTTTAGCAAAATTTCTTAAAAAAGCTATAAAATTAGGTTTTATTTAAATTTTTTGCGAGTTCTTTTGCAAAGTTTTCGATAGCAGTCATGCGATTGTGTGATGTGTCTAAGAAATAAAAACCATGTTGTTTACAAAATTCAAGATTGCGTTTATCTTCTGCAATTTCGCCTTTTGTCATTCTTAAAATGTGTTCGTCGGTTTTGCTTTTTGTCCATGAGTCAACATGCTTTTCACTTTCGCGGATTTCATTAAAACTTTCTTCGGGTGTAAGCTGAGGTCTGCCTACAAAAACTATAATTGTGTCAGGGGAGTTGTATTTCAAAACGGAGTCATCGCCTTTGATATATACACCCTCAATCATTAAATAGCCCTCGTTATATTTTTTATAGCGATAATAGATTTCGTAAAGAAAATCCTGAAACTCTGACACATCTTTTCTGGCAAAATCTTTATCACTAACCTTTTTTAAAGCAAGTGTAGCAATATCAGCGGAAAGATAGTTTAGTTCTGGCACAAGTTCTTTGAGTTTAAGAGCAAGCAATGTTTTTCCAGAGCGACAAGTTCCACAAATAATAACGTGTTTCATAATTTCTCCTTAAAAAGTTTGAAGCTGTTCAAAGAAACAGATTAAACTTGTCTTTGCCTTAATATTTCAAACACAACAATTCCGCAGGCGACCGAGGCGTTGAGGGAATTGACCTTGCCTTGCAGGGGGAGGGTGAGAATTCCGTCGCAATAAGTGCGAATTGATTGCTTAACTCCGTTGCCCTCGCTGCCTATTACAACTGCGATTGCGCGGTCATTAAGTTTTTGTTTATAGATATTTTCTCCACCAGTTTCGGCTACATAAACCCAAACATCATTTTTTTGGAGAGTGTCAATTGCCTCTTTAAGATTTGTCACCTTTGCGATTGGCATATTTGCAATAGCGCCTGTACTTGTGCGAATAACGGTTTCATTGACTTGACAGGCACGGTTTTTTGGAATGATAATTCCATGAACGCCAGCACACTCGCAAGAACGAATGATTGCACCAAAATTATGGGGGTCTTCAATTCCGTCAAGTAAAACAATAAAAGGTTGTTGGTTTTTATTTTTAGCATTTGCTAAAATGTCATCAATTTCAGAATATTCAAATTCAACAGCCTCTGCAATAAAACCTTGGTGGTGTCCAGTTTGCGATTTTTTATCAAGTATTTGTTTTGGCAAAAATTCAACTCTAATTTTGTTTTTAAAAGCCAAATCAATAAGTTCATCCTTTCTGCCTTGCAAATTTTTATCAACCAGAATTTTATTGATTGTGATTTCACTGTTCAACGCTTCTCTAACCGCGTTTTTTCCCTCAATTAACATTTCTCCTCCTTGCAAGAAATTTCTAAAATTTCAAGCAGTCTATTTTTGTCATCTTTTAAGTATAAATAGCCAACCAGCGCTTCAAATGCTGTGGCATAAGCATAATCAGCACTGCTTGCGTTTTTGGCTTGATGTTTTGGTTTGGCATTTCTTGCTCGACGAACAATGCCTGCTTCCTCTTCGTTAAGCAGGGGCATAACAACTTCTCGCAAAACTCTTGCTTGCGTGGCGGCTTTACAAAACTTGCTTGCCTCTTTATTATAGTTGTCCATTTTTAGCCCAAGGTTTTTTAAAACTTTTTCTCTAACAAAAAGGGTATGAACACTATCGCCAATATAAGCAAGTGTTAATATGTTGCCAGCAGTTAAAATTTTTTGTAAAATTTCTTTATTATTCATTTTTCACCATTAATCTTCTTTTCTTTAAAAGAAAAGGTGCATTATGCACTTTTTTTAGTTGAACGAGCATAATGTGCTTTTTTAAAATTGATTGTTGACAGTCGTGCAACAATTGGTTGCTAAACGTTAAAGCGGAATACAATTATGTCGCCGTCTTGAACGACATATTCCTTTCCCTCCATGCGCACTTTGCCAGCCTCGCGGGCTTTGAGATAAGATCCAGCAGTCATAAGGTCGTCATAGGACACAATCTCAGCTTTAATAAAACCTTTCTCAAAGTCAGTGTGAATTTTGCCTGCCGCCTGAGGTGCTTTTGTGCCTTTGGCAATCGTCCAGGCACGCACTTCTTTTTCTCCAGCAGTGATAAAACTCATTAAACCTAAAAGATCATAACTTGTTGTGACTAACTTTTCAAGTCCTGACTCTTTTATGCCAAGTTCTTCCTTAAACATTTCGCGCTCGTCTTTGTCCAAAGTAGTCAACTCCTCTTCAATCTTGGCGCAAAGAGTGATAACTTTTGCGTTTTCACGCAGAGCATATTGCTTAACTTCTTCAACATAAGGATTACTCTCAGCAGTAGCAATTTCTTTTTCAGAAACATTGGCAACATAAATCACAGGCTTGGCAGTGAGAAGTTGAAAACCTTTTAAGATTTTTTGGTCGTCATCGCTAAGTTCCAAAACGCGAACAGCAACATTATTTTCAAGTGCGTTTTTGATGCGTTCAAGCAAGCCAACGCTTGCTATTAGGGTTTTATCACCAGTTTTTACAAGCTTTGCATCGCGTTCATATTTTTTTGTAACAGTTTCAAGGTCTGCAAGAGCAAGTTCAAGATTGATAACTTCAATATCGCGGGTAGGGTTAACAGAGCCACTTACATGGATGATATTAGGGTCATCAAAACAGCGCACAACATGCACGATTGCATCAACTTCACGGATATGACTTAAAAATTTATTGCCTAAGCCCTCGCCTTTGCTTGCACCTGCAACAAGCCCTGCAATATCAACAAACTCAATAGCAGCAGGGATAACTTTTTGCGTGTGATAAAATTCGGCAAGCTTGCCAAGACGTTCGTCAGGAACGTCAACTATGCCAACATTTGGCTCGATTGTGCAAAAAGGATAGTTGGCACTTTCTGCGCCAGCCTCTGTGATTGCATTAAATAATGTGCTTTTGCCTACGTTTGGCAGGCCTACAACTCCGATTTTCATATTAAGTGTTTCCTTTATTCAATTGTATAAAATCTCTTTAAGGCACTTGTGCTGAAAAAGCATAAGTGCCTTAAAATGAGTTCTTTTTTATTTAGCCAGCAGATGGGCCGCTTGCGTCAGGGGTTGATTGACGTGGCTGTGCTTGAGCTTGATGCTGAGCTTGTATTTCTTGACCAAGCTGTTCACGCAATGCATTGTGTTTTGCTTCATCAGAGCGTTTGTTTGCAACGCGCAAAGAGGTTGCCTCGATAGTGTTTTTAGCTGCAACTTGTTCTGATTTGCTTGCGCCCTTGATTTTTTTCTCTTTAAGCTTTTTCTTTTTAACAGCTTTTTCACGTTTCTGCTTTGCAATCTTTTTAAGTTTCTTTTCTTTTTCTGCAATGATTTTGATAATCTTTGCACGCAGTTCAAAGAATTTCTTGGTTGTAAATTGATTTGAGTTAATCTCTTTATCAACCGCATCCCAATTGATTTCGGCTGAAAGTTTAGCATATTCTTTTGCTGAGAAAGCACCTTTAAGCCTGTCTTGCAATTTTTTAACGCTGTCACTTGCTGTTTGAGGAGAGGCCTTATCAGTTGCAAATCTTTGCATTGGGTTTTGACCTTTTTTGTTTGTAGAAACAAGACTTCTTAAAATCCCATCAGACTTTTTGATAAAGTCAAGTTCTTTGTCTTCTGCCTGTTGAACAGACTCTGGAATTTCTTGCCCAGTTTGTTTAACAAAGTTTGCATCAGGTTCAACTTTCTTGAAATGTCTTGCTTCAAGTTTTGCTTGATTTGCGCCAATTATATCAGCAGGAGCGCCATTTTCAACATTATCTTTGAAACGTTTATTGCAAGCAAGTTTCTTTTCTTTAACTTTCTGCTTTGCAGTTTTTGCTTTTTCGCTAACTTTTTTGTTGTTAACTCGATTGTCATCATTCATGTCATTTTCTTCAAGATTGATAAGTTCAGCCAAAGTTGTCGTTCTTGTAACGCCGTCTTTTGCTTGATCAACAATCTTCATTTTGCCATGAATTTGTACAAGAGCTTGTGCAACATCACTTCGAGCGATTTCGTCATTGCCTGCATTTTCGGTTGCAAGTTTGATAACTTGACTGATATCTTGATTATCAATTCCAAAGCCTGCCAAAGTGCGATGCATTGCAAGTGTTTTGTTTCTTGCTTTTGTTACTGTTTGTATATTTTTATGATGATCGGCAAGAGCAGTGCGTTCTTTGTTTGCAAGAACAGTTTCAGCATAACCCTCGCTGTAAATTTGAGCAAAATAACTGTCAAGTTCTTTTAATGCGTCAAGTTCTTGTTGAGTAGGGGCTTTGTTTGCTCCATTTCTCTCAGTAAGTCTTGGAGTTTGAATTCTTGCTTTGCAACTTGCGTAAAAGTTTGCTCTTCTTGTTTTTTCATCGTTATCAAGTTCTGCCCAACCAGGAATCAATTGTTCAAGTTGTTTGCTTGCAACTTGTAGTCCATTGTTATCCAAAGTTCCTGTTGACACAACAGAGCCGTCTTTGTCAACATATTCTCTGCCGTCGGCTTTGTCTTTTGTAGTTTTAAGGCCAAGTTTAGCACGAAGTGCATCTTCGGCATCAGGAATAATCTGTTCTTTTGCAGTCAAGCGATGTTCTGCTTCATTTGCCAAAACTTCAAGGCATCCGTCAGCCTGGCGAAGTTGAGTATATTCAGCAGTTTCTTCTGTATTAAGTGGTCGTCTGCTGTTGGCTTCTTCAAGTTCATTTATTCGTGCAGATACAACTTCACGGATATGGTCAGTAAGTTGATTTTCTTTGCCAATTTCTATGCCTGAAAGTCCGTTTGTGGACAGTGCAAGTTCACCAGCTGAAATAATTTCATTAGCAATCAATTTTGCAATTGCTGGGTTTGCCATAAGTTGTTGCTTGTTATAGCACAAGTTGTTAAAGTCTGACATATCAACATTTGTTTCATAACTTCCTAATTTTTTGCCGAATGCGTCAATTGAAGAAGTTTGAGGCTCAGGAGTTGTCAAGTTTCTGCTTGCACTTTGACGTTGACATTGCTCTTGATATAAAGATAACAGCAAATCGCCAGTAGCATTTTGAATTTGTGAAGTATTCATCAAAACTTCATCAAAATCTTCAAAAGCATCGCTTTCTTTTGTAGGGGCTTCAACAACACGAACGATTGTATCTAACACTTTGTCAACTGCAGACATTTCTTTCAAATTATCTGCATGAGTTTTTGCCATTTTTTGAACTTGCTTTTCTGCTTGTTCAAGTTCTTTGACTGCATGAGCCAAAACTGTCATAGGTTTGTTGTTTTCATCCAAAATAGGTTGCCCATTTTTATCAAGAGCAGGCTCGTTAAGTTGAGGGAATGTTTCAAACATTGCCTCCATCTCTGATTGAGTAAGTTTTGAAAGTAATGCTCTTCTTGCAAGGTCATGAGTATGCTCTTTCACAAACTGAGCGATGTCAACATTTGGCTGATTAATAATTTTTTCAATAGTTCTCCAAGAAGCAAATTGAAGAGTATCTCCAACTTCTTTGTGAAGCTCGTTTCTCTGTCTTTCAAGAGCATTCAAATTGTCAATATTTATAACTGCTCCACGCATAGCCTTTGTTGAACTGAATGCTTTGTTTGCAATTTCGTCAAGTTCTTGCTCAGACATGCCCTCTTTTGCAAATCCATAGTCTGATATAAACTCGCGTTTAAGTTGTTTAAGTTCTTTTGCTTGAGCAGGGGTCAGGTTGCCAAGAGCGCTAAGCTCCATTATGCGTTTTAAGTCTGAAGAGAATGCATTTCTTGTTTCAACATTGCCTTGAGCTAAGAAATCATGCATTCTTGTTTCATCCCACAAACCTTGCTCTTCAAGTTGCTTGAAGAATGCCATTCCATTATCTTTGTTGGCAAGCAAGGCATCGTGAAGTTCAATATAATTATCATTCACAGCGCCAAATTCAGTTTCTTTTTCCCAGAATTTGCCTGCGCTTTCTTCTGCTTCAAGTTCTTTTTTAGCAGCAGTTTCTTTCATATACATGTTGGCAAGTTTATTATAAGGATTTTCATTTAATACGCTTGCATAGTTAGCCAAAAATTGTGAGCCTAAGCCAATAGCAAGACCCCCTCCCAAAAGAAGAGGTGTAAGCACTGCCATTCCAGGGATTGCAAAGGCGAGAATTAATAACAACACGCCAACTGCAAATCCGCCATAACGAATCCAGTCCTCGTTAAGTTTTGGGGGTTGCTTTGTAACAAGTTTTTGTGTGCTTGGTGGCTGAACATAAGGATTGCTTCTCTCACCAGGCGTATTTGCCTTTGGTCTTGGACGAACAGGTTCTTCACCGTCGCCATTTCCGCCACCTATATCTCCGCCGTCTGGCGCAGGAGTTTCTTGCATAGGAGCAGGGGCTTCGCGCCCGCTGATTCCGCCAGCAATGCCATTTTCTCCGCCAAGTTCAGAAACTGGAGCAGGTTGTTGCGCGCCAGATTCCTGAGCAGTTATGTCGCGCCCGCTAATTTGAGTTGATTGCACTGCCATCATATTTCCAGCATGGGCAGTTGTAAAGCCCTCGCGTTGACCTTTGTTGCCTGCTTCAATAGGTGCATTATCTTTCTTAGAAATCGCAGGGTCAGAATTAAGAAAATTCTCAACTGATGCCATAAATTGTTTGTTTGGATTGCCTTTTTCGTCTGTTGGGATTTTTAAGCCACGGGTTACAAGTGCAGAGCCAACACTTTTTGAAGTTTGACCTTGATGCAGTCCAATATATGGCGTTTCATGACCATCAGCGGCTTCAATAAAGTTGTATCTATCAAAAGGTTTAAAGCCGTTGCCGTCATAAACAAAAGTAGTTCCGCGCTCAGTGTTCTTGGCAAGATAATAATATTGTTTAACGCCGTCAATTTCCTCACCAGTAGGCACGGCAATCATTTTGAATTTTGCATTAACATTTTTGCCTGTTGGGAACGAAATAGACCCGTCCGCATTTGGCGTTTGTTCAGCAAGGCACACTCCAATCATTTGAGGAGGGATATTGCCTATATTTTTTGGTGTTGGAATGGTTTCATTATTAGGATCAAGCATAGCTTTTAAGAATTCAGATGAAACCGCAACATTGAGGATGTCATTTTGAGAAATGTTTTCAAGTTTTGCACGTTTATCAATCACGCAAGCATTGCCATTGGCATTATAGCCAGAAAGTCTTATTCCAAGCGGGTCAAGAGTGCAAGAATAGATTGCTCCATCTTGATTTTGAACAGTGATTTCTGTTTCGTTTTCATTATTGAAAGCAGAAATGCCGTTTTTGCCTCCAACTGCAAGGGATATTGTTGAATTTGGATCATAAACAGCATCCTGTGCAACAAGACCCATGCTTTGAAGTTGCTTGAAATCCTCTTCAGTAAATTGACTTGCAGAAATGTCAAGTCTGTCTTTTCTGAGTGTTGCAACATTTTCCAATTGCCCGTCAACAGTGCGAGTAAATTGAGCAAGCCTGCTTCTATCTCTGTCTGGGCCAACATAAGTCATTGTTTGATATAGTCTAGGGAAGTTTTTTGATGGTCTTAAAGTTTTGCCTGCAGCGGTTTTAAGTTTTAAAGCACTTTGAATGCCTTGAATTTTTGGAGCAGTTCTCTCAGCAACTTTTTTGCGAGTAACAGCACGCTCTGCTTTCTTTTTAGCGCTTGGCTTAGCAGGTTGAGGCTGCTTAGGTTTAGCAGGTTGAGGCTGTGGAGTTTCCGCTGCTGTCTTTTTTCCAGCCGCTGCCTTGGCAACAATGCGTTCTTCGGCTTCTTGCACTTCAGCAAGCACTTGTCTTGCAAGCTCTTCTTCTTTAGCTTTCTCAGCAAGTTCTGCTTGAATTCTTGCTTCTTGAGCTTGTCTTGCCTGAGCAAATTGTTCAGGAGTAAAAGTATATTCTTCAGGTTTATACTCAGGAGTTTCTGCTTTAAGTCCAGAGTTTGGTTGTTGTTTTTCTCTAAATTTTCTGCTTGACTCAGCCTCTTTTATTTGAGTAGGTGTTGCAGAAACATCAGATGCATGCGCCCAGAAAGCAGATTCACTGCGAACTTGTGTTGCTTTTATTCTCTTTCCGCTTACAAGAGCGTTTATGTCTTTTATTGTTTGCTTGTTTTCGTCAGTTAATCTTTTAGAAATAACTGAGCCATCACTTAAAGCGATTTCATAATATTCGTTTTCATTGCCAAAATTATCCGCTTTTTTGACTGTGCTAACTTTTTCAATTTTTCTGATTTCGCTTTGTTGGCGTTTAACTTCTCCAGTTTTACGATCTCTTGCCGTTTTTGTTACACTATAATAGCAGTCGCCATTGGTGTCGCGCATAATAATTTCATGAACTTTGCCAAAAGCGCTTATGCCTTTTGTACTATATGCATCTTCGCGCTGCAAATCAAAGTAAGTCATCCTTTCTTTTTCATCATAAAAAGAAAAATTTTGTGCAGGAGTTGAATCTTTGCCTACAAGGGTAGTTATCTTGGTTTTGCCACCAGAATATTTGTCGTTAATTTCAAAAGTGTAAGGGCTTGCTTCATCATATTTTAAATTAGCCGAAGCGTCCTCTACATTTTGTTGAAGTTTTTCAGCTAAGGATAATTTTGAATAATCTGTTCCTTTCAATTTATTAATTGCGTCAGCAGTATTTATTGATTCAGTGCTTCGTGCATTATCTCTCATCATGCCACGAGAAATATCATGTGCAAATTCGCTTGGGCTGATTGATGAATTTTTAGGAGTTTCTGAAATACTTTCAGTTTGTTGCACTTGTGTCTCAGGCGCTGTTATATCTTCAAAAGGTGAAGCGTCGTTTTCTTCATGTTCAAGTCCCAAAATATCTCGATTGAATTCGTCAAGCTCATCTTGCAATTCTTGTTGACCTATTTCAAAACTTTCATGTTCTGCTTTTTCAGTTGCATTAATCTGTGATAAGTCTGCCGCTTCTTTTGCACGCTTGTCAGCTTGGGCTTCCATTTCAGCAATTTGACGATTAAGTTCTGCAATTGTAGGATCTTCTTCAATAGGGTCGGCTGTTAAACCGTCTTTTGCAAGTTCGTCATCAAGAGTAGGTGCAGTGTTCTTTTTGTTTAACACATCTCTAAGAGATGATTTTGCATTATGACCAAGGATTTCATCTTCAGTTTTTCTGACTTCCTCAGTAGCTTTATTAATTGCGTTATGATATTCTTGTGCTTCTTGACGTTGAGCATCAAGTTGTTTTTTTAAAGTTTCTATTTCAGCGGTCGGAGAAACGTAGTCAGTTTCTTTTGCAACTTTGACTGCTTGCTGATGTAGACTTTGAAAAATCGGAGATTCTTTTTTAATAGTTTGGCTTTCTTCTTGCGGAGTAATGGTTTCTTTTCCGTCTAATATATTTTTGATATCTTGGGCAAGTTGGTCACCATATCTACTTGTTTCAATTGGGAATGCTGAGTTGTTATCTAACTTAAGCTGATAGTCGTCTGAAGAGAGTCCGCGTTTGGTTATAGCGTCTGCTCCAGTGCCCAAAATTTTTTTACAGTGCCTTGCTCCTGCTGTATCAGTAAGGGAGGTATAAAAACTGCCAGCACTATCTTGCATCAATATTATTGAAGCTCCTGTGCTACTTTTACAAAGAAAATATTTTGCACCTGTTTCAGGATCTGAAAAGGTTTTGATTGTATCTATGAATTCTGCCATAATTTCCTCCGATATATTTCTAAATTATATATAATATAACATATAAATCATATTATTGTCAAGGATAGAGAAAAGAAAACCTGGCTGAATTTGATATTTTTTTTGCATTAAATTGGTGGCGGAATTTGCTTAGAGAAAATAAAAAATCACTCTTAAAGCAAGAGTGATTTGTGTTTTTTATGCTTGAGGCTCTTCTTCAATCGGTGTTGTTGCTGAATTTGTAGGTCTTTCTGACTTTTTGGTTGAAGCTTTATTAGTTTTGGATGTTTTTGGCTTTGTTGTTTCAGCAGGTTTTTGAGATTTTTTGTTATCAGAAGAATTAGTTTTTGCTTTTACTGATGTCTGTTTTACCCTTGCAGTTTTTGTTGCTTTTGTAGAAATAGATTTTGTGTCAGTTTCAATCAAAGCGAGAACATCTTTGATAACATCCGTCATATTGTCTGCAACTGCAATTGCTTTCGCTGGGAAAGTTGTTGTTGCATGACGTTTTATAGTGTTGATTCCTGCTTTGCTTGGACGACCTGTCACATCAACTTCAATGTTTCTGTCTGTGATTGCAAAATCTGAGATAGCCTGAAGCTCTTTCTCTGTCATTGAGATTGGCACATTGTCTAAATCTTGCTCTTCAACAGTTGTAGGGTCTGCATTAAACTCAGCAACTTCGTTTAAAGGCTTGATGACTGTGGCTAATTTTCTTTTTGTGTCGCTTCCTAAATCTTCGTTTTCTTTCTCAGTTCTGTTTAAAATAAATTGCTTATGCTCATTAATGGTGTTCCCAAGGTTGTTAAGAGCAGTTATTTCAACATTTATAGCATCAATTGTTTGGGCAAGCATTTGCTGAGCCTTGTTATGAATTTGAACAGCCTCAGTATGTTGATTTGTAGCATTTTCAAGTTCACTTGCGATAAAATCTTTTGCACAGGCACGCAAGTCAAGTTTGCGAACTTCTGTTGCCATATCATTTTTTTCAATAGCCTGACGCGCATAGGCAATTATGGCTTCATCGCTTGAAAAACTTGCATATTTTTTATGATTATTTTTCCCAGCAGGGTAAGTGCTTGCTTCATTGCTGACAGCGTCATAAAGTTTATGCATAGCCACATCATCAAGCTCACCAAAAGGCTTGTCTTGACTCTCTGGAAGAGAAGAATAATATTCTTCCATAAGTTTAAATTGATTTGCCGTGATAAGCTTGCCCTCTGTGATAACATTTGTTATGGCTTTTGCTTTTTTGCCTTTGCCTGCAACAGTTTCTGTTAATGGATTGATATAATAATATTCAGGCTCACCATTAAAATCTTTTCTTTGAATAAGTCGATTGCAAAGGTCTTGATAGTTAAGTGTTGGCACTTCTTGCAAAATCGTTTCGTCCAAATTTTTGCCTTTTTTGTAAGCAGCAACTAATTTTTGAGCAAGAGCAAGTTTTTCTTCTTCTGTAAACTCCATAGCCTCTTGCACTGCCTTTGTGATAACAAGTTTGCTTTGAGCAAGTTGTTTTCTATATTTTTTATCACGTTTGCCTTTTGAGTCAGCCTCGTTTGTCAAAGTTATGCCATTCCAAACGCCGTCACGGAAATAGAAAGCGGGCATGTTTGTGTCTATAAAAGTTGTTACATCTGCTTTATCTACTGCGTCCATTGCTTCTTGAGTTAACTTAACTTTGTCTTCTGCTTTTTTCTCAATTGCCTTTGCTTGTTTGGTCGCTTCAATATCCTCTTTGCGTTCATTGATTTCAGCCTTGATATTTTCTACGTTTGAGTTGTAAAGTCCGATTTCATCAACAAGCTCAGAAAGTTTGCATTCATTAAGCGCTACTTTTTCTTCTGCAATAATCTCATCAAGTTTTTCAATAAAAACTTGTGGTCTTGCGTCAATAAGCTTTTCCATAATGGCAACGTCTGCTTTATCTGTAAGTTTAGCTTTTAAGCCTACATATTTGCTTCCAACAGAATGATTGTCAGAGACATCCCTTGCTTGGACAAGGTTGTAAAGCATTGTTGAAATCTCGCCACCTTGTCCGTCAATTGTGATATCAGGGTGAGACACTCTGTCTTCAGCAAGTTGAATTTTGATTTTTTCAACAAACGCTTGAATTTTTTTGTTGAAAAGTTCTTTTTCTTGCCTGTTCATTTTTGTTTTAGATTTTACAGTGATTTTTTCAATAAATTTATCAATTGTTGACATAACAAAATGAGCGCGTTTTGTGGCAATCATTCTGCTTTCAAGTTTTTGGCGTTTTGCTTCAATCAGTTCTGCTTTTTCTTGCCTGCTGACAGGAGTAAACATTCTTGCAGGGTTTGCAATAATCTCTGTGCCAGATTCAATTTCGTCACCATCGAGGTCAATTCCGTCAGAAGCTTCTAACATGTTTTTTGCACCGCGTGCTTGAACTTGACTTGCACGGTCTTGTTCTTTTTGGAAAAGCGCTTGTGCTTTAAGTTGAACTTTAACAATTCCAGTAGCCTCTTTTTTAATTTCAGATTCTGAGAAAAATCCAGCACCACTTGCGTCAAGAACTAAATCAGCATAAGCCTCCAAAACATCGTCAGCAGTTGTTGCATTTTCAACAATTTGGTTAAAAACTTTTAAACTTGCACGCTTTGCTCTTTGTTCAGATATGCGTCTTGCATCTTGTAAATTAACAGCTTTATATGCTTGATTAGTAGTTTTAACAATTCCTTTGCCCCTATGAAAAAAATTGATAAAATTTTGAAAAAATCCCATATTTACTCCTAAAAATTATATAATTTTATTATATCATCTAAACGCTTGAAAGTCAATAGATTGATAAGAAAATTGGCGGTTTTGGGCATGATTTGTCAGTTTGGAACATTCTTTTTCAAAAATGGCTATAAAAATATTTACAAAATGCTTTTTTTTTGCTAAAATAGGTTATTACATTTGTTATAGGAGTAAAAATGGGACTTTTTGTTAGTGAGAATAAAACTCAGATTAAAAAACTTACAAAGATTGCAAATCAGGTGATTGCACTTGAAGAAAAATATAAGGATTACACAAATGAACAATTGACTGCTTGCACTCAAGAGTTTAAGGATAGATATAATGCTGGCACAACTTTGAATGACCTATTGCCAGAGGCTTTTGCCGTTTGCCGTGAAGCGTCAAGCAGAGTGCTTAATATGCGTCACTTTTTTGTACAAATTATTGGCGGAATTGCTCTTCATCAAGGGCGTATTGCAGAGATGGCTACTGGTGAGGGTAAAACTTTGGTGGCAACACTTCCTGCTTATCTTAATGCAATCTCTGGCAAAGGCGTTCATATTGTGACAGTCAATGAATACTTGGCAAAACGTGACGCTGAATGGATGGGCAAAGTTTTCAGATTTCTTGGACTTTCTGTTGGCGTAACTTTAAACAGCATGGATGAAAATAAAAAGAAACAGGCTTATGCTTGTGATATCACGTATTGCACAAACAACGAACTTGGCTTTGACTATCTTCGTGACAACATGGTTGTTAACAGAAATATGCGTGTTCAACGCGGGCTTAACTTTGCAATTGTGGACGAAGTTGACTCAATCTTGATTGATGAGGCAAGAACTCCGCTTATCATTTCAGGCAGAGGCAACAAATCAAGCGACGGATATATTTCTGCGCAAAAATTTGTCAAAACTCTTAAAAAAGAGGATGATGTTGATATTGATGAAAAAACAAAGCAACTTTTCTTGACTGACAGCGGAATAACTAAGGCTGAAAGATATTTTAAAGTTGACAGTCTTTCTGATATCGAAAATCTTGAACTTAATCACTATATCAATAACGCTCTTAAAGCAAATTTCACAATGCATCGCGATGAAAACTATATCGTCAAAGACGGCGAGGTTGTTATTGTTGACGAGTTTACTGGTCGTTTAACTCCTGGCAGACGCTTTAATGCAGGACTTCATCAGGCAATTGAAGCCAAAGAGGGCGTGCAAATTAAGGATGAAAATCAAACCCTTGCAACAATCACATTCCAGAACTTTTTCAGATTGTATAAAAAGCTTTCAGGCATGACAGGTACTGCAAAAACAGAAGAAGGCGAATTTAGGTCGATTTATAATCTTGACGTTGTAACTATTCCAACAAACAGAACAAAACTACGCATTGACGAGCCAGACATTGTCTATGTGACAGAGCAAGGCAAGATTAAGGCAATTATTGAAGAAATCAGAGGTTGCAAAGAAAAAGGTCAGCCAGTGCTTGTGGGCACAATCAACATTGACAAAAGTGAACTTCTTTCAAAAGCCTTAAAAGAGGCGGGTATAAAACATATTGTTTTGAACGCTAAAAATCACGAGCAAGAAAGTGCTATTGTAGCGCAAGCGGGCAGACGCGGAGCGATAACTATTGCAACAAACATGGCAGGTCGTGGAACTGATATTCTCTTAGGCGGCAATCCTGAATTCATGGCTAAAAAGAAGATGACAGACCTTGGATTTAGCGAAGAAGAGATTTCTTATGCCACAGCGTTCAACACTGTTGATGACAAAAAACTTAATGACGCAAGAGAGAAATTTACAAGCCTTTACAACTCTTTTAAAGAGGAAACTGACAAAGAGAAAGAAGAAGTTAAAGCACTTGGCGGACTTCATATAATTGGAACAGAACGTCATGAAAGCAGACGAATTGACAATCAGCTTCGAGGTCGTGCGGGGCGTCAAGGTGACCCAGGTTCAAGCGTGTTCTTCCTGTCTTTTGAGGATGACCTTATTCGTCGTTTCGGTGGCGATTGGTTTAAAAGAATGGCTTCTTTCTTACGTTTGGATGATTCAACGCCAATTCAGCTTAAAGTGCTTTCTCGCAGAATTGAGGGCGCTCAAAAAAAGATTGAACTTCAAAATTTTGGCATGCGTAAAACAGTGCTTCGCTTTGACGATGTTTTAAACAAACAGCGTGAAATCATTTATGCAGAGCGTAATAAGGTGCTTGACGGTGAACCTGTTCATGACCAGATTATGAGCATGCTTCCAGAACAAATTTCAAAGATTTGTTATGAGGATTTGAATGACGACAAGCCATATTTTGAGTGGGATTTGACAAAAATCAATCAAGACCTAGAAAAGGGCTTCTTTGAAAAAGGCTCAAATGTTGTGACAGAGGAATTTGTTGAAGATTGTGATGTTTCTGAAGTATGTGATAAATTGACAGATATGGTTGTAAAAAAATATACTGACCGCATGAAAGAAGCAACCGAGTATGGCTATGATTTTGGCGCAATTGAAAGATTTATTTTGCTTAAAATGGTTGACGTTAACTGGATGAGCCATATTGAAGATATGCAAACTCTTAAAAATGAAATCTTTGCAAGAGGATTTGGCAATCAAGACCCTGTTTTGGCTTATAAAAAAGACAGCTCAGAAATGTTTGAAAATATGGTCAACAAAATCAGAAACATGACATGCCTTTTCTTGTTAAATACTCATATTGACAGACCTGAGCCTGTTCAACAAATGCCAGCGCAGCCAAACTTTACGGTTGTGATGACTGGAAAAGAACTTACGCCAGAAGAGAAAGCAGAGCAAGCCAAGAAAAAACAAAAACCTCAAGTGCAACAAACAGTTGTAAACACTTCTGATAAAATTGGACGCAATGACCCATGTCCATGTGGAAGTGGCAAAAAATACAAAAATTGTTGTGGAAAATAAATTATTATGTGTTACTTTTCTTGCAAGAAAAGTAAGCAAAAGAAAAATAAAAACAAGCCGTTTTAACTTTAAATTTAAAAGTTAGAATGGCTTGTTTTGGTTCTTAGCTTCTTATCATTAAATATTTAATAAATTTTGTAAATGTTTTGTTAAGTCTTCTTTTGCAAATTTTCTTTAAAACAAAAGTTGATTAAATTCTATATTAAAGTCAATAATTTTGTTATGAAATATTATTTCCCATGCGTGAACGGGGTTAGTTGTTTTGGCGGAGGCAAAAATGTTGTTGCCGTTGTGGATGATGACGGTGGCAAAAAGGTTAAGGCTCGCCAAAGCAAGAATAAAATAATCAAATATAATTGGATTTTTGTGCGAGGAATTCAATATTTCTTTTGCGGACTTTTTGCTTTGCTTGCTTGTTTTGACGCAAGCTTTTCAATAACTAACAGTGAAGATAGCAAATTTTCAAAAAAGATTTCCAAGACATTTTATATTTCAGCCAGATATTTTTTTATATTAATCAGCGTGGCAAGCAGTTTTGTGATAGCATTTTTCTTGCTAGGTTTTTTGCCTGCCAAACTTTCTTTTGTTTTAATGGGCAATTCTGCAAATTTACGCCTGAGAGCTTTTATAATTGCGATAATTAAGGTTGCCTTATTTTATTTAATTTTACTACTTTTGCGCCTGCTTCCAAGCATGCAATATTTTTATAGATTTAATGGCGCAACCTCGCAAATTATGCAAAAAAGCGCAAAAAACAGCGAAAATATCAAAAAAAGTTGGCATAAACCATTAAATTATGTAAATTTTTTAGTTTTTACTTTATTGTTTAGCATTTTTATGGTATCATTAATTGCAGTTAATTTTAACTGGTGGGCTAACCTGCTTATCAACCTTGTTATTGTGCTTGCAAGCATGGCAATTTGTTATGAAGTTTTAAATCTGCTTGAAAAAAGCGAACGCGCTTGGGTCAATAACATTTGTTTGATAACCTCATGGTTTATTGCCATGAAGCCAAATATAACTCAGGAGGAAATTGCACGCGTGGCGCAACTTGAAAGTGATATTGGAGCAAGCAAAGACATATCAGCTGTTGAGGACGGCATGATAGCTTTTTCTGCTGTTGTAACAGAAATGCAAACTAAACTGACGGCTGTTAACAAATATGAAAAAAGCGATGTTGATTGGATAATTGCAACAGTGCTTGGGAAAAATCGAGCAGAAATCAAACTTGTTCATTCAATATCAAACAAAGATTATCGCGAGATTATGCTGGCAACTCAGCGTCGTGCAAAAGGCGAACCTTTATCAAGTATTTTTGGCTTTGTTGAATTTTATGGCATGCGATTTGATGTTAACAAAAAAGTTTTGTCGCCAAGAATGGAGACCGAGCTTTTGGTCAGCGAAGCACTTAAACTTATCAAAGAGAACAAATACAAAGAGGTTTGCGACCTTTGTACAGGCAGTGGAGCAATCGCGGTGGCTATTGCCAAAAATGCAGATGTCAAAGTCACAGGAGTGGATATTTCTAAGCCTGCTATACAAGTGGCGGAGAATAATGCCAAGAAGAACAAAGTTAAAGTTGATTTTGTTGAAAGTAATTTATTTTCTGGCTTGAAAAAATTTAGAAAGTATGATATAATCATATCAAATCCGCCATATATTGCAAGCGGAGAGATAGATAAACTTGATGACGAGGTCAAAAAGTATGACCCTAAACTTGCGCTTGACGGAGGTGAGGACGGGCTTGATTTTTATAGAGCAATTATTGCTGGAAGTGTAAAAAGATTTAACAAAAACGGATGTTTAATGTTTGAGCTTGGCCATGGGCAAGCGAGTGCTGTAAGGAAGCTTATGAAAGATGCTGGCTATATTGACACGCGAGTTATTAAGGACTATCAAAAGAAAGAAAGGATAATTTATGGAAAAATTAGCAACTGATATTTTGGAAAAAACAGGCAAAGCAAAGGCGAGATTTGACGAACTAACCTCGCTTATTTTGCAGCCTCAAATTATTTCTGACAACAAGGAATACAAAAAGCTTTGCAAAGAGCGCGCTAATTTGGAAGAACTTGCTCTTGCTCATGATAAATTGCAAACACTTGTAAACGATTATGAGGGTTGTCAAAAAGATTATGAGAATGAAACCGACAATGAAATGCGCAACATGTTCTATGATGAAATTGGCTCATTAAAAGTTAAAATTGAAGAGCAGGTTGAAGAATGCAAAATTTTACTTTTGCCTAAAGATGAAAATGATGACAACAACGTTATTATTGAAATCCGTTCAGCTGCTGGCGGAGAAGAGTCTGCCTTGTTCTGTTCAGTTTTAACAAGAATGTACACATATTATGCTGATAAAAATCACTGGAAAACAGAAATTATGGATATTTCTGAAACAGAGCTTGGCGGAATCAAAGAAATCACTTTTATGGTCAAGGGCAAAGGTGCTTACAGAAAATTGAAATATGAAAGCGGAGTTCACCGCGTTCAACGCGTTCCTGAAACAGAGTCACAAGGAAGAATACATACTTCAACTTCAACAGTGGCAGTTCTTCCAGAAGTTGAGGACGTTGACGTTGAAATAAATGAAAGCGATTTAAGAATAGACACTTATCGTGCGTCTGGCGCTGGCGGTCAGCATGTAAACAAAACAGAAAGTGCAATCCGTTTAACTCATATCCCAACAGGAATTGTTGTTGCTTGCCAAGACGAGCGCAGCCAAATCAAAAACAGAGAGCGTGCTATGAGCATAATGCGAGCAAAGCTTTATGACCTTTATAAAACTCAGCGAGACAACGAGTATAAGCAAACTCGCAAAGACCAAGTCGGCACAGGTGACCGTAGTGAACGAGTTCGCACTTACAACTATCCACAAGGTCGCGTGACTGACCATCGCGTCAATGTGTCATCTTACAATATTGAAGATGTCCTTAATGGCAATATTGACTTGTTTATTGAAGCGCTTGAACTTAAAGACCGTGCTGACAAACTTGCCAATGCTTGATAAAATATATAACTTTTCTTTTAAAAACTAAACAAACAACACACTAATGAAATTTTAAAGGTGTGTTGTTTTATTTATCTTAAAAATTATCAAATCATGACAAAATTGCAAAAATTTATGTTAATATCAGTTTTTTGCGTCAAATTTGTATCATTTTAAATATTTTTGTAAGAGAACTAATTAAAATTAAAATATATATTATTAAATTTATGCTTGACTTTGCTTTATTTTTATGTTAATATTATTTCAGCAGTAAAAAACTGCTTTCTTTGTTTTTCTAGTTTTGTAGAAAAACCAATAGTCCAAAAAGGAGGTAGAAATATGAATAAGTATGAAGTTCTTTATATCATTTCTGCTGACACAGCCGAAGAAAAAAGAGAAGAATTAATTAAAAAATTCTCTTCTTTCGTTGAAAGCAAAGGTGGAGTTGTCAACGGAATTGATAAATGGGGCATGAAAAAGCTTGCTTACCCAATCAACTTTAAAAACGAAGGCTTTTACGTTCTCATGAACTTTGAACTTGCTGGCACTGAAGTTGACGGTCTTAAAAAACTTATGACAATCACTGAAGCAGTAGTTCGCGTTCAAATCGTAAGAAAATAATTGACATTTCTTGCAGAAGTATTTACGAAGATTTAAACATATCTTAACAAAAGAGAGGGCATTTTGAGAATGCTCTATAAGGAGAAAAATTATGAATAAAGTTATTATTACTGGCAATTTAAGCCGTGACCCAGAACTTACAACAACCAACAGCGGAGTTGCTGTTTGCAGATTTTCAGTTGCAGTTCAAAGAAGATTTCAAAACGCTGACGGCGAAAGAGAAGCTGATTTCTTTAACGTTGTTGTTTGGCGTGCAGCCGCTGAAAACTGTGCTAAGTTTTTAAGAAAGGGTTCAAAATGTGGCGTTGTTGGTCGTCTTCAAACTTCTAGTTATGAAGCACAAGACGGAACAAAGCGTTACACAACTGAAATCGTTGCTGATGAAGTTGAATTCTTAGGCACAAAGCCAACTGATGCTGGCGATATGCCATCAGCACCTGTTTCTAAACCAGCAGGCAAGAAAGAAACTTCTGAACTTGAGCCAATTGACGACGACAGCTTGCCATTCTAGGTGCCTTAGGCACTTTCTGTCTTAAAGGCAGACAGCACAGGCATAGTTTATTTGGTCATAACAAGCCTAACGCTTGGCGGTCTTGTAAACTTAATAAAAATGCAAATTGTTATCCAGTCAATGCTTGTATAAAAAATAGTGTTGAGAGGAATATACAAAAATAATGGTCATTTGCGACACGAAGACAACGTGTTGACGAGTGTCGCAAATTAGTTTTCTTTTGGTTACTTTTCTTGCAAGAAAAGTAACATTAAAACAAAAAATTATAAAAGGAGTATATTATGAGCGAAGAAATCAAAGAAGTTGCACAAGAAGCAGTTAAAACTGAAGAAAAATCTGCTCCTGTTGCACCTAAAAAATTCCGTAAGCCTGCTAAAAAGAAAGTTTGCGCTTTCTGCGTTGCTGGCGAAAAGGAAATTGATTATAAAGATGTTGCAAAAATCAGAAAATATGTGACTGAAAGAGGCAAAATTTTGCCAAGACGTCAAACTGGTGTTTGCGCTAGACATCAAAGAGAACTTACTACCGCTATTAAGCGCGCAAGAAATGTTGCTCTTCTTCCATATGTTGGAGATTAATTAAATTTTATTAAAAGGGGAAAAATTATGCAAAAGGAAATCCATCCAGATTATCATGAAGTTACTGTAACTTGTGCATGTGGCAACACTTTTAAAACAAAAAGTGTAACAAAAGGTGACACACTTAGCATTGATATTTGCAACAAATGCCACCCATTCTTCACAGGAAAGAAGAAAGTTGTTGATGCCAGCGGTAACGTTGAGAAATTTAAAAATAAATATGGCGTGTAATTGTCAATGCCAAATACAAAAAAGTGTTCAAATAAGAACACTTTTTTTTGTCTTGATTGAATATAGTAAATATATTTTATTTGTTTATAATTTGTGTAATATTAGATTGCTATTTCTCCAAGAAACTTACGCAATATGGTTTCTCTTTGATTGCGTTAACTGTGATTCCATTTGATACACATTTGCCACATTTGTTAAAAAGGCAAGGCGCTTCACAGGTGATTATTGCAGTTTTGCTGTCGCGTTGAGGTGAATATTTTGGTGGCTCTTCAAACAAATGCTTTGTAGTGTCAATCTCTGGCTTGTCTGGGTCTTTTTCAAAACTTCCACAAATCACTTTCTTTGTAACGCCAATTTCCTTTGCTTTGCATGTATAACAATTATTAAATTTGCAACGCGTTTTTCTGCATCTTATATCCATTAATCCACTCCTTTTTGCCTCAATTATTGCCAAAAGTTTGACAAAATACACAAAAAACTTTAAAATATAATCAAAAGGAGAAAATTATGAAAGTTGTTTTATTAAAAGACGTTAAAGGCACAGGCAAAAAAGGCGAAATCAAAGAAGTCAGCGACGGCTATGCAAAAAACTTTTTGCTAAAAACAGGAAGCGCAAAGATGGCTGACAACTCAGCGATTTCTGAAAATAAAAACAAACAAGTTGCAAATGCATATCACAAGCAACAAGAACTTGAAAAAGCAAAAGCTTTGCAAAAAGAAATTAATGGCAAACAAATAACATTGAAAATCAAGTGTGGTGAGAATGGCAAAACTTTTGGCTCAGTGACTGGCAAAGAGATTGCAGACGCGCTTGAAAAATTAGGCTTTGCAATAG
The DNA here is from genome assembly GCA_947649575.1 of uncultured Clostridia bacterium. GTDB lineage: Bacteria > Bacillota > Clostridia > Christensenellales > UBA1242 > Caccovivens. The sequence continues at coordinate 192,930 of CANSRZ010000001.1, read as the reverse complement.
ACAAGAAAAAGGTTGAGCTTAAAGAGCCAATCAAAACACTTGGAAGCTATCAAGTTTCAATCAGAGTTTATCCAGAAATCGTTGCAAAAATCACTGTTGAAGTTATAGCAGAATAAAAACAGCCAAACGGCTGTTTTTTAATAGTCAATATTACCTAATAAATAATCTGTTGTTACATTAAAAATTTTACTTAATTTAAGTAGGGTGTCATAAGAAGGTTCTCTTTCACCAGTTTCCCACATAGAAACTGTATTTTGTTTTACAAAAAGCATTTCACTTAATCGCTCTTGTGAAATATTGTGATAATTTCTTAATTCTGTCAGTCTTTCTGCAAATTTATTTAACTTCATGTAAAAATTTTATTACAAATTGTGATTTTTTGCTTGACTTATCACCGAATGTGATGGTAAAATATAATCAAGGGACGAATTAGTCTTCTAATCCCAACAGATAGTCGGCAGAAACTTGAAAATAAATGCACAAATCAATAAGGCAATACAAGTCGGGAGTTCTGGCGCCAGTTTCCCACATTGATATTGCGGATTGTTTGAAATTTAAAGCCTCTGCTAGTTTTTGTTGAGATATGCCTTTTTCTTCTCTTAATTCTTTAATTCTTTTTGAGATTTTGCAAATAGTTTTCATAATTTTATATTATAACTAAATGTAATAATTTCTAATAGTTATAACTTTTTGTGATGATTGTAAAGAGTTAAAAATATGGAGTTGTAATGTTTAAAAGTATAATAACAATAATAAAAAAAGACTTGGAAAAGTCTTTTGATTTTAACAACTTGGTTGATGATGCTTTTGCTATGCATTTTGGTGTTTGCCAATATATACGCAATAAATATTTGTGGGGATATCCTAAAAATGTAAAAAAGTTGCAGAAAATTTTTGACACCAATGATATCGATACTTTATCAAATCAAATTTGGCATAAAATAAAAGAAGATTATCAATCTTCTAAACCTAAAATATAATCAGCTGATACGCCAAAAAACTTTACATAAGTAATTAACATAGAAAGACTTGGTTCAATCTTATCTGTTTCATACTTTGCAATAGTAGACTTATCAACATTTAATTCTTGAGCTAAAGTTACTTGCGTTAATCCTTTTTCTTTACGCAAGTCTTTAAGTCTTTGGCCTAATGTTTGATTATTCATATTTATTATATTGACATATTTTTATAAAAAAAACTTTCAATCTGATTTATAATCAGATAAATTAAAAGGAGGCTGTAATGACAAAATATACTATAAACACTAAAGTTTTAAGAACGCTTAGGGAGAAAAAAGATTTAACTCAAGCCAAATTAAGTGAAGAATTGGGTGTTCATCGGGAAATGATTTCTATGATAGAGCGAGGCGTTAGAAAACCAAATATTGTTTTGTTAAAAAAGATTAGTGATTACTTCAAAGTTCCTGTTTCGACTTTTTGTAAGGTTGATGAAGAAATGAAAAAATTACTTGAACTTTTAAATAAATAAAAATAATTCTTGCAATATTCTTCAAAATATAGTAAAATTATATTGAAGAGGTGGGTTATGCCAAAGAAATTTAAGGGAGATAAAAGCGGAATTGCTATGGGGGCCATAAGCGAAGCGATACCTTGCAAAGTTCTTGACGGCGACGAGGTGTTGACTGAGCAAGCTGATATTGACTATTACAAGGCTTCTATCAAAGAGTTCGAGGCTAGAAATCGTTTGCTTGGCGAGGTTAACGAAGAGGGCGAATATGTTATCAGTGAAGATGTTAGGCGTAATCTTGCGCTGATACCTAAGGAGCAATTGACTGAGGGTTACAACTTGATTGAGGCTTATTCACGAGTTGCCACCAAAGATTTATTTTTTGTTATTGAATTTGAAGAAGAGATTGAGGCAGGTCGTGATGATTTTGTGGCTTCTTTATATATTATCGAAAAAGTTGTGGGCTATAAAAATCTGCAAAGCCTGAGAAGTTTTGTTGCTAAGATTGTCGAGCCTAAGTCTGACGAATTTTGGAATAAGGTTAGAAAAGTTTTTAATATTAATCCTATTTTGATGCCTATTGACGAGGGCAAATACATGCCTCTTGTTATGCAAATTCAAAAGCATATTGAAGACTGGTACAGCATGGAAGAAATCGTTGACCTATCCAGTCAGATTTATGTTATGCGCGTGTTGCAACTGCTTGAAAATGAGGGACCTCTTGGCAGACAGATTATTGAAGAATATAATCGCGAAATGAAGCTTGAAGACCTTGGCAATGTTAATGTTGCAAAAAGATACATTATGCTGAGAAAGATTCTTGATAGGGTTATTGAACAGCATGGTGGCGAGGCAAATGTTTTCAAGGAAGAGAGGAACAAGGCAGAAATAAAGGTTATCAAAAGCGAATACAGTGCGCCAATACGCAAAGTTGAAACTTTTAGAGCAAAGGTTCAAGAGAGCCAGCGCGGAGTTTTGAGAAAGAAAGATAGGCAGAAAAAAGAAGAAAAAGCAAGTTCTCCTGCAAAGAAAGCGGGCGGGGCTAAGAAAAAAGCGGCTGGCAAGAAAGCTGATAAAAAAGCAGGGGGCAGCAAGCCTAAAAAAGACAAAAAGAAAGAAAATAAAAAAGAAGAGAAAAAGGATGACAAGAAAAAATACGGAGTTGGCAAAGGGCTTAAAGAAATTGCAGCAGTTGCAGATTTGATTTTGCAGACTGCCAAAAATGTTGGCGAGGTTCTTGGCAGAGCAAAAACTCCAAAAATCGAAGTTGTAGGAGTGCCAGAGAAGCTGAAAGTGGCCGATCAAAATAAAGAAGAAGCTTTAGACTTTTTAATGGATGCAGGATCAGGTTTTGGTGAAAAGCAACTAGAAAATAGCACTGTAGTCAACGAAAACAAAGTTGAAGAAGTCACTAAACAAGGCGCAGGGGTAGAACTTGTGAATGATGCAGGAAACACATCGCCGATTGAAGATATAATTGAACTAGGATTATAAAAAAAGGTAAGGTTTATAAACCTTACTTTTTTATTATTTTAGCTTTGTTCTGCGTCTGAATATGCATTTGGTGGGTTAATCGCTGTTTCAGGATATTTGTCTAATTCATTTATCCAATCTTTTGTTAATTTTCTATATTTTTCAATTTGTTGTAATTGAGTAGGAGAGTCTGGATTTATCAATTTACCATTTTTGTCTAAGATACTGTCTAAGAATTTGTGTGTGTCAAAATACACAGGGAAAGTAGGGCATTTTGCGTATTTGTTAACATAAGCAGCATAAGTTGTATCATTAATTGCCTTAAAAACAGTCGCTACATCTTCTATTCCATCCTTGAATTCTTGATGTTTTTTGATTTCTGGCCATGCTTTTTGAAATTGTAAAACTTTTTCAATCAAGTCTTCGCTATTTGCTGGGTCCATAGTTGGCATAGCATGTTGTGCCACCAATTTTTTCATTGATTGTGGAGCATTATCAAAATTCCCATTTCTTATAACTTCAACTATCATACGTATAGCATAAATATTGTTTGTTTTATATCCGTCAACTACGCCATAAGCCTTGCCTGTTTGTGGATTAAAAATATCTTTGTATTTTGGTTCTCTATTATATAGTTTAAATTCCATATTTTTCACCTCTTAAAAATTTATTTCATGGCTATTATAGCACATTATTTTGAGTTTGTAAATACCCTTTTTCAAATTTTTGCATATTTTTTCAAATTTTTCTCAAATTATTTTTATGTTTAAAGGGGTTGGAAAGGGTGCTATCGCACTTATTATCAGCGGTTTTGTTTGTAAATTCTTTGGTGCGCTGTTTAGATTGCCATTAACTTCAATTCTCGGCATTGAGGGAATTGGAGTTTTTCAAATGGTTATGTCTTTATATTCGCTCGCTTTGGTGTTTGTGACTGGCGGTGTTACAAACAGCCTCTCTCAACTGATTTCCTCAGCTCGGGCAAGGGGAGAAATCAATAAAATCTCAGATTATTTCAAGCTTTCTGTGCTTTTGACAATCTCAGTTGGCGTTTTGATTGGATTAGCCTTTTTTATGTTGGCTGGCAATATTGCTCATGTTCAAGGGGTTGACCAGGGAGCGCTTTCTTATAAACTTTTTCTTGTTTTGATTCCTGTTGGCGCGTTTATAGGCGTTTTGCGCGGAGTAATCCAAGGCTATGAAAACATGATTCCAACAGCGGTCAGTCAAATTATCGAGCAAGTGTTCAAACTTGTTTTGGGATTGTTGTTTGCTTACTTTTTTGCTAAACGTGGTCTTGCAAGCGGTGTGTTTGGCGGATTTTTGGGGATAACTTTAAGCGAAGTCTTGGCATTTGTTTATCTAGGAATTTATACTTTAAGAAAAATTAAATTTGTTTCACCTGCCGAGCGCGGGAATTTCCCTGTTTTGATTTCTGCAATTGTTCCGTTGTCTTTAAGCGGAGCGGTTATTTCGTTTACGCATGCGTTTGACAGTTTGGTCATTGTTTCTTGCCTTATGAAAGCGGGTTATTCAAAAGAATTTGCGACTTCTCTTTTTGGGCTTCAAACAGGGGTTGTGGGAGCAATTCTCAACTTTCCGCTTATCATATCGCTTGCTCTTGCAATGACGCTTCTTCCAAAAATTTCTTATCTTGCCAGCAAAAATGATGTTGAGGGGCAGAGAAATATTATCAAAACATCGTTTATTGCCATGTGGACTGTTGTTTTGCCTCTTGTGTTTGGAATTGTTGCCATTTCTGGCAATTTATATATGTTTATTTATCCTAAAACAATATCGCCTATGCTAACTCAGGCAGTTGAACTTACAATGATAGGAGGCGTCAGCATAGTTTTGACAGCAATCATGCAATGTATGTTGGCTATTTTGCAGGCAAGAGGATATTTTGTGTATTCATTTTTGGCTACTCTTTTTGGCGGACTGGCAAAAATTATATTAGTTTTTACGCTTGCGCGCACTAGTGCTGTTAATATTTTTGCAATCCCAATTTCAAACATTGTTTTGGCTTTAATTGTTGTTATCATGGTATTGTTTAAGCTTGGAAAACTTGTTCAAATTCCTGCGTTCTATGTTTTAACGCCTCTGCTTGCTTCAATTGTGATGTATCTTGTTGTTAAATTATTGACGTCAATCAAGCTGGCTAATATCTGGATTATTGTTTTAGGCACTGTTATTGGCGGAATTTGTTATTTTATTTTGGCTTTTCCTGTTTTAAGAGGTTTGTTTTTGAAGTTTTTCGGCAAACATGAAAGTGGAGGGCAAAAAAATGAATAAAACTGATTTTTTAAAACTTATTGCAAAGGAATGTGGAAAAAGTTCAAAGGAGATTTCTAATGTTTTTCAAGCATTTGATAAAACCTTGAAAGAGATTTTGTGCAAAGGAGAAAGCGTTGCAATTGCAGGCTTTGGCAAATTTTTTGTTAAGGATAGGGCAAGTGTAAGAAAAGTTAATCCAATCACAAAACGCTTTTATTATACAAAGCCTCAGAAAGTTACGACATTTAAAGCATATAAAAACTTAAAACTTTGCGTGAAATAGCTTTGCTTTTTCACGCAAATTTGTTAAAATCTTTATGTGAATAAAGAAGAACTAAATTTAAATAACCTATTGGCTCTTGCGCCAATGGCAGGAGTGAGCGACATTGGCTTTCGTGAGATAGCCAGCATTTTTGGCGCGGATATAACTTGGAGCGAAATGCTTTCTTGCAGGGCAATGCTTCATAATCCAAAAAAGACAGAGTTTATGACGATTTGTTCGCCAAAAGAGAAAATCAAAATTGGACAAATTTTTGGGCATGAGCCAGAAGTTATGGCGGAAAGTTTAGCAAATCCATTGCTTGCGCATTATGATATCATTGATATCAATATGGGTTGCCCTGCGCCAAAGATTGTCAAGAATGGCGAGGGCAGTGCGCTTATGAAAAATCTTTCGCTTGCAAGCAAAATTATTTCAGCTTGCGCAAAGGCCACTGACAGACCACTTTCAGTCAAGTTCAGGCTTGGCTTTGACAGGGATATTTCAACCGAGTTCGGCAAAATGTGCGAAGAAAGCGGGGCAAGTTTTATCACGCTTCATGCAAGAACAACTGCAATGGGTTATTCTGGCAAGGCTGGCTTAGAGGCAATTGCTAAACTTAAAGCAAATGTCAACATTCCAGTTATTGGCAACGGCGATGTGGTTGATAATGCAAGCTATCAGGCGATGAAAGCCACAGGTGTTGACGGCATTATGATTGGGCGTGGCGCAATGGGCAGGCCTTGGATTTTTGATGAACTTAAAGGCAAACAACCTCCAAAAGATAAATTTAAAGTTGTTTGCCAGCATGTTGAAACTTTAAGAAAATATTATGAAGAAAAATGGCTGACGCTATATCTTCGCAAACACTTTTTGTGGTATGTCAGCGGATTGCCATGTGCGAGCGAAACCAGACTTGCGCTTGCAACCAGTCCAAGCATTGAAAACAGTTTGGAAATATTGAAAAGTATTTTAGATTGACATACTTTTTCTCTTTTCTTTTAGAGAAAAGAAGCAAAAGAAATCTAAATATTAACGCTTCCATATTTTTGTTTTAACAAATTCTTCAATATATCAGCCTTGCAAAAATAAGAAAGCGTCAAGAATTTATTTTTGCTTATTCTTTCTAGAAAACTTTTTTGTTTTTTTTAAAAAGAAATTTTAACTTAATTTATATTTAAACTAAATTCATTTTGATAATATATTAATTTACTTTGAATTTTATTGTTTTTGTAGTAAAATTGTTACATAAGGAGATTTTTATGAAAAGAACTATCAAAGATCTTGTAAATTTGAAAGGTAAACGCGTTTTGCTTCGTGTGGATTTTAATGTGCCTATTGATGATGCAGGGCGTATGCTTGATATGACTCGTGTGAATGAAGCAATTCCTACAATTAAATATTTGTCAGAACAAGGCGCAAAAGTTGTATTGATGTCGCATCTTGGTCGTCCTGACGGCTTTGAAATCACAAAGTCGCTTTGGCCGATTGCGCTTTATCTTATGAAAAAGTTCCCAAATAAAGTTCATTTTTCAAATCATATCTTGGCTGAGGGCGTTAAAGAACGCATTGATGCTTTAAATAACGGCGAAATTTTGCTGCTTGAAAATGTTCGTTTTTATGAGCAGGAAGAAGCCTGTGATATGGATTTTGCTAAAAAGATTTCAGAATTGGGCGACTTGTTTGTTAATGATGCATTCTCAGTTTCTCACCGTAAACATGCTTCAATCTATGGCGTAGGCAGAATTCTGCCAAATGCGATTGGGCTTTTAATGGAAAAAGAGCTTCATAATATGGGGCTTTGTCTTGAAAATCCAAAACGTCCGTTTGTTGCAATTATTGGCGGAGCAAAAGTTAAGGATAAAATCAAAACAATCAAAAAGCTTATTGATATTGCAGACTGTATTTTGCTTGGCGGAGCAATGGCTTACACATTTTTGGTGGCTGAGGGCATTGCAGTGGCTTCAAGCAAGACTTCAATAGAAAGTGTGCCAGTGGCTAAAGAAGTGCTTGACTATGCTCGTGAAAAGGGCAAGCGTGTGCTTCTTCCAATTGACCATATTGCTATAAGAGAAAGCGATAAGAAAGAGAAAAAAGAGATTGTTGATTTTATGATTGACGATATGATTGGTTATGACATTGGGCCAAAGACTATCAAGCTGTTTAGTGATGAAATTTTAAAGGCTGGACAAATTTTATGGAACGGGCCGCTTGGCAAGTATGAGGATGAACGCTTTAAGGAGGGTACATTTAAAATTGCCAAAGCTATAGCTGACAGCAAAGCATATTCAATTGTTGGCGGAGGAGATAGCGTAAGTGCTGTCAAACAAAGCGGACTTGCTTCATCAATCAACTTCTTATCGACTGGTGGCGGAGCAACTCTCAAATTTATTGAGGACGGCTCTCTTCCATGTGTTGACATTATCCAAGAAAAAATTAGATAATTTTGTTGTTACTTTTCTTTTAAAGAAAAGGGAACCAGATGTTCCACGACTAAGAAGAGCCAATTTTGCTTTTCTTAAAAAAGCTGCATAATGCACTCAAAAGAAAAATAATTTGTATTACTTGGCAAATTTTTGCCATCGCATCGCAAATGAACTTTATTTTTATTATCTTTTTAAAAGTATATAAAATAAATTTAATCTTAACGCTTTGCAGAATTTGCAATTTTGTTAGATATGAAAAGTGTTTAAAGCAAATTTAAAAAGCGTTAATAGTTCAAAGTTTTTTGTTTCTTTTTTTCAAAAAAGAAAAAGAAAAGGGGATAAGAAAATGAAAAAAATTGTTGCAAACTTCAAAATGAATGCTACTGTTGAGGAAACAAAGAGATATTTTATCAACTTTTTGGCTAAGGTTGATTCTGCAAAGGCAGAACTCACTTTTTGCTTGCCTTACACAAGCCTGGCAACAGGCAACTATTTTTTGAAAGGCACAGGGATAAAACTTGGCGCTCAAAATCTTGCCGATGAAGATGAGGGAAAATGCACAGGCGAGATTTCTGGCAGAATGCTTGTTGATGCAGGTGCTGAAGCGGTTATTATTGGCCACAGTGAAAGACGAGCAAAGTTTAAAGAAAGCAATAAAACTATCAATAAAAAAATTAAGGTGGCACTCAAAAATCGCCTTGATATAATTTTATGTGTCGGTGAAAGCCTGACCGAAAAGAATACTCTAAAAACGCTTGAAACTTTAAAAGCGCAAATAGAGGAGGGCTTGAAAGGACTTTATGAAAATGAGCTTGAAAATATAACTATCGCATATGAGCCAATTTGGGCAATTGGGAATGGCAAGAATGCAACTGTTAAAGAAATTGAATATGCTGTAAAAGCCATTCGCAAAGTGCTTACTGATGACTTTTCTGAAAAGGCGGGCAAGGAAACCAAAGTTTTGTATGGCGGAAGCGTGAATATCAAAAATATCCAAAGCATACTTAAAGCCAAAGGCATTGATGGCGTGCTTATTGGCGGCGCTTGTCTTGATGCGAACGGCTTTGTGAACCTTATAAATTTGGCATAATAAAAAATCCTTGCACAAATAAAAAATGTGTGTTAAAATAATAAAAAACTTAGGAGGATATTATGGTAGTATTTTTAACAAGTGATGTAGGTGCAAGCAAAAAAGTAAATGGAGTTAGAGTAGTGTCAAAACTCAACAACACAAACAAATTTGTTGAGAATTTGCAAAAATACACAAAAGGTGGAGAAAACTTTGTGTTTATTGTAAGTAATCCAAACTCTTATGATATAAATGATAGTTATGCAAAATTGACTTTTGACTCATTTAATATGTCAGGTTTTGATTTTAAAAACTTGAGAATTATTGACGCGAGGACAAAAGACAGGGTAGAAGAATGTGTAAAAAATGCAAGCATTGTTTTCTTGGCTGGCGGAGATACACTTGGAGAAATGGAATGGTTTAATGAAATTGGGCTATCTAAAATTTTGAAAAAGTATAAACCTATTACAATTGGTCAAAGTGCAGGTGCGATAAATCTTGCAGAAGAGGCTTATTGCTCGCCAGAAGATGAAGATGAAATTGAAAATAAAAGATATTTTAAAGCATTGGGATTAACAAATGTGAGTATTGAACCTCATTTTAAAGATTCTCATGTCTTTGGAGAGTTTGATGTTTTGCAAAAAATACTTTTGGAAGACAGCAAGAAAAAACCTTTTATTGCAATTACTGATGGCAGTTTTATTGTTGATGACAACGGCAATCAAACTTTATTTGGCGAATGCTATCAGTTTGCAAACGGAAGTTACAAGCAAATCTGTGAAAATGGGAAAAGTATAAATTTAAAGGAAGATAACGCTGAAATTAAATAAAAAAACTTAAAACAGGAGAAAAAATGGAACATTTGGCATTATACAGAAAATATAGACCTAAAAACCTTGAAGATGTTGTTGGACAAGAGCATATTACAAAGGCGCTGGCAAATCAAATCGCTTCGGGCAAGCTTGGCCACGCCTATCTTTTTACAGGCCCGCGCGGGATTGGCAAAACTTCTATTGCCCGCATTTTTGCTAAAGCTGTCAATTGTGAAAACAATCACAACGGCTCGCCTTGCGGAGAGTGCCCAACTTGCAAACGTCTTGAAGGTGAGAGTGATATAAATGTTATTGAAATCGACGCTGCTTCAAACAACCGCGTTGACGATGTGCGCGAAATTCGTGAAAAAGTTAAGTTTTTGCCTGTTGGCGCAAAATATAAAGTTTACATTATCGACGAAGTTCATATGCTGACTGACAGCGCATTCAACGCATTACTTAAAACTTTGGAAGAACCTCCTGCTCATGTGATTTTCATTTTGGCAACAACAGAAGTTCATAAACTTCCTGCAACCATTCTTTCACGCTGTGTCCGCTTTGATTTTAGGCTTGTTTCTGTTGCTGAACTTGTTAAGCTTTTAAAGAAAATTTTTGACGAAGAGAAAGTCTCTTATGAAGAGGACGCACTTCGTTTGATTGCCTCGGCTGGTGAGGGCAGCGTGCGTGATACGCTTTCAATTGCCGATTGTGTGATTTCTTACTCAGACGGCAAAGTTACAAAGGACAATGTTCTCAAAGTTTTAGGCACAACTGATTACGATTTGCTTTTAAATTTCTATTCTCTTATGCTTAGCAAGGATATTGGCGGAGTTTTGGCTTTTATTGACGAACTTGACAAAACTGGCAAAAATTTATCGGTGTTTGTTCGAGAGCTTTCTAAGCACGCTAGAAATTTGTTAGTAGTTTCTTCATGTAAAAACCCAAATGAGATTTTAAATCTTCCGGTTGAGGTTTTTGAAAGATATAGAGAGCAAGCCTCAGCAGTTGAAGAGAAAAAGTTGCTCTCATTTATGCAAGTTTTTGCAAGTGCTGAAAATGAGCTGCGTTATACGCTTAGCCCAAGACTGCTGCTCGAAACGCTTTCGCTTTCAGCAATGCTTGGCGAAGCTGTTGCAGACGCAAAAAAAAACTGAAAACGCTAAATCAGACGGCTAAACTTTCACCCAAAAATGTGTGGGGCAAGATTGTTCTCTTTTTAAAAGAACATCATCAAGTTGCTCTCCATGTTGCGTGCGGAGATATCACTAATGTTGAACTTGACGATAGAAATTTAACTGTCAAGGTCGAGGACGGCATGCTTGCAAATCTTCTTGCAGACGGCAAGCGCGAGATTGAAAATGCACTTCGCTGGCAAGGTTTAGACCTGTCGTTTAAAGTTGAAATCTTAGCAAAAGAGATTTCACCGCAAGAGCAAGACATTGCAAAATTGCAAAAATTAGTTGGAGATTATTTAATAGTTAAAGGAGTAAATTAAAATGGAGAAAAATCAAAAACCTAAAATATTTACAGTTTTAAAAATTGTAGCACCTATAATGTTGATATTAGGTGTTGTGCTTATAATTTTAGGGACGGCTGTATTTCCACTAACGTGGGGAAGCAGTTCAGTTGCTCCAAATGCTGCGTTATTTGCACCAGGAATGATAATTGCTTTCTTATCAATACCATGCTTCTTTATAGCATTTATGCCAAACATAAACAAAACTATGATTAAAACTGCAAAATATATTAAAGAGGATAATAAAGAAGATTTAACAGATTTGGCTGATACAACAGCTGACATTACTAGTGGGGCAATATCCAAAACAACAAGAGCGGTAAAAAAAGGTTTGACAGATACCAAATATTGCAGACATTGTGGAAAGCAAATAGAAGCTGATTCGAAATTTTGCAAGCATTGTGGAAATGAGCAATAACTTATAAACTTTAATAAGAATTGCAAAAATGAATTTTTCTTACGCTTTCTTGTTTTAGCAAATTTCTTATTCAGAAAATTTTAATCAAAGCAAAAACATGGAAGCGTAAATAAGTTTTCTTTTGCTTCTTTTCTTTAAAAGAAAAGAAGATAGAATAAATAAGGAGAATAATATGGGATACGGATTTAATGGTGGCTTTGGCGGAGGCAATATGCAAGCTCTTATGCGTCAAGCCCAAAAAATGCAAGAGGATATGCAACGCGCAAAGGAAGAACTTGATAACACTGAGTTCACTTCTTCTGTCGGTGGTGGAATGGTTGAAATTAAAATGCTTGGCGATAAAAGTTTGAAAAGCGTTAAGATTAAGCCAGAAGTTGTTGACCCTGACGACGTTGAAATGCTTGAAGATTTGATTGTTTCAGCAGTTAATGACTGCATGGGGCAAATTAACCGCGCTGAAAAAGAAAGAATGCCAAGCGTTCCAGGGATGTTCTAATGCAAGAAAAATCGATTGAAAGACTTATAGAGCAGTTTCGCACTCTTCCAGGCGTTGGCTATAAAACGGCACAAAGATATGCTTACTCGATAATTGAGGGTAGTAAAACTCGTGCTGATGCTTTTGTTGACGCTATAAAAGAAGTTAAAGAAAATGTTGGCTTTTGCGAAGTTTGTGGTAATTTTACAAATGAAAAGGTTTGTCCAATTTGTAAACACAGAAATCGTAAAATAATCTGCGTTGTCAAAGACCCAAAAGATATAATCTCAATGGAACGCGTAAAAAGTTATAACGGCGTATATCATGTGTTGTTTGGCACAATCAGCCCGCTTGAAAACCGTGGGCCAGAAGACATCAAAATTCGTGAACTTCTCGCACGCGTAAATGAAGATGGCGTTGAAGAAGTTATTATGGCAACAAATCCCGATGTGGAGGGCGATGCAACTGCTATGTACATAGCAAAAATTTTAAAACCTCTTGGCGTTAAAGTAACACGCCTTGCGCAAGGTGTTGCGATGGGCTCAGACATAGAATATGCTGACGAAGTTACTCTTGAACGAGCTCTGGAAGCAAGAAGAAGTTTGAATTAAGCATCCTTGTATTGTGAGAGTTTTGGAGAAATATATGAAATTATTTTTAGTTAGTGATAGTTTTATAAGTGTAAGAGAAAATGGAGTAACTGTTGAAAAGATAATAGACGAGTCCAATGCTTTTTTGTTAAATCTTAAAAAATTTATTAGAAAATATGATAATTTTGTATTTATTCCTAATATTTTTAATGCAATTGAACAAAACGAATTTAGTGCTAAGCAAATAGATGATGCATTTCAAAAACAACTTAAAGGTTTTAAACAAATTGTTGTTTTAGACAATAGAAATAAAATGCAAGCAAAAGAAATCTTGCAAAAAGCAGATTTTATTTTCCTACAAGGTGGAAAACTTGAAGAGCAAAACAAGTTTTTAAAGGAAATAAATTTTGTAAATATAGTCCCAAACGCAGATGCGGTTGTTGTAGGCAAAAGTGCAGGTGCAATGAATATGTGTAAAATTGTTTATTGGTATCCTGAAGAAGATGACGAGGTTGTCACACAAAAGTGGTTGAAAGGATTAGGCTTAGTTGATCTAGTGCTAATTCCACATTTTAACCTTGAAAATGGAAATCAATATTGTCCTGAGCATTCCAATTTATTAGAAGACTATTTTAAACCAGATAGTTTCAAATATGGATTGTATGCACTTAAAAATGGTTCTTATATTTTAGTAGAAGAAAAATACACTTTATATGGAGAATGTTATTTAATAAAAAATGGCAAAGTTGAAAAGATTTGTGATGATGGTTCAACTTTGGTTTTAAAATAAACGGAGAAAAAATGATTAAAGAAGAAATTGAAATTTTATTGAATGAGGCGTGCAAAAAGGCAGGGATTGAAGATGCTGAGATGAAAGTGTCTTTTTCTAACCTGCCTGACATATGTGATTATCAATGCAATGGCTGTTTTGCTCTTGCTAAAAAGGTTGGCAAAAACCCGCTTGATTTGGCTCAAAGCATTGTTGAGAATTTACCTAAAAACAAAATTGTTGATGTTATGGCAGTTAAGCCTGCGTTTATTAATATTAAACTTACTGATTCTGCTTTTGAAAAGATTGCAAATGAGTGTTTGACAGCAGAATTGGGTGGACTTCAAAAACATGAAATAACTAAAAAAATCATTATGGATTACGGCGGGGCTAATGTTGCAAAGGCGTTACATATTGGGCATTTGCGTTCACCTATTATTGGCGAGAGTTTGAAACGACTTTATCGTTTGTTTGGCGATGAAGTGATTTCAGATGTTCACCTTGGTGACTGGGGCTTACAAATGGGGCTTACTGAGTTGCAACTTAAACTTGACGGCGTTCTTGACTATTATTTTTCTGGCAAAGGCAAAGAGCCTGTCATTACACTTGAAATGCTTAATGAGGCTTATCCAAAGGCTAGTGCAAGAAAGAGCGTTGATAAAGAATTTTTGAAAGACGCCGAAGATATAACTTTAAAAATTCAGAAAAAAGAAGAACCTTATTATACAATTTACAAAAAAATCAGAGAGGTTTCTGTTACTAAAATTGCAGAGCATTATGCTGAACTGGGTGCAACTTTCGACCTTTGGTATGGAGAAAGTGATGCTGCTGATTATATTGACAGAGCAGTTCAAATTTTTGTGGATAAAGGCCTTGCACGTGAAAGTGAGGGAGCACTTATTGTTGATGTTGCAAAGGAGGGGGAACAAATTCCTATTCCTAAGAAAAACCCTGATGAGCCACAACGCTATAAAAATCCAATGCCGCCCGCAATTATCAAAAAGCACAATGGCGCAGACCTCTATGCGACAACCGACATTGCTACAATTTTGATGAGGAACGAGACATGCAAAAATGTGGATGAAATTCAATATATTGTTGATGCTCGTCAATCACAGCATTTTACTCAAGTGTTCCGTTGTTGCAAACTCGCTGAAATTTCACCAGAAAAACAAACGCTTACTCACATTGGCTACGGCACGATGAATGGCAATGATGGCAAACCTTTCAAAACGCGCTCTGGCGACACCATCAAGCTTGAAGATATCATCAATATGCTGGTTGAAAAGGCAAGTGAAAAACTTAAATCTAATGGAGTTGAATTTGATAGAAAACTTGCATTGCAAATCGGTGTAGGCGCTATGAAGTTTGGCGACCTAAGCAACAATGTTGCAAAGGATTATGTTTTTGACCTTGACAAATTTCTTGCTTTTGAGGGCAAAACTGGACCATATATTCAGTATACCGTTGCGCGTATCAACTCAATTTTGCGCAAGGTTGACACCAAAGCAGGGGGAATCAAAATTTGCGACAAAGATGAGAAGAATATAATACTTGCAATTCTCAAACTTTTGACCGCGTATGAAATTTGCTATCAAGATCGCTCACTGAATGCGCTTTGTCTTGCTTCTTATGATCTTGCTGCCGCATTTTCTACTTTCTATAACAATCATCATATTGTAAATGAAAGTGATAAAACAAAACAAGCAAGCTATATTGCACTTTTAATGCTTGTCAAAAAAGAACTTTCGCAAGCTCTTAATGTGCTTGGAATTGAACTCCCAGAAAAGATGTAAAAACAGGATAATATATTATCTTGTTTTTTTATTTAAAAATTTCAAACCCTATTTCTTCGTAGACCAGGCCGTTTCCCGTGGGTGCCGATGGCGTATTATATGGGATAATAAGAAATTTGTATTGCCTCACGACATCATGTCCGCGTTGGATTTAAATTAAAGAACGATAATACAACTCGTGTGTGTCAATGACACTTTTTTATATCCCGCTGTCAAGCAGAAAAAATTTAAGTTTTCTTTACAATTTGCTTGACGGCCCCCTCGTGTCAAAAATCCATAAATAACCTGCGAAGTCTGGCTTTGTTCCCGTGTCAACTGAAAATAATTTTATTTTGTTTGAGATTTAGTTGACACGGGGGGGGGATTTGCTATACTTGTGTTATAAAATTTTAATAATTATTAAATATTCAGTTAAAATAAATTTATAGTTACAAAATCGCTTGTATTTTACTTAATTTTGGAGTATATTTTATTAAGGAGTAAAAGTTTATGAAAAAAATACAATTGAAAATTTTGTTAATACTTTTTATTGCCTTATTAAGTGCTGTTAGTGGTATTATGATTTTTATCATAGCAATAGATAAAATTGATAATGAAATGTTAGAGGGAGGAGTTACTTCTTCAGCATCGATCTATGTTATGACGACTAGTGCAACTTCTGTTGTAAGTTCTTATACTGAAGAATATGATCCCGAATATGGCTGGAGTGGAAGCATGATTAGCACAAAGGGTTTTGGTAATTGTGAGATAAAATATGGTTATTATCAAAACTCTAGTGGTAGGGTTGAAGAAACTAAAACTACAACTCAAACTGGTTATTTAACAAGTGTGCAAGTATATGTTCAGTCTGGTTATACTTTTATTCTTCAACCAAATAGTTCAACAACTCCTGAAAGTAAATTGGGTGGAAAACTTGCAGGAGTGTATTATTACAATTATACATCGTGGGAAGATGATAGTTCTAGAGAAGAATTGACTAGATTATCAACAAATTTAGTTTTTACTCCAAGGTCAGGCAACAACAAGTATTATTTGTTATATTATAACTGTAAAATGAGTTCCACTTTGACAATAAATCCAAATGGAGGCAGTTATGGCGGAACAACTTCTAACACTACAATAACACAAAACGAAAGCACTACATATACTTTGTCAACGCCTACGCGTACAGGTTATAAATTTAATGGATGGTCTTTATCTGGTGGAGGAAGCTTAAGTGGTTCAAAATTTACTTTTGGTTCATCAAATGCAACACTAACGGCTAGTTGGGTTGACTCTGAGCCACCTGTTATTCACAGAGTTACATGGCAACAAAATGGGGAGGTCGGATATTTTGCTTACGCGTATGCTACTGATAATGTGGGGATAACAAGAGTACGTTTCCCGACATGGACGGTTGAAAACGGGCAAGATGATATAATATGGCATGAAGGGAGTTCTGGGAATTGGACTGTTGGTGGACAAACTTATAATTGGCGTTATGAAGTTAAAATTGCAGACCACAACAATGAACGTGGTGCTTATGTTACACATGTTTATGCTTATGATGAAGCAGTGAATAATACTAGTGTTGCAATTCCAGATATAGTTTTTAGTTATACTTTGAGTGTCAATCCAAATGGGGGGACATGGAACGGGAGTGCAAGCAATCAAACATTTACGCAAAAAATTGGCACGACAAAAGCTCTTTCTGTGCCAACTCGTGAGGGATACAAGTTTAAAGGTTGGCAAGCGGTAAATGCTACAGGGGCGACAAATGTTTTAGGACAAATTGTTGGTCAAAATGATTCTTTCTTTGATACAACAATTAATTTGAGTGAATATGCTGGAGGTGAGCATTCACGCGTAAGTGCTAATTTGGCTGGAAGCCCTTACAATCGCTATGTTTTAAAAATTATCAGTAAAGGGGCAGACTCTAGCAGGGCTGGAGGGTTTACCTTTGGAAATCGTGGATATGATAATGCTGAATATTATTGTGTTATTCAAGCAAAGTTTCCTGTGGGATATGCAATTGAATGGGATTCAAATTGGAGTGCTAATACTGTGAGATGGATTGGTAATGGAGGTAATCAAGGTACAGGTAGTTGGGAAACATATATTTGTTATATTAAGCTTGCTGTTGATGGAAATAACTGGGGCGGTGGAGACACTAATTATTTTTCTGTGTATAATGGACCAAGTGGAAGTGAAGAAAATCCTGTAACATGGGAAGTGGCTTCTGCCCAATCTTATGATGCGACTGGTATGGGTTTGAATCCTGATACTGTGGTTGCAAACATGACTAAATCAACGACTTACACTTTTGGCACAGATAATCAAACTTTGGTTGCCATGTGGCAAGTGCCAACTTGGCTTGATTTGGCAGACACTTCATGGTCTGGTGAAGGCACTGAAGCAAGTCCATATATTATTGACAGTGCGGAGAAGTTAGCGGGGCTGGCAGCTAAGTGTGTTAACAATGATTTGCTGGAAGGTAAATATTTTAAACAAACGGCGGATATTAGCCTCGGCGGTTATGACTGGACTCCGATTGGTGTTGGATACAATGACAGGCAATTTAAAGGCAATTACGACGGCAATAGTTTTAAAATAACTGGAATGTATATTAATAAGGATGCTGATTGTCTTGGATTGTTTGGGGCAACGCATGGTGCTATTATCAAGAATGTAACTGTTAATAACTCAACTATTATTGGTGGAGAGGATAAAAACTCTTGCGGTGCTATTGTTGGGGTTGTTGATTCAGGCAGTATTATTGATAATTGTCAAAGCAATGCTGATATTTATGGTTTTAATAGGGTAGGTGGACTTGTTGGGGGGCTATTTGATGGGACAATAAAAAATTCAACTTTTTCTGGTTATGTTGAAGGTAATGAAAAAATAGGTGGAATTGTAGGTTATTCAGGCGGGAAGTTGATAGAAAATTGTGTAAATAATGGGAATATAAATTGTTTAAAGATGGGCTTTGGAGGTATTGTTGGTGAAATTTATGGGGCAACAATACGTAAATGTACTGTTAATGGTACAATGAAAGGTCCTCGTGCGGGAGCTGGAATTGCAGGTTCAACATCTGATTCAACTTTTGAAAATTGTATTGTAAATGGTCAGATTATTTTTATTGAAAGTACTTCTGTGGAAGTGGATTTGGGAAGTTGGTTTGGCGCACTTTTGGGCTATATTGCAGGTGAAATTACATTAACAAATTGTGTTTTTGTTGGAGAAAGCAATTATGTTGCTTCTGCTGAAAAAGGAGATTTGGGGTATTTTCATAGTTTTGGGAATAGCAATACAGCAAACATAACAAGCTGTTACTCAAAAATTAACGGGAAAGGATATTATTCAGACGGTGATTTCTCTGGTTTTGGAATTGTCGCTGGCATGAACGGCGGAATGCCTATGCAGAGAGAGTTGTTCTTTATGGCTGAGATTGCTCCTACTTTTGATGTTAGTTGGTTTGCAGAAAACGGATTTGAGAAAATTTAAAAGTGAGTTTTGGCTCACTTTTTTAATTTTACCTCTTGAAATCGCTTGTTTTGTGTGTTATAATGATGCCAGAGAGGTGAGTTATGAATATTCCATTTTGTTTGCAAAGTGAACTTAAATTTTGTAATAAAAATACTTTTGACATAAATGATGTTTTTGTAATTGGGCGTGTTCAACCTGAAAGCGTACGCAAAATTCTGCCTTTGAATGGACAGGCAAGGCGACAAGCTATGTTTTTGGTTAAGCGTTTATCTGGGTTTGAGGACAGGCTTCCAATTATTTTTTCTGAAGAGATTTATAAAGCAAATTTAAGACCAAACTTGGATAAAGAGCTTGTTTTATTCGGATCTTACAGAACAGAAATCCATGAACAACACGCTGAGGATGAGGGATGTTTATTTCAATACATAGCTCTTGAACATATTGATCCAAATCCTGGAAATTATGATCAAACTCACAATAACAGCGTTCATGTTAGAGGAACTATTTGCAAGCCTCCATTGCCAAGAGCATTGCCGGCTTCGAATATATATTATTTTTGTATGGCTGTTGATACTCCAGAGCATGAGGACTATATTCCTTGTGTCTGTAAGAACGAGTATTCTGAGTACATAAGGGAGATGATCCCTGGCGACCGAATTGAGGTTTTGGGCAGAATGGCAAGTAGGGTATATCAAGATGAAAGTGGTCAAAACATAGAAACGCGAGAATTCCGCGTAAACAAAATTGAGAATATTGAGTATAAATAAAAAATCCACGTGGTTAGCCGTGGATTTTTTATTGTTTTAAACAATTGCTCAGCGCTTGGTCTGATGTGCCAATGAACTTTCAATTTGTTAAGAATTGGATAAAGTATAAGTACAAAAAAGTCATAAAACAGTCGCCAAGCATTAGGCTTGTTAAGAACGGATAAAATTAGTTTTTTTATTTGCTTGCTGATAGTCGCCCAGCATTAGGCTTGCTATTCGTGACGCAGGCTTTCAACTGGATCAAGTTTGGCAGCTTTCGAGGCAGGGTAGAGTCCTGAAAGAACGCTTATCAATATTGAAATTCCAAGAGCGCCAACAAAGTACCACCAACGGAAACTTATTGGAGCAAGGCCTAAAGTTGCTTTGAATACAATTATTAATATACCTGAAACAACAAGCGACATGATTATGCCTACAATTCCGCTTAATAAGCCAATCAGGAAACTCTCTGAGGTGAATATGCGTTTTATATCTTTGCGTCTTGCGCCAATCGATTTGAGTACACCGATTTCGCGAGTTCTTTCGGTCACGCTCATATAAAGCACAACCAAAATCATAATTGCGGCAACTAAGAGTGAAATTCCTGCAATAACTGCAAGTGCAATTGAGAAAGTTGATAACATTTCTTTAAACATTCCTGCGAACTGTTGTTCAACAGAGCCAGAATAGTCATTTAAAGAATTGAGATAGTTTGTAATAAAATCTGTTGTTTTTGGAGCGTCGGTTTTGATGTACAATGAATATGGAGCAAAGTCTATTTTGTTGCCAAGCACATTTGTGTATTGCACAAGCGCTGAAAGATAGTTGTAGTCCACATACATAACAGGGTAGCCCTCAAACAAATTGGTTACGTCAATAATACCTGAAATTGTAGGATTGCCAGCAAGACCAAGGCTTGGAGAGATAATTGAGTCTGTTTTGAGCCCTAATGCTTTTAAGTCAACCGACACTCTGGCATTGCTTTCCACAAGTTCTTCTGCGCTTTCAAAGCCCATCATTTCAACAACGGCCTTGGATAACATAATCTCATTCATTCCGCTGATTTGGCCAGCAACCATATTGTTTTCATCATAATAAGGTGGAGTTGTGTAGATATAATAGATATCTTTTGTTACTGTTGTGTCGCCAAGCGGGTCATATTTGCCATTCTCATCAACAGGAAAAGAGAACGATGCCGATTGAAAAGCAAGCATATTAAATCCATAGAATAAGTTTTCATCCTTATCAACTCTGAAAGTATAATTTTTGTCTTCAAGTTGCGCATTGATATTGTTTACCAGCATGTCAATTTCGTTATCTTTAAAAGACAAAGCTTTTAAAGGCGAAGCAGTTTCTGTGATATTGCCGCTTTCATCACGCTCAACCTTTTTTGTGATTGAAACATAGTAAGGGTTGTTATAGCTATCCGCAAGATTTGATATGTAGTCAGTAAGACCAGAGCCAAAAGACAACATAATAATCATTGCCAAAATCGAGATTGAAACACCAAAAGCCATAAGCAAATTTTTTGTTTTGCTTGCCCACATGTTGTGAAAAGAAAGCCTTAAAGCTGAGCGCAATGACAGATTTTGTTTTGTAGATTTGAATGGAGTTTTGCGTTTTTTCTTTTTGTCATCCACTTGATTTTCTTCTTCAATTTGCTCAGCGGGGGAGGAGTCAACAAACAGATTTTCTTCTGCTTTTTTATAATCTTTGTTATATTCATCACGAACAATTTTGCCGTCTGAAATTTCAACAATTCTTGATGAAATGCTTGCAACTTTTTCTGAGTGAGTAACCATAATCACAAGTTTCCCCTCATCTGCAATTTCTTTTAAAATTTCAAGAATTTGCAAAGTTGTTCCGCTATCCAAAGCGCCAGTTGGCTCGTCAGCCAAGATTATTTCTGGCTCATTAATCAAAGCTCTTGCAATGGCAACTCTTTGTTTTTGACCGCCCGAAAGCTGATTTGGCTTTTTCTTCATTTGTTCTTTAAGTCCTAAGCGAGTTAGCAGTTTTTCCGCTTTTTCTTGTTTAACACTTGGGCTTTCGTTAGACAAAGTTAAGGCAATGGTCACATTGTCTAAGATAGTCAGGTGAGGAATAAGATTGAAAGATTGAAATACAAAGCCAACTTTGTTTTTTCTATATTTATCAAGGTCTTTATCTTTCAAGTTTCGCAGATTTTGACCGTCGGCAATAATATCTCCCTCAAAGTCAGAGTCCAGTCCGCCAATCAAGTTCATAAGCGTTGATTTTCCGCTTCCGCTTTCGCCAATTATCGAAACAAGTTCGCCTTTTCTGAATGTTACATTTATGTCGTGTAAAGCGTGAAAAGTGTTTTTGTTGCCAAGTTGATAAAACTTGTTAACATTATTAAGTTGCAACTTAATATCTTCTGTATTTTCTGCTTTTTTCATAAAATCCTCCTTTAAAAATCTTCACCGTTTTCAAACTGACTGTAATATAGATCAGCATAAAAGCCTTTCTTTTCAAGCAGTTCTTTGTGAGTGCCAACTTCAACGATTGAGCCGTCTTTCATAACGATAATTTTGTCTGCGTTTTTGATTGTTGAAAGGCGGTGAGCAATCACAAAACTTGTTCTGCCTTTTGTCAGCCTATCCATTGCTGTTTGAATAAGCACTTCTGTTCTTGTGTCAACCGAGCTTGTAGCCTCGTCCAAAATCAGCATTGGCGCATTTTGAACCATTGCACGAGCAATTGTAAGAAGCTGTTTTTGACCTGCTGAGATTGAACAATCCTCATTTAAGACCATGTCATAGCCATTTGGCTGAGTTTTGATAAAGTGGTGAACATTTGCCATTTTGCATGCTTCAATAATTTCATGATCGGTCGCTTTTGGATTGCCATAGGCAATGTTCTCTTTGATAGTTCCCTCAAACAGCCAAGTGTCTTGCAAGACCATGCCAAACAATGAGCGAACATAACTTCTGTTCATATCTTTTGTTGATATGCCGTCTATTTTGATTTCGCCGTCATTAACTTCATAGAAACGCATGAGCAAGTTTACAAGTGTTGTTTTGCCTGCACCTGTCGGCCCTACAATTGCAATTTTCTGCCCAGGCTTTGCCTTGAACGAAAAGTCGTGAATTATCTGCTTTTCAGGGGTGTAGCCAAAGTCTACATGGCTAAATTCAACAAGTCCTTTAACATTTTCTATTGTTTTAGTTTTGTGGTCTTCATTCTCTTGTTCTTCCTCTTCCAAAAATTCAAAAACTCGTTCAGCAGCAGCGGCAGTTTGTTGAAGCGTTCCTGAAATTGAGCCTAATTGCCCAAGCGGTTGGTTAAACAATTTTATATATGTCATAAAAGTGATAATTGATGTTGCAAACAGATAATCATTGTTTTTTATTGCCAGATATGCACCCATAAGACATATGCCAATATAAACAAGGTTGCCAACAAAGTTGATGACTGGCATCATGAGCCCTGAATAAAACTGAGCTTTCATGCCTGATTTTTTAAGTTCTTTGTTTATAACTTCAAATTGTTGATAAGACTTTTGCTCACCATTAAATGCTTTTACAACATTATGCGCTGAATAAATCTCTTCAATATGTCCATTCATTTCGCCAAGACTTTTTTGCTGTTTAACAAAATATTTTTGATTGAATTTAACTATAAGCGAAACAACAAGGAAAGCGACAGGGATTTCGCAAAGAGCGACGAGCGTCAACTGCCAGCTTATTGTGAACATAATCACAGGGATTGCAATAATCATTGTGATTGAAGTGATAAGATTTGCAAGAGTGTTATCAAGAGTTCTGCCAACTGTGTCGACGTCGTTTGTGAGGCGTGACATAACATCGCCATAACTGTTTCTGTCAAAGTAGTTTAGTGGCATTTTGTTAATTTTTTGTGAAATCTGAGTTCTTAAATTTTTTGATACTTTTGCTGCAACTGTGCCAGTCATAAAACTCTGAAAATATGACAAAATTGACCCTGTTAAATACATTGCCACAAGCACAAGCCCCAAAGTGAACACTTTGTTTGAGTCGTCAAGTGCAACGGCTTTCATCATTCTGTTTAAAATATTAGGGCCAAGCATTGATAAAACAGTTCCAATAACGGCAAAGATTAATGCAATAATAACAATCCATTTAAAAGGTTTAAGCATGCCGATTGATTTTAAAATCGAACCTTTAAAATCTTTTGCTTTGTTATTATTGTTTTGATTTTTAAGTTTTCTTTTTTTCTTGCTTTCTTTTTGTGTAACAACTTCCACATCAGCAGGGGAAGCTTGTAAATTATTCAATTGTTTACTCATTTTGCAAGTTCCTCCTCTGATAATTGTGAAAGGGCAATTTCTTTATACACTTGGCAGTTTTTGAGCAAGTCTTTATGTTTGCCAACGCCAACAATTTTGCCCTCGTCAAGCACAATAATTTTGTCAGCATTTATGATTGTTCCAATTCTTTGCGCAACGATAAGGCAAGTGGCATTGCCCATATATTTTTTAAGTTTTCGTCTAAGCGATTTATCAGTTTTATAGTCAAGCGCAGAAAAACTGTCATCAAAGATAAAAATTTCTGGCTTTTTAACAATTGCTCTTGCAATTGAAAGACGTTGTTTTTGACCACCTGAAACATTCTTTCCGCCTTGAGAAATATAATGCTCTAAGCCGTCATCAAGCTTGTTAACAAAGCCGCTTTCGCTTGTTTCAATAGCTTTTTCAACTTCCTCGGCAGTTGCATTCTCTGCGCCATATTTGATGTTGCTTTCAACGCTTCCACTGAAAAGAACGCCTTTTTGCGGAACATAGCCCAGTTTATCATGAAGATGTGATAATTTATATTCCTTAACATCAACGCCGTCCACAAGAACTTTGCCCTCAGAGCAGTCATAGAAGCGGGGAATAAGATTTATAAGCGTGGACTTTCCGCTTCCTGTTGAGCCAATAAATGCAACCGTTTGACCAGGCTTTGCTTCAAAACTGATATCTTCCAAAACATATTCGTGCGCGCCTGGATATTTAAAGCAAACATTTTCAAACACAACAGAGCCTTTTTTGTTTTCAGGATTTTCTTCTTCGCCAGCATAATTTCCGTCAATTATTGATGATTTTTCTTTTAAAACTTCATTAATTCTGTTTGCAGACACCATTCCGCGAGGAATCATCATAAACAAGATAGAAATCGTCATAAAGCCCATAATGATTTGCATTGAATATTGAGAAAATTCGCCTATAAGTGCAATGATTTCGCCGTTGCCACCCATAAGATAATATGCTACCCAAACGATTGCGAGAGATGTTCCTTGCATTATGATTGAAATAAATGGGTCAATCAAAGCAAAAACTCTGTTTACAAATATGTCAACCTTAGTTGCGTACTTGTTTGTAACTTCAAATTTAGCCTCCTGTGCTTGCTCAGCAGAATAAGCACGAACAACTCTTAAACCTGTTAAGTTTTCGCGAGTTAACAAGTTGATTTTGTCTGTGTTTTTCTGAATTGTTTTAAATTTTGGAATAACAAGAGCAAATATTAAAGTTACTGCTGAAAGCAATAAGACAATTGATACTACATTCACAATTGACAATTTTGCTGAAATGTTAACAACCTTGAAAATTGCAATGATTGCGGTTAGTGGGGCAGTTATTCCAATGCCCAAGATAAGCGAGTAAACTTGCTGAACTTGTGAGATATCATTAGTTGAACGAGTGACCAAACTTGCAATTGAAAATTTATTTATCTCTGCCATAGAAAAGTTGCTTATATTTTTGAAAAGCTTGCCTCTTACTCTTGCTAAAAGATTTGTTGTCAAATAGGCTGATAAAAAGCCGACTGTTATGATGCAAATTATAATTCCAACAATAGTGATAAGCATCATAAGCGCAGTCCAAAGGATATCATTCCAATGAGTTGTGAAATCTGCCTGACCAAGATAGCCCAAAATTTGCCCAGTGTATTCAGGCAAAAGCAGATTGCAATATGCATGAGCGCCCAATATGCCCAATGTTAGGATTACAAGAAGCCATTCTTGCCATTTTAAATATTTTAAAAGTTTAAACATAAATATCCTCCGATTTTCCAATCATTTTTTTAGCATTATTTGCCAATTGTTCCAAAACTTTTGAAGTTGCTTCAAGGTCTTTTTTATCTATGCCAGAAGTCAGTTTGCAAATATAATCCTTAAACAACTGCTTACAGTTTTTTGCAAAAGTTGAGCCTTTTTCTGTCAACGAAAGTTTTTTGTTTTTGACACTTTCATTTTCAACATAACTCACATAGCCTTTGTTAATCAGGTGAGTGATAACACGATTTGTGTGAGCTTTATCTCTTTGAGAATGTTTAGTCAGCTCTGCTTGCGTCATATTTTCTTTATTTAAAAGAAGAAAATAAAAAACGCTCCCGCCTGAAATTTCGCTGTCTTTCAGTTCTTTATTAAAATATAATTGCAAAGATTTATGCAAAAGCTGAAACTTTTCTGGAAAGCCAAGATTATTTTCCATTTCTTCCTCCAATAATTGTAACAAGATAAATTATATGCATTTAAAGTTGACTTGTCAACTAAATTAAAAGAATTTGTTTGAGAAATTTGTTGTTTTTTAACTTTTTGCAAAAATATAATAATTTTTAAAAACTTTATCAAATTTGTTTGCATAAACAGTTTTTAATGTGTTATACTCGCAGTATAGCGGAATATACTAAAAGAGAGGTAGGGGTTATGTTTGGTAAGAAAAAAGAAAAAGTTATTGATCCTGTTATTCATGACGAGGAGGGCAATTTTACACTTTCTTCAGGAGTTCATATTTTAAATCGTTGCTTCAATGTGACACTCACAGGCAATGCTATTGTGCTTGAAAGTTTTAGTACAACTTTTAAGGAAATTTCTGGCAAAAGCAAAATCCAAATGGTGGAGGACGGAACCATTCTTGAACTTGGTGGCAAGGCTAAGATTGTGCTTTTTAAATCAGGAACAATCTCACGCGTTTGCAATAAAGCAAAAATAACTACCATCAACGATTGCAAAATTGATTATGTTTGTGATAAAGCCTCAATCGGCACAATGAACGGTGGCTTTATCCGCTTTATTGATGACAAGGCAGAACTTGCAACCATGACTGACGGCAAGATAATGTTTGTTCGTGATAAAGCCAAACTTGTTACTATGATTAAAGGTGAAATCACAGGAATATTTAACAATGCAAATCTTGTTAGCATGCTTGACGGACATATTGAATATCTTTTGAATGACACAAAGATTGGAACTATGAACAACGGCAGTATTGGACTTTTTGCCGATTCGAGCGAGATTTCAACATTAAATAAAGGCTCTGTAAATGAAATGCTTGGCAGTGCATTTATCAGCGCTAATATGGACGGTGTGATTAATTTTAAAGATGATAGAACAATTATTCTCTATTCTCCAAGTGAAAGCGAAAAGAGAATGCGTGAATTTAAACGTGAAAAAGCTGAACTTGCTATGCAAGCAGAGGCAAATCTTCAAACACAAGAGGTTGTTGAACAGGTCGCTTCTGTTGAGGAAGAAGTTAAGCCTAAAAGAAAGCCTAGAACAAAGCAAATGAAGATTGACGAAATTTCGACAGAAAATGACACAAATACGACAGAAAAAACCCTTGACAAGGACGATAAAAAAGATTAAACTTGTTTAAGGTGATTAATGAATAGTTTTGTAGCCGCTCTTCTTGATGCGTTAAAAGACACTGCTTTTGTTATTCCTGTGCTGTATCTGGCTTATCTTCTTGTAGGCTTTTTCTCACATAACAATGGCAAAAAATATTCTAAAATTTTGCACCACACAAAAAAGGCTGGGCCTTTGGTTGGTGCTTTTTTAGGTTGTGTCCCTCAATGCGGATTTTCTTCTGTTATGGCAAAGCTTTATTCAAGCAAAATTGTCACTCTTGGAACAATGTTTGCGGTTTTTATCGCAACAAGTGATGAGGCTATCCCGCTTATGATTGCAGAGCCAAAGTTTATTCCAAAACTGCTACTTTTGCTTTTGATAAAACTCATTTTTGCTATTATAATAGGTTATGGCATTGATTTGGTTCTTAAACTTTTTGTAAAAAAACAGCAAAAAACTTTATCTAAAACAGAGCAAGGCAAAGTTGAAAATTTGGAAGCCTCAACTGAGCAAGTTGAAGCAACGAGTGAAGTCCACCATGAACGTTGTGAACATGCTCATGAACACGACGCAGAACATGAGTGTGAGCATAAGCATGAAGAAAACGAGTTTATGGATTGTGGATGTAATCATAAGCATACTCATTCAGATTGTTGTGCAAAAAATATATTTTTGGATGCACTTAAACATACCGCAATCATAGTTGCTTATGTGTTTATTGCCACTTTGGCTATCAATTTATGTGTCGAATATTTGGGTTTAGAGGCAATTCAGAATTTGTTTACGCAAAATATGTATATTCAGATACTTATTGCTTCAATTGTCGGGCTTATTCCAAATTGCTCGGCCTCTGTACTCCTTGTTGAGCTTTATATGTCTGGCGTGATTTATTTTGCGCCAATGGTTGCAGGGCTTTGCGCAGGCGCAGGAGTGGGGCTGATTGTGCTTTTTACAACAAATCGCAAACATATTTGGCAAAATTTTGTAATTGTTTTAATGTTGTTTGTTTTTGCGTTCGTTTGCGGAACTATAACAAGTTTTATTCCAATTTTCTAAATTTTATGAAAAATGCTTGACTATTTTACAAAATTGTGTATAATTATTGTTAGCACATTTTTACGAAAGGAGGACGCTATGTCTAAGACATTGCTTGATAATATTAGAGAAAGAAAAGAAGACCAGCGCGTTAACGCTGTTAAAGAGCTTGGAATTTTTGAACTTAGAGGCTTGGGACGTGAACTTGGAATTGCTTCGCCAACAACTAGGAAAAGAGATGAACTTGTTTCACTTATTCTTGATAAGCTGACTGTTGGAGTACAATCTGCGCCAGAACAATCTAAGACCAAAAAGGGCAGACCTTGCAAACAACTCAAAAATCTTGATGAAATTATGAGCATTATGACAGGTGCAACAGAAGAGAATAGGTCAATTATAACTGCGACGAAAAGAATTAGACCATATAACGAAATCATTACTTTTGCACAAGAAACGCCTGTGTTCAATATGGCAATGGCTGAAAAGTTTGAAAACTTTGAGGGTGTTTTAAGAATTTCAAGCAAGGTTGGATACTTTTTGGATAGAAAAAATGCAAGAAAGATATTTGTTCCTCTTGATATGATTGAAGAATATAAACTTAAAATGGGTGATTATTTGCAAGTTATTGCAAAAATGATTAACTTGTCAGAGCAATATATTGTTAGTCAAATTTTGAAAATAAACTTCACAGATGTTGCAAATTATAAACTTGAAAACAGCGCTGAAAAGCAACCTCACATTTCATTTGAGGCAGTAAACTATGGCGATTTTCAATTGTTTAGAGGTCGCAGAAGCATTATTTGCTATAAAAATCATTTGTTTGAAGACCCAAGATTTGTTAATTTTGCAGAAAAAGCAATTGCAGATGGCTTTAAATTTGTTATGCTTGGGCTTAATACTGGCTTTGAAGATGCAATTATGTTTTCTAATATTGAGGGGGGCATCAATCTCAGCACAGGTTATGGCACTGACTATCAAATCGGGCTTGATAAAGTTGTTGATACAATTTCACTTGTTTCAAGACTTGTTGAACGTGGCGAAAAAGTTATTTTGTTTGTTAACGATATTTTGGAAATTTTGAGTTCTTTGGATTTGTGTTTTGACGGTAAAAATAATATTTTAGGGCATACTGCTGAGGCGGTTGTTATTGGTCAAAAATTGATTTCTCTTGGCAAGGCTTTTAAAGATGGAAGCGAAGCAAGCGTTGTGATGACTTATAGAGATTTAAATAAAGATGACCAATTCTTAATCAATGAGATCTTTAAAGTAAGCACAAAATATGAATAAAATATTTTTTGAAATTTGTGTATATTATTTGCATTACGGCACAAATTAATAATGTAAAGAAATATGATTTAAATTTTAGAAATAACCTTAAAAATTTAAAATTTATAATTAATCAAATACATATTTTCTTTACCAAACAAACCACATGAGTATAAACTCTTAGTATGTGGTTTGTTTTTTATAATTTTTGTTAAAACGGGGGAGGAGAGTTTGCCTTTATTTTAAAGGGATATAACGATTTGTTGGTTGTTTTTTGTCCCTATTTTTATGTTATATAAACTATATTAAAAATCAAATCTTTTTATGATTTATGTCTTAAATTTGTTGCATTTTTTGTATAGGATGGCTATAATATTTATATGTTTGGATTTTTTGACCAATACTTTCTTTTTTTTGGGTTAAAGATAACTTATTATGGATTTATAATCGCTGTTGGCATGGGTCTTGGCGTATTTTTGGCATGCAAAAATGCAAAATTTAGAGGGTTAAAGTCTGATGATGTCTTGATAATGGCTTGTTATGTTCTTCCGATTGCGATTATCGGCGCGAGATTGTATTATGTTTTGTTTAGCCTAGATAGTTACACTTCTTTTGTTGAGGTTTTAAGGATTTGGGACGGCGGACTTGCAGTTTATGGCGGGGTTATCGGTGGCGCACTTGGCGTTGGGCTGTTTTGCCTTATCCATAAAAAGAATTTCTTTGACTTGGCTGATGTGATTATTCCATCACTATTATTAGGTCAAGCGCTTGGCAGAATTGGTTGCTATTTCTCAAAATGTTGCTATGGTATTGATGTTACTGGCACAAAATTCGCATGGTTTCCTTTGGCTTCTGTTATGTCAGACGGGCATTGGCATTTGTCTACTTTTTTCTATGAGAGCATTTGGAATTTGATTGGCTTTGTGGTGATTTTGATCTTGCTTAGAAAAAACAAAATCAGGCAACGCGGAGTTGTTACCGCGAGCTATTTGATTTATTATGGCATTGGTCGCGCTTGGATAGAAAGTCTGCGTGGTGACAGTTTGTATATTGGCTCAATGAAAGTTTCGCTATTGTTAAGTTTGATTTTGATTGCTTGCGGAATTGCACTTTTAATTTTCTATTTTGTTAAAAATAAGAAAGTTCCGCAAATGGGCGAGGGGCAAACTATTCAAGAAGTCAAGATGAATACTGGACACAAGATAAAGCTTGCAGGGAAGCAGAAAAAATCGAACACAGCTGAAAATGCTGAAAGTTTAGAAAAAACTGATAATCAAAATAATAATGATTTAAAAGAGGGTTAAAAACTCTCTTTTTTGGAATAATATTATTATGCGCGGAAGAATTTTTGGAATAAAGAAAAGTTATATTTTGACAACAGCTTTGGTTTTGCTTGTTGCGTTATTTGTAGCATTCACTCTCTTGACCACATTGGTCTATCAATTATATTATCTTTGGTTTTTTATTTTTTGTTTATGTTGCGGAATTTATCAATTTTTGAAAGGCATTCTGTTCAGATTTGACAGCGCTTTCTATTTTGGAGTTCTTTTGCTTTCTGTTGGAGGAGTCGGTTTTTTTACAACTTTTTCACAATTTGCCTTTTATCAATCTGTTTTATATATCCTTTGTTTTGCAATTGCCAGTTATTTTACTTTTGTGTTTTTCAGTCAAAAATTCCATTTATATTTAAGCCTTATGCTATATTTCGTCACGCTTTTTTGGTTTTTTGTTAAAATTAAAGTGATTTCAATCGCTATTTTTGTTGCAATTTTGAGTGCAAGTGTGTTAATATTTATAGTAGTTTATATTTTAATTATCAGGTTTGGCAAAAAAACTAATCAAAATATATAAAGGAGCAATTATGTTTTCTTATCAAAATGAGGGATATAATAAAGATGAAGTTGATAAATACATTGCAAAACTGAAAGCTGAATATGAAGCTAAACTTATGGAAGAAAAGCTTAAAGTTTTGGAAAGCGAAAATAAACTTTTGGATTTTAAGAAAAAAAGTTATGAACTTGAAAATCGTGAAAAAAATATTATGTCAGCACTTGATGCGTTCAGACGTTATCAAGATGAGGGGAGCAGAAACATAACTGCTCTTAGGTTGGAACAACTTAATATGATTTATCAAGAGTTTTTACTTGTTATTAAAGAACTGTCTTTGCAATATCGCGGAATTGAAAACAATAATTCTTTGAATAAATTGAAAGAGGCACTTAGTACAATTGTTAACAAAATTGAGTTGGAAGATGAAAATTTAACTTCAAAAGCTAATACTGAAAACGATAGTATGAGAATGCTTTTAAACAAAATGCAAGGCTATAAAAAGGCGCAAGATAATCCTCGCGAAATCAGAATTTCTCGCACTGATGAACATGAGCGTAAAAATCAAATAAGGCCAGTTACTGATATGCAACTTGAAGAAAATGATCAGTTTTCAACTTTGGCAGATAAGTTTTTGGCTACAGCGCCAGAAGATATCAAAGTAAAACAAAATGAGCCAGAAGACGACTATAAACCTCTTGATATGAAAGAAGCAATTATGCCAAAGGATGACCTTGCAGAAATTATGAAAGCGTTCGATTTTTATAATCCTGACGACAATTAATGTAATTTGAAAAGAGCTTAAAAGCTCTTTTTTTATATTAGAAAATTACAGTTTAATACTTGAAATATTATTTAGACTAAAAATAATTTTATTGACTATAATATTTATATGAGAACTTTTTTGAGTTTGTCGGTTATCTTTATGTGCTCAGTCATGTTGGTGTTTGGCTTGGGCTGTTTTTGCAATTATTATTATCCTGTTAAGTATCAGGCTGAAATTATTGAGGCTAGCAAGGAGGCTAACATTTCACCAGCGTTATTGGCATCGATAATCAATGTTGAAAGTGGATATAAAAAAGACGCTGTTTCAAACAAAGGAGCAGTTGGGCTAATGCAAATTATGCCTGAAACGGCTGAGTGGGTTTGCCAAAAAATCGGCTGGAAGTATGGTGAAATTGATCTTAAAGATGAAAAAACTTCCATTCGATTAGGCGCGGAATATTTGGCCATTTTGAATAGCAGTTTTTCAAATCAAGAAACTATGATTTGCGCATACAATGCAGGGCCAACAAAGGTTAAATCTTGGCTTATTCAAGAGGCGCATTCAAGCGATGGCAAAACATTAAGATCTATTCCTTACAAAGAAACTAGCCAATATCTGAATAAAGTTAAAAAAAGTTTGCGTTTTTATCAACATAGATATAAGTAAAACTTAAAAATAGTTTGACAATTTTCTCTTTTTATGATAACCTAAGGCATAAGGAGAAAATTATGGACAATACACAAAATATTTCTAACAACGAAGTTGATGTTAGAAGAGCAAAGATTGACGCTCTTCAAGAAATGGGAGAAATCCCTTATAAGGCAAAGTTTGAAAGAACTTGCACAATTGCTGAGGCAAGAGAAAAGGTGGGGGAGCGCGTAAAACTCTGCGGTCGTGTTATTTTTAAGCGCGTTATGGGTAAATTTGGCTTTTTGCATATTCGCGACATCAATGCAAAAATTCAAGTTTCTGTTGGCAGAAATGAACTTGACGAAGAAGCTTATGATTTTTACAAGAAAATGGTTGATATCGCTGATTTTGTTGGCATAGAGGGCGAGGTTTATCTCACTCAAACAGGCGAAGTGACAGTTAAGGCAGAAAAAGTTACACTTTTATCAAAAACTCTCAGACCACTTCCAGAAAAGTTCCATGGACTTGTTGATACAGAAACGAAATATCGTCAACGTTATCTTGATATAATTACAAATGAACAATCAAGAAAAGTCTTTTTGACTCGCAGTAAAATCTTTTCATTTATTCGTAGATATTTGGAAGACAATGGCTTTATAGAAGTTGAAACTCCAATCTTGCAAAGTGCGGTAAGTGGAGCATCAGCAAAACCTTTCTTTACTCATCATAACGCTCTTGATATTGAAATGAATCTCCGTATTGCAACTGAGTGCCATTTGAAGCAATGTATTGCTGCAGGTTTTGATCGTGTATTTGAACTTGGAAAAGACTTTAGAAATGAGGGAATGGATCCGTCTCATCTTCAAGAATTTACTCAAGTTGAATGGTATGCTTCTTACTGGGATTTTGAGGATAACTTAAAATTCTTTAAAGATTTCTTTGTTAAGATGATGAAAGAATGTGTTGGAACTACAAAAGTAACTTATCAAGGTCAAGAAATTGAATTTGATTGCGAATGGGAAAAGATTGATTATGTAGCAAGAATGAGAGAACTTTTAGGTTGTGATTTCTTAGGAATAGATGATATTGACGAGTTCAAAAAAGTGATTGTTGATCGTGGACTGTTTGGTTATGCTGAACTTGAAGAGTGTAAGTCAATCAGAACATTAATTGATTATGTTTATAAAAGAAAAATTCGTGAGGGGATTTTGAAGCCAACTATTATCTTTAACTATCCAGCGGTTTTAATGCCTCTTGCAAGAATTAACGACAAAGACGACAGAATTATTGACGCTTTCCAAATTGTTATGGGTGGAGCTGAACTTGTAAAATGTTATTCAGAACTTGTTAATCCAATCACTCAACGCAAAACCCTTGAAGCTCAACTCAAAGAGAAAATGGCAGGTGATGACGAAACTATGGATGTTGATGAAGAGTTCTTACTTGCTATGGAACATGGTATGCCTCCAATCTCTGGTTTAGGTTTTGGACTTGACCGTTTCTTGCAATTCATATTTGATTGTCCGAATATTCGTGATGTTGTTTTGTTCCCAATTATGCGTTAGTTATAAAAACATAACATACTAGTCCTAAAAGATTGTTATTTTTACTAGTATGCAAACAAAAGAGGAGGTGAATTATGCAAGCGGAAGATATTAAGCAGAATTTGGATAATTTGTTTCCGTCTCCAAAATGTGAGTTGGAATACAATTCACCTTATCAACTTTTGATTGCGGTTATCTTGTCGGCTCAATGCACAGACAAGCGAGTGAATATTGTTACAAAGGAATTGTTTAAAGATTATGGCACGCCTGAGGCAATGGCTAAAGCCGATCAGCAGAAAATTGAAAGGCTTATTCATTCTTGCGGATTTTATCATAATAAAGCAAAAAATATAATCGCTTGTTCAAAAGATATTATTGAAAACCAAAATGGTAAAGTACCTGTGGATTTTGACGGGCTTTTAAGCCTAGCAGGCGAAGGGAGTAAAACAGCAAATGTTGTTACTGCTGAGGCGTTTGGTGGTGATGCGATTGCAGTTGATACGCATGTCCTGCGAGTATCTAACAGATTAGGGCTTGCCAAAACCGAAGACCCAAACAAATGCGAAGAGGCATTGCGTGCATATTTTCCACAGAAGTATTGGAGCGAACTGCACCTCCAAATGGTGCATTTTGGTCGTTATAAATGCAAATCTCAAAACCCAGATTGTGAAAATTGTCCATTTGAAAGCATTTGTGTTTACTTTTATTCACAAAAAAAATAACAATAGAAATCTATTTAACGTTTTTTAAATTGGCTTTTATTTTTCTTTTTCGTTTGATTTGCTCGCCAATTTCTCAAAGCGTTAAAATTATATTTCTTAACTTTTAATTATAATGCAACAAAGTAAAAAAGTTTTTTATCAACCGAAGATAGCGTGTTGCGGTATCAATGTTGATAAAATTAGTATTCTTTTGATTCTTTTCTTTAAAGAAAAGAAGATTTAAATAAAAGGAAAAGATATGTTTCTTGATAGAGTTAAATTGATGATTAAAGCGGGTGATGGTGGCAATGGTGCGACCTCATTTTTGCGTACCAAACTTGTTATGAACGGAGGCCCAGACGGCGGTGACGGTGGTCGCGGTGGCAATGTTGTTTTTGTGGCTACTAAAAACATGAATACTCTTTATACTTTTACTTTTAAAAAGAAATTTGTTGCTGAAAATGGTGGCGACGGTGACAAGAAAAATATGACGGGCGCTAATGGCAAAGACGTAAAAATTGAAGTGCCTTGCGGAACGGTTATTATTGATGCACAAACGGGTAAAATAATTGCAGACCTCTTTGAAGATGGAATGAAATTTGTTGCTCTTCGTGGTGGCGAGGGCGGTCATGGCAATGCTTATTATAAATCCTCTATCAAACAAGCTCCAAACTTTTCACAAACTGGCGAAAAGACCAAGCAAAAAGAAGTTTATCTTGAACTGAAAACTATTGCTGACGTTGGGCTTGTAGGATATCCAAATGTTGGCAAATCAACATTGCTTTCTTGCATATCTAATGCAAATCCAAAAATCGCAAACTATCACTTTACAACGCTGTATCCAAATCTTGGAGTGTGCGAAGTTAAAGGCCAAACCTTTGTTGTGGCGGATATTCCAGGGCTTATCGAGGGCGCAAGCTTGGGGCAAGGCTTAGGTCATTATTTCTTGAAACATACCGAGCGCGTGCGATTGATACTTCACCTTGTTGACATTTCAGAATGCGAGGGGAGAGATTTTGTAGAAGATTATAAAACTATCAATAAAGAACTTTCTCATTATAGTGAAGAATTGGGAAAGACTCCACAAATAGTTGTGTTTTCAAAATGCGATTTGATAGCGGAAGAAGACTTAAAAACCAAAATTAAACGTTTTGAAAAAGAAGTTAAGGGAGTGGAGCATTTGGAAATTTCTGGTGCAACATATAAAGGGATTGAAGAGTTGAAAAAGTTGACTTTGGAACGTCTTTCTACTATTCCTAAAAAGCCACCGATTGAAATTGAAGAATTTGACTTTGACAAACGTGACATTGGCTCTGTTGAAATCTTGCGTGAAAGTGACGGAACATTTGTTGTTCAGGGTGGTAAAATTGATAATTTTGTGCGAGGCGTTGTGCTGGATGATACTTTGTCTTTTGCATACTTTCAAGCGCGTCTTAATGATATGGGCATAATTGATATGCTCAAAAATCGTGGTCTTAAAAATGGCGACACGGTGCGTATTAAGGATATAACTTTTGAATATATGGAATAAAACAAAAACACAATATCTTGTGGGTTGTATGTGTTGCATAATAACTAGATGTTGAATTTGATATCATTTTGAGCGAAATGATAGCCTATAGTTTAAAACAAAATAAGTAAAAAGTCATTTTATAGAGCTGCAGATAACACGAAGTGCTGGCAAGGCTCTATAAAATTAGTTTTCTTTTGCTTCTTTTCTTTTAAAGAAAAGAAGATTAAAAGGTGAATATAATGATTACAACAAAACAAAGAGCGCAACTTAGAGGACTTGGCAATGCGTTAGAGCCAGTTATGCAAATTGGCAAAGAGGGACTTGGCGATAACTCTTTTGACGCAATCGTGGCTTTGCTTGAAGCGCGCGAACTTATCAAAATCAAGGTTTTGCCATCTTGTCCAATCAGGGCACGTGAAGTTTGTGATACGCTTTGTGAAAAATTATCAGCCGAACCAGTACAAGTGATAGGCTCAATGGTTATCATTTATCGCGTATCATCCAAAAAAGGCTTTAAGCATATTGAATTGATTTGAAATCTATGTTACTTTTCTTGATAAGAAAAGTAACCAAAAGAAATATAAATAAACACCTAACTTAAATTTTTGAAAATTTAAGTTAGGTGTTTTTATTATGCTTTCCAATAAAATTTTATGGCAATTCTCTTGTTGAAGCTTCAAGATAAGCAATTTCTTTTTGAAGTATTTCTTGTTCTTGTGTTTTTTCATATAAAAGATTCTCAGCTTTATTTTGGTTTTCAGCATCCTTTTCAGCTTTAGCCGCATAGCTGTCGTTATTTGCAGCGTGCATAAATCCGCCTACTGCTAGAGATGCTATTGATATTGTTAAAAACATACCAGCCTTTGTTATATCGCCGTTTACAAAGTTGTCGATAGAAAATGCTGTTGCTAGACCTGCTCCAAAATTCCAAATTGCAGTAGTAATTGATTTTAATACTCTCGATACTTTGCTTAATTTATAACCTTTTATTTCTTTTTTTAACATACCGCTTTTTATTTCAGAAATTTTAAGTTCTTGCATTTTGTCGCAAAGAAGTGCTTTTTCTGCAATTTTTATATCCCTATTTTCAGTTTTATCAAGCATTTCTCTCAAATCTTTGTTTAAATCCTCTTTGGCTCGACTATCATTATAATAATCGTTCGCGGTGAAAGTTTTCTTTTGTTTTGCCATGATTTAATTCTTCCTTTTTTATATAGGATTATTATATCACATTTTTATTATTTGTCAAGAGGGAGATTGAAAAAAAATTAGTTTCTCAGAACAACTTTATTTTGCTTAACATTGAAATATGGATTGAAATATGAGATTAAGGCGAACACAATCAAGAGCGACGCCATTATGCAGTAGTATATGTTCATGCGGATAAAAAGGGTGGAAATGAAAAGGATTATAGCTGACAAAAAATATCCTTTCGTGCGCGACTTATTAAATGAAAAAGCAAACAGCTCTTTGAGGGCTAGTTTTTTGTTCTTTTGATAAGTTAGCGAGATTTCTGGGAAGAATCCATAAAATTTATATAGTTCTGAATATGCTGAAAACTTGTCTAAAAGCAAAATCTCTTTGCCTAGACTTTTTGAAAAAGCAAAAGTGTCTTTGGCAAGTTCGCCACATACGATGACTAACTTGTTCGCTTTTTGTTTTTGAGAGGATATCAAAATTTTTGCGATGTCATCTTTGCTTAGTTCATTCATAGACATAAACGGATATAACAAAACTGTGCGGTCACTGTTTTTTAACAAAATATATTTGTCTTTCTTTTCGGCGCTAGGATTTTCTTTCTTTGCAAGTTCATGGAAAAAAGTCAGATAGTTAGCCGATGTAGCGAGCGATAAAAACATATTTTCGGCTTCCTCTTTTTCTTTAAGCTTCAAATTGTTTTTATTTGATTTTTTTCTCAATAAAAACCTAATTGAAACATCCAAAACGATTGTTACAACTGCTGATATAAAAAGGCTTAGCCAAAGTTCTTTTAAAAAATATCTTGTCCAGATAAAAGTTAAGAAGAATATTAAAAATATTCGCAAAATGCTTGAAAGAATTAAACTTACATATTTCATAGCAAAATTATTGACAAATTTAAGTTTTATAATCAAATAATTTGACAAAAATATTTTATTATTATATTATTTTTATAACTGATTATAAAAGGAGAAAATTGTGGAGGGAATGCTTGAAAAACTTTTAGACTATCTTGAAAAATATAAAGCTAAAAACTTGGCGTTTTTTGATGTCAGAAATGCTAAATGCGAGCAAGATTATATTGTTTTGGCTGATTTTGCAACCACTATTGAAAACAAACTTTTTGCTGACGAGGTTATCAAAAAAAGAAGTTTGACAGATTATCCCGAGGGTTATAATCGTGGTGAATGGATTATTTTTGATCTGGACAGAATTTTGCTCCATACATTTATTCCTGCTAAACGCGAGAAATATAATCTTGACAAACTTTATCAAAATCAAAAAGTCCAAATTGCGAAGCCTAAGAAATCTAAAAAATAAAGCAGGTGAATTATGATAAAAATTTGTTTTGTTTGCACTGGCAACACTTGCAGATCTATCATGGCTGAAAGGCTTATGAAAAAACAGTTGAAAGGTTTGGGAATAAAAGATATCAATGTTTGCTCAAAAGGCGTTAAAGCAACGGGTGAAAATATTGCAGAAAATGCTAAGCTGACTTTAAAAAAAATGGGAGCATTGGCGTCTAACAGAAAATCGGTTAAACTTGGCAAGATTGACCCAAAAACTATTTACGTTGTCATGACGGAAAATCATAGAAGTTATGTAAAAAGCGATAAAGTTATTTCTTTTAAAGAACTGATTGGATATGATGTGTTAGACCCTTATGGTCAAAGCGAAGAAGTTTATCTGTCTTGCGCAAAACAGCTTGATGAGGGTGTGAAAATTTTGCTCAATAAAATTATTGGGTGGAGAAAATAAAGGAGAATATTATGATTATTATGGCAAGCGACCATGCAGGTTATATGCTTAAAGAAGAACTAAAAAAGTTTTTTAATAAAGAAAATATTATCACAATCGACGTTGGCTGTCACAGCAAAGAGGGGGTGGATTATCCTGATTTTGCAAAAGCTGGCTGTGCTAAGGTTTTGGAGGATGAAAGAAATGTTGGCATTTTTATATGTGGCTCTGGCATTGGCATGAGCATGGCTGCAAATCGTAATCCAAAAATCAGAGCGGCGCTTTGTAATTCAGTTGCTACAGCCTCGCTTGCACGCAGGCACAACGATGCAAATGTGTTAGTGCTTGCAGGGCGTTCAACAAAACCGCGAAAAGCTATCGCAATGGTTAAAGTGTTTTTGACCACAGAGTTTGAGGGCGGACGTCATGCTAGACGTATCAAAAAACTGTAAGGAGGAAACTTATGATAAATGTTGTCATTCCAATAATTGACAACGCGCAAGAGTATTCAAAATCTATTGCAAGCATTGCGAATAAAGAGGATGTTTCGATTTTGGTCGGAGTTGTAGAAAGTTTGGAAAACAACTTGGATTTGCCAAAAACTGCCGTTGTTAAAGTGTTTAGAGATGGAAGCCAAAAAGAAGAAATTATCAACGCTATGAAAACTTATCTCACGGAGGGCAAAGTTGTGATTTGCAGGCGAGCTTTTACTAAAAAAGAGTTTGATAGTTTGATTGCAAGTGACGCGCAGGTTGTTTACTTTGAGAAGAAGCATAAAAATAAAGTTGCCGCATTATTTAAAAAATGGATTGGCGCGTTGATAAAGGCAATGTTTGGAGTTAAATTTTTTGACGGAGATATCTCGCTTATAGCTTTTGATGAAAGCATGGGTGAAGTTCTTGCAAACGTGAGCAGTCTTTCATATAGCACTCGAGTCGACCGCTGGCGAGGAGTGGAACAAGCAACTGTTATTGCAGAAAGACCAAGCGTAAAAATGGAGAACAACAAAAAAGGCAATATCAAAATGATTGTTTCTGCAATATTAAGCGTGATAGTGCCTGTAACAATAACGATTCTTGTGGCATTGCTCGGCAAGGTAACTTTCTTGATTGGAATGTTGCTTTTCTGTATTGATTTTGTTGGCTTGGCGGGAATGTTCTTAATTTTATGCATGTTGTTTTTCAACTTGCAGGCGGGGCAAAGAAATTTTGCTGACGCAGAAGAAATTGGGAATAATTGAATATAATTCACTTTTTTAAAGGAGGTTTTTATGAAAAAGGTTAGAATTGGAATTAACGGATTTGGAAGAATTGGCAGACTTGTTGCAAGAGTTTGTGCAAACAGAAACGATGTTGAAGTGGTAGGCATAAATGACCCGTTTCTTGATATAGAATATGCAAAATATATGCTTGAACACGATACAATTCATGGCAAGTTTGACGGCAAAGTTGCTATTCGTGACAATATGCTGGTTATTAATGGCAAGAAAGCAGAGTTTTTTGCTGAAAGAGAGCCAAATTTGCTTCCTTGGAAGAGGCTTGATGTGGATGTTGTTATTGAAGCAACTGGAAAGTTTACAAACTTAGAGGGGGCTTCTTTGCATGTGCAGGCAGGAGCAAAAAAAGTTATAGTTTCAGCACCTGGCAAAAATATGCCAATGTTTGTTATGGGCGTAAATCATAATGAATACAAAAGTGATATGAAAGTTGTATCAAACGCATCATGTACAACAAACTGCCTTGCACCTTTGGCAAAAGTTATCAATGACGCATTCGGGATTGAAGAGGGCTTGATGACAACAGTGCATTCAGTGACTGCAACACAACTTACTGTTGACGGAGCAAGCAAAAAAGATTGGAGAGGCGGTCGCGCTGCAACATATAACATCATTCCGTCATCAACTGGTGCTGCCAAAGCTGTTGGGGAGGTTATCCCAGAACTTAAAGGCAAACTTACTGGTATGAGTTTGCGTGTGCCAACTTTGGACGTTTCTGTTGTGGACTTAACTGTTAGACTTAAAAAGCCAACAACTTATGAAAATATTGTAAAGGCGGTTAAGAAAACTTCTAAAAATGAATTGGCAGGCATTCTTGGCTGGACAGAAGACTCTGTTGTGTCAAGCGATTTTATAGGAGAAAGCCATACTTCTGTATTTGACGTCAATGCAGGCATTATGATAAGCCCAACCTTTGTTAAACTTATAGCTTGGTATGACAATGAATGGGGCTACTCTTGCAAAACTGTGGATTTGGCTGTTCATATTTGTAAATAATTCAAAAAAATCTTTTCTGATTTTATAAAATCGGGGGAGGAGAGTTTTGCTTTAAAATAAAGGGTTATAGCGATTTTATGGAGGTTATTTATGAATGAAAAAGCACCTTTAAATAAAGTGCTTGAATGTTGTGCTTTTTTTGGAATTGCTTGCATAGCAATTGCTCTTATTTTTGCTGTATGTTTTCAAGGTACAACAATTATTTATAACATTTTTAAAACGATTGGTGATGCAGTTGCCTATATTCTTGCAATTGCTCTTGCAGGGTTTTATGTAAAAGGCAAAACGCATAAAGCTTGGCTTGTTTTGTATATAATCTTTGTTGTGGTTATTGTTGTGTTCTATATTCTTGGACTGGTTAAAATTGTATAAAAGGATAAAATGATTAAGTATATTATTTCTGCTGTGCTTGGCGCTTTAACAATCTTGTTTGGATGTCTGCAATCTGTGTGGACAGGTTTTTCTTACTTTGCGCTATCTTGCGGAGCGCTGCTTTCATTGATGTGGGCTGTCATTTGGCTGATAGACTATTTTGTGTATTATCAAAGAGAAAATTTGGAAGAACGCTATAAACTTTATTGTGCAGTTTTAGTGAATACAACGGCATTAACTCTTGACATTATAAAACAACATGATAAAATTTATTATAAGAAGTTTAAGCGCACGCTTCTTAAAGAAAAAACAATTGATTGGCTGAAAATTATGTTTGCAGTAGGACTTTTTATTGCAATGTTTCTTATCTTTATTTAAAAATCTTACAAATACATTCAGATTGCGAGTTGTTTCGACAAAATATTCCGTCAAAACAACTTTTTTATTCCAAATTCACTTGTTTAATTTTCTTAATTGTGCTATACTTTCGTAGAAAAAGGAGAAAATTATGTATACTTACGAAAAAAATGACAAACAGGGAGTTTTAAAAGTTAAAATTTCCAAACAGGATTTTGATAATGCTGTTCAAAATTCTTATGAAAAAAACAAAGGCAAATATAAGGTTCAAGGTTTTCGACCTGGCAAAGCACCTCGTCGCGTTATTGAACAAGTTTATGGCGATACAATCTTTTTGGACGATGCTTTTGAAGAATCTGTTTCAAATGAATACGCTAAGTTTTTGGAAGAACACATGGAAGTTAGACCAGCTGGCTATCCTAATGTGACTGA
The DNA here is from genome assembly GCA_947649575.1 of uncultured Clostridia bacterium. Classification (GTDB taxonomy): domain Bacteria; phylum Bacillota; class Clostridia; order Christensenellales; family UBA1242; genus Caccovivens. The sequence continues at coordinate 150,115 of CANSRZ010000001.1, read as the reverse complement.
AAATTCTTTCACTGATGAGGGTGGGCTTGATGTTACTCTTGTTTTTGACCTTATGCCAGAAGTTAAACTTGCTGCTCTTAAAGGTTTAAAAGCAAAGCCAAAAACTGTTAAGGTTGAAGAGAAACAAATCAATGACGTTATTGAAAATTTGAGAAACGCTCATGCTCGCTTTGTTGAGGCTGACAAACAAGCTGAAAATGGCGATTTTGCAACAATCGATTTTTCTGGCAGTGTAGACGGTGTTAAATTTGACGGCGGAACTGCTGAGGATTATAGACTTGAACTTGGCTCTCATACTTTTATTGACGGATTTGAAGATCAAGTTGTTGGCATGAAAATTGGACAGCAGAAAGACGTTAATGTTACTTTCCCAGAAAACTATCAGGCTGAGAACTTGAAAGGTAAGCCTGCTGTTTTTGCGGTTACTCTTAAAAAGGTGGAGAAGAAAGAACTCCCAGAAGTTACAGACAAGTTTATTTCTGACGTAACTGAGTTTGAAACTTTGGCTGATTATAAAAAAGACCTTGCTGAAAAACTTGAAAGGGATGCTAAAAAGAACGCTGAGCTTGAATATGAAAGCGCACTTCTTGAAGAAATAGCTGAAAAGAGTGAAGTTGATATTCCTGCTTCTTTAATTGATAGAGAAGTTCATGATATGATTCATGAGTTTGAACACAGGCTTTCTCATCAAGGCATGAATTTGGAAGATTATTTGGGCTACATGGGCACTACTATGGCTGATTTCAAAAAGGCAAGAGAAGAGGATGCTAAGAAAAATGTTAGAACTCGTTTAGTTGTTCAAAAACTTATTTCTGAGCATAAACTTAATGCGACTAATGAAGATATTGAAGCAAAACTTGCTGACTATGCATCACAATATAATCTGAAAGTTGAAGAAGTTAAAAACAACTTATCTCAACAAGATTGGATGTATTTCCAAAATCAAGCTTTGATGGAAAAAGTACTTTCTTTCATTAAAGAACAAAATAAATAATCAAAAGCCAAGTTTAGACAAATTAATTTTTCTTGGTTTGTGTAAAATATAATTGTTGTGGAGGCTTTTATGTTAATTCCTATGGTTGTTGACCAAACTGGCAACAGTGAAAGGTCATATGATATTTATTCAAGACTTTTAGAGGATAGAATTGTTTTTTTGAATGGCGAAGTTGACGATAATAGTGCAAATCTTGTTATTGCTCAACTCCTTTATTTAGAGGGGAAAAATCCAGATAAAGATATATTTCTTTATATCAACAGCCCTGGCGGAAGTGTTTCCGCTGGCTTTGCTATTTATGACACGATGAAATATATTAAATGCGATGTCTCAACGATTTGTGTAGGCATGGCAGCGTCTATGGGTGCATTTTTGCTTGCTGGCGGAACAAAGGGCAAACGTTTTGCTCTTCCGAACAGTGAAATTATGATTCATCAGCCTCTTGGCGGAGCTCAAGGTCAGGCGAGCGATGTTAAAATCAGAACTATGCATTTGTTGCAGATTAAAGATAAACTTAACAAGATTTTAAGCGAGAATACTGGCAAGCCAATTGAGATTGTTGAGCAAGACACTGACAGAGATAATTATATGTCTGCACAGGAAGCGAAAGATTATGGCTTGATTGATGACATCTTTGTTACAAGAAAGAAATAATTTTACACAAAGAGGGAAATATTAAATTAGTCTAAGTTAACAAGGAGGTTGTTAAATGAGAGAGGACGATAGTTATAGTTGTTCTTTTTGTGGCAAAAAGCAAAAAGATGCAAAAAAGTTGATTGCTAGTCCTGGCGGGGATGCTTTTATTTGCGATGAATGTGTTACAATTTGCAAAGAAATCATGGTTGACGAAGTTAAAACTTCAAGTGAGTTTGAGGCGATTGAACTTCCTACGCCAGAAGAGATTAAAGGTAAACTTGATGATTATATTGTTGGACAGGATGAAGCTAAAAAAGTTTTGGCAGTTGCTGTGTATAATCATTATAAACGTATCAATTATAATTACACTGTTAAAAATAAGCGCGATGATATTGAACTTGAAAAGAGTAATATTTTAATGGTTGGGCCAACAGGTTCAGGCAAAACATTACTTGCAAAAACGCTTGCAAAAATATTGAAAGTTCCTTTCGCGTCAGCTGACGCAACAACTTTGACAGAAGCAGGCTATGTTGGCGATGACGTTGAAAATATTTTGTTGAAACTTATCCAAAACGCTGATTATGATATTGCAAAGGCTCAGCGCGGGATTATTTATATAGATGAAATTGACAAAATTGCTAAGAAAACCCAAAACGTTTCAATAACTCGTGACGTTGCAGGTGAGGGCGTGCAACAAGCGCTTTTAAAAATTATGGAAAGCACAGTTGCGTCTGTTCCTCCACAAGGTGGCAGAAAGCATCCTCATCAGGAAATGCTTCAAATTGACACTACAAATATTTTATTTATTTGTGGCGGAGCTTTTGTTGGGCTTGATAAAATTATTGAGGGGCGTAAAAATGATACAACGCTTGGCTTTAACGCTCCAATAAAAACTGAACAAGAAAAAAGCAAAATCAATTTTGTGCATGATATCCAGCCAAACGATTTGATAAAATTTGGACTTATTCCAGAATTTGTTGGACGCTTGCCTGTTCAGGTTGGGCTTGATGACCTTGACGAAAAAGCGCTTACAAAGATTTTGATTGAGCCAAAGAATTCTATTGTTAAACAGTATCAACTTATGTTCGAGATAGATGGGATTAATTTGGAATTTTCTCAATCAGCGGTTGAAGCGGTTGCTAAAAAGGCCATGGAACTTAAAACAGGGGCGCGTGGACTGCGAACAATTCTTGAAAAGAAAATGAACAAACTTATGTATGAAGCGCCAAGCAAAAAGGATATTGAACGAATTGTTGTGACAGATAAGTTTATTGAAACCGAGGACAGTGAGCCTGAAATAATCAAACTTGAAATCCATGAAGAAAAAAAGAAAGATGTTGTTTAACATCTTTTTTTATTGACTTTTAAATTAATTTTATGTATAATGCTTATTAGGAGGCTATATATGAAAGAAATGAGTTCTGATATTGTAAAAAATGGCAAGAAAGTAAGAATTGTCAATGCAAATAAATATTTTGCCAACACAAACAACGATTTAAATTTAATGTTGGAAGCAATAGAAAGGGAAGAAAATTTAATGCGAGCTCTGGATTTTGGAGTAATTGATGAGGTTGAGTTTGTTGATTGTCTTGATAAAGAAAGTGAATAATAAGTATGAAATATAATGCATTCTAGTCTTACAAGTAGACTAGTATGTTATATTAACATAACAAAAATAGACTAGTGGATTTAATTAATTTAACAATTTTATTTAACGCTTCATATATAAAAATGGAGGTTAATATGAAAAGTAGTTTGTTTAGTGTGATGAACAATTCTTCAAACAAAAGTAATCAAACATTGACGGCGCAAAATGCAAGGCTTGATATTATGGGGGAACTTGAAGCGATAATTTTATATCAAAACCACTATGATGCAACAGACGACCCTGATGCAAAACGCACAATACTTGACATTATGAATGAAGAGAAGTTGCATGTAGGGCAATTGTTTGGCTTATTATTCAAGCTTGATCCAGAAAGCAAAACACAATTTGAAAAAGGATATGCAGAATTTAACCAGTAAGACTAAAAAATGAGCGATTAATCGCTCGTTTTTATTTATGAAAAATTTATTTTTTTTGTTTTTTTATGTAAAATTGCTTGACAATGTAAGTTATATTGTATATAATATCAAAGTATGCTCAAAAAAGCATATAAAATATAACACATGCGGGCGTGGCGGAAAATCTCCGCTTTGCACAAAAGGCTTTTGCCTTAGCGTAAATGCTCGATGCGTCGCAGTCTATGACTGCTCCTAGTGCAGACAACTTGTCTGCCATGACTTATAGATTCCCTTGCTATAAGTTTATTATCAACATATTACACATGCGGGCGTGGCGGAATGGCAGACGCGCACGTTTAAGGGGCGTGTTCCTAATCAGAGTGTGGGTTCAACCCCCACCGCCCGCACCACTTCAAAAATTTGGCTGATTGGTTTCGGCTTTTGATATTTCAAAAGTCTATAACCTTAACGCCAAATTTTTTCGTTTCGCGACCAAATGAAAATACAGAAGCATTTTGTCGCGACTTTTAAATAAGGCTTTATTTATATTATTGTTGCCGTGGGGTGTTCTATGAAGTCAAATTGTAATTCGATTTGGATTTAGATAAAGACTTATGACAAGTCTGCACTTTGCCTTGACAGCAGAATGTGTAAAATTTGCATTTTCAGCCGCTTTTTATTTTATATTAATAGGGGGAAGTATGTATCAAAGTCAAAAAGATAAATTAAAATTAATATTTATTATTCTGTCCTTAGTTTTAACATTTGTATTGGGCGTGATTGGCATTTTTTTTGCCAATTTTGGCAAATATTTGCAAAAAAGTGACATAGAAACGATTGGCTTTATTCTTATGGGTGTCGGTCTTGGAGGATTCTTTTTGATAATAATTACTCTTGTAATTTGCTCAATTATCAAGGAAAAAATGACAAAGTAATGCGTTTTATTATTAAATTTTTAATTAGATATTGACAAATAAGCTTAAGGTGTTATAATCAAAATATGAATATATTTAGATATGTTGCAGTAAAGAATTATTTTACGAAAAAGGTGAAAATAGTTCGTACTAATTCTTTGGCATACATGACTTTCCCTAGCCAATTAAGCCAAGCTTTTGGTATTGGTAAATTTTGTCCAATAAACTTTAGTTATTTAAAAAGCAATGTTAAATACAAAAAATGGGTAAGGCAACGTTTACATTGTTGTTATGCACATTCAAGCAGTATACTTTTAGGTTTAAATAAAGATGATAAATGTGTTATTGCCAAGGCTTTTTATAAAAATGAGGGTAGAGTATGTCACGCTTTTAATGAATTTAAATATCATAATAAATGGTATATTTACGATTGTGCTTTTGATAAAATTTATAAAAAGGATGTATTTTATAAGATGCACCAACCTCAAACTATTACATCCTATACTTTGCAAGAAATTTTAGACGAATACCAGCTATATAAAGAAGTTGGAGAAATTTTTGACAAAATAAAAGTACCAGTTCTGGAGGATAATTATTCAGATGAAGTGTTGCCATATAAAGAACATATCTGGTGTAAAAATGCGTGTTATTCAGATGCAAAAATATCTTTAAACAAGAATGGGGAAGTTTTGGCAGCAAAAGTTAAAGCTGTTGAAATTGAATAAAAATAATAAAATTCATTTGACAAAAATTTTTGTTTGTGTGATAATATTTATATCTAGGAGGGATTATGGCAAATCAAGAGAATAAAACTGTGGCTCAAATTATTACAGGCGCAATTTGCGGAACAGTTATGATTATTTGTGCGCTTGTTTATGTGATTTTGGGAATAACTCTTCCAAACTTTTGGCATCCTGGCTGGTTAATTATGTTTGCAGGCGGAATGACTTGCGGAATTGTTGGAATTGTGACCAATACAGTATCAGATTTAAAACAAGCTAAGAAACGTGAGCAAGAAAATAAAGACAAAGAATAAAATTGTAAAAGTTGAGATTATCTCAACTCTTTTATTTGACTTAAAATACAAAGTCTGTAACAAGTTATCTTGATCGTGATAAGGAATTGGCAATCTTAAAAGAAGCAAAAGATAATGGCGTATTTGATGGGGTGGAACTTATTAGTTTTGCTGATTTATAATATGCAGAGTAAATTTTTTATATCATCAGGATAGTCAACTTCAAGGTTGACTATCTTTTTTGTGAACGGGTGAGTAAAGGTGATTGATTTGCAAACAAGGGCTGTATGCGTGAGGTTATTAATGTTTGTGCTTTGTTTGGGGGTCGATTCTGCTTTGCTTAGGCAAGCGGGATTTGAACACTTTTCGTTTACAGTGTTGATAATGTTTGTGGCATTTTCGGGTGTATACAAGTTGTCACCAACAAGCGGATGACCAATAGACGACAAATGGACGCGGATTTGATGAGTTCGACCATGTTCTAGCGTGCAAGAAATTAATGTAAAATTTTTGTCTGGATAGTATTTTATTGGTGTAACAAAAGTTATTGCAGTTTTGCCATTTTGTGCAATAACGCGTTTATGCTGATTATAGCCGTCAGCATTTAAAAGGGTGGCAATAGGTTTATCAATCGTTATGGGCTTGTCAATCTTGCCAATCACAAGTGAATGATAAGTTTTTTGAACATTTGAAAGTTCTTTTTGTGCAACGCTATCTTTTGCAACTATCACAAGCCCAGTAGTGTCTTTATCTAAACGATTGACAATTCGCAAAACAAAGTTGGTGGATTTTTTATCCATGTAATGGCATATTGCGCCAGCTAAATTTTCAGCATAGTGCGAACGATTTGGCATACATGAAAGACCACTTGGCTTGTTCACAATTAAATAATATTCGTCCTCATACACAATATTTAGCCCTAGTATGCAATGCATAATACTAGATTTTGTGTTTGGGCTGGCATTGATTTGTAGAATATCATTTTGTTTAAGCGGTTGATTTATATGCACAATTTGGTTATTCAATAAAATATCTCCGTGAGTTTTGCGGAGGTTTTTGATAAAATTTTCAGAAAATCCGTGCTGTTTAAGGTAGATATAAACGCTGTCATAAGCTTTATCAACAACATATTTTTGAAATCTCATAGATAAATTATATATTATTTATAAAATAAAATCAAATTTTTGCTTAAAAAAGTTGACAAAAATAGGCAATTTTTGTTAATATTAAGACATATAAAAGCGATGATGAAAGACTAGTAACATTTTTGAGGTGTTTTCAGAGAGTTCCCCAAGGCTGAAAGGGAATAACAATAAAAAATGCGAATTCACTTTCTAGCTGCAAAGATGAACTGCTGGCACAGGCTTTTAGGGAATGATAAATAACCTTTAACTTGCTTTTGATTGGCGTATTAGTTTTTGCCGTAATTCTGCGTAAAAGAAAAAATGAGGATAGTTTATGGAGAAAATGCCGAGTGGTGCTTCCCCCTGTATAATCCGCAACAAATGGAAATCTTGTTTCCATTTTTGCAACCTTAGTGGAGGGAGATTGGGAGGGGAACCGCAAGGATAGCGAGTTAGATTGCAAAGCAATCGTGCCCGCGTAACAAAATTTATTTGAATTGGAACAATGAAAAATAAATTTTGCCGAGTGGTGCTTCCCCAGAACTGTTGAAGTTAGGTGGTAACACGAAGTTTAGTCCTTTCGTCCTAATGCTTAGGCGTAAGGGCTTTTTTAGTAGGAGGAATTATGAATAAAGAAGAAATTTTGCAACTTGCAACAGACATGCTTGAAAGTAAAAGCGTTATAGGTGCACATGGAACAAGTATTACAAATGCAGAAAGTATTGCTAAGACTGGATTGAATGGTAATCGATCAACATTTGTACCATTTACGCCATCCTCAGATCCTAAAAAATTAGCAACATATTGTTGGAAAGAAAATGGACCTAATGACACGGCAAATTGCGTTATTCAAATTCCACTTTCTTTTTTCCAGAAATTGATGGGGATAGATAAAAAACAACTATTGGAATGGCGTGAATCAATAATTGGGAGCGAAGAAGCAATCATTTACAACATGGCAGATAAAGAAATATCCAAACAAGCAACGCCTAGCCCTGTGCCAAGAATGCCAGCGGTTAATTTCAACTTACCGAAAGAGTTTATAAGAGGCTATTTTATTCACACAAATGGTCAATCTGGGAAAGATTTTCAAACAAAAAGTTTGGATGAGTTATGTGAAAATGTAGATTTTGTTGAAAATCCATTATATTTCGAAAATCTTTCTCAAAAAGAACAGGATGATTTTGTTTATGCAAAACAAGTTAAAATGGGTATAGAAAAACCGAGAGAAGAAAGTTTAGAACAGCAATAATAAAGGAGATTAAAAATGAAAGAAGAATTGTTGGAAATTAAGCGTGTGGCGCTGGAGGCTATTGAAATGGCGGGGAGCGCTAAAGAGTTGCACGATGTTAAAAATGAGTTTTTGAGTAAGCAAGGTAAGCTTACTGCTATTTTGCGTGGTATGCGTGAGGTTAAGGCGGAAGATAGACCTGTTATCGGTGCGCTTGTTAATGAAGTGCGTGATGCTATTGAAATGAGTCTTGACGACAAGCAAAGATATTTTAAAAATGCTGAAATCGAAGCTCAGCTTGCTGCTGAACAAATCGATATTTCTTTGCCAGCTCTTGAAATTCCTGTTGGCGCTCCTAACATTTTGGAGAAAGTGCTTGAAGAGGTTGAAGAGGTGTTTATGTCTATGGGTTATGATGTTGTTGACGGCCCAGAAGTGGAAGAGGATAGATTTAACTTTGAGCTTCTCAATATTCCAAAAGGGCATCCAGCTCGTGACGCTCAAGACACTTTTTATATTGAAGATGAAAAGATTTTGCTTAGAAGTCAAACTTCTCCTGTTCAGGCAAGAACTATGCTTGCCGCTGGCGGGAATAAGCCAATCCGCATGATTTGCCCTGGCAAAACATATAGACGTGACGCTGATGATGCAACTCATTCTCATCAATTTGTTCAAATTGAGGGCTTGCTGGTGGATAAAAACATCAGCCTTGCAAACTTGAAAGGCACATTTGATGTTATTGCTAAAAAACTGTTTGGCGAGGATGTTGAAACAAGATTTAGACCAAGTTACTATCAATTTACTGAGCCTTCTGTTGAGATGGATATCACTTGCTTTTCTTGCAAAGGCAAGGGTTGTTCACTTTGCAAAAGCACTGGCTGGATAACTATTGGCGGGGCAGGAATTGTTCATCCAAACGTTTTAAGAAACTGCGGTTATGACCATAAAGTTTGGAGCGGTTTTGCTTTCGGCTTTGGTGCTGACAGAATAGCAATGCTTAAATATGGAATCAACGATATTAGAAAATTTTATCAAACAGACCTCAGAGAAAGTGCTGTGTTTGATAGAAAGGAGGACTAAAAATGATAAGCTTAAATTGGGTTAAAGATTATATTGACATTGCTGATCAAGACTTAGAAGAACTTGCAGTAAAGGTTACTAAGGCGGGTGTTAATGTAGAAAATGTTGTTAAGAATAGAATAGAACACCTTGTTATAGGTGAGGTTAGAGAATGTGTTGATCATCCAGATAGTGATCACTTGCACATCTGTCAAGTTGATATTGGCGACAAGGTTACACAGATTGTTTGCGGCGCTCCAAATGTTAGGAAAGGTTTGAAAGTGATTGTGGCTCTTCCAGGAGCAATTTTGCCTGGTGATTTTGAAATCAAGACAAGCAAAATTCGCGGTGAAATCTCAAATGGAATGATTTGCGCGCTTTATGAACTTGGAATTGAAAAGAAAACTGAAGAGGCTTATGAACGTGGCATTGAAGAGTTAAAAACTGACCTTAAACCTGGCACAGATGCAAATATCTATCTTGGCACAGACGATACTCTTTATGAACTTGATGTGCATAAGCATAGAAACAACGACTGCTATTATCACATCGGCTTTGCTTATGAGATTGCGTCAATTTTAAATAGAAAAGTTAAGCTTCCGTCAACAAATTTTATTACTCTTGCTGGCGATGACATTGAAAAATATTTTAACTTGCAAGTTGCAACAGAAAAATGTCCTTATTATCTTGCCAAAATGGTTAAGGGCGTAAAAATCGGCGAGTCGCCTGATTTTATTAAAAAACGCTTAACTGCGGCAGGCATGCGTCCAATCAATAATGTGGTTGACATTTCAAACTATGTTATGCTCGAGTTTGGGCAGCCGCTTCATTTCTTTGATAAGGATAAACTTGGCAATAATGTTTTAGTCCGTGACGCCAAAGAGGGTGAACAGATTGTGACTCTTGATGGTCAAAAACGAATTTTAAAAGCTAGTGACATAGTTATCACTGACGGACATAAGCCAGTTTGTATTGCGGGTGTTATGGGCGGTGAAAATACTGAGGTTGACGATAATACTCAGAATATTTTGATTGAAAGTGCAATTTTTGACGCGGTTTCAATTCGCTATACTGCAAACAGATTGAATCTTAAGAGCGAAGCATCTATCCGTTATGGGAAAGGTCTTAACTATGAATATACCCAAATGGCAATTGATAGAGCTTGCTATTTATTGGAACGTTATGCAGGAGCAAAAGTTGTTAGCGGAACAGTTAAACACGATAAACTTGACAAAACTCCAAAGAAAGTGACTTTTAAGACAAATGAAGTTTCAACTTTGCTTGGACTTGAACTTACTGATGAGGATGTTAAAACAGAACTTGCTCGTTTGGATTTTGGTTATGAATTCAAAAACGGAGCTTTTGTTGTAACAATTCCAAATCGTAGACTTGATATTGATGAAAATGTGAATGATATAGCTGAAGAAATCGGACGCCTTTATGGCTATCACAATTTGCAAGGAGTTTTGCCAATTGTGCCTGTAAAACGCGGAGTTTATGCGCCAGATGTTAAACTTAGAAAAGATGTTTCTAAACGTTTGCGTGCTTTGGGTTTAAATGAATGCAAAACTTATACGCTTACAAGTGAAGAAATGGCAAGAACATTTAAATATGATAATAAAGAGCAAATCATTTTGCCAAACCCAATGACGATTGATAAATCTATTGTAAGAACAAGTATTATTCCGTCACTTTTAAGAGTGTATGAATATAACAAAGCTAGAAATATTAAAGATGTGCTTCTTTATGAGGTTTCAAAAACTTATGATAAAAATTATGAGGAAGAAACAAAAGTTGCCATGCTTGTTAAAGGAGATTATATCAACAATCAATGGCAGGGCGTTAAAGTTAAAGCAGATTTCTTTTGCCTTAAAGGAATTATTGAAAACTTGCTTAGTTATTTAGGGTTCAAAAATCGATATAGTTTTGAAAATAGTGGATATACTTTTGAAAAGGTTGTTTATTGGAATTTTCATCCAGGCATGACTGCAAAAATTATGTTGGATAAAGAACAGATTGGCGTGATTGGAAGAGTGCATCCAAACTATAAAAAAGATGATATCTTTGTAGCCGAAATTTCACTTTCTAAGATTTTAAATAAAGTTGTAAAGCCGATAAAATTTAAGGAAGCAAATAAATATCCAGAAATGGTTAAGGACCTTGCGTTTGTTGTTGATAATGAAACTGAAAGCGATGTGATAAAAACACAAATCAAACGTTCAGGCGGAAAGCTTTTAAGTGATTGCAAAGTTTTTGACGTTTATAAGGATGTTGAGCCAGGCAAAAAATCGATTGCTTTCTCGTTGACATTTAAAGATTCAAATAGAACTCTGTTGGAAGAAGAGGTTATGGCAGTGTTCAATAAAATTATTAAAGATGTTGAAAACAAAACTGGTGCAAAGTTAAGATAGATTAGAATAAATGCTATTGAACTTTAAACAATATGAATATTACGCTTGAAGCGTTTTGACAATATTTTGTATATTATGCATTGCATACTATACAAAATATTGTACTATTATGCAAAATAAGGATTTAAAATGAAAGAGCCAATATATTTGGATAATGCTGGAACGACAAAAATGTTTGAAGAATGTGCTGACGTAATCAAAGATTATGCCTGCAAGCATTTTTATAATCCGTCAGCAGGTTATGCTTTGGCAATTCAAAATAATAAGCTTTTGGATAGCGTTCGCAACAGTGTGCTTAACAAGCTAAACTTGAATAAAGGGAATGTTATCTTTACAAGCGGGGCGACTGAAAGCAATAATCTTGCGATAAAAGGGTCTGTTCGCAATGGCAAGTGGGAATATGTTTTTTCTGCAGGTGAACATCCAAGCGTGTATAAAACTGCATTAGATTTGCAGTTGCAAGGCGCTGTTGTGCATTTTGTGCCTTTGACAGCGTCAGGAGAAATTGATTATGAAGAACTTGCAAAGGTTTTGAATGATAAAACGAGATTAATTTCGATTATCCATGTTAGCAATGAAACGGGTGCGATTAATGATTTGCAAAAAATATCAGCGTTAAAAAAGAAACTTTCGCCAAAGGCGTTGCTTCATATTGACGGCGTGCAGGCTTTTTGCAAAATTCCTGTAGATTTAAGTAAGACTGAAGTAGATTTATATACAATTTCTGCGCATAAATTTCATGGTCCAAAAGGCGTTGGCGCGCTGTTTGTTAAAAATAAGGAGGCTTTAAAGCCTATCGTTTTTGGCGGAGAACAAGAGTTTGGCAAGCGCTCAGGGACTGAAAATTTGCCTGCAATAATAGCAATGCAATATGCTATTGAAAAAATTGATGTTCAAAAGAATTATCAAAATACTCAAATTTTAAAAAATATATTTTTGGAAATTTTTGAGGGTAATGAAAAAATAAAAATTCTTGAAACGCAAAGCCCTTATATTGTAAGCTTAAGTTTTGAGGGTGTGAATGGCGAAACTCTTATGCGTGCGCTTGAAAAAGAGGTCATCATCAGCACTGGCTCGGCATGTTCATCAAAGCATGCGGGTAATCGAATACTAGAAAATATTGGACTGAATAAAGACCGTATTAAGTCCAGCGTGCGAATAAGTTTTAACGCTTATTTAACAGAGCAAGAAGTTGAAAGGGCAGGCAAAATGATATTGCAGGTCTATAATGAAATCTGGGAGAAAGTCAAATGAAAAATGTGCTATTATTGCGTTTTGGCGAACTGTTTTTAAAAGGTCGAAACCTTAATGTTTTTGAAAATTTGCTGATTAATAATATCAAAAAGAAACTTGCTGGAGAAAAATTTGCTTTTCATGTTACGCTAGGGCGCTATATTGTGTCTGACTTTGAACCTGAAAGGCAGGATAATATAATTGAAAAGCTTCAACAGGTTTTTGGGCTTGTTAGTCTTAGCCCAGCGGTGGAAGTTTTGACAAATGAGCAGGCAATTGAACAGGTTGTCAAAAATATAAAACTTGACGGCAAGTCATATAAAGTATCTGTTAAGCGAGCTGATAAAAAATTTCCTATTTCGTCAATGGATTATGCTAAAAAATTGGGAACTGTTGTTTGGAATAATAACCAAAATCCTGTGGTGGATTTGTATAATCCACAGCTTGAAATTTGCGTTGATATTCGCAATAATGGCAGAACATATATTTTTTATGAAACTATTCCATGCCAGGGCGGGCTTCCTCTTGGCAGTGCAGGGCAAGGACTTTTGCTATTGTCTGGCGGAATTGACAGCCCTGTTGCGGGTTATTTGATGGGTAAGCGAGGGCTTGAAATGCATGCACTGCATTTCCATAGCTATCCTTACACAAGTGAGCAAGCCAAACAAAAAGTTTTGGAACTGGCAAAAGAATTAACGCCATATGTCGGAAGTATTACGCTTCACTGTGTATCATTTACAAAAGTTCAGGAAGAAATTCACATGAACTGCGTGCCTGAATATATGATTACAATTATGCGACGTATTATGATGCGCGTGGCTGAAAAACTTTGTCAAAAATACAATCTTGGTGCAATTGTAACGGGAGAAAGCTTAGGGCAGGTGGCTAGTCAGACTATGCAAAGCATGACTGTTACAGGTTCTGTGATTGAAAGTCTGCCTATTTTTAGACCTTGCATTGCTATGGATAAAGAAGAAATTATGACTATTGCCAAAAAGATTGGAACTTATGAAACTTCCATTTTGCCTTATGAGGATTGCTGTACTGTGTTTTTGCCAAAGAATCCTGTTATCAAGCCAACCATAGAAAAAGCTGTAAAAGAGGAAAGCTTTTTGAATGTTGAGTTGCTTGTTAACGATTGTGTTATGAATGAGGAAATTATTGAGATAAAATAGGGGAAGCCAGCCATTGTGCGCTAGCGCACAATGGAGTCGCTTTCGCGACGGCTTTAAAACATTTGTTTTAAAGCGCTGGCTTCCCCAGTTCAATAAAAAAAGACGATTTGATATCGCCCTTTTTTTGTTAATATAAAATTGGTTCGTCACCAGTTTTGTGTTCGTGATGCAAAACATTTGCTGTGTCAATGCCGAAAATAAGATGACTAAGACAACTTTCGTTTTCTGCTTTTTGTTCGTCAGTCCAAACGCTAACTGTAGTTTCGCTTGTCTTGGCAAATCTTGATGCTTTTGTTTCTTCTGGCGCAGAGGAGTAGGTGAGTGCATCTTTTTCAATTTTTAAAATGCCGTCTTTAATTAAAGATTTCTCAGCTTTCTCAATAAGCTTTGTTGTGTTCTTGATGTCCTCATTGCTTGTGCTGTAATTTGTAATAACTTCTGCCATTTTTGCATTAAGTGCTTTTGCGCTAAGTGTTCCATTTGGTTGATTGTCATTGAGCTTTAAAAAGTATTTTTTCAAAATGCTATAAATTCTATCCTGTTCTTTAATCATAATATCTTCTCCTTTTATACAAAAATAGTATAACAAAATACTCAATATTTGTCAATAGCAAATTTAAAACAATTTTAAAATTTTGTCGAATTGTGAATAGGGGGGGGCAAGTGTTTTATTTTAAATTGGACTAATTTATTAAAATGTATAAAGGTTTATATTTATAAATTCAAAATTTATAATTTTGCATAAACCTGAAAAAGTATAAAAAATTTATGAATATTTATGCAAAAAACACTTGCATAATTATAAAAAAAGTTGTATAATGATAAAAAATTGGTGAATAAGTATAAATTTATAATTATTCATAATCGCTACAGGCCTTTAAAATAAAGGGATGTAGCCATAAAGGAGGCAAAAATGGCAAGAAGCGCAAGACAATCAAAAATTCTTGAACTTATCTCTACAAAAGAGATTGAAACGCAAGACGAACTGGCCAGAGAACTTAAAAATGCGAATTTTGAAATCACTCAGGCTACTATTTCACGTGATATCAAAGAGCTTGGCTTGACCAAAATTTTGTCCTCTTCTGGTAAATATAAATATTGTTTTGTTGGCTCTGATGAGCAACTCATTTCCAACAAATACATAAGTATTTTTAAGGAAGCTGTTATTTCTGTGAAAAGCGCACTCAATTTGGTGGTTATCAAAACTATCAAAGGGCTTGGCGCTAGCGTTTGTAATTTTGTAGATAAACTTAACCTCACCGACCTTATGGGTGCTGTTAATGGCGACGACACTGTTATGTTAATTTTCCCAACAACTGCTCAGGCAAATGAAATCGTGTTGTCGCTTAATGATATTTTGATTTAGAGGTGAAACATGCTTCAAACTTTATCTGTTAAAAATGTTGCACTTATAAAAAATCTAACTCTTGATTTTGGCAAGGGTTTTAACGTTCTGCTTGGCGAGACTGGTGCGGGGAAATCCATTATTTTTGACGCGCTTAATTTTGTGCTTGGCGGCAAGGCTGATAAAGATTTAATCCGCACAGGCGAAAATTTTATGAAAGTTGACGCGCTGTTCGTTGAACTATCTGCAAATGTTTTGTCTGCTTTTGAGGCAAATGGAATTGATTGTGAAGACGGCGAAATTGTGCTGTCTCGTCAACTTTCCCTTGACGGCAAAAGCGTGATTAGGATTAATGGCGAGCCTGCTGTTGGCTCTATGCTTAAAAAAGTTGGGCAAATTTTGGTGGATAGTTATTCTCAGCATGAGAGCCTTGACCTTATGAAAAACAAAAATCACCTTGCTATGCTTGACAAGTTTGGCGGGCAAGCTTTAAGAGAGCTTAAACAAGAAGTTGCTGACAGGTTTGCACGTTATCAAGATACTTTGTCGCAAATCAAAGAGCTTGGCGGAGATGCGATTGAGCGCGAGCGCACGAAATCTCTTTTGGAATATCAAGTTAATGAAATTGAAGAGGCCAATCTTCATGTTGGTGAGGAAGAGGAAGTTAAAGAGCGTTTAGCACTTCTCTCTAATGCAGAAAAGATTTGCGAGGGAATTTCGGCTTGTACTGATTTGTTAGAAAAAGGTTCATCATCGGCGATTGAAAATGTGCATGAGGCTATGAATGCACTTGGCAATACAAATGGTTTTGAAAAAATTGAGGATTGCAAAAATCGCTTAGCAAGCTGTAAATATGAATTGCAAGACATAAATGAAACGCTTGAAAACTTTGTGGAAGAAATTAATTTTAACGAATTTGAGCTTGAAAAACTTGATAAACGTCATGACCAAATCAAGTTGTTAAAGAAAAAGTATGGCAGTGATATTGAAAGCATATTGAACTATCTGCAAGAGGCTAAGGATAAATTTAATAAACTAAATGACGCTGAGTTTGAACTTGCTAAGTTAGAAAAATTGAAAGCTCAGCAGGAAGAGAGTTTGCATAACGCTTGCGAAAGTTTGACTGCAAAAAGAATGGAAACTGCAAATGTTATTGAAGATAAGGTTGTTAAGGAACTTGCCGAGCTTGGCATGAAAAACACCACATTTATGGTGGAGTTCGAAAAGTTAAATTCTTTCACTTCAAATGGCAATGATAGTGTAGAGTTTACTTTCTCTGCAAATAAAGGACAAGAAGTTAAGGCGTTATCCAAAACTGCGTCAGGCGGTGAAATGAGCCGATTTATGCTTGCTATAAAAAATATATTTGCTGAGTTTGGCACTGCTGAAACGCTTGTCTTTGACGAGATTGACGCGGGGATTGGTGGCGAAACTGGCGTTGTTGTTGGTGAGAAGATTGCCAAACTATCTAAAAACAATCAGGTGATTTGCATAACTCACTTGCCTCAAGTGGCTTGTTATGGGGATAATTTCTTCTTTATATCAAAAATTGTTGAGGGAGATAGCACTGTAACACATCTTGAAAAACTTGAGAATGAAAAAATCATTTATCAACTTGCGCGCATGATTGGCGGGGATAATGTAACTGAAACAGCCCTTAAACATGCCGAAGAAATGCGTGCAAGAGTGAAATAGATTTTGTTTTTTCTCTTCTTTTCTTTTAAAGAAAAGAAGCAAAAGAAAACAAGTTTTAATGCTTCTCAAATTGGCTTTTAATATTAACTTCGTTACATAAACCTGCCAATTTATCAAAGCATTAAAATAAATTTATTTACTCTATTTAAAGAATTAAAACAAAATTAAACAAAGCCTTTATTCAAATGTTAAATTTGAGTAAAGGCTTTGTTTTAAATTTCTTTTGGTTAGACTTGTTGTTTAAGTGTGTGCCAAGGGCACTTTTTATTTGTTATGACCAAATTAAGCATGAATTTGTATGAAGTTATTAGACAGTCGCCAAGCGTTAGGCTTGTTATGAACGAATAAAGTTTTGTTTTTAATTCAGTTTGCTGACAGTCGCGCAGCATCTGGCTGCTGTTGTTCAAGCATCCAGTCGGAGTAAACGCCATAGCCTTTTGTTGGGTCGGTTAAAAACACATGCGTAACTGCGCCAACAAGTTTGCCGTTTTGCATAATCGGAGAACCGCTCATTCCTTGAACAATTCCGCCAGTAAGCTCTAATAAGCGCTTGTCTGTAACGCGGAAAACTATGCTTTTATCGTCAGATTTGGCTTGATAATTGGCTTTGATTATCTCGATGTCGTATTCCTCGCGAATTCCGCTTATGCTTGAGACTATCTTGGCTTTGCCAGGACGAACCCCAAGTCGCCCGCCGATCTTTGCAGTTAGATTTGTGTCTACAATATTATCCAAATTGTTCAAATGCCCAAAAATGCCATATTTATTGTTCTTTATGATTTCGCCTTTTTCGCTAGATTGCAAGAAAACACATCTAAGCTCACCAGGATTGTTTCTCTCGCCCTTGTTTATTCCAATAAGCGAGCAATCGTAAATTTTGCCATGTTCGATTGGAATTATATTGCCAGCTTTGCCGTCAGTGATAGGGTGGCCAAGTGCTGCAAAGTTATGGGTGTCTTGTTTAACATAAGTTAGTGTGCCGACGCCAGAAATATCATCCTTAACCCAAAGCCCAAGTTTGTATTTCCCGTCCGTTGACTTTATTAACTCAACGTTTAAACTCTTTTTTTGATTTTTGCGGATGAATTCAACGTTAACTCGTCCGTTACTATTTTGCAAAAGTTCTTCAACTTGGTCAAGTGATTTGATTGCTTGACCCTCAATAGAGGTTAAAATGTCTCCGCTTTTGAAAGTTGCATTTTTATTAACTTTGCCATCAGTTGAGCTGACAACAGTATCGCTGATAACGATTGCACCATCGCTGGCAAGAGATAAACCGATTGGAACGCCACCTATATAGACATCTTCCTCTGGAAGAATGTTTACTTTAACTTTGCGGATAGGAATAAATCCGAAAAGTTTAAAAATTATAACGCCGTCATTGTCTTTTTGGCTACTTACGCTGGTCTGCTGTTTTTCAAGTGACGTTGTAACAAAGCCGCCAAATAGAGAATTTTCATTAACGTTGTCAATATCGCTGTAATTAGCACAAAAATTTTCTGGCAGAGAATAAATGTCAACGAAATTTATATTGCCAATAAGCAGGCACGAGAAAAGCATAACAAGATAAAAGATTGCAATACTTTTTTTTAACTTAAACACAAGATTCCTCCAAAATAAACCTTTTGGCTTAGTATGTGTAAAAGCATAAAATATATGCAAGGGGAGCAATTCAAAAAAAGTTAAAAATGCGTGAATAATATTTCTAAATCTGCACAAATTAAAAATGTGAAGGAGATATGCTTCACATTATAGACGGAAAAGAACTGGAAATTCTATCAGAAATTCAAGTTCTTTTTTGTTTATTTTTCAAAAATCACAACGCCTGCATTAGGAATTTTTATATTAGAAAAATCGTTATTTTCTGGCATTCCGTAGAAATATGCATGGCTTATTCTGCCAATGCCACTGTGCGCTACTAATAAAATATTTTTATTGGTATGGTTTTTCAAAATTTCATTATAAAAATCTTCAAGTCTATTATAGACATGCATAATTTCTTCTATTTCATATTCTTTTGTTAAGTCCTCTGCAGCGCCCACTTGCCAACGATTAAAAGGGATGCTGCCAACTGGTTTTCCGACAAGCTTGCCATAGTCTCTTTCTTTTAATCTGTTGTCATAAATGACTTTTAGGTTAGGATGATGTTTCAGAATTTGTTCACATGTTTGTTTTGCTCTTATTAATGGAGAACAATAACATATATCAAATTTGATATCTTTCAATGTCTCTGCAGTATCTTGAGCTTGCTTAATTCCAGTCTCGTTTAAAGGTACATCTTTTTGTCCTGTGTAAATTTTTATTAAATTATCATTTGTTTGGCCGTGTCTTATAAAATAAATCATATTAATCTTCCTCGTTTCTGATTTTTACTTTGTTTGCAACGCTCTTGCGCATATCCTCGCTGATTGCTGCGTAGTGTTTCTTTGTTGTGTTGACATCTTTGTGACCTAAAACATCTGCTACAATATATATATCTTTGGTCTCTCTGTACAAATTTGTGCCAAATGTGGAACGAAGTTTGTGCGGGGAGATATTTTTTAATGGAGACGCTTCTTTGGCAAATTTTTTAACCAAATCTTCAACAGCACGCACAGAAATGCGCTTGCGTTGTAGTGAAATAAACATTGCTTTTTCATCTTTGTCTAGTTCCAAGGAAGCACGCTTTTCAAGCCAAGTTTTAAGCGCTTGCGCAACTACATTAGAAAAATACAAAACTGTTTGATTTCCACCTTTTCTTGTTACTTTGAATGCATTTTGAGAAAAATCAAAGCAGTCAATATCAAGCCCGACAAGTTCAGAAATACGAATGCCAGTGCCCAGGAACAGGGTGATGATAGCATTGTCGCGTTCAAAGGTGTTTTTATCATAGTTTTTTTGTCGCTCTGAAAAAGTACATGGATTTTCAACCACGTTCATAAGTTTTTCAACTTCGTTTTGCTCTAAGCGGATAATCTCTTTGCTGTGAAGTTTTGGCGTTTCAACTTTGCTTGCCACATTGGCCTTTAACATATCGTGATTAAAAAGATATTTAAACAAACTGCGAATTGAGGCAAGCTTGCGGGCTTTGCCTTTTTCTCCGTTTCTATTTTCCTTGCCAGCAAAGTCATAATATGAGAGATATGACAAAAATTGCTCAATATGTCTTGATTTTATAGTGTCTAAATCAGCAAGAGTTATGTCTGGAACTGGTTTATTAAACACAAATCGAGATAAATAATCAAAAAAGACAGCCATGTCCATTGAATAGTTATATCTTGTAAGAGAAGAGGTATTATTTTCAATTCCAACTAAAAAATCATAACAAAATTCAGGCAGATTTTCAGAATATTTGCCAGTTTTTAATCGATTTTGGAGATCTCTCTGCTCATAAAACGATGGTTTAGCCATATGAAATATTATAGCATAGTTATAAATTTTAGTAAAGCAAATTAAAGGGATTTTATATAGGGGTTATGGCGAGGGCGAAAGCCTTATTTCGCAAATTCATTTGCGAAATTGTTGCAACAACAGTTGCAACGCAATTTTAAATTAAGATTTAAAATTGCAGGCTTTCGCCAGTATAATTGTAGGTAGTATGCATTGCATAATACTATATATTGATTTTACAAATCAAAAATATCTATATTTGCTGTAAAAGCGTTTAAATTTAGTTGACTATAATTTGTAATAAATATATAATTATAAAATATTAAGGAGAAAATTAAAACTATGATAGATATAAATCTTATAAGAACAAATCCTGACCTTGTTAAAGAAAATATTAAAAAGAAGTTTCAAGATCAAAAACTTGGCTACGTTGACGATGTTTTATCTCTTGATGAACAAATTCGCAAGCTTAAAAAAGAGGGCGATTCTTTGCGTGCAAGTAGAAATTCTTTAAGCCAACAAATTGGTCTTTTAATGCGTGAGAAAAAGATTGAAGAAGCAAATGATATTAAAGCCCAAGTCGTAAAAAACAATCAAAGAATTGTCGAAATTGAGGAAGAAGAAGCCAAACTTGCTGTTGACCTGAAACGCTATATGATGTCTATTCCAAACATTATTGCGGATGATGTTCCAATTGGTGAAGATGACAGCAAAAATGTTCAAAGATTGACTATTGGCGAAGCTAAAAAAGCGACTTTTGAAATCCCATATCATGCCGACATATTGGAAAGTCTTTCAGGCTTAGACCTTGACAGCGCTCGCAGAACAAGTGGGAATGGCTTTTATTATTTAACTGGCGATATTGCAAGATTGCATTCTGCTATAATTTCTTATGCACGCGATTTTATGATTGATCGTGGCTTCACATATTGCATTCCGCCTTTTATGATAAGAAGCGATGTTGTTACTGGCGTTATGAGCTTTGACGAAATGGAAAACATGATGTATAAAATCGAGGGCGAGGACTTGTATTTGATTGGCACAAGTGAACACTCAATGATTGGTCGTTTTAAAGATACGATTGTTAAAGAAGAGGATTTGCCAATATGTTTAACATCATATTCTCCATGTTTTAGAAAAGAAGTCGGTGCGCACGGAATTGAAGAACGCGGAATTTATCGTGTTCACCAGTTTGAAAAACAAGAGATGATTGTAATTTGCAAGCCAGAGGAGTCTATGGATTGGTATAACAAAATGTGGCAGATTTCATCAGACTTTTTCAAAAGTTTGGACATTCCGCATGAAGTTATGGAATGCTGTAGCGGAGACCTTGCCGACCTTAAAGTTAAGTCTTGCGATTTGAACGCTTGGAGTCCTCGTCAAAATCGTTATTTTGGCGAACTTGGCTCTTGTTCAAACTTGTCAGACGCTCAGGCAAGACGTCTTGGCATTCGTTTTAAGACAGAAAAAGGCACAACATATGCTCATACATTGAATAACACAGTTGTTGCGCCTCCAAGAATGTTAATCGCATTTTTAGAGAATAATTTAAATGCTGACGGAAGCGTAAATATTCCAAAAGCGCTGCAAAACTATATGGGTGGAAAAACTAAAATCGAACCTAAGAAATAAAACATTAAGGAGTTTTAATGAAAAATCGAGTAATTGATAAACAACTGATTGAGGGAATTATTAGGGCTAATAATAACGAATTTGTTGAAAAAGTTAATGATAAGATTAACTATATTGTTTCCAACGCTGTTAATGATTTGTCAAAGCAAATTGCATATGTCAGCCTAGAAAACGTAATTTTTCAACCTGTAAATGAATTGTTGTCAGGCGGTTTTACAGATAACTCCAAATTTATATATTTTTTAGGCGTTGACAGTGCGCAACTTGAACTTAATACGCATAAAGCAACAACTTTTTGGAAAGACTTAAAAAATAAAATTGTTTTTGCTTGGAAAAATCGTAACACAAGACGTCATCGCAGAAGAAGAAAAAAGCAGGTGATTGAGCAAAGTGCAGTAGAGCAGTTTGCTTATGAATTTGATCCATCAAGATATAATATTTATTCGCTTTGTGAGGATTTGCAAACGGCAGTGGCTAAATTTTGTGACGCAACAACAATAGTTTATCTTGAGGGCGACAGAATCAGAATTGTTGGAAAAGAAGATTTTGGCTCAAACACGCAGATTATAATTTATCCAGTTATTTTTAATGGCGAAATGTTTAAATATTACACAGGCAGAAAAAGAGGCTTTTTGGATATAGACATTTTTGCTAGAGTTGACTTCTTGAATGATAAATATGAAAAAGTTGGCGATAATTTCTTTAAAATTATAAAAATTTTTAATGTATTGTATTATTTTGCAAACAAAGCGATGCCTAATCAGATTTTTATTGAAAGTTTATTATATTCTTGTCCTGATGAACTGTTTAAAGGTGATGATATATATACAGTTTTTGTTAAAGTGTTAAATTATTTGACTATGACTTCAATAAAAAATATTCCATCTTTGACAAATCCAGATAAAACAATTTTTACAGATAAATTATCAGCTTCAAGTGGTCTTGGATATGAAAAATTTATAAATCAATTTGTTTATTTAAATCAAAAAGAAAAAGCAGATCCTAAGGTTTCTTTAAAAACCAAAATAGAAAATAACTTAAATAAAAGTAAAACTCCAAAAACTACTTTAAAAAGACCAGAACGAAAAAATAATTTAAAAGAAAATTTAGATAAAGCAGAACCAGATAATCAATTGCAAGATAAACAAGACAAAACTGATAAAACTGAATAAACTAGTATGCAAATTATAATAAAAAGCTAAACTAAAATAGTTATACAAATATAATAAACTAGATTATAAAATAAGGCTATTATGCGTGCTTCTCTGCGTAAAACTTGTGTTTTACGCAGAGATTATGCGCGTTTTTTCTTTAAAAATTTTGACTAGTATGCAAATTTTTATCCCCTATTTTCTTTAAAAATTATTTTAACTACTCCATATAAATTTGCCAAACTCCCCTCAATTTAATAATTTGTAATTAATTTATAAAATACTATTGAAATTTAATTATTTATATGTTATAATGAATTAAATTTTGGAGGCAATTTTATGGCAAAAATGAGTAAACGTGAAATGAAAAGAAGAGCAAAAGCGTTAGCAATCGGATTGGCGTTCGTCCCTGCCCCAGCTGCATTGAGCGCAGGTTATTTTTTCTCTAATGTTAATGATATTAAAATTGAAAGGCTTGAAGAAGAATATCAGGAGACCAATGATCAGGCACTTTTAAAGCAAATTGATCAGGCAAAAAACTATTCTCTTGCTGGAAAAATCCTTTTAGGTATTGGTGGAGCTGGGCTTGTTGGCGAAATGATTGCGATGATTGCATTAGCGGATAAATATAAAAGAAGAAGCTTGTATGCAGACAACTCCCCTTTATCAGAAGAAAAAGACGAAGACTGCATTATTATCATACAAAATTCTGATGATATTGAAAGATAAAATAAAAAAACGACTAAATTTGATAGTCGTTTTTATTTATATATCCTCTGTTAAGCCAATAGCGCTCAATAGTGAGAAAACTCCCTTTCCGAATTCATGTGTAGCAGCATTATATAATACTCCCCCTAAGACGGTATCGGATGGGATTAATCACGCAACCCAAACGCCAATTCTTTTTATAATTCCTTTTCCCTTTCCAGTTTTCTCTTTTTTCATTGTTATTTTCCCTAGTGATTATATTGCAAATATTTATAAAAAAGTCAATTTTTATAACAAAAATCCATAGTTGTTTAATGCCTTTTTAAGCGTTTTATAGTTTGGCAAAGCGCTCTCAACAAGTTTCCAAAACTTTGGCGAATGATTTAGTTCTCGGCTGTGGCAAAGTTCGTGGACTATCACATAGATTATCAGCGGTTCAGGCAAAATCACCAGTTTCCAGTTCAGTTTCATGCGTCCGTCACGGCTGTAACTCCCCCAACATCGTTTTGAGGTGTTCACTTTAAGTTCTATATAAATAAGCCCAATTTGCTCACTGATTTCTTTTGCTTTTTTAGGCAGATAATCTTTTGCAAATTTTTTATATATTTTTTCATTTGGGAATGTTTTTTTATTGGGAAGAGTTTTCTCGGCTGTGCTTGAAATTACATTATGAAAAGTTTTTGGCAATGCATTTAACAAACTAATATCTGAAAAGTTGTAACACTCACCTAACAAATAAATATAATTTTTAAAATCAAAATTATTTTTAAAGTCTGACTGAACTTTCAGCCGAGCCATTGCTTTATTTATCCAACCCTCTTTTTGCTTAATAAACGCATAAATTTGTTCATCTTTCATTTTAAGCGGAGCTTTAACAATCAGCTCGTTATAGTTCTTAATTTGTAAAGCCAAGGTTCTTCGTTTGCTTCGATAAAGTTTGATTTCCATGAATAAATTATAACACTTTTAAGTAAAGCTAGCAAACAAAATAATCAAATTGCTTTCATATCAGCCTGCCATTTCCTGCATCAATCATATAAATAGCCAATATATACTTAGATTTGACTAGTATGCAGTGCATACTAGTATGCAAAAATGTCTATATTTTGATAAAAAATTGCAAAAATTTGCATAATAGCCCCTATTTTGTTTGACATACTAGTGCTTTTTAGGTAAAATGGGAGTAAGAGGTAAAATATGGAAATTTATGCCAAAGGTCAATTGTCATATTTAATTTTAAACTGCCTTTTAGAGCGTGATTTTTACGGTCTAGACATTATCAGCGAAGTTAAAGAACGCTCGAATGGTCACATTTTGCTTAAAAAGCCTAGTGTTTATTCAAACTTGACTCGTATGGAAAAGCAAGGGCAAGTTTCTTCTTATGTGCAAAGCAGTGAGCTTGGTCCAAATCGTCGCTATTACAGCATAACCGAGAAAGGCAAGGCTACATATACTGATTTGAAAGATTATTTTGATCGCAACGGCATAGATGTTTTTAAAGATTTTTCAGAGGATGATGCATCCCCATCTTTTGTTGTTGAAAATAAAGTTGAAATGCAAGATTTTGTTCAAAATACTGCTGTTGTAGCGCCAAAGATTTCCCCTGTTGTTGAACAGAAAAAGATTGAAGAAGTTAAGCCAGTCTCTATTTTTGATGAAAATGATGATAATGATGATGAGGAAGAGGAAGATACAAGTGATTTATTTGATTTTTCTTCTTTAGATGATAAACAGAAAAGCGACAAGCAAGAGCTTGAGCCAAAGCAAGAGGAAAAATTTGAAGAGCCGACTGTTCAAACTGTTGCAATGCAAGTTGTTATTGAAGATAATGTTGAAGAAAAATCTGAAGAGCAAACTCCAATTGAAGAACCTGAAAATATAACAGAAGAAGCTGAAGAGCAAGTGCAAGTTTTATTAGAGGTTGAAAATCAACCACCTGTTAGCGAAAAAACTGAAGAGGCAGCCCTAGTTGAGCAAAAAGCAGTTATCCATGATGAAGAAATTTATGATAACGGAATATTCCTTACAGACGAAGATGTGAAAAAAGCACAACCCCCTGCACAAGCCCCTGCTCCTGAGTCTGATAAAAAGTATAGCATAGCAAGTTTGTTGCAAAATCAAAATAATCAAGAGGAAGAAGAGTCTGAATCTGTTCTAGAAACTGAAAATGCTCAAACTCAGCTTTCAAATCAACAAATTTACGATATTTCAAAAGATATCAATAAATATAAGCGCAAGCGCAGTTTCGCCGAGGATCAAATGGCATTTGCTTATGAAGAGCCTGTTCCTCAAGCCCAAGATAAAACCAAAATGCATATTGAGGAATTGAAATCTTCAATCTTGGCAAACAAGGGCAAGCAAAATGAGCGCATGACTCAAGAAGAGTTTTATGGCTTCCGTCAAAAACCTGTAACTGAAGAAATTGTTAAAATGGCAACCTCTTCTGCAGAGCAAAAGCCAGAAAGTGGCAATGATGGCGTGTTCTTGAATGGAATTTCAATTGATAGATCACAAGCTTTAAAACCTCGCAAGATAGAGCCTCCTCGTTTGAAAATTATTGGCGATAAAGAACCTCCTCTACCTGCTCCAAGAAAGGATAATTCAATTGATCTGTCACATAAAGATATTATTTCTCGTTTGTACGCAAAAAGCAAAGGCGGAGATGAGCAAGACGCTGATGATGCAATTTATGATTATGATGATTTGCAAGATTATTATAACACTCAAGGTGTTTCTTTCCGAGTTTATGAAAAATCTAATTATATGCAAAAACATAACACGAATAAACTTAATTTTGTTGCGTCCATGATTTGTATGATTTTGGCAATTGTTTTGTCAGCAGGTTTATTCACTGCTCTATATTTAACTGGTCATACAATGCCTGCAACAAATTTCCTTTATATTGTTTTGCCTATTTTCGCGGTTGCCTTTGCAGTGTATAAATATATAATATTCAAACACCATACAAGTTGGGAGCCTAAACCAATGCTGTCGCAGTGGTGGATAATTTTGATAACACTGCTTGGTCTTGGTGCGATAATTGGGTTGAACTTTATTTTCGGCATGAAAGCTAACATGACATTCCTTGAATTCTCTAATACCCTATTCTTGCCAGCATTGTTTGTTCTGTTGTTTGTCCCAGCACATTATTACATCAAAAAAGCTTTGTTTGTAAAATATTGGAGATAGCCTAACATTTGTCTGGAACGGAGAAAGTTTTGAACTTTGTAATAATAAAAATCACTAGAATAACTAGTGATTTTTTTATTTGATTTATTTAAAAATTATTTTTTCTTGAAAATTGTAATCAGTAAATCCACTGCCAAGAACGCAATAATCAGGCAAAGAGAAACTATCAAGATTGTGCCAATTGAGTTAGATAGATATATGCATAACAGCGTCATAATTCCACATGAAATTAATGCACCAATAACAATTGCTAAAACGCTCTTCCAAACTGAAAGATTAGAAAATCCAGCGATCAAACTCCCCGTCCATACGCCAGTAAGTGGCAATGGAATTGCAACAAAGCTTGTAAGTAACAGGTATTTTTTTAACTCTGAAGCTTGACTATTTAGCCTGTTTATTTTGATTGCATATTTTCTGTTATTTATCAAAATCATGGTTGTTTTCATTTTAATAAAGCGAGTTATTAAGATGATAAAAATGCATGGCAGGATTGAGCCTATAAAAGAAAATATAAATGCTTCAAAGCCAGAAAGTGCATTTTCGCCCCAAAAAGCAGGATTCATTGCAAACGGAATTGCAATTTTGGCTTCCAGTGCAGGAATAAGGGCTACTAAAATGCAAGCGAGCCAAATAGTATTTTGAAAATTTACAATAAAAAAATCATAAAACCAATTCATATCATATAATATTCGACAAGTTTCGATTTTATGAAATTTGTATTACTTTATTAGTAAACAAGTTCCAAATTCAATCGCTCGAGCGAAGATTTCTTCACTAACGCCCTATGGGCTTCAGTCAAAATGACAATATGTTTATTTAAAAAAAGAAGAAAATTCTTAAACGCTTTAATAAATACGCGAGATTATTATAAAGAATATACTTAAAGCAAATTTATTAAAGCGTTTAATAGTTTTCTTTTGCTTACTTTTCTTTTAAAGAAAAGTAAGTTATATAGGCTTATTATTTTGCAATGTCGCTGACACGATATTCGCGGATAACGTTGACTTTGATTTGGCCTGGATATTGCATTTCGTTTTCAATGCGCTTTGCAATGTCTTTTGCAAGGAACATAGCCTCGTTGTCGCTAATTTCCTCTGGCTTAACAATGATACGCACTTCACGACCTGCTTGAATAGCATAAGATTTTTCAACACCCTTAAATGAATTTGAAATCTCTTCAAGTTGTTGCAAACGCTTGATATAATTTTCAAAGCTTTCACGTCTTGCACCAGGTCTTGAAGATGAAATTGCATCTGCCACCTGAACGATGATAGCTTCAATTGAATTGAATGGAACATTCATGTGGTGTGCTTCAATGCAGTGAATAACCTCATTGCTTTCCTTATATTTTTTGGCAAGGTCAACCCCGATAGTAACGTGAGTTCCCTCAATTTCGTGGTCAAGCGCTTTGCCGATATCATGAAGAAGTCCTCCGCGTTTTGCAATTGTAGCATTTGCTCCAAGTTCACTAGCAATTAAGCCTGCAAGTAGAGCTGTTTCTATTGAGTGTCTTAAACAATTTTGACCATAGCTTGTCCTATATTTAAGACGTCCTAAAACTTTAACAAGTTCTGGATGAAGATTGAAAATCCCCACTTCTTCACAAGCATTTTCGCCCGCATTTTTGATACTATTTTCAACTTCGCGAGTAGCCTTGTCAACTACCTCTTCAACACGCGTTGGATGAATACGCCCATCAACGATAAGTTTTTCAAGAGAGAGCCTTGCAATTTCTCTGCGTATTGGGTCAAAACTTGAAATAGTGATTGCTTCAGGCGTGTCATCAATGATAAGTTCAACCCCAGTAACCGCTTCAATTGAGCGAATATTGCGACCCTCACGACCAATAATACGTCCTTTCATTTCATCGTTTGGAAGAGGCACTGTTGTCACTGTCATTTCGCTTGAAAGGTCTGTTGCACATTTTTGAATAGCACCTGCAACAATTTCTTTTGCAAACTTGTCAGCATTTTCTTTTGCTTCCTCTTCGATTTTCTTAACTAAAACGCCAGCATCTTTTTTTGCGTCCTCTGTGATATTTTTGATTAAAATATCTTTTGCGTCATTCTTGCTTAACCCAGAAATTTTTTCGAGTTCTGCAATCATGTTCTCTTTGATTTTGACTTGCTCCTCAATAGCGAGGTTGATTTTTTCACGCTCGCCATCAAGTTTTGCTTTGTCTTTATCAATTTGCTCTTGTTTAGCATCCAAAGCCACTTCTTTTTTAGTGATATATTCTTCTCTTTGGTCTAAACGCTCCTCTGTTTTTTGGAGTTCATTGCGTCTGTTTTTAGCCTCTTCATTAGCTGCTTCTTTGATTTTTTGAGCTTCATCTTTAGCTTCTAAAACAGACTCTTTTTTTATGCTCTTTGCTTCTGCATACGCTTCTTCGATAATTTTAACAGCATTTGATTTGCTTTTACCGATTTTTTTTGTGGTGATAACTTTGTTAATTATAATTCCTAATCCCGCTCCAACGATAAGCGCGATTATGCCACTAATAATCCCAGCGTTAACAGCAGCCGAGCAAAGAATGCTTAAACTGCTCATAACTTTTCCCCTTTTAAATTTGCAAAAATAGGCTATTATTGAGATTGGCTCAAATTAACCCATTTTTACAATTTAATTATACACTAAAAAGCTAATACAAGTCAATTATTTTTTAATAATATAAAAAAATTGTTATATTAATCTATAATTGAGATTTGATACATAAGTGTGGAAAATCCACGAGCCAAGTACGGCGAAAGCAAGCAAAATCTGCGATTTTGCAGGTAATCGCTTTGCGATTACCTCATCAAAAAAAGGCATCCGCCTTTTTTGATTTGCTTTCGCCTTATAATAAAATCTTCTCAACCTCTTTCCAATCAGTAACCCTTATAAGGCCTTGCTCTTTCAGCTCTTTCTCACTGATATTTTTGTTATGAAAGGCGGTAAAAAGTAGTTTCATCCTTTTATTATTCCCCTCCAAATTTTCAGCCTTGTCATCTATCATAATATCAGCCCGAAACATAGTTTTACAGAACAAAATATAAAATTGTTTGGGTTAAGAAAAGGGAAATTTTTGCAAAGAAAATTAAATTTCTCAGTAAATAAGTTTCCGCTATCATCTTTGTTCCCGCTGACAACTACTGCCGAACAAATATAAATTTCATATCTCTTGTTCAACTTTTCAATAACTTCTTTGCAGTTTGTTTTCAATTTTGCAGTTTTATAAATGTTGTCATTGCAAATGCGCTTAAAAAATTCAGCTTTCTGCTCTGCCGTTACGTTAAAATTGTCCTCAATTTTATAATGTTTGCAGTCATCTAAATCAATATCTGAACCTGTAACTTTTTTCATAACATCAAAATAAACATTTTCACAAATAACATCATCAATATCAATTAAAATCTTTTTCATTATTTTTCCCTTTATAACAAAATTCTTTCAACTTCTTGCCAATTATTGACACGGATGAAATTCAGTCTGTCAAGCTCGTCTTTGCTAATGGCTTTATTATGGAAAGCTGTAAAGAGCAGTTTTGTTTTTATGCCCTCACCCATAAGATTGCTAGGTCTGTCGTCAATCAAAACATCTGCATCAAGCATGGTTTTTGCAGAAGTAAAAATAAAATTTTTTGGATTTAAAAAAGGTAAAACTTTTCTTAAAAAATCATATTTATATTTGAAATATGGAGCGCTCTCCTCTGGTTTATATCTGAATGTCACGGCTGAACAAAATATAAACATTATGAACTTGATTAAGTCTTTTAATAGTGTCAATACACTCTTGACTTACAACAGCATTTTCATAGGCATTGAATTTGCGAAGCTCTTGATAATAATATATCTTTTGCTCTTGCGTCAAACCAGTATGGTCTTCCAATTGGTAATCTTCTACATGATAGCTTGTTAAATTTTCAGTTTTTAAATTTGTTCCAAAAACATTATTAAGCACTTTTAAATAAACATTTTCAGTATCCGTTATAATAACATCATCAACATCGATTAAAATTTTCTTTGGTTTTGCTTTGTTCATATTGCTCCTTTTTGTGCCTTAAAAACGAGATTTTGATAAATCATAGTTAGCCATAAATTCGTCATGGAACTCCTTGAAGTTGTCATTCAAAATGGCTTCTCTACAATCGTGAGCAAGTTTTAAAAGGAAATGTAAGTTGTGTATTGATAAAAGTTCAGCACCAAGCATTTCGTCAGCATTCATTAAGTGACGAATGTATGCGCGTGTATAATGCTTGCAAGCATAGCAGTCACACCCCTCTTCAATAGGTCGAAAATCCTCCTTGTAAATTGCATTTTTAACAACCAATTTGCCAGTTTTTGTGAAAGCAGTTCCGTTTCTTGCAATGCGAGTAGGAAGAACACAATCCATCATGTCAACCCCTCTTGCATAGCCCTCAACTAAGCAGTCAGGCGAGCCAACGCCCATAAGATAACGTGGTTGGTCGTGTGGCAAAATTGGATTTAAAAAGTCAAGAATATCATACATAACAGATTTCTCTTCACCTACAGAAAGCCCGCCAATAGCAATTCCGCATTTAGCATAAGGCAAACAATCTTCAACACATTTTGCACGTAAATCTTTATAGATATTTCCTTGTACAATTGGGAAAAGCATTTGGTTTGGATTGTTATGTGCTTTAAAGCAACGCTCAAGCCAAAGTTTTGTTTTGCGACGAGCTTCAACTGCTTCGGCATAAGTAGCGCCACCATCCTCTTTTGCATCTGTGCTTTGGTCGAACGCCATAATAATATCTGCGCCAAGGTCATTTTGAATTTGCATACACTTTTCAGGAGTTATAAAAAACTTTTCGCCAGATATGTGCGAACGAAATTCAACGCCATTTTCAGTCACTTTGCGAATATTAGAAAGCGACAAGACCTGAAACCCACCGCTATCAGTAAGAATAGGCTTGTTCCAGTTCATAAATTTGTGTAAACCGCCCGTTTTTTTAACAATTTCTTCGCCAGGACGCAAAAATAAGTGATAAGCGTTAGATAAAATTATTTGAGCACCCATATCGTGCAAGTCCTCAGGACGAAGCCCTTTTACGGTTGCTTGTGTGCCAACAGGCATAAAGATAGGAGTTTCAATATCGCCATGTGGAGTATGTAAAATCCCAGCTCTCGCTCCTGTGTGAGGACATTCTTTAATTATTTCATAAGAGAAGTTTGACATGATGTTTTCCTTTTAAAATCTATATATTGTAGGTTGTATGCGCATACTAGTCACAATATATTGTTAGTATGCAAATTTTAATATAATAACATTGCGTCGCCGAATGAGAAAAAACGATATCTTTCTTTTACGGCAGTATTGTAAATTTTCATAGTTTGCTCGTAGCCTACAAAGGCGGAAACAAGCATAATTAGTGTGCTTTCTGGCAAGTGGAAGTTTGTTATAAGTGCGTCAACGAACTTGAACTTGTAGCCTGGATAAATGAAAATTTCGGTGTCTGTCACTTGCGGAATGATTATTCCTTGTTCATTTGCTGTGCTTTCAAGCACTCGAACAGAGGTTGTCCCAACGGCAATAATTCGCCTGCCCTCTTGCTTGGCTAAATTTAGTGCTTTAGCGTTTTCTTCTGTCATTTCAATATGTTCGCTGTGCATTTGGTGATTTAAAATATTATCCTCTTTGACAGGTCTAAAAGTCCCAAGTCCAACATGAAGCAAAACCTCAACAATTTCAATTCCTTTTGCTTTGATTTTTTCAAGAAGTTCTGGTGTGAAATGAAGTCCTGCTGTCGGTGCTGCCGAAGAACCCTCAACTTTTGAGTAAACTGTTTGATAACGCTCTTGATTTTTAAGTTTTTCATGAATATATGGTGGCAATGGCATTGTTCCGACCTCGCTCAGTCTTTGTTCAAACACACCATCAAAGTCAAACTTGATTTTGCAAGCGCCATACTCGCCTTTTTCCAAAACGACACAAGACAATTTTTCACTAAAAGTTACTTTTGTGCCAATGTCTAAGCGTTTTTGTGGCCGTGCAATAACTTCCCAAGTGGTTAAGTTAATTCGCTTTTGAAGCAGTATTTCAATTTTTGCACCCGTGTCTTTGTAGCCATACAACCTTGCAGGCAAAACACGAGTATTATTGATAACTAGCACATCACCCTTTTGTAGATAATCCACTATATCATAAAAATGCTTGTGCTCAATCTTATCCTCGATTTTATTGTAACACAAAAGCCGTGAGCTATCTCTTGGCTCAACAGGCGTCTGTGCTATGAGTTCCTCAGGCAAATCATAATAATAAGAACTTTTTAATAATAAATTTTTATCTGTCATGTTTATTCATCATTACTTTTCTTTTAAAGAAAAGTAATCAAAAGAAATATAATATTTTTTTCTCTTCGAGAAAGAAATTATTAAATTTACTTATTGTTTAAATAATTTTCAACTCTATTTTTTAACAACTCAAATCTTTCCAAAGTGTTTGCTTTTGTTAGGTCTGGTTGTTTTAGTTGAGAATTTGAGTAATCTAATCGATAATCAAATTGTTCTTTTGTTAAATCAATCACTTCACCATTTATAAAATTAAAATAATGGTCTTCTATGTTGTGTTTGTAAATCTCTCCGCCGAAATAAAATTGAACAAGCAAGGCTGTTATAGCACATTGTCCTATGGTTGGCTTGCGTTTATTCCATTTATTTTGCCAATCTGGATAAGCTGTCTCTTCTGAATAGCTTTTTAATAATGCATTTTGTAATTGTTTCAAAGTCATTTTTGTAAACCTTTTTCAATTGGTTTATATTCAAATTCACAGTCTTTTGAAATAACTTTGTAAGGATGCTCTTTTCTCCATAATGCTCTTTCTTCGAGATTCATTTGTAAGGTTTGATTTGACCTATCCATGTGGAAAATTCCGTCGAGATGGTCAAGTTCATGTGATAAAACTGTGCAGACAAAGCCTTCAAAATGTTCGATTTTTTCTTCACCTTTTTCATTTTGATATTTAATATCCATTTGATAAGGTCTTTCAACTAAACTCACATGAGGTAAGCAACTCATGCATGCTTCCCAAGAGCTTGTTTTTCCTTTTTGAGAAAGTATTTGAGGATTAATTAAAATAAGCCAATCTTTTTCAGCCATAATTTTCAAATCTGATGTTTTGGTTTTTATTATAACTAAATTTTTAGGTATCCCAATTTGAATTGATGCCAAAGCAAGACAAATTTCATGTGTTCTTCCAAATTCTTTTAAAATCTCAATTTCTTTTTGCAAGTCATTATCAGGGAAAAGAACCTTCTTAGATTTTTGTCTTAAAAACTTTTCGTTTTCGGCAATAGTTATTGCTTCCATTTATTCTCCTTATTTCGCAAGAAATTCTTTGCCTAAATGTTTATATGCTGGCTCTAAAGCGACTCTGCCGCGTGGCGTGCGTGATATAAAGCCGAGTTGTAAAAGATATGGCTCATATACATCTTCGATTGTGGTTGCGTCTTCACTTATTGTGGCTGCAAGCGTGTCAAGGCCGACAGGTCCACCGCCAAATTTATCTATGATTGACAATAAAATTTTGCGGTCAATTGTATCGAGTCCAAGTTCGTCAATATCCATTTTCTTGAGCGTCTGCTTTGTAACTTCAACTGTAATTTTGCCTGCTCCTAAAACTTGTGCATAGTCACGCACACGTTTCAAAAGGCGATTTGCAATTCGAGGTGTTCCGCGTGAGCGACGAGCAATTTCAATGCTGGCCTCTTTATCTATATCAATGCCTAAAATCTTGGCTGAGCGTGAAATAATAACTTGCAAATCTTCCACCGAATAAAGTTCAAGACGGCAAATCACGCCAAAGCGGTCACGAAGAGGATTTGTAAGCATTCCCGCTCTTGTGGTTGCTCCGATAAGCGTGAAAGGTTTGATTTTAAGACGCATATTTCTTGCAGACGGACCTTTGCCGACAATAAAGTCAAGAGCAAAGTCTTCCATCGCAGGATACAAAATTTCTTCAACTGTTTTATTGAGTCTATGAATTTCGTCTATAAACAAAACATCATTTTGATTGAGATTTGTCAAGATTGCAGCAAGGTCTGCGGCATGTTCAATTGCTGGCCCTGATGTAACTTTAAAGGAAGCCCCCATTTCATTGGCTATAATTCTTGAAAGAGTTGTTTTTCCGAGTCCTGGCGGCCCATAAAGAAGCACATGATCTAGGCTTTCCTTTCTGGCTTTTGCTGCTTGAATGTAAACTGATAAACTTTCCTTTGCTTTTTCCTGCCCTACATACTCGTCAAAAGAAGTAGGACGAAGTGAATTTTCAATCTCAGCGTCAGTTAAGTTTTTTGTGCTTGTGATAAAGCGATTGTCATCCAAATTTTTGTCGCGTGTGCTTTCAATCATCCTCTATACCCCCTTAATGCTTTGGAAATAATTTCTTCGGCAGTCGCATTGTTGCCAGCGTTTGCTCTTGCCAAACTATATGCCTCGTTTTTGTTAATGCCAAGTGAAATCAGCGTGTCAGTTGCCATTTGAACGGCGTCCTCGTTATAATCCACCGCCAAAGTTTCTTGCTCTGACATTCCAAGCATGTCAAGTTTATCTTTAAGTTCAACGCACAATCTTTCAGCAGTCTTTTTGCCAAGGCCTTTGATAGTTGAAAGCATTTTCAGGTCTTGTTTAACGATAGCAACAGTTAAATCGCCCAAATTCATGCCAGATAAAATACTAATTGCCACTTTTGGACCAATCCCGCTGACTGTGATAAGTTTATTGAAGAGGTCGCGCTCTTCATGGCTTGAAAACCCGAACAAATACACGCCGTCCTCACGAACTGCCATATATGTCAAAACTTTTGCCATTTCGCCAATCGGGAGGCTAGACATAGTCGTGGTCGAAACGCTCACTTCATAGCCCACGCCATTTACGTCGATTATTACGCTATTTTCTGTTTTTTCTTCAATTATTCCTCTTAAAAAACTAATCATATTATGACCTTTTAATCTTCTTTTCTTTTAAAGAAAAGAAGCAAAAGAAAACTTATTTTTAACGCTTCCATATTTTTGCTTTGATTGTTTCTTTTTTAACATTTTTGCAAAAATAAGAAAGCGTTAAGAATATATTTAATTTATTTCATTTTGAATAAATGAAATAATTAAAAGCAAGTTCATTTGCGACGCGAAGATAAATAATTTATCAAGTGTCGCAAATTTATTTTCTTTTGGTTACTTTTCTTATTAAGAAAAGTAACACAATAGAAATTACATTTTATTATTGTTTAATTGACTGCTTGTCTGGCTGTGGCAAATGGCAACGGCGAGAGCATCGGCTGTGTCGTCTGGCTTAGGAACTGAGTTCAAGCCAAGTATCGCTTTGACCATGTATTGAACTTGTGCTTTTTCGGCTCTTCCATTGCCTGTTAATGCTTGCTTGATTTGAAGCGGTGTATATTCGTAAATTTTTCCGCAATATTTTTGGCATGCCAGCACAATAACTCCCCTTGCCTGGGCAACAGGAATAACAGTCTTTTGATTTTTGAAAAAGAACAACTCTTCAATTGCAACAACATCAGGTTTGTAAGTGTCAAACAAATATTTCAGGCTGTCGTCGATTGCCTGCAAACGGATTGGCATGCTATCTTCCTTTGGCGTTGTTATCGCGCCATAATCGATGACCATATTACTTCCGCTTTTGCTTGTATCAATCAGCCCATAACCAATAATTGCATAACCAGGGTCAATTCCTAAAATTACCATACCTAAGTTTAACAAAATACAAGATTTTTGTCAAACAAAAAAAGGAGTTTGTTACTCCTTTTTAAAACTCTTGTTCAGCGCCTTGTGTTTCGCCAAGAATTTCGTCAACATAAGAAATTATGTCTTTAAGTTCACTTTGGCGCCTAATTGCTTTAGCCAAAGCTTCATCTGATAAACCGCCTGCAATTTGCTCTTGGATTTTTGCAAGTTCGTTTCTAGAATTTTCTCTTCTTGCTTTTTGAAAAGAAATACCATTAGCCTCTCGAATGTCCTCATCATTATTATTCCACTCAGTATCATTCCACATAAATCTTCTCCTTTGTATTATAATCTTACAATTTTAAAAAACTATAAGTTAATTGTATTTATGAACTTTTTAAAATTTAAAGTAAAAATAATTATTTAAATTATTTCGCTTCTTTTATCAAAAAGAAAAGTTAATCTTCAATGTTGTTTACATTGTGATAAACTTCTTGAACATCGTCGCTATCTTCAAGCATGTCAATCATGCGGTTGAAAGTTGCAAGTTTTGCTTCGTCAAGGTCAACATAATTATCTGGCACCATTTGTACATCGCTAGATAAAACATTATAGCCCGCCTTAGTTAACGCCTCAGCCACGGCGTTGCAGTTGTTAGGCTCGGTTATTATTTCAAGACTGTCGTCGTACTCGACAACGTCTTTAGCCCCCGCGTCAAGAGCAGTCAGCATAAGTTCGTCAGCATCAACGCCCTCGTTTGAGACATCAACCAGACCTTTGCGTTGAAATAAATAACTTACGCAACCAGTGCTTCCCATAGAGCCGCCAAACTTATCAAAAGCATGACGAACATCGCCAGCGGTTCTGTTTTTGTTGTCGGTTAAGCATTCAACGATAACAGCCGAACCGCCCACGCCATAACCTTCATAAACGCAACTTTCATAGTTCACGCCAGCAAGTTCCCCTGACGCCTTTTTAATAGAACGCTCAATTGTATCGTTAGGCATATTGTTTTGTTTAGCCTTTGCAATAACATCTTTAAGTCTAGGATTAGAAACTGGGTCGCTACCGCCCGCCTTAACCACAACGGCAATCTCTCTGCCAATTTTAGTAAAAATTTTGCCACGAGCAGCGTCACTTTTGCCCTTTCTTGCTTGAATATTGTGCCATTTTGAATGTCCTGACATAAAAAGTCCTCCTAAGTTTTATTTATAATCAAATATAACTCAAAACTTCCCTCACTGTCAAGCGAATATGAGAAGTTTTTTAAATTTGGGTATTGACGAATGGTGAAATGTGTGATATAATGAAGTTGTCAAAAAGGAGAAATAATATGCCAATAGTAAAAATAAAAGAAAATGTAAAAATAGGGAATATAACACAAGTTTCTGGCACTTATCAATTGCCTAACGAAATTATCTGTCCTCTCAATGAAAATGTCAAAATGAAATATGACAAGAAAAAGGGCGTTTATAGAACAGAAGAATTGGGTGGGGTTGAAATGACGCCTGAAAATTATCTTAGAAATGAGATTTCCCGTGTAAATTATGAAGAGGAATGCAAAATATATGAGAAGCAACAACAAATTATTGATGAATATACAAAAAAGATAAACGATTTAGAGGCTGAGATTGAAGATCAAAGACCTTTCTAATAAAATAAAAAAGACTGATTAGCTCAGTCTTTTTTTGTTGATTTCATACATGATAATTGCGCCGCTGACCGCTGCATTTAGGCTTTCAATCCCCTCTTGCATAGGGATTTTTACTGAAATTGTGCAAAGGTCGCCAATTTCTTTGCTAACCCCTTGCCCCTCGTTGCCAACGACTACGCCAAGTGGCAGTGAAGCTGTTTTTATTGGTTTATCTACAAACGAGAATATGCTCTCGCCGTTCATATCAGCTTTGAGTAGCGTCAATTTGTGCTTTTTTGCGAACTCTATAAACTCAGCCCTTGTCATTTCATAAACCTTGGCTGAAAAGATCGTACCCACGCTGCTGCGCACAAGTTTTGAGTTTGTAATGCGCACACTATCAATCAAAAACACCTCGTTAAAGTCCGCTGCATAGGCTGTTCTGATAAGTGTGCCAACATTGCCAGGGTCTTGCAAGCCGTCAATAACAAGAAAGTTGTTTTTAGGAATTTCCACCATATGTTGTAGGTAGTCTGCAATGCATAATACTCCCTGTGGTGTCTTTGTATCAGCAAGTTGTTGAATAACACTGCGTTCAACCTTAAACACTTGGCAAGTTTCATACACATTAAGTTCTTCCTTTTCAACCAATATATATTTAGGTTTAATCAGTTCATTTTTGATTGCGTCATTGATGATTTTGATATTGTCCAAAAATAAGAGGCCTCCCTCTTTTTTTTGTTTCTTTAATTCTTTCAGAAGATTGTTAGTGATTTTTTCCATTTTTTCTCCGTTCTCTTCTTTTCTTTTTGAGAAAAGAAGCAAAAGAAATCTAAGTATTAACGCTTTTTAAATTGGCTTTGAGTAAGCACTATGTTTTTTTATTCTCCTGCCAATTTTGCAAAGCGTTAAAATTAAATTTATTTTCATTCTTATTATAAAAAGAGAAATAAAAAAAGTCAAACAAATTTTATAAAGATAAGCAAAAAAACAAGCCTTTCAATAACTTAGAAAAAGTTTAGAAAAACTTGTTTTAGTTTTTTTTGCTTATTTTTCTTGCAAGAAAAGGTACCAATAGCACTCTTTGTTATTAACGAATAAAGTTAAATTTTAAATTCGTTAATTGATAGTCGCCAAGCGTTAGGCTTATTTAACTTGATTTACAAGAGCTGTGAAAGCGGCTGCATCGCGAACTGCCATGTCTGCAAGAACTTTTCTGTTAAGGTCAATGTTCTTAGCTTTTAAGCCAGCGATAAATTTAGAATATGAAATTCCATTAAGTCTGCAAGCTGCATTGATTCTTGTAATCCAAAGAGCTCTAAAATCTCTCTTCTTTTGCTTGCGGCCAATATAAGCATAAAGTCCGCTCTTCATAACTTGTTCACGAGCTGCTCTGTATTGTTTAGATTTAGCACCTCTATAACCTTTTGCGCTTTTTAAAATTGCACGACGCTTTTTAACTGCGTTAACACCACGTTTAATTCTCATGTTCGGCCTCCTATCTTCCTAAGAGTGTCTTAATATTGTCGTTGTTCTTACCTGCAATATAAGACCCCTTTCTCAATTTTCTTTTTCTTGCCTTGGCTTTGTTAGTCAAGAAGTGACCCTTTCCAGGTCTAGCAAATTTAACATTGCCGTTTGCTGTAACGCGGAAACGCTTTTTTGCACCGCTGTGTGTTTTGTTTTTTGGCATAACCATAATCTCCTTTTGTTTAATTCTTTTTAGGGTTTACAATCGCAAAAATATTGCGTCCAACCTTTTCAGGCTCTTTGTCCATGCTGCCGAACTCAGAAAGTCTGGCAATGAACTCTTTAACAATCTCAACACCTTTGTTGGCATAAGCTTGCTCACGACCTTTCATGCGGAGCGCTACTTTAACTTTGTCGCCGTTTTGCAAGAACTTGATTGCGCTAGTCACACGATAAGCAATGTCGTGCTCGTTGATAGTCATAGAGAGATGAATTTCTTTGGTCTCAACAATTTTTTGAGATTTTCTGATTTCTTTCTCCTTTTTGAGCGCGTCATACTTAAACTTTCCGTAGTTTAAAAGTCTGCAAACTGGCGGCTTAGAGTTCCCCGCCATCATAACAAGGTCAAGACCTTTTTCTTCGGCTTTTGTCATGGCGTCGTTATAAGAAACAACTCCAAGTTGTTCTCCGTTTTCGTCGATTAATCTAACTTCGCTAGCGTTGATTTGTTCGTTAATCAATAATTCCTTAAAAATTGTCGTAATCCCCTTTTAAATAAAAATTTGGTGGAAGCAAAATTTCCACCAAACTGAATATTAACCGACTTTTCGTAAATTTCTAGCATTTTACAAAAAGTGACGTGTCACAAATTTAGTTATTACCAAGTCAACTCGATTGCGACTGGTGAGAAATGGAAATTTCTACTTTACGAGTGCTATTTTAGCATAATAAAATCCCTTTGTCAACTGTTTTTGCGAAATAATTTGAAAAATGTTAAAAATTTTCAATTTGTTTCAATAAATCTTCTAGCGCCTGCTTTCGGTGCGAGATTTGATTTTTCTCTTCACTGCTTGTTTGAGCGTAAGGTTTATGTAAATCGCAAGAATATAATACTGGGTCATAACCAAAGCCACAGTTGCCAATCGGCTGGGTCAAAATTTCGCAATGCATTTTGCCGTTGCCGTAAAATTCTTTATCAGTTGGAAGATAAAGGCAAATCTCGCACTCGCAAGTTGCATGGCGATTTGCTTTGCCCTCCATTTTTTTAAGGAGAAGTTGATAATTGCTTATATCATCGCCGCCAGAAAACCTACCCACATAAATACCTGGTGCGCCGTCAAGAGCGTCCACAAACAGGCCAGAGTCGTC
Source organism: uncultured Clostridia bacterium (assembly GCA_947649575.1). GTDB lineage: Bacteria > Bacillota > Clostridia > Christensenellales > UBA1242 > Caccovivens. Next base: position 109,079 of record CANSRZ010000001.1, on the reverse strand, counting down.
TGCAAGAGCTGGAAGATTGTATTTCAAAGCGATAGTTTTTGCCTTAATCAAAGCATTCTCTTTTAAGGAAGAGCCAGTTTCTTGAATTTCTTCATTAAAGCCAAGTTCTTTCATCGAAACAATATCAAAGCCCTTTAATATCTCTTTTATTTCTTTAATTTTACCTGCGTTGCCACTTGCAACCACTATTTTTTTATATTCATTTTATTTTTCATCCTTTAGTTTAAGTTTTGGTAAAAGTTTAATAAATATTTCATATACTTCTGGGAACTTTTCTTTTTCATTTCTCATAATTTCTGGTGTGTAAACTTTTAAAACACTATTAACTCGGCTTTGTTGAACTTCTGGCGTCATGTCTTCCCAGCGTTCTAGGAGAACTTCACCTCGCTCTGCCATTTGCATAAGTTTTGTATAGGCGTCAGGAATGTACTCTGGAGGCTGATTTAATATAACAGGTTTATTTGTGATAAATGCGTGACCTGACCTGTTAGATTCCGCCTTTTCATATTCTTCTACATTGCAAGAAAAAATGTAACATTCTTTGCCTTGAAATTGTTTCTTAAAATGGTCATGACAAACCTCTCTAAAAACAACTTTATCTTGCTCTTTATTGTAATCCCAAAATCTTGCAGGACTTGAGGCATACAAAAAAGCCATATAATAACTATCAGTTATATATATTTTACCTGAATAATGCTCTAAATTAAGTTCTTTTAAATCTTTATTTTTTGTACCATGATAAAATTTCATAAAAATTCCCCTTAACTATATAATAAAGGGTTTAAATAAAATTGTCAACTTATTTTTTTAACCTTTTTCGTCTTAAAAGTCGCTTTTCAAGCAGTTTGCCGATTTTGAGGATAATTGAATTGGCGTGGGTTATGGCACGCTCTTTCATTAGGGCTTTAAAAAATATTGTAAGGCCTGCTATAACGGCGCTGACCAGCGTTGAAATAAAAAGCACAAGGTTTGAACTTTTAAGATGCTGTGTGAGAGCCACAACAACGCACGCACCACCCGCTCCGCAAAGCGTGCTACAAATATCCCCTACAACGTCGGCGCAAAATGAACAGACTTTTTCAGAGTTTTCACAAAGGTGCAGCCCAGCGCTCGCTCCAAAAATCCCCTCTTTACGCCACTCTATAAATAAGTTCTCATCGGCGGAAGCAACGGCTATGCCAAACATATCAAAAACGACGCTTATCATAATAAAAACGCAAATTCCAACAACAGCCATGATTACGCCAAGTTGGCTGAGCAGTGTTTGACTGAGCAATCCAAACATAATTGACAGACTTATAGAAAGCATTAGCGTTTGAAATGCCCAGCGATAATTGGGCTTTTGACCATGATTTTGAATAGTTATTCTGCGTTTTTTGTTCATGTAGTATTTTATTATCAATTAGCATAATTTATAAGTAAATTTTAAAATAAAAAACACAACATAAGTTGTGTTTAAGCTTCGATTTCGCCATATTTAGCATGCGCCTGATTAATTATATTTTGCAACCCCTCCACTAAACTGTTTGAAGTTCCGTCAGTTGTCAAAACTCCATTTGAGATGTTAAAATAATATCCCTCAAAAATTTTCATATCTGATTTGGTTGCAGTATTGATATTGCCAACATTTAAAAGCCTTGAACCAATTCTTAAAGAAAAATTGTTGTTTAAGATTTGTTCAATACTGTCATCAAGTTGAAATTGAACAATTTCTTTTTTAGTTTTATCAGAATGCATAACTAACAATTCTTCAAAGCCATCTTTAAAAGTTTTTGCTTTGCAGGCATTTTCAATATTAGCATTTTCAGCTTCTTCAATAGTAAAATTGAACGCATCTTCAACTTTCTCACATTTTAAAATAGCGCCATTTTTAATATTGGTTGCAAGTGTTTGAAGCGCAATTTTATCGGTTTGTATAATCATGTAACACCCCTCCATGTTAGAACATTGTAGCACATTTATAAAATTTTGTCAAGCGTGTTGAAAGTTTTTACAATATACTCGATTTTAGAGTTATTCTTCAATCAAATTGCCCAATTGCTCTTTTATTGTGGTCAGTTTGCCTTTCGCACTATTAAGTTGTGAATAACAAAATTGAACAAGTTCTTGCCCGCGGTCAAAAAGTTTGCCCGCTTCTTGCATGGCAAGAGTGCCGCTTTCAAGTTTGGCAACAATTTGCTCTAACTCTTTGCTTGCTTGTTCATAGGTTAAGTTTTCCATAAAACCTCCTTTAATGTTTTGTTTGTAAATGAAGTTTGAACTAGTATGTAATTGTTATAAAATAATAACATACTAGTCCTAATAAATAACTAGTCAACTATATTTTGCATAATTCTGTTAGTTTATTTTCAAGTTCTGAAAGCGCAATCATAATTTTTTCGCCAGTTGCTCTGATTGTGATTTCGGCTTCATTATTTGCCAAAGAACGTGGGCTGATGACAACCCTAACTGGTATTCCCATAAGTTCGCTATCAGTAAGTTTAACGCCTGCTGAAACTTTGCGGTCATCATAAATAACTTCAAATTTTGATGATAAAGTTTTATAAAGTTCTTCTGCTTTATTTGCAACAATTTCATCATCATTTCTAAGTGGGCAAAGATAAACTTGCCATGGAGCAATCGCCATTGGCCAATTAAGCCCTTTCTCGTCTGCACTTTCTTCAGCAACAGAAGCAAGAGAGCGCCCTACGCCAATTCCGTAGCAACCCATGATAGGATTGATAAGACTTCCGTCAGGCATTGCAACAGTCATTCCCATAGATTTTGTGTATTTTGTATCAAGATTAAAGATGTTTCCAATTTCAATTCCACGCTTGATTGTTAAAGGTTTTCCGCAATGAGGACAAAGTTCTCCTTCATTAACTTTAACGATATCAAAATATTCCACGCCTGCAAAATCTCTTGTCATGTTCACGCCAGTAAGGTGATATTCTTCTTTGTTAGCACCAGTAACAAGTCCACAAAGCCCTTCAAGACTTTTGTCAAACACGATTTGAAGATTATCGCCCTTTAAGCCAACTGCGCCAATATTTCCCTTTACAAGTTCTGTGTCAGCAAGGTCTTTGACCACAATTTCTCCGCCGACAACATTTTTGAGTTTGGCTTCATTTACTTCTTTATCACCTCGAACAAACGCCACAACGGTTTTTTTATTGTCGCCGACCACAGCATAGCAAACCGCTTTCATGGTTTGATTTGGTTGAATTTTTAAGAAATTGCAAACTTCTTCAATTGATTTTGCCTTGCCAGTGTAAACCTCTTTCAAAGGAGCATCTTCAAACTTAGGCATATCATATTTAGAAACTGCAACTTCCATGTTCGCACGAGCGTTGCAACTTGGACAAATAACAATGCTATCCTCGCCGATGTCAGTCAGAAGCATAAATTCGTGAGCGTAAGACCCGCCCATTGCGCCGTTGTCTGATTTAACTGAAATAAAGTTTTTCATGCCAATACGAGTGTAAATGCGGTTGTAAGCTTCATAAACTTCGTTATAATATTTCTCCAAATCCTCAGCGCTTGTATGGAAAGAATAGCCATCTTTCATAGTGAATTCTTTCACGCGGATAAGCCCTGCACGAGGACGAGCTTCGTCACGATACTTTGTTTGAATTTGATAAATCATAAAAGGAAGCTGGTCATAGCTTTTGATAATATTTTGGCAAGCGTGAACAGCCGCTTCTTCGTGCGTCATGCCAAGAAGCATATCTCTGCCCGTTCTATCCTTAAAGCGTAACATTTCAGCGCCGATTGAAGAGTATCTTCCGCTTTTATCCCACATTTCGCGAGGCATAACAACAGGGAACAAAACCTCTTGACCGCCGATATTGTCCATTTCTTCACGGATAATCTTTTGAATTTTTTGGCTAACACGTTGTGCTGGTGGCAAAAGCGTATAAATGCCATTGCTGACCTGCTTTATGTAGCCCGCTCTAACAAGCAAAATATGACTTTTAACATTTGCGCCCTGTGGCACATCCTTTGTTCTTTCACTAACTAAATGACTAATTCTCATATTTTCTCCTTTTTTGTGTATTCCTCTTCTTGTAAGAAAAGGAAGTTAAATTTAAATTGTTTTAGCCTTAACTTCTCCGTCGGCAAAGATTATGTTTAGGTCGGTGGTTATGTCAAGTTGAGATTTGCTTTGAATGCTCTTGCCGTTCTGCTCAATTTTAGCATAGCCTTTCTCTAATATCGCTTGCGGATTGGCTTTGATGAGCGAGTTCTCTAAGAGTCCTAGATTATAAAGACGCTCTTCCAAATATCGCTCGGCATTTTTCTCAAAACGCATAGCAAGGTTTTGATTGCGGTTTGATAGATTTATTATAATCCTTTCATAGTTATTAATCAAGTAATTTTTATTGCTTTCAAGTTCCTGATTTTTGTTTTGAACATAACCCGCAAAGTCTCTGATAAGTTTTTCCGATAATGTTTGAAGATAAGTTTGCTTATCAGCAAGATTATATGTCAAAAGTTCTGCTGCGGCTGACGGTGTTGGAGCGCGCAAATCGCTGACAAAATCAATAATCGTGAAATCGGTTTCATGCCCGACGGCTGAAACTATTGGCTTAACGCAATTATATGTTGCACGAGCAACAACTTCGGTGTTGTAAGCCCATAAATCTTCAAGCGAGCCGCCACCACGCGCAACCACAATAACATCAACGTCTTTATATTCACTTAGTGCGTCAATTGCATGGGCAATCTCATTTTCAGCGCCCTTGCCCTGAACGCGAGTTGAATATAAAACAATGTCAAGGCTTGGATTTCTCCGCCACCCCACATTTTTAATATCTTGAATAACCGCACCCTCGCTTGAAGTTATCACGCCTATGCGTTTGATAGTCTCTGGCAACGGCTTTTTATGAGCATCGTCAAACAAGCCCTCTTTTTCAAGTTTGTCCTTTAACTTTAAAAATTCTTCATAAAGCTTGCCCTGACCAAACTCTTCAACCTTTGTTACAACAAAGCTAAGTTTTCCGCCCTTGACATAAAAGTTTGGTGAGCCTGTTGCAATAATCTGACCGCCCTCTTTGATAAACTCAAACATAGCAGGATAAAAGCAAACGCAAGGAAGCGATGCATCTTCATCCCTCAGCGAAAAATACATAATATTGCGCGATACACTAACGCCAAAAACCTCCCCAACAACAGGAATGTTGTGGAGGAGTTCTTCTGCATCAAATATTTTTTTTATATATCCATTCAGCTGAGAAACTTTGATTGCATCCATGAATTTTACAAGCCCTCACCTTTGATAATAGACGATAAAACGCCATGGATAAATTTTGAACTTTTATCAGTTGAATAAACCTTGGCAATTTCAAGTGCCTCATTGATTGCAACCTGATGAGGAGTTTTTAAATATATGATTTCGCATAGCGCTGTATAAATAAGCGCAAGGTCAACTTTATAAACCCTGTCAAGTTCATAGCCAGTAAGATATTTTGTTATTCTGTTTGAAAGCTCTTCTCTGTTATTTTCAAAAACCTCAACTATTTGACGAGTAAAATCTCTATCTTCAGCTTTTTTAAGCTCGTCAATCATTTCGCTGTCAAACTCATCGCATTTATGAAACAGTTTCTCAAAAACAAGAGCAAAGGCTTTTATTCGTGCGTCTCTTCTCATAATTCTTCACCCACTTTGTCGCAATTGACGCCATAAACATGAACATTAATTCTGCCTGGCTTTATTCCCACCATGCTGCTTAAGCTGTTTTTGATATTTTCCTGAATTCTAAAAGCAATGTCTGGCACGCTATAACCAACGTACACACGAACATACACATCAATCTTTAAAACATTGTTGCCTTCAAACTTGATAGCAACGCCCTCGCTTTTAGGCTTGCAGAAAGTTCTTTTAAACCATGGAAGATAAGCGTTTGTCAAACTTTCAACGCCGCTTATTTCCTTTGTTGCAAGATTGATTATAGACAGCAAAATATCTCTATCAATGTCTACTTTGCCTTTATTTGTAAGTTCCTTTTTCTTAGCCATAAATCACTCCTAATAAATTTATAGACACATTATAGCACATTTGATAGAGATATTGCAATTAATTTTGATATTAAACTGAACTGATTTTAAATTAATCTATTGGAAAAACTTTGATATTTTCAATGTCAGTGCCAAGTTGTGTTTGAATTATATTAACAATTTGTGCAACTTCGGTTGATTTTATTTCGCTTGCCTTTACAATTGCGTTAACATGAATGTCTGAGATTGTCACAATAGCATCTTCAAAACCTTTGGCTTTGATAAGACCCTCAATAACAAGTTCCTTTTCCATTTGAGTTACAAGATTAAGTCTTGCTTGTTCTGCATTTGCTTTAGCCTCTGCTGTTGCACTGTCGCTTCCAATGATAGCATCATAGTAAAGCATTTCTTGGTCACGAGTTGTTTCGCGGTCTGTTCTGTAAGCTGTAAAATAGCTTGTAGTTGTGGTGGTTGAATCGTCTGGCTTTTTAACGCCACTGTTAAGCATAATGTTCAAATAGCCTGTTACTCCTAAAAGTAACACCATAGCAGTTAAAATAATGATTTTTGTTCTCTTTTTCATAATCCTCTCCTTTTAATTTCCTGCCAATATTGTTATATTGGCGCTTTGAACCTCAACAACTGTTTGTATAAGGTTTATTAAGTCCATTTTGACTCTTACATCTTCTGCTCCTTTTGCAACAACAACGATTCCTTTGATAGTTGGATAATATTCCTTCACCACAACAGGTTTTCCATCTATCAAAACAAGTTTTGTGGTCGTTATTGTTCCTTGCCCAGTTTGCTTGGTCTCTTCCTCGGTTGCGTATTCATATTCAAACCCGCTTTCAAGAGTTATTATCACATTAACATTGCTTGCGCCCTTGACACTGGATAATACATTATCTAACTTATTCTCCAAGTAGTGCGTATATTCCGCAGAATTAGAAAATGTTACAATATTTTCAGGATTATTATTGTCGATATTTGACGAAGCCTTGCTTTTGCCTAACCCTAAACTGGACAAATAGATGGCAATTATAATAAGTGCAAAGATAACTGTTAGATAAATTTCAATATGTTTAACTTTTTTTATTCTTTCCCAAAAACTTTTTAAACTTGTTGATATTTTATTCATTAAACACCACCCTTTCATTTTCGATTTTTACAACGGCTGTTGCAATTTTAAGCATGTCCTTTTTCACGTCTGATATATCTTTATGCACGGCATTTTGGGATATGATTAATCGACTAATATCGACATAAACTGCTTTTACAATAATCTGCGAAGCAAATATATCACTATCAATCCGTGCGTCGACATTGTTATATCCGCATGCCAAGATTTGATTATTGATATCCTTTTGCATAGCCGAAACTTTGTCAAGATTAAGCTGATAAAGATAATCTTCTTGCACAACAATGTCGCTGTTGCCAAACATGTTAGAGAAGTCAAAATCTTTATGCAAGATTTTAGGAATTGGCGAAATGATAACAAGCAAGATTATAAACGAGAATATTCCTTTGATATATTTATGCATTTGACCATTTGGCAATATTAGTTCAACAAGCACAGACAGGCACACAATCCCTGCTATTGACATTATCCATGCCGACATAGATCCTATCATCTCCACCTCCTTTTTGATTTAATTTTTTATTGAGTTACTTTTCTTTTAAAGAAAAGTAACCAAAAGAATACTATTAAACGCTTTAATAAATCCGCTTTAAGTAAATTTTTCTTTATGATGTATCTGCGTATTTAATAAAGCGTTTAAGACTTTTATTTTATTAATTTTTTAAATAATAATAAAATAATTTTTCTCCTTAACGCTTTGCAAAATTTGCAGGTTAATATATCGAAGAAATTGACATAAGCGAATTTAAAAAGCGTTAAGCGGTAGAAGTTTTTTGTTTCTTTTTTTCAAAAAAGAAAAGTAATAACTAAAAATTAGTCTTAAAATATATTAGCAGAACACATTATAAGCCCAAGCATAATGAAATAGATAAATGCAACGCCAATAATGAGCGCGATTAGAAGCACCATAGATTTGGCAATGCCTGAAATAAAATTGGCTACACGCGCATTGCCAAGTGGCTCAATAATAGCCGCCATAAGCTTTAAACATAGCATAAATATGATTAGTTTTAACAATGGAGAAAGCACAGTCGCAATCAATAACAATAACCCCGCTGCGCCAACAGCGTTCTTGATAAGCGAAGAAGACGCAATAATAATAGATAAGCCGTCGCTGATGTAAGAACCTAGGATTGGGATATAAGACCGAATTGCATATTTGGCAGTTTTGATAGAGATTCCGTCAACTGCGCCAGCAGTTATGCCCTGAATTGATATGAACGCAGAGAAGATTGTAAAAACAAGCCCCGTCAGCCATTTGAATGTGCTGTTAAAGAAAGACGTGAACTTGTCAAACTTAACTGTTGAAGAAAGATTAGACACGACACTAAAAATGGTTGAAAAGATGAATAATGGAAGCAGGATATAAGTGAACAGATTAAGAATAGAGCCAGTGAGAAGTGCCATTGCAGGCTGATAAACGCTAACACTTGTGCTTCCACCAAGAGCAGTCAGCAGAGTTAGCATTATTGGAAAAATGGCATCCATCTGATTTTTTATCGAATTAATAGTTCCGCCAGTCATTGTCACCATTTTGACCGTAACCCCCAGGATAATAACAACAATAATGCCGTAAGTTACAAAATGAATAACGTCCTGAATAGATTTTGAATTAGACGTTGGTCTTAACCCTTGAAGCATTCCGCCAGAAATTGCGATTGCGATAACTGTTGCCATAATTGGTAAAACAGCGACCAAATCGTCAAAGAATAGCGAAATCAAAGCTTGCCAAAAACTTTCTCTGCCCTCGCTGAAAGAGCCAGTAATCATGCTGAGAATTTTATCTTTAAAGCTAACGCCTCCAAAGATTTCGCTACCCGCTTGGTCAAGGGAGTCCAATATGTCTTGGATTTGAGAAAGGTTTAAATTTTCAAGTTGAGCCAAAACTGAGTCTTGAAGTTCTTTTAAAGCCTCGTCGCGTTCGGTTGAAGAAATGTTATCAGCGCAAGCGACCTCTTTGCTGGTGGCGGATATTATTGGCATAGCAAAAAGAAAAGCGAACAGCAAAACAACTAATATTTTTAATGCATAGCGCTTGCAGTTTTGCTTTCTTGTCTGATAATGATTGAAAAATCTTAATTTATTCATGCTGGCAAAAGCTCCGCAATGATTTGTAAAATGTTTGTTATAATCGGCAATGCCATAACCATGATAACAATCTTTCCGCCAAACAAGATTTTATCACCTAAGGACGAATTTCCGCTATCGTTGCACATGCTTGCAGAGAATTCAATCAAATAGCCAATGCCGACAATTTTCAGAACAAGAGAATAAAGCGATGAAGATATGCCCGTTGAATTGATTATTAAATTAAAAGTGTCAAACACACTAGTTAGATAATTGAGAAGCATAACCAAAATAATGACACCACCTGCAAGTGCTATCATCAGCGCAAAATCGCTTCGAATAGGTTTTATAATAAGTGTTGCAATGCAGGTTATCATCCCAATTGCAACAATCTTAAAAATTAATTCCATTTAACTCCTTAAAATCAATATCTAGTGGCTAGTATGCAATGCATAATACAATATCTAAAAATTAAACATTGTTTTTATAGTATCAAATAAGTTGCCAACAAGCCCTAAAACCATCAAAAGCACAATAATAAGCCCTGCCAAAGTAGCCAAAGACGAGATTTCTTCTTTTCCTGTCTGTTTCAAGATTTGACCGACAATTGCGGTCAGAATGCCGATTGCGGCAATCTTAAAAATTATCTCAACGCCCATTTGCCCTCCTACCATAACACCACCGCTGACAAAAGCCCCATTATTAAACCCATTTTGACAGATAACCCACCATATTTTTTGTTGTCCATGATAGCGCTTGTCGCCATATCCTGAAAACGGTTTTCAAAATTCTTTATTTCCTTTGATTGACTGTCAACATCAGTTCTGCCAAGCATTTTAAAGAACATAAAAACCACTTCTTTTTCTTGCTCTTTCAATATGTTAATTCCTTTAAAAAGTTCTGCTTGCGATAACTCACCATTGCCATCCAAATAAGTTGTGTAATTGCCGCCAATGCCTATGAGGTCTTTTTTCAAATTTTCATCAAGTCCGTCAAACAATGAGCGCAATCGCTCTCGTGAAAAATTTATTCCCACATCAAGCTTTTGAGCCAAAAGCACAAGAGCTTTAAAAAAGTTTGATCTGCGCTTATATTTTAAAGAAAACATAAAACCTATAAATACGCAAACCCCAAAAATAACAGCAATCAAAATCCACTTCATAAACACCTCGCTAATTCAAAACTCGTGAAAAGTTTTCATTATAAACACCATCAATTGTGCCAGGTCCGTTTCTTAAAGATAAAAATACAAATCGTTTAAAAATTTTTAAATTAATCACATTTTTAAATGCTTCTTTTTTCATAAAGTTTTCAATCGTGTCGCAATGCGCCGATGCGAGCAAGTTGACACCACAATTGCTTGCATAAATCACCGCTTCAATATCTTCTTGCGTGCCAAGCTCGTCCGTGACAATAAGATTTGGACTAAGCGACCGAATGCCATTCTCAAACCCTATCTTTTTTCTAGCAAATGAAATCTTGTCAGCAAAATTCCCAAGACAATTTGCAGTTCCCAAATCAAGCTCACCTCTTTCGTCAAGAGCCAAAACATTAAAAGCATAGTTTCTTTGTGAAAGTTGGCAAATAAAATCACGCAGCATAGTTGTCTTGCCTGCCCCAGGAGGTGAAAGAATAAGCGTGTTGTTTATTTGGTCATTTTGAAGTATCATATCAAAAATCGGAAGTGAGCAATTTTTGATTTCGTGAGGCAGACGAATATTAATCGAGTTATAATTAGTCATAGTTTTGATAACTCCATTTTCTTCCACCATATCACCGCCAATGCCAATTCTAATTCCGCCGCGCGTAACAATAAAGCCTTTTTTGATTTGTTCGTTGACAGAATAAATCGAGCATTCGCTGGCTCTAAAAATAATATCCTCAATCATAATTTTGCTTGCAGTTAAGGCTTCTGTCAAGTTTGCTGTCAGTCCGTTATAGCCAAGAAAAAAACGTTGACCATTCAGAATGACAACAATAGGCTTGTCCGCGCGCAGGCGAATTTCATTCAAAGCTTTTAGCGAAACTTTTTCAGAGATAACCGAATAAATGTTTTCAGGCAAAATTTTTTGTAACACACTCACCTCTTGCAATAGACTATGAGGAGCGATTTTTCAAAATAACAATAGGTCAAAGAAAAACAAAATTCAACAAAATTTTTGCATAAAAAAACAACCCTAAAAAGAGTTGTTTTATAATTTTTATTGCCTTTCGGCATCGTCATTTTTAGGCTCTTTGTTTTTTCCAGCGTTAAGCCATCTTTCAATACTTTCAATATCGTATGCAGGTTCTTTTGAATATTTTCTGATATGATTTTTAAGCGCGTTATAATATTTATCACCCTTAGTTCTAATCAAGTGAGCTCTAACAATCATTTGTATGCTATCGCCAGAATATTTTTGCTCATTTTTATTCCAACAGTGAACGTCAAAATCATTTCTCATGCTATACCAATAAATATTCAAGCGATTTCTTATACTTAAAACGCCAATATCAATTCTTTGAAGAGAACCGTCGTCGTTGCGTTTTTCTCTAAATACAAATCTTGGATTAGTTTCAAATGCCCCTTTAACTTCTTCTTTTGACTTAACCTGAACAAACATAATTTTCTCCTTTGTTGCTTATATTTTAACACAACATTTAGCCCAAGTCAATATCAATATTAAAAAAAATAAGTGCAAATTTGCACTTATTTAACCCTTTCAAGATAAGAGCCGTCGCGTGTATCAATTCTTATCATATCGCCAATATTGATGAAAAGTGGCACGCCCAAAACATATCCGGTTTCAACCTTAGCAGGCTTGTTTGTAGACTTTGAAGTATCCCCTTGAATTCCAGGCTCACAGTCAATAACTTCAAGCTCAACAAAAGTTGGAGGATAAACTGAAAATGGATTGCCTTTATAGAAATACATAGTTGCATTTGTATTTTCTTTCACAAAGTTGAGTGCATCTTCAACGCTCTCTCTGTTAAGAGGAATTTGGTCATAAGTTTCAGCGTCCATGAAATAATAAATTTCGCCATCGTTATAAAGATAAGTCATGTCTTTCTTTTCAATAACAGCAACAGTAAATTTATCAGATGGGTTAAATGTTTGCTCCTTAACTTGACCAGTCATAACATTTTTAAGTTTTGCTCTAACAAATGGAGAGCCTTTGCCAGGTTTAACATGCAAGAAATCAACAACTGAATAAACAGCCCCCTCCATTTCAAAAGTAACGCCTTTTCTGAATTCGCCAGCAGTAATCATAAATAAAAATCTCCTTAAATCAATAAATTTCTTGTATATTATAACATATAAAAACTCAATTGTCTAGTATTTTTTGTAATTAATTTTTAAAAATCTATCATTCAGTTTTTTAGCGTTGCTCTATTTCTTCTTCAATTTTAAAAGGATTTAAAATATCAAAAACATTAACATTTTCATCAAGTTCAACGTCATATAAAGTTTTGTTTGTTGCAAAAACATATAAACTTGTGTTTAAAAACTGAAGTTGCTCTTTGTTTAATAATGACAAATCTTGTTTACACAAATGCAAAATATTTTTGGCAGCCGTATCTGTAAATTTACAAAGTTCTTCATTATTTTGAAGTTTTTCAAAAATAGCCTGTTTTCTGATTTGCTCTTCTTTATTCTTTTCTAAGTCAAACATTGACGTTGCCATTGCAATTTGATAAACTTGTTGAAATTTCCCCTTTTTGGCCAAATCTAAAGCATATTCGCTCACCTCATCGGCAGTAAGATAAATTGCTGCTTTTGGATTTTCATTGCCATAATTAAGATTATTGATAATTTCAAATCCAAATTCAATATGGTCTTGCAATGCGTTAAGCAATGTTTTTGGGTCAGCATTTGCCAAATATATGTAACGCGCGCTGTTATAGTCTACATAATTTTTGCCAAGCGTTGCAATTGCTTTATAATAACTCACTGCGTCCAAATTGCTTTCTCGAAGAGTTGCAAGTTTGGCATTGACTAACTGACATTTCAAAGTGTCAGTTGCGTCTTTCATTTTTTCCTTTATTTCTTCAATAGGCGTGCTTTTTATAGCTTCAAATAACATATCTGTACAGTATCTTGCCCCCAAATTTTTTCCATGCAGCTTTTCATTTTGATATTCAAATTTCGCCACAAGTTTACAGCCTTCAATAAAACCCCTTACTTCATCATCGCAATTTTGGTCATTTAAAAGCGAATCCAAAAATTCACTAGCTAATTTTATTCCGCTCAGTCTGGCATCTTCTTCATGGCGCAACTGTTTGTATAATGCATGATTCAAATCCAGCCTAGCCTGATATCTTGACATATCAGTTATATTATTCAATTTTATATATTCGTCAAGAAAATTCGGAATAAATTTTTCAATCATGCTGACAAGGTCTTCTGATGAAAAAAATCTTTCATAACTTTCAAGCACTTTTAAGTCAATATCAAATTCTGGCTTAGCATTTTTCGAATTCATTTCATCAATGTATTGGCAAAAATGCCTGTATTCATGCCCTGAAGTGCATGCCAATTCAAAAAATTTAAAACACTCTTGCTTAAATTCACTTAATTCGGCTGACTCATTAAATTCTTCCAATTTGTTCAATAAGTCAGCAGCCGCAATTCTATCTTTTTCTTTAATTGGCATAAAATGATCCAAATAATAAGTTATTGTGCCAGCTGATTGATGTGCAGATTCTCGATAATCTTTCTTTTTCTCATTTTCAGTATGAGTGTCAAAGTTAAATTTTAACATGGAATTGCTGCTTGCTAAGTTTTTAAATATAAAATTACGAAAGTAAATTTGGCAAAAACGTATTATATCATCTTCATTTTGACAATTGTTTTTAAACTTCTTTGCAAGGTTAAAAATTTCTTTGCTAATTTCTGGATTGTAAATCAAATCATTTTTTGTCATAAATATAGCGCTCCACTTGATTATTTTAACTAAAAATAAATTAAAAAAATATATTTTTCATGCATTATTTTTTAATGCTATTGTAAATTTTTTTGAGCAAAACTGCGTCGTCAACCATATTGCTCATGCTTTCCGAGATGACCGACGGCGAAAGTTTATAATCATGCAAAACCTCAGCAAGAGGTTCAAAATTAGGGCCATAGAAATCGTCCTCGGTGTAATTAAGGTGACGAATTTCTCCCTTATCGCCAAACTGTATTTTAGAAAAATGAATGTGACAATTGTTTATACGTTCAAAGCCAAGTTTTTCAATGGCATAGTCAAATATTTTTTTATAATCTTCTGGAGTTTTTAACGCGCCTTGCATAATTGAATTTATATGACCAAAATCAAAAGTTGGAACAAGATGAGAATTTACTGTGCAAAGGTCAACCACTTCATTATATGTGCCAATTTGCATGCTTTTACCCATAGTTTCAGGGCAAAGCAAAAGCCCATCGAGCAAATTATCTTCTTCCATTTTGTCAAATGTTTCCTGAAAACGATTGAACGTTAATTTAAAAGCGTCCTCACGCGCCTGTTTTCCGCAAGAAGCAGAATGGAATACAAGTTTTTCGGCCTCAAAAGCTCTCAAAAATTTGATGCCAGTAAACAAATAGCCCACTGACTTTTGATACATAACATCATCTGGATTTGCAAAATTGATATAGAAAGGAGCATGCAAACTTAGCTTAATATCATGCTGTTTAAACTTCATGCCAGCAAGCAGAGCCGTTTTAACAGACATATTATAGCCGTGACCAAAAGAATATTCAAATGCGTCAAGTCCTTTGCTTTTGATATATTCAGGCACTTTATTGATTGTAATGCCCTCTTTTATGCCAGCCTCACCAACTCCAGATGGGCCAAAAACGATTGCCATAAATTCTCCTTTTAAATAAATCTTAGTTTAAACTTGGCTGTATTGCTTTGCAACTCAATAACGCCAAGAAATTGATTGCGTCCATATGCTTTATAAAGTCCGTTTTCTTTTTTAAGATTAAGCCAAACCCCGTTTAAAAGTTTGTCCGTTTCTTGATCATTAAAAACTATATTCTGATAAGAAAACAAATCTTCAAGCTGAATAATCTTAAATTTGCCTGCTTTTATATCCTCTAATGTAAAAGCGTCTTTCAAGTCAAAATCTCCACATTTTGTGCGTAGTATGCATTGCATAACACCATATGTTGATAAAAGTGATGCCATATCTCTGCAAATCGAACGGATATATGTTCCGCTTGAACAGTGAATCTCAAACTCAAACACGTTTTGCTTTATCTCTTGCAAAAGTTTAATAGAATAAACTTCAATCTCTTTTGGCTTTAATTCAACAGTGCCACCCGCCCTTGCAATGTCATAGGCTTTTTGCCCGTTAATTTTCTTAGCGGAATAAGCAGGAGGCATTTGCGGATATTTGCCAACAAGTTTTGGAATAGTATTTAACACTTCTTTTTGGGTGACAATCACCTCATTTTTATCAGTAACCTGTCCCTCCAAATCAAGAGTATCAGTTGTATATCCAAATTCGAAAGTTGTTCTATAAATCTTATCTTTGGATAGATAATAATCAAAAAGCGTTGTAGCTTTATCAAGTGCGACAGGAAGAAGCCCCTCGCCTGCCACATCCAGCGTGCCAAGATGTCCTGCCTTTTTTGATTTTGTCACAGCCTTAACAATATTGGCTGTTGTATTAGACGACAACCCTCTTGGCTTATTAACTAAAACAATTCCTGTCATAGCAGTTTCCTTTTTTTATTTGATTTAAAATTGAGCTTCCGTTTCAATAATGCATTCTTTCATAACAGTGATTGCTTTTTGTTTAGCTAAATTTTTACTGCAATAAACTGTAGCGCCCGCAGCATTAAGATGTCCGCCTCCGCCAAGAATTTCAGCAAAATGAGAAATTTCATAATCATTTCGAGAACGGAAAGAAATTTTATATTCTTTTTCTTTAACTTCCATTATTGAGCAAGCAACTTTGATGCCATCAATCGAATTAAGTTTAGAACTGAACCCGTCACAGGCTTGTCTATCAACGCCCAAATTTTCCAAATCTTTCAATGTAACAACAACATAAGCAATTTGCCCGTCAATAATTTCAAAATGATTATATAAAAATTTTGTCACTTTGATATATTCCATGTCCTCTGCACGATAAATGCAGTCATTGATAAAATCTCTGTCTGCGTTTAGTTTTGTCAAAAATAAAGCATGTTCAAATGATTGATAATTTGTATTTGCATTTTTAAAAGAGCCAGAATCAGCAGAAAGCCCTGCATAAAGATAAGTTGCGATTTTCTCAGTAAATTTAACTTTCATAAATTTAAAAAGTTCAAGCAGGACTTCACTGCAAGATGAATAATTTGAATTTACAAGTTCAATTTTGCCAAAACTATCAATATTCAAGTGATGGTCAATTTTGATTGTGTTTGGATGTTGTTCATAATTTTCTTGATAAATGCCAAGGCGTTGGCGAGTGGAAACATCAACAGAAATCAACAGGTCAATGTCTTTATTGTTAAATTTGCTTTTCTTTATCTTAGAAATATCAAAAATCTTTTTAGAGGAATTTGTATATGTATCAGTGTTAAAGATTGTAACAGTTTTATTGAACTGCCCCTCAAGCACTTCTTTTAAAGCAAATGCAGAACCCAGACAATCTATGTCCGGGTTTATATGCATCAAAATGGCAACATTGTTGCCACTCATAACAATTGCTTTTTTGATTTCTCTAAAAAGATTTTTATATTGTTTATTTTTATTCATTGTCATCTCCATGTGGAATATTCAGATTTTTCAAGATTTCATTTATTCTGAAAGTAGCCTGAGTCCCCTTGTCGATTGTAAAAGTTAAGCGTGGAACTTGCGGCATTTTCACCATGTTTGCAAGTTCACGTTTAATAAAGCCCTCGCTTTTTTGCAAAATTGAAATAACTTCGTTCAAAGTCTTTTCATTATCTTCGTCCAAGCCAATCTTAACTTTGCAATATTTAAAATCAGGAGTGACCTTAACTTCGCTTACATAAATCAGAGTTGTAAGACGAGGGTCATTCATCTTTGTTTGTATGATTTCGGCAAGACAACGTTGAATTTCGCTGTTTGCTCTATCAATTCTGTTAGACATAAACTATCCCCTTTTAATTGGTTCTTTAACATAGAAGTCAATCAAGTCGCCTTCTTTAAATTCGATATTATCATGCAATTTAATACCGCATTCATAGCCTTTAGCGACTTCAGCTTTTTCGTCTTTAACAATTTTAATAGAATCCACAGTTGTTACGCCAATTTCTTCGCCGTCGCGCATAATTTTGGCAATTGCATTGCGCACAACTTTGCCGTCTTTGACATAACTTCCTGCAACTTTGCCAGCTGTTGAAAGTTTAAATACAACTCTGATTTCAGCATTTCCGATGTATTTTTCTTCATATTTAACAGTAAGCATTCCAGAAATTGCTGCTGTTATATCATCAACAATTTCATAGATGATTTTATATTCTTTAATCTCAATCTTTTGACTTTCAGCAAGCGCTCTTGCTTTTGGAACAGGCTTTTGATTAAAGCAAATGATGATTGCGCCTGTTGTTTGAGCCAAGATAACATCGCTTTCTGTAACAGCACCAGCCTGAGCATGGATAATATTAACTTTTGCTTCTTCGTTTGCAATAGGAAGCAATGTTGATTTAAGAGCTTCAACAGAGCCCATTGTGTCAGCCTTGATGATGATATTAAGATTTTTAAGAGTTCCCTCATGAACTTTATTCATAAAGTTATCAAGAGTTACGCCAGAAGTTTCTTTGGCGCGCTCTTTCTTAATTCTGTCAATGCGTTCTTGAATAACTTGTTTAGACAAGCTTTCTTCAACAGCATAAACTTGATCGCCTGAAACAGGAACTTCATTAAAGCCAAGGATAGAAACAGGTGTAGATGGTCCTGCTGATTTAACAGGTTTGCCATGCTCATTATACATTGCCCTCACTTTACCAAAAGTGATACCAGACATAATGCTATCGCCAACATGAAGAGTTCCATTATGGATAAGCACAGAAGCAACAGGGCCTCTGTTTTTGTCAAGTTCGGCTTCAATAACAACGCCAGTTGCAGTCTTGTTTGGATTAGCTTTAAGCTCTTGCATTTCTGCAACAAGCAGGATTGTCTGTTTAAGATTATCAAGCCCCATGCCAGTTTTGGCTGAAATAGGAACTACAATTGTATCACCGCCCCACTCTTCTGGAAGAACGTCATGCTCAGTAAGTTGTTGTTTAACTTTATCAGGATTAGCTTCTGGCTTATCCATTTTGTTTATAGCAACAATCATAGGCACGCCAGCAGCTTTGATATGATTGATTGCTTCAACGGTTTGAGGCATAATGCCGTCGTCGGCTGCCACAACTAGGATTGCAATATCAGTTGCCTTAGCACCTCTTGCACGCATAGCTGTAAAGGCTGCGTGACCAGGAGTATCAATAAAAGTAATTTTTTCTCCATTGAAAGAAATTTGATAAGCGCCAATACTTTGGGTTATTCCGCCAGCTTCGCCAGCAACAACATTGGTTTCGCGGAAAGCATCAAGAAGTGAGGTCTTGCCGTGGTCAACGTGACCCATAACAGTCACAATTGGAGGACGTTTAACAAGCAAGCTTGCATCGTCTTGAGCATCAGCACTTTCAAGCAATTTTTCCTCAAAGGTTTTATCAATTTTAAGTTCAAGTTCAACGCCAAGGTCAGTTGCAACAAGCTCAGCTGTGTCAAAATCAATAGTTGAATTGATTGTAGCCATTACGCCAAGAAGCATAAGTTTTTTAACAATTTCAGTAACTGGTTTACCAATTTTTTCGCTAAGCTCTTTAATAGTAATTTCGTTTGAAGTTATAACTGCTTTTGTAATTGCAGGAGCGATGACAACAGGAGTTTCTTTTTTCTTCTTGATTCCGCCCTTGCGTGAGCCATAACTAACTTCTTCAATGCCGTTTTCGTCCTCAATCAGAACATTATTATAACGTCCTTCATCAGCAAAACGCTTGTTTTTGCGTTCATCAACATTAACGCGTTTATTAGTCTTTGCTTTATTGCCATAAGCGCGTTCTTGTTTAACTTCCAAAGGCTCCATAGTGTCAAAAGAACGGAAATTATTAACTTTTGTTGAAACAAAGTTGTTGTTTCCAAACTTTCTATTACCTTGATTTTGATTTCTGTTTTGGAAATTTTGACCGTTTGGACGATTGCCCTGCCCTTGAGGTCTGTTGCCAAATTGTCTGTTTTGACCATTTTGTCCGTTATTAAAGTTGTTGCGATTTTGCCCATTTTGATTGTTAAATCTATTATTTTGCCCGTTAAAATTGCGATTTTGATTGTTAAATCTTTGGTCATTTGGCCTATTGTTTCTGTTTTGATTGTTTGTGTTGTCGAATTTTCTAAAATTATTTTGAGATGGTTTTTGTCCGTCAACAAAAGCAGGAGCAGTTTCTTTAACTTGTTCCTTTTCTTCAACTTTTGGTGGTTTTTCTGCCTCAATAGGCTCAGCTTTAACCTTTTCAGCCTGATCTTCACGCTCTTTTAAAAACTCAATTTCTCTTTTGCGAGCCGAAAGTTTCTTTGCAAAGTTATCAATGTCCGCTTTGGAATCACGCACAGATTTATGCATGCCATTGATGACACCCTCTCTTTGCATATCAAATATAATTTTAAGATTTTCAATAGTATTTGCCAAATTTTTTCTCCTTATTTCGACAACAAATTTTTAAGTTAAATTTTCAACAATCAAATCACTTAGGTTTTTGTTTTTTATTCCAAGAATTTTGCAAGTTGCAATTCCTGATAACTCTCCAAGATTATCAACTTGCACAAGTTTAATGCCGTTCTCAGCAAAACGGTTTGCAATTTTTAACGAACTTTTGCCAGCATTTTTATCAATAAGCACAAGATAAAGCTTTTGTTTGTATCCGTCAAGTTTATCACTGCCGATAATCAAATAGCCAGCCTTGTTTGCAATATTAACATAGTTCTTTGCTTTAATTCTGTCCAAGCGAGACCTCCTTTAAGATTTGGTCATACACCTCGTCAGAAACATTGCATTTAAAAGTTTTATTCAACACTTTATTTTTTTTAAGCTTTTTCAAGCAGTCGCTATCAGTGCAAATATATGCACCTCGACCATTTTTCTTGCCTGTAAAATCAACAGAAATTTCACCCTCTTTGTTTTTAACAACTCTGATTAAATCTCTTTTGTCTTTGGTTTCTCTGCAACAAATGCACATTCTTTGGCATTCCATAAAACACCTCGATTATTCAATATTATCATCGTCAAGTGGTTCAAGCATTTCAAAATCGTTTTCAACAGGCTCTAGCATTTCCTCATCGCTAAGCTCAGTAAGCTCATAGTCAGTAGAAATATTTGTGTCAGTTGCCTGAACAGAACTTTCAGGTTTAACTTCAATTTTCCAGCCAGTAAGTCTTGCTGCAAGACGAACGTTTTGACCATTTTTGCCAATAGCGAGTGAAAGTTTGTCATCAGGAACGATAACGCGAGAAGCATTCAAGCTTTCGTTAGTTTCAACGCTAAGAACTTTTGCTGGTTGAAGAGCGCGAGCAATATATTCAAGTGGATCTTCGCTATACTCAATAAGATCAATTTTCTCGCCGTTCATTTCGCTGACAATAGTGTCGATTCTTTGACCGCGGAAGCCAACGCAAGTTCCGATTGGGTCAAGGTTTGGCTTTTCAGTATAAACCGCAACTTTTGTTCTGTTGCCAGGGTCACGAGAAATATTTTTGATAATGATATCCCCGCTTGCAACCTCTGGAATTTCAAGCTCAAACAATTTTCTAACAAAGCCAATATTGCTTCTTGTTACTTGAATTTGAGGGCCTTTAAAGCCGTCTTTGATTTTCTTTACATAAACTTTGATTCTGTCGCCAACATTGAATTTTTCGCCAGGGATTTGGTCTGTAGGAAGCATAACCCCCTCTGTGCTGTGAGAGCCAGAAAGTTGAACATATATAGTGCCGTTATCCATTCTTTTAACGATAGTTGTTAAAAGTTCGTCTTCTTTTTCAGAAAGTTCAGAAACTGCGATTTGTCTTTCAAGTTCTTTCAGTTTTTGCATAACAACTTGCTTTGCAGTTTGAGCTGCAATACGTCCAAATTCTTTTGTGCTTTCTTCTTGAGTAACAACATCTCCAAGTTTGAAAGATTTTTTGATAAGTCTAGCTTCTGCCAGTGAAATTTCCTTATCAGGGTCAGTCACTTCGTTAACAATAGTTTTGTAAGATAAAATTTTGATTGTGTTTTTCTCTGGATTAAGCTTAACCATTGCGCTTTTAGCTTCGCCATACATCTTTTTATAGGCTGAAGTAAGAGCAGTTTCCAAAGTTGTGATAAAGGTTTCCTTATCAATTTTCTTTTCAGTTTCCAAGTCGTTTAAAGCTTGGAAAAAATCTTTATTAATCATTTCTATTTCTCCTTAATTTAAAATTTAATCACTGGTGCAATATTAGCAATAAGTTTGCGTTCAAGTGTAACATCCTCTTTTCCGTCAAAGATTGTAATTTGACTTTCACTCCAAGCTTTCAAAACGCCCTTAAATAATTTTTTGCCATTAAGTTTTGAAAATAAAGTGATTTCAATTTCTTTGCTCTCGTTGCGCTTAAAATCACGCTCAGTTTTAAGTGGCCTGTCAATTCCTGGACTGCTTACACTAAGAATATACGGTTTGTTATCCGTTGGGTCAAGCTCTTCCAAGACTGGGTCAATTGCGCGCGTAACTTTTTCGCAATCGTCAATTGTGATGCCTTTGTCATTGTCAATATAGAATATAAGATTCATGCCATCAACGTGTTTTGAATAGTCAATTTCAATAACCTCATAACCCATTTGCTCAATGATAGGATTGACTTTTTCTTCGCAAATACTTTTAACTTTTCCTGCCAATTTAAGCCTCCTGAATAAATTTCCCTTTTACACGAAGCAGGGAGCGAGGCATTTCTGCCCGCTCCCCAACATTCTAGTCAAGATTATTATAACACTTTTTTTGCCAAAAATCAAGGATTATTTGCATTAAATTTATAAAAAGTTGGTTCTTTTTTACAACAAATATAAAAAGTTTATATAAAATAGCCCAAAAATAAAAAAGAACACGCAAAAAGTGTTCTTTTTTCAAGTTATGCTTTTGCCCAGCATGCATATAAAGTTGTGTTTGCAGTAACTGTAAATGAAGTAAAGCCGCTTCCACCATCAGTTCCATCTTTCCAAGCGCTTGTTCCCCAAGAAGTTGCTTTCCAAAGCTCTTTTTTTGCAGCCCAAGTGTTTTTACCATATCTTGTAGGCATATATTTGTCTTGATTTAAGTTGATAATTGTGCCTTCCAAAAGCTTTTCTGTTGCTGGAGTAAATGACGGACTTTCCCAAGAATATGAGCCTGCCCACATGCCACTTGCTCTGTAATCAGCAGTTGCAAACTTAACTTCATAATAAAGTTTTGTGTAAACTGACCAGTCGGCCTCAATTTGAATGTCAGCATTTGGCATTACAAAAGTTGTTCCTAAGTCTGCAAGCTCGCCGTTCACTTTATAGCCGTTAAAGTCAAAGTAATCACGTTGAATTTGTCTGCCATCATCAAGATAATAGCTGTTTTGAGAATATATTTCAACACTATCACCTTGCAAAACTTTATAATCTAATGAAACAACATTGCCATAAGCTGAATAGATTGAGAAAGTATAATAATTTCTTACATAAAGTTCAAAATCATGTTCAGGCATTATAAAGTCACCAGTATATTGATTGCTGAACTCTTTATCAATATAGAAAAGTGTTGTATCGTTAACCTTTTGTATGCCAGAAAGTTCAATCAAATTGCCATCTTTGATATAGAATGAATGCAACAATTCGTCACCATCATAAAGCTTAAATTGATAAGTTTCTTCAACGCTAACAACGCTCCATTTTGCAAACAGAGTTTTGTTTTGACTTGGCATAATACCGTTGTCAAAAAATGGGATTGTTAAATCTTCATTTTCAAACCAACCGTCAAAAGCGTAAGTTGTTGTCAAGCGTCCATCTGTTTCTTGCTTTACAGTAAGTGCAGGAACAACAATCTCTTCGCCCTCAAGTTTATAGATGTTATCAAAAATTTGTTGGCAGTTTGTCACAAATGCAAGATTATAATAATGCTTTGTTTCCTCTTCCCATTTAGCATAAAGCTCTTTGTCTCCGCGAGGCATTTTATCTGCTGTAAACAATGTGCCGTCTGCAAAGTTTTCTGATGTATACCAACCTTTAAAAGTTCTGACCGTGCGAGTAACGCCGTCATCAATAATCATTGGCTCAAAGCTAGGCAAAATCAGGTCAGTTCCAGAAGCCTGAGTGATGTTTTCTCTAAACTCTCCACCGTTTTCGTTAAAGTGAAGAGTGTAAAGAATTTCATTTGCTTTTTTCCATTCGCCGTTGCTAGCCTCCCATTCAGCACCCTCGTTGTATTCATAGTTGTTCACATAGCCATATAAAGCACTGAAGTCAAGTTCTTTGCCAATGTTAACAAGAGTTAAATCATTGCTTGAAAGGGTCAGTTTAAACGCATCAGCAAGAGGCATATACATATTGAAAGTTGCATTTCCAATATAGTTTTTATTGCCAGTTTCCTCATTGTTGATAACACCCAAACCGATAGTCATGTCGCCCATTTTTGGGTCATTTGTAAGCTCGTGCATATTCACAGAAAGTTCGTAATGAACAAGGTCTGTTGCTTTAAAATAGTTCAAAATATTGCCAAGATTTGGCTTATGACCTTTAGAAAGTTCCACTGACTGCCTGATTGCGTCCATAATACTGTCAGTAAAGCCAAAGCAATATTGCACGTAATATAAAATATCCTCAAACACAGCGTCAGCAGTTGTCATAAGTTTCTTTTCATATTTGCGCTTGCTAGCCAAAAATCTACTTACATATTCAGTTCTATAAAAGTAAACCTTGCCGTCTTTGTAATAAACGTAAAGCATTCTGTCAGAGCCACTTTCAGTATCCCCGCTTTGATAAGGCACGTCATTATTAACGCCAATCAAGGTTGGGATTGTGCCAATAACCATCATGATTTCAGGATTTCTGTTTTCGTCAAGTTTAACCTTAACATTAAGTGGAACATTCCAATTAATGTCAATGCCAATCAGATTGCCGTTAATTTTCAGGTTGCCATTAATTTCAAAATAGTTAAGTTCGGCAGTGTTGATAATAGCCTTTATAAGTTCATTTGAATTTGAAATGTCAATATAATTCTTATCTTGGTCAGGCGCTGTAACTCCTGCAAAATCTGCAAAATCAAGAGTAAAGTTCAAAATTTGAGTATCTGAAACAGCAAAATTTGTGATTGTCAAGGTTGAAAGTTTATTGTTCTCAAGGTTGAGTGATAAAGTCACATTTTTGCCATTGTTCATCAATTTTGAAGTGTCAACGGTAATTTCAAAACTGTTTTCAGTCAATTTCAAGTTTTTGATTAATGCAATCATTGCAAGAGGATTTGACATGTCAAGATTTGGGAAAATATTGCTGATATTGCCAAAATCTACATCCATTCCGTTTGCAACATCTTTAAGGAATGGCAAAATTGATGGGTCAATTCCAAGCATATTGCAAGCAATAACCAAAAGTTCTTGAATATCATGTGAGTTAATCTTCAAAGCAAGATTATTGTAATCAATATAAACATAATCCTCAAAAATATTTGCAGTCAAGGCAAGATTTGTATCCCCTGTCATTGCAACATTTGCAAACAATTGAAGTTTGTTTTGCATATCGATTTCAGCGTTAACGCTAAGCCCCATTTTTTCTTGACCGTTTTCAGTGATTGTGCCGTTAGCCACAAAATTAAATTGCTTATTGCTTACATAGTCATAAACAACATCAACAAAATTAGTTATTTCACTGAATGTAACATAATCAGAAGTATCAGGAACAGGCATTTGTACATTTTGATTTGACACACAAGCTAAAGAAAGTTTGATATCTTGATATTTAACTTCCAAATTACTGATTGCAATCTGGTCATCAAAATATACGTCAATTTGAATATCGTTAACCGTTAAAGTAAGTCCGCCAAGTTTGCCCTCTTCACGAATAAAGCCAACTTTGGCATTATTGATAAGTTCAAAAATGTTAAAGTCAAAATTAATATTAGAAGTGTCAAGCGTAACATTAAATCTTTCGCTAAGCCAAGTTGTAAGCTCGTCAATATTGTCAAGAGCAAGAGAAGTTTTTAAGCCTTGTGCTTCAAGATAAATCACATTATTTGCAAAGAAAAGTTTTGCGATAACACCGTTAAATTCCAGTTCAGCATAAGCAGTTAAGTTGTTCAAATCTTGAATATCCACT
Source organism: uncultured Clostridia bacterium (assembly GCA_947649575.1). GTDB lineage: Bacteria > Bacillota > Clostridia > Christensenellales > UBA1242 > Caccovivens. Next base: position 83,597 of record CANSRZ010000001.1, on the reverse strand, counting down.
TTCAAAGAATGCAAAGTGAAAAGTTGGTCAAAGCCTAAAAGTTTAACATTGACAGCTCCGTCAAGTTCAAAACAATTTGCCTTTGTAAAGTCTATAATATTGCCAGCAACGCCAAGCACATCATGAACTTCAACAAATTCTTGGTCGTTCATTTCAGGGAAGATTACATTGTCGTTAGAAAGTTCAAAGTTAACAATAACTTCCAAATTGTTTGCCTTAACAACAACAGAATTCAAGACCTCATTTGATTTGATTTCAACTTGGATATCCTTAACAAGTGAAAGGATAAGTTTATCACCCTCTTGCGTCATGCTGCTTATTAAAGCGTCATAGTTTGCAGGGTCTGTCACCTCTTTGAATGTGTCAATAATTTTTGTTAATGAGAAAAATTCATCAAAATCAAAAGCAAAGTATGTTTTTGCAAAAGCTTTGATAGCGTCTAAATCATTGATGCTTCCAATGATTTTGGCATCAGAAACTTGAATATAAATGTTCTCTCTAAAATATGTGATGTTAACATCTTGACCAAATACATTAAGGTTCAAAATTCCAGCAAAAGTATTGTTATCTCTCAAAATTTGAAGAGTTCCGTCAATGTTAACTTCGCCAACAGCCATATTGATGTCAGCCATAATATTTTTATATTTCAAGGTTGAAACAAGATTATTAATTGCTGGCAATGCTGTTACAAGATTAATATAACAGTCTTTTTCATGGCTCAAAGATATAGGTTTAGGTGTTATTGTATTGATAACAGCCTCAACGTCAAAGCCAGTGAAAGAAATTTGAGTCAAGTCATTTTCAACAATAACAAGCCCAATTGTGCCAATATCTTTAAGCACGATTGAATAACTATCACCCTCATGAATAACATTTTCAAGAATGCTTAAATCGATAGTTGAAAGGTCTGTTTTGATGTTAAATCCGCCAAGCACTTCAAACAAATTGCCATTTTTAAGAGCAGTCAAAATTGAAGTAATCATGTCGAGTGGAATATCAATGCCAAACTGTTGTTTTACAATATCAGTCACAAGATTGCTCTCCTCCAAATTGAAAGAGAAGTTAAGATTGCCATATTCAAGATAAGCGATATTGTCAAGCCCAACAAGTCTAAGTTCTTTATCAAAAATATTCATGCTTAAAACTGACGAAAGCTCTTTAAGATTTGCAGAAAGTTCTCCTTTAAAGCTAAGATCATTATATTTGATATCAAGATCAAGCCCGATAAAGTCACGATTGAGATAGTTAAGCGTGCCACTGAGCGCATCAAACAAACTTGTCGCATCAATATATTTGTCAGCGTCAACCGCGTCTATATTTGCCTCACCTGGATAGTCAATATCTCCGCTGAAAGTTATTGTTGTGCTTTCGTCAATGTTTGTTGTAGGAATAGTCACTTGTTTCAAAGAATAATTAAGGTCGCAAATCAATGTTAAATCGCCTATAATTGGCAAAGTCATGGTCGCAGTGATTTGCTCCTCGCCTTTTTCTTCGGTCAAGTTGTTAAGCATAAACAACAAAGAGCTAAGATCAAAAGCGTCTGTATCAAGCCCAGGCATTTGAATGTTTAAAATTCCGAGAATCTGAGTTAGTGAACCCATAAGGTTCTTTGTGTAAATTTTATAATTGCCGTTAAATAATGAGAAGAATAAAGTGCTGTCACAATATTTTATATCAACATTGACAACATCATCATTAACATAAGCCATAATTTTGCCGTCAACTTTAATGTCAGAAAAGCCATTTGCCATATCTAGTAAAGCGTCAACCTTGATTGTATAACTGTCATAGCCATTATCAATATCAATTTCTAAATTTGCTGAAATAGCTTTTTCAGAAGTCAGTTTTGCAATGAGGGAGCTTAAAAATGGAGAAAAGTCCATATCTTCGCCACCATTATCAACTTCCTCATCGATAACAGGCGGTGGAGAAAGTAGGACAACCCCTAGGGCAGTCCCAAATGTAAATATTAAATAAACAAATAGATACATTGTATACTTTAAAAGTTTTTTCATCTTTCCCTCAATAACAGCATATGAAAGCTGTAGATTTTATGTTTTATGCCAAGATTTCTGGCAATTTAACGTCTATATTGAACTTATAATCTGTTTTCAAAGTGCCCGTACAAGGGGCTTTTGCTATATAGAAAACAACATAATGTTCAAGTATATCTGTTGTGACAAGGTTCCAGTCCTCGTCAATAGTGTAAGTTATTGTAATGTCGTCAAAAGCAGGATAGCCACTAAGTCCGCTGGTCATTTTGACCTGTTTAACATAGTTGATCACGCTGGCAATAGGATCAAGCTGGATTGTAAAAGTATAAAGTTTTTTGCCCTCTTCGCTTGTGCTAACCTCATAAGACACGTTATTGTTCAAAACTGTCTTTGTTGAGATAATGTACGGATTTAAACTGCTTGGCAATGAGCCTGCCAATTTTTTGAACTCATCACGAGTATAATCAGTTTTTGCTCCATTCCAAACAGCGCTGGTTGGCTGAATTTTTGTCCCTTTTATAACTGAAACTGTTGGATTTGGCGTATTTTTCATGTAATAGCAGTCAGCAATTGTCAAAGTCCCTTTACTTATGCTTTCAAATGAATAGGCATTGCCATCAAAACTCTTATTGCTATAAATAGTTTGAGTTGTGATTGTTGCAACTTTGCCACTGCCAAGAGCTTGGAATGACTTTGCTTTTGAAGCATTGTACTCTGCCAAAAGAATGTTTTTGCTTGCTGGCAGGTCATCAGGAGCAAAACCCTTTTGCTTTGCTAAATTCACCCAATTATCAAGTTCTTGCTGAGACGGATTTGTCTTGCCAATCATCTCCTGCAAAATAGCCATGGTGTCATCACGCAACTCCTCTTCTTTATACCCGCTGTAATCAACATTTATTTGAGAGCTTCTGTAATACCATGTTCCCAAGATTGCCCCGCTAATAATCCCAACGACCATAACGATTGACAAAGGAATAAGTTGTTTATACCAAGGTTGTTTTGGCTTTGCCTGCTTGTTTTTATCTTTGGATTTCTTAGCTTTTTTATTAAGTTTTTTGTCTATATTTTTATCAGATTGCTCTGAATTAGAATCAATTAAATTATCTTGGGTTTGTGCCAAGTCGTCAGCAATTTTGTCTTGTAAAGCGTTGCTTGACATAGGTTTATCAAAAGCTGTTTCGTCGTCAATTTCAGCATCAGAAACAGGATTGTTTACGTTCACAGTTTCGTTATTTTGGGAACTGAGTTTGTCGTGTTTTTTCACTTTTCCCCACCTTTTAGCTAACAAGATTTTTGTTTCTTGCCGCCTGTTCCTATAATAACAATTGTATTATAGCACAAGTGAAAAATTTTGTCAAACAAAAATCTCAATATTATAAGATATTTTTTGGTTATTTTTTTAGAACTATATGTAAAAAATATGGACAATATAGCTGTCCACATTTAATATTTTGCACAAAAGACAAAAAAATATTTTATTTTTTCGCTAAAAAATCGCTAAAAGCCTTTACTTTTCAAGGCAAGATTATAATGAAAATATCACTTTTTCAATTTAGAAAGTTCAAGCAAAACTTGCGCTGTTGCCTGAGCGTCATTATAAGCTCTGTGAGCGTCTACAAGCGTAAGCCCAAGCGCTTTAACCACCGAGCCAAGTTTATAATTGCCCGCTTTAATATGCGACTGCCTTGCAATGATAAAAGCGTCAACAACCTGATTATCAAACTTGATTCCAAACTTAGCGGCTGCTTTTTGGATAAATTTCATATCAAAGCCGATGATGTTATAACCGCTGATAATGCATCCGCGTGTGTAGTTATAGAAGTCAATAATAACATCTCTTAAACTTGGAGCATTTGCGACCATTTCGTTAGTGATATGAGTGAATTTTGTAATCTCCTCAGGAATAGGATTTTGTGTTCTGACAAAACTTGCAAACATTTCTTTTATCTGTCCATTAACAATTTTGACCGCTCCGATTTCAGTAATTTCACAATGTTCAGGATCAAGGCCCGTCGTTTCAAGGTCAAAAACAACGATTTCATTTGACATAATCAGGTCATTATATTTTGCCCTTTCTCCAAACAAACTATCCTGAGATGATGTTTCGATAGGCTCTGGAATAACAACTGGCTTTTTGTTTTTAATATATTCAATATTGTTGTCAATTTGCTCTTCTGGCTCTTGAATTTTGGGAGCTTCCACAGGTGAACAAAGGCTGATTTTTCTTATTTTATAGCACAATTTATCGTTCAACCCTTTCTCAACATCCCCTACAAAAAGAAGCATCAATTGACTGCAATTTTCGGCGAGGCTATCCATTATTTTTTCGTTGGTTTTGCCACAAAAATAAATGCATTCCATAATTCCAGTGCTGTCTTTAAGGTTAAATTTGTAAAAATGTTTTTCCTCACCTTTGCGCTTGCCTTTCTTGATAGTAAACGCCTTTTTTGCCCAATCAGAGGTCTTGCCAGCCAATATAACAGATGTTTTTGGCGTTTTTATATCAAAAATATACTCTGGCTTCGGCACAATATCGTTGCCAATAGCTTTCTTAATAATGTCAACATTATAGCGTTTTGTAGGATTTTTTTGCGCAACAAAGATATCCTCAGCCTCAATAGTTTCTGGGAGTTTAGTTTGATTTTCTTGAAAATCCACTTCAAAACTTGCAATAAATTTGCGTTGCAAATAGGCTATAAGTTTTTGTCGAATAGCACTTTCGTCCAACATTGACAAAATATCGTCATTCAATTTAATAACAATCTCTACATTAAGTTCAACAGTTTTACTGGAAATGTTGTCTAAATTTATGTATGGAGTTAGCCCCTTATGACATTCTTCAAAATAGTTTTTAACTTCTTTTTTAACAAGAGGTTCGTCCAAAAAACTCTTTTTGAATTTGATTTTTATTTCACCATTCAACGCAAAAAACTCTTTAATAAAGCCTAAGATTTCCGCACGCTCTTCATTTGAAATATCCTCGCTGTTTTGAGGATATAGAAAACAAATGGTGCAAACAGAATTCAATGTATCATAGACCACATCAAAGAGTTTAAATCGTGAATATTTCTCGCCAAAGCGCTGTTCAAGTTTTTTGAATAATTCTTCCATAGTTATATTTTAAAGCACAAAATGCAAAATGTCAACTATTATCACAAAACCGAACAAAATTGCCAGCCCTGCCATATGGATAATATTCTCAATTTTGCGATTAATTGGCTTTCTGCGTATCCATTCAATTCCCGTGAACACAACATGCGAGCCGTCAAGCGCTGGGAATGGCAGTGCGTTAAACACAGCAAGGTTTGCCGATAACAAAGGAATTAAAAGCAGTATGCTTGAAAAACTTTGTTGTGTGAAAGACGCAATTGTTGCGATTGTTGTAACAGGTCCGCCAATTTGACTGATTGGAATTTGGAAAGTGATAAGCATCCAAAGGCTTTTTAGAACAATCCAAGCAAGCCCAAAGGCAAAAGAGATACATCTTGATAAGGCTTCCCAAAATGAATGCTTATAGGCTTTGCATTCCATACCAATCGTAAAAATATGCACAGGCGCATCTTCACGAAGAATTACATTCCCATCCTTGTCTGTCAAAGTGGCATAAATTAGTGGCACTTGAACATCTTGGAATTCTCCATCACGTCTGATAGTGAATGTCATTGAGCCATTGCCATTGATGCCATAATTTGAAAGTGTATGAGCTTCTTCACCCTCTGCAGGCTGTGAATTAAGCCATTTTCTTAAAGCTGAATATTGCTGAGAAATAAGTTCGTTATATGTTTTTGAATAAGCAAAATCTATATGAGTGCCATTGATAGCAAAAATTACATCGCCCTCTTGCAAAATTGTATTCCAAATCCCCTTAAACTCAGTCGGAACAGCCTCATCATCGATTGTATAATATTCATTATTTTTTGCACTGTATTCAATTTGAGTATTTGGCTTATCATAGCCATTAAATTGAGGCACATCATAGCCAACTGCACAAAGCAAAATCACAGAAAAAATAATAGCCGTCAAGAAATTGAAAGTTACGCCAGCAAGAAAAACAATAATTCTTTTCCAAGGAGCTTGAGCAGTGAAAGAGCCTTTGCTTGCTTTGTCATCTTCCTCACCAGCAAAAGCACAATATCCGCCTAACGGAAAAATACGCAGTGAGATTTTCTCTCCGCGTTTGTTTTTCTTAGATATCAAAGCCTTGCCAAAGCCAACTGAGAATTCCTCAATTTTAAAGCCTAATGCCCTGCCTGCAACATAATGGCCAAACTCATGAATAAGCACCATAAACAGCAAAAGCACAACAGCAAGCAAAATATAAACAACAATCATTAACCCTCACACCTTAAACAAATTGCAAGCATATCAAGTCAATCTATTATATTATAGACAAAGCAAAATAATGCTAAACGCAAGGAGTAAAACAGGCGCTACAAAAACATAACTATCGCATCTGTCAAGCATTCCGCCGTGACCAGGCAAAATTTTTCCGCTGTCTTTTACGCCAGCTTTGCGTTTGAGGAATGACTCAAAAACATCGCCAAGTTGTCCAACAACAGAACAAATCAAAGAGATAATTGCAATATGCCAAACTTTAAAGCCGAGCATTTCAAAACTAACTCCAATCACTGGAATAGAATTCAAGATAAAGAATGTACAGATTGATAAAAGCACGCACCAAACAAGCCCTCCAACTGCGCCTGAGATAGTCTTGTTAGGGCTGATTTTTGGGCAAAGTTTCTTTCCGCCAATCGTGCTACCCATAAGATAAGCAAAAGTGTCTGTTGCTGCTGGAATAACAAACATAAAAATCAAAGCAGTGAAAGAGAAATATTTTGCATAACTAACCACTGTTTCAATTGCTATTCCTTGGCTTTCAGCAATCTCAGCAAATGCAAAAGTTGATGAGAAATCAGCAAAATGATTGATAAAAGTCATAAACATCAACAAAAATGCAGGATAGATAAATGCAATGCTTGTGTTTAAAGCTCTGAAAAGTGCAAGTCTTGCAGGAGTTGTGTTTTCAAGTTTTTTAAGTCTGATTTCTTTTTGGAAACGTCTGAATGAAATAAGTCCATAGACAAATGCCCCAGCAAAGCTAAGCACAGCAAGACAAACATCAATAATAATAGCCCAGCCAAGCCCAATTTGAGCATCATAAATAAATGCAAGAATATGATTTATAAATAATAGAACTGGGAAAAAAGTTGCCAAATATTTATAACAAGGCTTGTCCATGCTTTTAAGCATTTTTGCAAATTCAAAGCAAGCAAAGCAAGTTATAATCAAGATAAACGCATCAAAGAAATAGTCCCCGCCCTTGACTAACATTTTTAAAACAAATGCAAGTGCAACGACAACAACAATTCCAAGTGCGGTTAAAGCTCTTTTTTTCATTTAATACCTCCAAATCTTCTGTCGCGTTTTTGAAAATTTTTTAACGCCTCGTATAAGTGTTTTTCATTAAAGTCTGGCCAAAGAACTTTTGGAAAATAAAGTTCACTGTAAGCCATTTGATAAATCATAAAATTTGACACTCTTTGCTCCCCGCTTGTTCTGATAACAAAGTCAGGGTCTGGCAAGAAATTTGTATAAAGATTATCTGAAATATCTTTATCAGTAATCTGATTTTTGCCCTCTTTTAAAAGTTTATTCACCGCATGAACAATATCGTCTTTTCCACCATAGTTCAATGCGAAATTCACAATAAGCTTATCATTGTTTTTTGTTTTCTTTCTGATATCTTCAAGCTGGTCAACAAGGTCTTGCGGAAACTCTGTCAAATCGCCTATAGAGGTGATTTTAACGCCCTTTTCAAAAAAGTCGTTCTGATTTTTTGCAAGGTAGTCCCGAAGCAAATTAAAAATGCCATTGATTTCTTGTTCGCTTCGCTTCCAGTTCTCGGTTGAAAATGCAAAGAATGTTACAGCTTTGATTTTGAATTTAATCAAAGCATCAATAGTTTTTACAACGGCGTCAATTCCAGCTTTATGCCCGAGATTGCGAGGCAAACCGCGTTTTGTTGCCCACCTGCCGTTGCCGTCCATAATGATTCCAATGTGTTTTGGTAAATTTTCGCTTAGAATATATTTTTTAAACATAGACAATCCTTTTTAACAAAATTAATTAATACTCCTAAGCACGGAAAGATTTTTAAACCTCCATTACTTCTTTTTCTTTAGCTTTTGAAAGTTCGTCAGCCTTGTCGCAGAAAGCGTCAATGATTTTTTGAACTTCTTTTTCTGCATTAGCTATTTCATCCTCAGAAAGATTGCCCTCTTTTTTGAGGTCTTTAAGCATTTCAAGTGAATCTCTTCTAGATGCACGAATTGCAATTTTTGTTTCTTCGCAAATCTTTTTAACGTCTTTCACGATTTCTTTTCTGCGCTCTTCGGTGAGCGGAGGGAAAACAAGTCTGATAACTTTTCCGTCATCGTTTGGAGTAACGCCAAGGTCTGCCATAGCAATTGCTTTAACAACATTTTTAACTTGGCTTTGGTCCCAAACAGAGATTGCCAAAATGCGTGCTTCGGGAACAGTTATGCTTGCCATATTAGACAAAGGAGTTGGCATTCCATAATAATCTATGAAAACTTTATCCAAAATGTGAGGATTGGCTCGTCCAGCACGGATAACAAGATACTCGCCCGTTTGATGATTAATTGCTTTGTTAGCATCGTCTTTACAAGAACTTAAAATTTCTTCAATATCGCTATTCATAAAATCTCCTATAAAATTTATTGCACGAAAAAAAGATTTCGCATACAATCCTTAATAATATACTATAAATAAAATAAAAAAGCAAATGTTTTTTATGCCTTAGCCATTTTTTATTATATTTTTTTATAAAAATTAAAAAAAATCTATTCTTTTGTTTTAGTTATACAAAAACAAATACAAGGGTTTATGTGACATTATAAAAAGATAATGTTTTAGTAAACTGCCTGCACCAGATATCTCTCCGCTGAGGTAGAGATTGTAATGCGGTTTAATTTTAAGCTTTAATTTATAAAAAACAAGTAAAAGCAAAACAAAACGCTTAACAAAATTTTCATTTTGTTAAGCGTTTTGTTTTTAGTTTTCTTTTGCTTACTTTTCTTTTAAAGAAAAGTAAGACATAAAAATTAACCTTTGATTTGTTTTGCAACTTCGTCAGCGAGGTTGTCTACGCGTTTTTCAAGACCCTCACCAAGAACGAAGCGAGCAAAACGACGAATAGAAATTTTCTCGCCAATAACAATAGTTTGTTCTTCAATGTATTGACGGATAGTTTTACTAGAATCTTTAACATAAGTTTGCTCTAAAAGGCAAACATCTTGATAGAATTTTTTAACTCTACCCTCAATCATTTTTTCAACGATAGCGGCAGGTTTACCCTCATTAAGAGCTTGAGCGCGAAGAATTTCTTTTTCTGCTTCAACTTCGTGTGCAGGAACTTCTTCAATATTTACATATTTTGGAGCAGCAGCAGCGATTTGCATAGCAACATTTCTTGCAATTTCTTGGAAAGCTTCAGTTTTAGCAACGAAATCAGTTTCGCAGTTGATTTCAACTAAAACGCCAATTTTGCCACCCATATGAATGTAAGAAGCAACAACGCCCTCAGACGCAATTCTAGATTGTTTTTTGGCAGCAGCAGCGATACCTTTTTCTCTAAGCCAAACAGTAGCCTTTTCAAAATCTCCGTCACACTCAGTCAATGCCTTTTTGCAGTCCATCATACCTGCATTTGTGCGGGCTCTAAGTTCCGCAACGTCTTTTGCTGTAAATGCCATAAAATTATTCTCCTTTTTCGTCTTTTTTCTCAGTTTTTTCTTTGCTTTCTTTTTTCACTGCTGGCTTTTTCTTAGCAGTTTTCTTTTTCTCGTCAACGCCCTCTGCGATTTCAAGATTAGGTTTGATTTCAGTAAGAGCTTTTTCAAGATCAACTACTTCTTCTTCAACTTCATCTTTCTTCATAGAAACGCCCTCTCTTGCTTCAATAACAGCATCTGCCAAAGCCCCTGCAATGAGTTTTACAGAACGAATTGCATCGTCATTTCCAGGAATAACATAGTTAATTCCGTCTGGATTGCCGTTTGTGTCCACAAGACCAACCATAGGGATGCCAAGATTAACGCATTCTTTAACGCAAATATGTTCAATGCTTGGGTCAACAACGAAAACAACGCCTGGGAGTTCTCTCATTTCTTTGATTCCGCCAAGGTTCTTTTCAAGTTTGTCGCGCTCAGCAAGGAGCAATGCAACTTCTTTCTTTGGAAGAAGTTCAAATTCGCCAACCTTTTCCATTTGATTGAGTTTGTTAAGTCTTTCAATTCTTGACTTAATAGTTTTAAAGTTAGTTAAGCAACCGCCAAGCCAACGAGTGTTCACATAGAACATTCCGCATCTTTCAGCCTCTTCCTTAACTGCTTCTTGTGCTTGTTTTTTTGTTCCCACAAACAGAACATTTTTACCACTTGCAACGATATCGCGAACAAACAAATAAGCTTTATCCACTTGTGCAGAGGTGTCTTCTAGATTGATGATATGAATATCATTTCTTGCAGTGAAAATGTATTTTTTCATCTTAGGGTTCCACTTTCTTGTTTGGTGACCAAAGTGAACGCCAGCTTCTAGAAGTTGTTTCATTGAAATTACTGACATAAAATTTTCCTCCTTTTGTTTTTGTCCTTCCCCGCAGTTTTCTTAACTCCACAGCCAACCCCAGGTGCATAATGCACCTTTTATGATGCTGGTGGTTTCGTTTTAAAACCAGCACATGTCCTAGGCAACGGGCTGCAAATATACCACGAGTGCAAATTTGTCTCAATGACTTAGGCAGTATAGCACACATCCGACATTGTTGTCAAGCATTTTTGCTTGAAAAAACACAAAAAACAAGAATAACTTTCGCATTATTCTTGTTTTAAATAAAAAACCTCTTGTCTAAGAGGTTTCGGTTTATATTAAAGCGTTGCACCAGCAAGAAATCCAACATTTTCTGCTTTAACTTCTGATTGAGTGTCGCCTAAAAATTGTGAAGTTTCCATAATGCAATTTCTAAGTTTTCCTTTGCATTTAGGCTTAGAGTTGATAATGATAGAATTGCCATAAACATATGTTCCTGAAATAACAGAATTTGAAATTGTGACGGCTTCTAAGGCTTTTGCACCACGTTTGTTTATTGCAATGTTTTCTGCCAATTCTTGCACCTTTTTCAATAGTTGAATTCACAACCTGTGAATTCCCCTCAACAACAGAACTATCAACGATACTGTCAACAACAATACCTTTAATGCAAGTGTCTTTACCAGAAACATAACTTCTAACACATTGTGCATTTCCGCGAATAAGTCCATTTTTAATAACGCCATGTTCAACAATTGCATTATTACAAATTATACCCTTTTCAACGACAGAGTTAATAACAAGCGCATCGTCTGAAATTTTAGCGTTGTATACAATAGAATCTGCATCAATCCACCAGTTGCCGTTTTGAGAAAGTGATTTGTAAGATTTAACAAGTCCGCCACGTTCACCTTTTCTTACAATGTCGCCGTTTGCAAGAGTGAAAGTTTTTGTTGCTTTAAGCAAAAAGCCAGTAAAAATTTCACCGTTTGACAATCTTTTTTTAACATAAAATGGTCTAAATTTTTTATTTTTCTTTTGTTTAATCATAAATATTTCTCCTTTATAAACATGAGTCTAGTTTAGCACAACAAATGACTGCTGTCAATAGCAAAATTCAAATTTTTTCAATAATTTTTAACAAATTTTACACATAGTTAATTTAAAATTCTGAGGTCAAAAAAGGGAACTTAAAAAGCCCCTTTTTATCTCAACAAACAACTAAAATTAAGCAGTTTTAACCTCTTTTTTTCTCTTTTTTCTTGGTCTGTAAGCCATAGCCCAAAGCCCAGGAGTGATAAACACAGAAGAATAGAAACCTGCAACAATTCCAAAGATGATTGGAAGAGCAAACTCGCGAATATCAGCAACGCCAATGATTGCAACAAGAGAGATTGTGATAAGAGTTGTAAGCGTTGTAAAGATTGAACGAGTCATAGTTTCTTTAACAGAAGCATTGGCAAGAGTTTCATTTTGTTTTGCCTGAGCGACGCCTTTCTCAAAAGAATATTCCCCGCTCTTTCTGTTTTCTCTAATGCGGTCAAAGATAATGATAGTGTTATTGATAGAATAGCCCAAAATTGTGACTAATGCAGCAACAAAGGAAGCATTGATTTGAATTCTGCAAATAAGCACACAAGCAGTCATAATCAAAAGGTCATGGAAGAGTGCCAAAATGGCGGCAAGACCAGATGTGAACTCAAAGCGGAAGCCAACATAAACAAGAATTAAAACAATAGCAACAAGCATTGCAATAAAGCAGTTCATGAGTAACTCGCTTGAAGCAGTAGCAGTTGTGATGCTTGGCTCTGTAACAGCGCCAGACCAAAGCTCAGTGCCTTTGTCCTCATAGCCAAATTTTGCTTGAAGAGCTTCTTTAATAAGGGTTCTTTGACTTCCGTCAGTATCTTGATATTGAATTTCAACGCAAGGCTCTTCCGTTGCAGAAGTTCCCTCAATAGTCATAGTTGAAGTTCTGTAAATTTTGATTTTAAAGCCAAAATCATCAAGGACATCCTCTATTTGGCGTCTGAATTCATTATAATCAGCGGAATCATTAAGGTTATAAGCTTTTGCACCCTCGATTTTTGCGTCAGAGTTTGCATAAACTTTGACAACTGACCCACCAGTGAAGTCAATTCCAAGATTGAAGCCAACAGTGAACAAAAGTATCACGCCAACAACAATCAAAACAAGCGGAGCAATAATAAACCATTTCATGTTCTTGGCATAATTAAATTTAGAATTTGCAATAGTTTTATCAATAGAAAATCTTTCTTTTTTGTAATTTTTAGTCATTGTTCTCACCTCCTGTTACGTTTTCAGGAGTTTCAAGTGCTGTAAAAGGAATAGCATTATCCTCAACCTTTTCAGTTTCGTCCTCTTTGATTTCCACAACACCCTTTTCTCTGTGCAAGCGAAGCTTTCTTGGATTTGTGCTGTTAAGCGGAAGATACGATTTAACGAAAAATCTTGTTACAACAAGGGTTGTAAACATTGAGAGCAAAATGCCGAGCAGAAGAGTCAACGCAAAGCCTTTGATTGAAGCAGTGCCAAGGATATAAAGCACGATTGAAGTGATAATTGTTGTGATGTTACTGTCAAAGATTGGCCAGAACGCACGTTTAAAGCCACTCTTAACAGCAAGATGAATCTTTTTACCTTTGGCATATTCTTCTTTGATACGTTCAAAAATGATAACATTGCCGTCAACCGCCATGCCGAGCGACAAAATTATACCCGCTATGCCTGGCAAAGTGAGTTGAATAAATGGAATGGCTTGCAAGAAGAATAACATAAGCACAGCATAAACGATAAGAGCAAAGTTTGCAAGTAGTCCAAAGTCGCCATAGCGAAGCCACATAATAAGCATAACAATCACAAGAGCAACAGCACCTGCAATAATTCCATAAGTGAGTGCGTTTTTGCCAAGAGTTGCAGAAATCACTGAGTTTTCAATCAATGTGAGTTCAACTTGGAAAGTTCCACTCATAATGTTGTAAGCATATTCCTTTGCAGAGTCATAATCACTCATGCTGTCGCCAGAGATAAATGTAGACCCTCCTGTGATTTTGCTTTCGCAAGTAACTTGTCCAAACAAATTGTTAGCATTGATGTCGCCAAGATAAATATAGATTTTCTTTTCACCGTTTGCAGCCTGTTCTGTCAAGTTTGCAAACTTTGTAGCACCCTCGCTTGTGAACTTAACCGAAACGCCATACTTATCCTCTTGCATAGAAACATTAACACTGTCAATATCAAAGCCGTTTACAAAATCCTCTGGCGGATTGTCAGGGTCAGTACATTCAACAAGAGTCATGTGCAGTGTTTTAGGGTCTTCAAGGAATGAAAAAACCTCAGACGAGTCTGTCACGTTTGGAACTTCAATTCTGATTCTGTTCCCGCTTTGTCGCCTTACACTTGCTTCACTATAACCCTCGTTATATAAAACTTGTTCAAGCCTTTCACAGGTTGCGTCAATAGCGTTTGTGATATCGCTTGAATTTGAATTCTTTGCAGGAGTGCAATCATAAACAACCGAAACACCGCCCGAAAGGTCAAGTCCAAGAGAAATCGAATTTGCAAAGCCGTTATAACGATAAGTTGTGAAAGGAATATTAAAAGGACACACAGCAAGCAATATGCCAATCAAAACGACGATTGCCAACCATGTAAATCTAATTCTAGCACGCTTTTTACTCATTAAAAAATTCCCCTTTAAAGCCTCAATAGATTAAAAGTTTGTTTTCTCATATTTTGAGAAATGTTTAGTCGGAATTCGACGAAATGGTACAAAACTGCCCAAAATTGTCGAATTTGATATCAACTTCCTTTCTATTATAGTTGAATAAAGGGAAACTGTCAAACATTTTTTTAAATTAAACTGAACTTTTTTTGATATTCACGCAAATTATGCCACAAATTCCGCCAATTATAGTGCCAAACAGCATATCATAAAGCAAACTTAAATCAAAACTGATATGTCTGCTTAAAGCAGAAAACACCAAAAATGCCACGATTGTGAAGCCTAAGCCAATCAAAAGTCCGCTAACAAGTCCGTTTCCCTTTTGTTTTTTCAAAGCAATAAAAACCCCAAGAAAGATACTAATCCCCTTGATAACTTGATTAACTGGAGTGATAACACTTTCAGAGATATTAGTAAATTTAAGTATAAATGCAAATATGAGAATGCCTACAAGTGAAAATGAGAGAGCAATCAAAGTGCCTTTTATAAATCTAATAAGTAGAGAGCTTTCTCCTTTCACCTCTTTAGTTCTTGCTCTTCTGAGTTTTAATGCTTTCATGTATCTTATTGCCTCCTTGCACAAAATTTATACTATAAAGTATGCAAAGGACTGCTTTTTAAGAACAATTAAAAAACAATCTCCGTCAAAAGAGATTATTTTTATTTTGCTTTATTTATTTTTGCTTTTCTTTCCAGAAATCTGAGCTTTTACGTCTTCAACGCTGACGTCTGAATTCTCAACAACTTCTGCTGGCTGAGTTTCAGTTTTATCAGCAATCTTTGTTTCTGGCTTTGTTTCGTTTTTAGCCTTTTCTTCCTCTTTGGCTTTGGCAGCGGCTTCTTGTGCAGCAAGCTCTTTCTCATCTGGGAAGACAGTATAAATCGCATAAGCGTCAACAGAGATGTAGCCTCTTTTCTTTTCAGTTCCAGTCTCGATTGTGACAATCTTTTTGTCGTTCTCAAGTTGAAGGTCAACAATAGTGCCATAAACGCCACTGGTTGTTAAAACCTTATCTCCTCTTTTGAGTGAGTTTGTTTGCTCAGTAAGTTTTGTGTTTTCCTTTTTGTTACGTCTTGTGATAAGGATTGGATAAGCAATCACAAGAAGTGCAATAAACACAATAAGCACAATTTGAGCAACATCCAATTTTGCAAGAACTAATGAAATTCCCATTTTTTAACCTCCGATAAATAATTTTAAAGCATAATTTGTCAAAACAAATGTTGCTCATTTTTTGAATATAAATATGAACAGAAACGCGATGAATATAACAAAGATAATGCCAATAGTTCCGCCCAAATTCAATTTCCTCCTTAGGATAACATAAAAAGTTTAATTTTCAAAACAAAAACAGTTAGATTTTTTTAGTTTTTATCTCATTTTCAAGCCTTTCGACAAAGTCTGCCAATTTTAACCCGCTTGCACTTTCGTTTCCGCGCCCACGAATAGAGATTGTGCCAGTGCTTTCTTCGCCGTCACCAACAATAATAAGATATGGCACTTTCATAGATAATGCCTCTCTAATTTTAAAACCAATCTTTTCGTTTCTCTCGTCAAGCTCAACACGAATGTTTTTATTACGCAAAACCTCTGCAATTTTTTCAGCATAAGCATTGTTTCTGTCAGCAAGAGTAAGCACCCTAACCTGTTCAGGTGCAAGCCAAAGCGGAAATGCGCCAGCAAAATGCTCAATCAAAATGCCAAAGAAGCGGTCAATTGAACCATAAACAACGCGGTGTATCATAATAGGTCTATGTTTTTCACCATCCTCGCCAGTGTATTCAAGTTCAAAACGTTGTGGAAGTTGGAAGTCAAGTTGAATAGTTCCGCATTGCCAAGTTCTGCCAATTGCGTCATTCAAATGGAAGTCAATCTTTGGTCCATAGAACGCCCCGTCGCCCTCATTGATAACATAGTCAAGTTTAAGTTCATCAAGAGCAGATTTCAAAGCATCAGTTGCCAAATTCCAATCCTCATCACTGCCCATGCTGTTTTCTGGACGAGTTGAAAGCTCAACATGATAAGTGAAATTAAAAATTTTATAAACTTTGTCAATAAGCTCAACAACGCCCTTGATTTCATCCTTTATTTGGCTAGGAGTCATAAATATATGCGCGTCATCTTGTGTAAAGCAACGCACTCTCATCATACCGCCAAGTTCGCCTGACTTTTCATGACGATGAACAAGCCCAAGCTCGCCTACCCTTAAAGGCAAATCTCTGTAAGAATGTGGTGAATTTTTATAAACCAAAATTCCACCTGGGCAGTTCATAGGCTTGATAGCAAAATCTGTATCGTCAATTTTTGTTGTGTACATATTTGCTTTATAATGATCCCAGTGACCAGAAGTTTCCCATAAATGACGAGAAAGCATAATTGGAGTCAAAACCTCCTTATAGCCTGCCTTTCTATGGATTTGATGCCAATAGTCAATAAGTTCATTGCGTACAATCATTCCGTTTGGAAGATAGAACGGAAAGCCTGGTCCCTCTGGCGAAATCATAAACAGCCCAAGTTCTTTGCCAAGTTTGCGGTTATCCCTCTTCTTAGCCTCTTCAAGCATTGCAATGTGGTCGGCGAGTTCTTTTTTAGACTTAAACGCATAAACATAAACGCGTTGAAGCATTTTATTTTTCTCGTTGCCACGCCAGTATGCACCGTTCACGCTATGGATTTTATAGCCAAAATTTTGAAGATTTCTTGTGCTTTCAACGTGAGGTCCTCGGCAAAGGTCAAAAAAGTTATCGCCAGTATAATATAACGTGATTGTTGCGTCGTTTGGCAACTCATTGATGATTTCAGTTTTATACTCGTTGCCTGCAAAAAGTTTAAGCGCTTCTTGTTTAGAAACTTCTTTTCTAGTGAAAGATTCACCTTTATTCAAGATTTCGCGCATTTTCTTTTCGATAGCGTCGAAGTGGTCTGGCGTAAGTTGTTCGTCGAGGTCGACGTCATAATAAAAGCCATCATCAATTGCAGGTCCAATTGTGAGTTTTGTTTTTGGATAGAGTCCCATAAGTGCTTTTGCCAGCACGTGTGCCATGCTATGGCGCGCTTTTTGAAGTCCTTCATCTAATTCTTTTTTCATAAATACTCCTTTTTATTTTTATGACTTACTTTTCTTAACAAGAAAAGTAAGCAAAAGAAAAATTTTAACGCTTCATTATTTTTGCTTTAATTTATTCTTCTTTATTAGCAATTCGCAGAAATAAAGAAGCGTTAAGCTTTTTGCTTTCTTATAAGTTGAACGGAAAAATCAAGCATTTTCTGTCTTTTTGCTAACAGTCGCGCCGCACTTGGGCTGCTAGGCTTGAAAAAAAGTCCTTAAATACAAAAGCAAATGCCTAAGTATTTAAGGACGATTAAATTAAAACCGCGGTTCCACCTTAATTGCTAAAATTATAGCCTCTCATTTATATTAAACGCTTGTCTCAGCCAAAGTGGTTTCACGATTATTTTAGTTTAAGGCTTTCACCAACCGCCTCTTCTCTGAACACATCAAATAATGCTACTTGTCTTTTGCTCAAAGCAATTTTAACAACAATATTTTAATGCTTTCAAAACAATTTGTCAAGCGATTTTACAAAGATTATTAAATAATATAAAAAAAGTGCCACTAGGCACTTATTTGTTTATCTTTTGCACTGCTGCCGAACCAATCGTGGTCACATTTATGCGTTGGTCAAAAATTTTCTCTAAAAGATTTGTCGCACTTGAATTATTATGACAATATAAGTTTATTTTTTGCGGCGCAAGGTCAATAATTGAAGAGATAAGGGCTTCTTCATTTAACACTTTGTTTGCAAAATCTTCGTCATCTTCTTTGCCAAGATAAAGCTTGTATCCGTTTGGCTCTTCAATAATGTCCACCTCCTCTTCACAAATATCAAGATTGTCAATCAAAAATTTCAATAGGTCGATAAAACTATCCGTTGAAATCAAATAATCACGATTTTCATTAGCCAAAGACACAAGCTCTGCCCATTTGGCTTTAAGCGGAGCAAGTTTAAAATTATAAAAACTTTCTAGATATAAATTTTTGTTAAAATCCAAACTTCGCCCGATTATATAATAATCTGTTTCTCTATCAAAATTTAAAAGTGCTTTCTTGAAAGCAAAAACGCCTATTTTATCATGACGAGGCAAAATCAAATTTTGGCTTAAAAACTCAGACTTATAATAAGAACATATTGTTTGCGTTATAAGTTTTGAAAGAAAATGCTCATAGTCTTGCTTATATTCTTTTTTAGCACCAATCAAAATTGAGATATAGCCATGCTCTTCATGAGAAGTTACAACCCCGCTAAGCGAAGATGAAAACTCTTTTATTGATAAAAAAAGTTGTTTTGCCAGACTAAAGTTTTCAGACCGCAAATTTAAGGAAAACTCCCACATAAAAACTCCTTACGCTATGTATTTTATGCAAGGATAAAAAAAATACTCTAAAAAACTCAATTTAAAATTAAAATTTAAGTAAATAATTTGACAAATTTTAGAAAAATAGAGATAATATAACTATGAAAAAGATTTTTAATAAAAAATTCATGATTGTTTTGGTGCTGTTTTTAGTGCCAATGTTTTTGTTAACTGCTTGCTCACAAGTGAATTATTATAACATTGAAGTTTTAAAAAGCAGTTCGCGAGGCGAAGTTCATGGACCAAACAAAACAACTCAAATTGCTGAAAACAGTGAGGTTACTTTAACGGCAACTGAAAATGGCGGGCAATTTATTTGTTGGGTTAAAAATTCTTCACAGGTCATTTCGTTGGATTCTAGCTATAAATTCGCCATGAGCGCTGACACCGCTGGAACTTATACAGGAGTTTTCTCAGAAAGTTCGCCAATGCAGATGATGTACACTGCCCTGACAGGCATTAAAATCAACTTTGCAGAAGTGACAAATCTAAACGTGAATGTAAATATAACTCCATCAAGTGCAATAACTGAAAGCATTTCAGTTTATAATGGCTCTGCTAGTAATGAAAATGCTTTTATCTATAACGGCAGAGTGTTCTCATTCTTGAATGAAGATATCTATCTTGTTGACGTTTCAGTTGAATATGAAATTTTAGGTTATGAAGAAAAATTGACAGAAACTTTTCCTACTGTTCAGTTAAAACGCAGTGAGTTTACAACATCAAAAGCTGTGGTTTCTGGCAATAAAGGCCAAGCAAGTTTTGAATTGACTTTTGAAAAACTTTCCAGAGAACTTGTTGAAAGACAAAATTAATTAGAATAAAAAAAGAGGCAATCGCCTCTTTTTTTTTGAAAACTATTGACTACTTGCTGTTTTTTGCACTAGAATTTTTAGCTGAGCAATTTTTTGCAGTGTCAGTTGAAGCTTCAACATTAGCGTTTTTTGCTTTCTTTGAAGCCTTTTCTTTTTTGGCTTTTTTACCAAACATAGTTTTCACCTCCTGTTTTCAAGGACAAGCCTTGTAATTATAGTTTGCTCAAAAAGCAAAAATATATACCAATATAAAAACAAAAAAAACCACCAATAAAGGTGGTGCTTTGTTTTAAACAATTATTTGCTTTTTTTGCCAGCAACTTTCTTAGCAGGTGCAGTTGTTTTTGCAGGAGCTTTCTTAGTTGTTGCAGTCTTAGAAGGAGCTTTTTTAGCAGTTGTTGTTTTCTTAGGAGCAGCAGCTCTTGCTTCTTCAAGCAAGTCATAGTATTTATCAAATACAGCGATTGCAACTTCTTCATCCTCTTCAACTCTTAAAACAGTATTGCCGTTTTTGTCTTGGTCTACAAGGAAAACAACAGCTTCATCATCAGCAATGCCGTCAATCTTGTCGATTGGTTTCAAAACAACATAAAGAACTTTTGTGTCATTGATATCATAAGGAATGATAGCAACTTGTTCAAAAGAGATTTGTCTGCCTTTTTCATCCATTAAAACAATAGGCTCTTTATTGTTTTTGTCAAGAAGCACGTCTAATAAATCAACTGGTTGTGCCTGTTCTTTTTTTGTTACTTTCTTTTCGCTCATATAATTTTATCCCCTTTTATTTTTTGGAATTCATGTAAGTTTGCAATATTATCTGCGCTGAAATTTTGTCAATAACTTCTTTACGTTTTTCCCACTTCATGCCACTTTGTTTAAGATAATCCTCTGCTTCTGACGAAGTCAGTCTTTCATCAATAAAGTGAACTTTAACACTGGCAATTTGTTCAAGTTTCTGCCCAATCCTTTTATGGATTAAAGCGCGCTCGCCCTCACTGCCGTCCATGTTAAGTGGAAGTCCAAAAGCAACATCACTGACATTATAGGTTTTGATCAGTTCAGCCAAATGTGCAATTCCGTCATCTTCGCCTTTGCTTTGATAAACCTCAAAGGCAGACGAAATGATGCACAAAGGGTCAGACAAGGCAATGCCTATCCTTTTGTCGCCATAATCAACACCCATCAAACGTTTGTATTGCATTACTTCACCATTATGAGTATAACCCAATTTGACAAATTAAGTCAAACAATTTTAACATTTTATTGAACAAAACCTAAAATTTCTTGCAAATTTTCAATATTTTCTATGTAATTATCCCAATAATCCTTGTTATAAGGGTCAGTTTTATCAGGATTTACACACAAAGTCGAAACCCCCGCCGCGTGTGCCGTTATTTTTTATATGTTACTTTTCTTACAAGAAAAGTAACCAAAAGAAAACTATAAACGCTTTAATAAATCCGCTTCTAGTTTGTCAAATCATAACATATTTGCGTATTTAATAAAGCGTTTAAAATTATTTTTATTAACATTAAATTTTCAGTTGACGATTTTGTGTTTTTGCAAATTGATTGTTTAGTGCAAATTATTAAAGCAAAAACATGAAATCGTCAATAACTAAAAGTTTTTTGTTTCTTTTTTTCAAAAAAGAAAATAAAAGTTATTTACAGTCGTAAAGGTTTTCACCTGTGCCAATGCTGACAACAAGCGGAACTTTAAGCTCTGCAACATTTTCCATTTGCTCTTTCAAAAGCTTTTTGGCTTTCTCCTCCTCGCCTGGAAAAACATCAATAATAAGTTCGTCGTGTATCTGCAAAATAAGCTGGCTTTTCATATTTTCAGCTTTCATCGCATCATGAACTCTCAGCATTGCCATTTTAATAATGTCAGACGCTGTGCCTTGAAGAGGCATATTCATAGCCACGCGCTCGCCAAACTGACGCAGTTGATATTTAGCCGATGAAATCTCAGGAATTTTGCGAACTCTGCCAAACATAGTCGCAATTTGACCATGCTTTTTAGCATACTCAATATTGCTGTCCATAAACTCTTTCACGCGCGGATAGCGATTGAAATATGAATCGATATATTCCTTTGCTTTTAAGCGTGTGCTTTTGATATTTTGACTTAATCCATAATCGCTTATTCCATAAATAATGCCAAAATTAACAGCCTTTGCCTCTCGGCGCATTGCCGAGGTCACCTTGCTGATTGGCACTTCAAAAATTTGAGAAGCAGTCAAGGCATGGATGTCGTCGCCATTGTTATAAGCTTTGATAAGTTCTTCCTCGCCCGACATGTGAGCAAGTAAGCGCAGTTCAATTTGATTATAATCGGCAGAAATAAGACTGCCACCCTCAAATTTTGAGATAAAGATTTTTCTAAGTTCTCTTCCCTCGTCGTCACGCGTTGGAATTGTTTGCAAGTTTGGCTCACTGCTAGATAGCCTGCCAGTGCTTGTTAAAGTTTGATTAAAAGTTGTATGAATTATGTCGCCAGAATTAAGGCAAATCTTTTTATAAACATCTACATAAGTATTTATAATTTTGGACAATTTTCTAAATTTTAAAATATTGTCCACGATTGGAATAAATCTCAACTCGTCAAGCACGTCAACGCGCGTTGAGCCTTTTTTGTTGTTATAAGCCTTTATGCCAAGTTTTTCAAACAAAATATATGCCACTTGTTTTGGCGAATTTATATTAAATTCTTCTCCAGCATCAGCGTAAATATCTTTAACAAAACTTTGCATTTTATTGTTAAAATATTCAGCAAGTTCATCAAGTTTTTCTTCGTTAATCTTAAAACCAGCCTCTTCCATATTCTTCAAAATCTCAACAAGAGGCATTTCTATGTCTTCAAAAATATGCATTGTGCCTTGTTCTTGCAAAAGCTTTTCAAGTATATCTTTTTCAGTTATATATTCGCAAACTGGAAGTTTTCTTTCACCTTTTTTAACCCCCGCAGAAGTCACATAACTTGCAAGTTCAAGGTCAAAAGCGTTGTTCAGTTTTATCCCAAGCTTGCCCAAAGTATGCAAATCCTCTTTCAGGTGTAAGGTTAACTTCAAAACGTTTTCATTTTCAAAAATAGTTTTAAAAGCAAGCAAAGCATCCTCAAAACTGAGACTGCTTCCAAACATGTCATAGTTCTGACTTAAAAAATATTCTCTTTTGTCATCGCAAGCAAAAGTCATGTCTTTAAGGTTAAAACAAAACATATTCTTAACTGTTGAAATCAAATTATCAAGTTGATTTTTATCACTTAAATCAATGCGCTCAGTCTTGACAATTTCAGGCTCTTTAACATCCTCGCTAAATAGATTTTTGTTTTTAATAAGCGAAGAAAAATCCATTTCTGAAAAATATTTTAAAACTTCGCTATCAAATGGAAATCTAACTTTGCACTTATCAAGATTAAAATCAAAATCACAATCTGTTTTGATTGTGGCAAGCGTTTTTGAAATCTTTGCCATTTCTTGCCCGTCAATCAATTTTTCTTTCAATTTGCCAGAAATTTCATCTATATGCTTGTAAACATTTTCAATATTTTGATATTTTTCAAGCAAGTCAAAAGCCGTTTTTTCTCCCACCCCTTTAACGCCTGGAATGTTGTCGGACTGGTCGCCCATAAGCCCTTTAAGCTCAATTATTTGATAAGGCGCTATGCCCATGCTGGTCTTTAACGTGTCCTTATCCATAAAGTCAATCTCAGAAACGCCCTTTCGTGTCAAGCAAACAGTTGTGCGGTTGTCAATCAGTTGCAAAAGGTCTTTATCTCCCGACAAAATCATCTTTTCGCAAGCGGTTTTATTGCAAATAGAACCGATAATGTCATCGGCTTCAATATTTTCGAACTCAAATGTTTGGATTGACATATGTCCAAGCATTTCCTTAATCATTGGGAACTGCTGAACAAGTTCAGGTGGAGTTGGCTTTCTTTGTCCTTTATAATCGGCATAAATTTTATTTCTAAAAGTTTTTCTTGCATGGTCAAAAGCAACTGCAATATGCGTTGGAGTTTGCGTTTGAATTATTTTTATCAAAATATTGGCAAAGCCAAAAACCGCGCCCGACGGTTTACCTCTGCGATTAGACAAATAAGGCATTGCGTAAAATGCCCTATTTGCGATTGAATTTCCATCAATAATTAAAAGTTTATCCATACACTTCCTGCATCAATAAATGCCTTGCCTCCCAAGAAAATATCAGGCACAACAGCCGTGATGATATAAAAGATTGCAACAACAATCAAGATTGTGAAGAACACAGCTTTAAGCGGACTGCCAAAAAAGTTTACAAAAGCAAACACAAACACAAGAGCAACTCCGCCATATTGACTTACTATTTGCAACACTTTTGCAAACCAAGTTCCAGCCAAAAGCGCGCTTGGCACAATATTGATATAGCACATTAAGCCAACATAAACAATGGTTAACAATGACAGAATAAAATACAGCACAGTTTTCAAAGTTTTATCCTCCTAATTAATTATATAAAACAAACAACGCATCGCAAAGCAATTTTAAGCCACATCAACAAAAAACTTAGTCTTTTTTGTCGTCAACACTTTTTTCAGTTTTGCTTTCTTTGATTTTTACAGGCTTAAGTTTCTTAGATTTTGGACGTTTTTTCTTGCCCTCATTTTTAACTTTTTTAACCTTTTTTACTTTCTTTTTCTTGCTCTTCTTTTTAATTTTTGTAGGGATTTCGCCCTCAGGCATAGGCTCATTCAAACTGTCAAGATTAGCCAAAATATCTTTCATCATTCTAAGAGATTTGCCCATATAAAAGCCGTCAGCAATGCGCTCATCAAGAGAAATGCCAAGCTCAAGCATCTTTGCAACTTTAAGGTCTTTGTTATTTTCAATCACAGGCATCATTTTTTCTTTACCCATTGCAATAAAGATAGAAGTTGTTCCAAAATTGTACAAATGATGATAAATTTTGCCAATCTTGATTGACTTTAAGTTTGTAAAAAACGCACTTGTGTGAAAAGGACTGCATCTTAAAACTGAGTTTGGCAGCATGCCGTGCTTATCAAGCCAACGGAGAAGCGCAAGCGCCCAACGAATAACCCAAGCAGGAGTCCAAGTGAGATGCTTGATAAAGCCAGAAGTTTTCCCCTCTTCGTTTTGCTGAATTGTTTTTGCAATCAAAGAGTCAACAATTTCTTTAATCTCAGCAATGGTTTCGCGTCCAGTAAACTCAAACTTCAAAGTCTCGTTTGCACCAGCATCTTCCATTTTGCGCTTAACGTCCATAGAAACTTGAATGCCATTTCTTTGATATGTTGTCCCGCGCATGATAAAGCGATTAAGATATGGTCTTAAATATAAAAGCCTTACAAGCGTAGCAATCACAACATGCATATAAGTATAGTTGTTGCCCTTTTTTCTTTCTCTTGCGATAAACTCATCAAGATGGGAACAAGGCGCTTGAACTGTAATATAATTTACAGCATCAATACGCATTGGCATAAAGAATGGCTCGGCTTTTTCAATAATCCCCATTCCTTTAACTCTTTTTCCGTCGCATCTCAATCCAAACATATCAGTTTTCTCCTCTAAATTTTTTACGAATTAAATTTTTCTCACGCCCGTTTGCGCTCGGCGTGTAATAAACCCTGTCTTTCAAACTATCAGGCATATATTGTTGCTTAACATAGCCACCATAATCGTGCGGATATTTATATTTGCCATGACCGTCTTTATTGGTAGACGGATGATTTTTTAAATGATTTGGAACTTTGTTATCTGTTGCATTTTCGGCGTCCTCTTGAGCCAAATGCATAGCGTTCACAACAGAATTAGATTTTTCTGCTTCGCAAACATAAATGATTGCATGCGTAAGCGGAATCAATCCCTCAGGTTGCCCCATTTTTTCAACCGCATACATAGCTGAGGTTGCAAGCAGCATTGCGTTACTGTCAGCCATGCCAACGTCCTCACTTGAATGAGCCACAAGTCGGCGCGCAATAATCATTGGGTCAAGTCCAGCTTTAATAAGCCTCATACTATAATATAGCGCTGCTTCTGTATCAGAACCGCGAAGACTTTTACAAAAAGCACTAAGATTGTCGTAATACATATTTTCGTCAAGCGATAAGGCTTTTTTATCAATTGATTGCTGAGCAACTTCCAAAGTTATATGTATCTTTTTATCCTTAGAGAGCGGTGTCGTGTTCACGGCAAGTTCAAGAGCATTCAAACTGCTTCTGGCATCGCCTCCACTTGCAAAAGCAAAATATTCAAGGGCTTTATCTTCACACTCTACTGGCAAATTGCCAAGCCCGTTTTCTTTGTCCTCAATTGCCTGCTTCAACTTTTTGACAATGTCTTTTGTAGAAAGTGATTTAAACTCAAACACCCTGCATCTTGACACAATCGCCCTTGTCATAGCAGTGTATGGGTTCTCTGTCGTTGAGCCAATAAAGAAAATGCTCCCATCCTCAATAGCCTCTAATACGCAGTCAGACTGAGCTTTATTCCAGCGATGGCATTCGTCTAGAAGCAAAAACGTGTCAGTGCCAAACATAGCCTTGTCAGCTCTTGCGCGCTCAATAATCGCCTTTGCGTCGGCAACTCCGCTTGTGACTGCGTTAAGTTTAACATATCGCGCTTTCAAAGTGTTTGCAATAATATTTGCAAGAGTTGTTTTGCCAGTTCCAGGCGGGCCATAAAAAATGCAACTACCAAGCGTTCCAAATTTGATAGCTCTGTAAAGCAAACTGTTTTTGCCAACAATATGTTCCTGCCCGATGAAGTCCTCCATAGACTTTGGACGCATTCTTTCGGCAAGAGGAATTCGAGGTTCTATATTCTCCATTTCAGCACGAGTATAACATATTATTTGCCAAAACACAAATATATTTCATTACTTTTATCAAAAAATTCTTTTGCAATTTGCGTAAAATTAAAAAATTTAGTTTTTTCGCTCATAACATAGCGCTTTTCACCCTCAATAATAAACACCCTTTTATATGAGTTATTCTGATAAATTTTGACCTCTTTAAGCCCCTTAAAATCCTCGTTTATAAAGTAGCCTTTCGCATTCTCAGTGACAATTGTTTTTTTAAGTTTTATATACTCGCTTTCACTGGCAAAATCGCATTCACCGCTATTCCAAGCATTCCAAATTTTTTGTGGCAAAATGTTGTTAAATTTTTCATCAAAAAGTTTATCATGACTTCTCACTTTGATATCAAACTTTTGATTAGTCTTAACCTGCGAAAGTTCAAAAAAATTATCCACTTCTTTTTGTGAATTTAATAGATATGCATTGCGTCCATAATTGAAGTAAAATCGCTTTTGTTCAAACCCTTTAAGTTCCATATTTATACGCAGATTAACGCATGCCCTTGTACTGCTTTCTATGCCGTCAATTGCTGAGAAAGAGAGCTTTGCATTTTTTGTGTTATAGTTAAAATATTCCACAACGCCATTGGTTAAATTTGTGATTTTTATGCCTGTTCTGACTTTTGAAAATCTGTAATATCCATTTGGCAACGGCACATTAATCTCAAAGCCACAAACGTGGCGCTCTTTGTGGGGATTTGAGAAAGTTAATGAATAGTTTTTCCCGTTCAAAATAAACTCTTTGATATCATAAACAATGCCCCCACTGCTTGCCTTTTTTGACAAATAAAAAGGCTTGTAAGAAAGATTGATAACCTCGTCATTTATCTTTAAATATTCCTCCGTCACAGCCTGCGAAAATGATGAATGAGAAAGATAATTTATGTTCAATTTGTTTATGCTTGAAAGCAAGCTGTATCCACACTCTTCCTCTTCCAAAACAAAGACGTTTTTAAGCCTTTTTAGCCATGATTTTTTTGGTAAATTTTTATATGACAAAATTAAGTTAAAAGAAATCGCTCTTTGCGCCTGAATAAAAGCCTTATAGAGATTTTTTGTCATATTTTTTTGAAATTTAAAAATTGGCAAATTTTTATCAATTCCAACGGCGTCCAAAAGCTCAAAATCCACCTCGTCATCAAACACAATTGGTGCATGAAAAAGTACTCTATTTTTAATCAACATTGCCATTTTTTGAATATATTCTTTGCGTTTCATAAAAGATTTATTGACAAAAAAAAATTATTTAAACAACAAAAAAGTGGCTTTTGCCACCCAGAATTTAAAGTTAATTTTCTTTGTTTAATTCAATATATTTGCTTGCTTTTTGCTCAAATCCGCAAAATTCTCGACAGGTGTAAACTCCAAAATATGAGTTAAAATACGCCACGCCTCCGCATTTTGGACAACAAATATTCAAAGGAACTTTATATGTTCCATCGCTAAGTTTGACTATTCCAGATATTTTTTGATTCTTTGTTTTTTTATTTCTAAACATACTCGCCTCAAAAAATTATTGTTCATCCTCTGCTTCAACAAAGAGCTGTTTTGCATAATCCTCGCCAGACATTTCAAAATCGCAACCAGGTCGCGTGCATTTGTAAGAATAATCCTTGCCCTTGCATAAATAGGCAACCGTTGCCTTACAGTTTGGGCAACTTATAACAAAAGGTATTTTATAACTTTTTATTTCGGCAACCTCATCAGAATTTTTGGTGATTTCTTTGATTTTTATTGTATGCATAGTTCCCCTCCAAGTGTACAAATATTTTATCACTGCTTAAATGCTTTGTCAATATCTGTTGTTAACTAAACTTTTGTTTCAAAACTTTAACAATTTTATTCAGCTTCGCTTTTGCCAAAATAATCTTTAAGTTTACCAATTGCTTCCAGCTCAACTTTGCTGATATATTGCTTTGCAACCCCAACTTGTTTGCCAATTGCTCTTTGAGATAATTCTTGCTCTTGCATATATCGACAATTCAAAATATAAATTTCTTTTGATTTCAATTGAGTTGAAATTGCTTTCTTAACTTCTTCCATTACGCAGATTTTTTCAACTTGGTCACAAACTGGAGCGTCATTTACAGCTAATAATTCAAGTTCTGTGTATGAATCTCCATTATCATAATAACGCTCTTCATCAATAGATTTAGAAAAACTTGACATATCTTTCAAATAATAATTATATTCGTGAAAAATACTATTAGCAATGCATTTGCAAGCAAAAGTGCTAAACATTAAGTTTTTGCTTTCATCAAAATTTCTTACAGCGTTCATTAATCCAATCATTGCCAATTGAAAACAATCATCATATTCTGCAACAAAACTCAATTTTTTTGACATATAATGCGCCAACCCCATATTTTGAGAAATTGCCATTTCTTCAGCTTTTTTATCCCCTGCTTGAGCTTTCTCTATAAGTTCAAGTATGTCATCATATGACATAGCCTGCTTATCACGCCCACAATTTTGCAAATAAAAAGATTTATTTCCGCCATATTTAAGAAATTTAATTTTGTTTAAATTTATAATTTTTTTATCTTTGTTACTTTTATTATTATTTGCTTTATTTTCTTCAGGCAACATAACTTTTTTCCTCCAACACACATAGTTTAACATAAAATTATCACATTGTCAATACACAAAAAAGAGTGCTTCTAGCACTCTTTTCCAAAATCTTCTGCAGGCTTTTTAAAATTGCCCAAAGAACACTCATAACTTTGTGATTTGCTGTTATATCCAGCCCCTTCGCAACAACAAAAAAGGTGTATATTGCACCTTGAACGGATAAAATTTGTTTCTTCTATCTGTTAATTGATAGTCGCCAAGTGCTTGGGTTTAGGGTGAACGCAATACAATAATGACTTTGATTTCACTCAATAGATAATCGTCGAACATTTGGTTCGGAGTTAAGCTGTAAGCCGGGTTCTGTATTAGACAGTCATCTATCTACACTTACAGTTGCCCATAAGTTCTAGCAGCGTTTGGAGCAGGAGAGAACAAGCCTATAGCTCCGACAGCCTTGCTTCAGGTGGGGTTTACAGAGCATGGGATATTCCTACCCCATCGGTGGTCTCTTACACCACCTTTCCATCCTTACCTAAAAAATAGGCGGTTTATTTCTGTTGCACTATCCTTAGAGTCGCCTCCACTGGCCGTTAACCAGCACCCAGTTCTCTTGAAGCCCGGACTTTCCTCGTCATTCGACGCGACTGTCTGCTTAACTCAATACAAGTTTAGCATAAACACAAATATATGTCAAGTGTTATCAAAATTAAAAATTTAATTTTGATATTGACAAATGAAAAATTTATGATAGAATATAACTAACAATCGAGGTGAAAAATGAGATATTTTAAAGTAAAAGTTAAAGAAGAAATTGAAATAAATGATGGAGCATTATTGAAAGTTGAAAAAAACACATACAAAATTCCAGAGCATATCTATTGTCCAGAATGTCAAAACCCACCAGAAAAATTTTATTCTGCAAGACGCGGCTGTTTTTATTTAGATGATCCTTCTATGGACTATAACCCAACTCACAAGCAATATAAATGCAAATGGTCATCTTGCCGTCATACGCTTACAGCAGCAGAATATGTGGCTAGTATTCGTAAGGGAAAAACTAACCTAACAGACGAACCAAATGACTTAACAGATAAAGAAAATTGAAAAAAACAGGCTACAAAATAAGCCTGTTTTTTAACCCACATTGAATAAAGATTTGAGTTTGCCTGTTTTTCTATCGCTATAAAAGCCTTGAAGAGTTCCGTCTTGTGAAATCTTGATTGCAATACCATATTTGGCAAGTGTCATGGCAGCGGCTAAGCGTCCACCACCTTCACTGCCCGCTTCAATCTTCAAAATTGCACCAGTTGCAATGATTGTTCCGTCAAAATCAACAATGGTTGCTCCGTCCATGCCGACAATTTCTTGACGAAGTCGTCTGTTCAGCTCTTGGAATGGCTTATCAGCAATAATTTTTCGCAGTGCCATAGCTTTATAGCATTTTTGGTCAATCAAAAACTGCTCATAAGGCTGAGAATACAATGCCTCAACAGTTGACAAAGTTTGCAAGTTATAAAGTTTGCCTGCGTTTTCAATTTCTTGCGCTTTTTTCATTTCATAATATTTTTCGCTTAAAATATCATGTTCATTTATATGAGCAAGCGCATTTTCAGCCTGCCCTTTTTCAAGATAAATCAAGCAACCGCCGTTATAAACAAATGAACTGTCAAGCGCCGTGTAATAAATTGACTTACGAATTTCTTTAAGAGAATAATTTTCCTTTCTTCCAGCAAGCAGTTGAATAACCTCTTCATGAGAATAAACATTCCAAGAGCCTCTGCGTTTTGCGAACAAAAGCTGACGATTTTTGAACACCAACAAATCGCCAGAGCTTGTCAAAATAAGACCGATACGTTTTTCATTGCAATAACGAGCAATAAGTTCATAATCAACAGGAGAAATTGTTTGTGCCATTTTGATTTTTGCAAGCTGAACATAGCCCATAAGATTGCCAAACTTATCAAATTCCACATAACTATTTTTGCCGTCAGAAAGAAGCGCAAAGAAGTCTTGTCCAATTATATCTGAATAGTTAATTTTATTAGCACTAGCGTTTTCAGCTGTTTGATTGATAATAATGCCAAGCGCTACGCGTTTGCCCTCATAAGTACGGCTTGCCCATTTATCAATTTCACCAACAAGCCCCAGCAAAGTTGAAAATAGTTCATGGTCGTCAGCCAGCGCCGAACAAATTGCCATTTCAATTGCATGTGCTTGAAGTAGCGAAGTATAATTTTCATCATGAATAGAAAGGTCATTTACAAGCGCAAGTTCACTTATAACAGATTTTAACAAATTGATTTCAAAAGACTTGAAGCGTTGACTTCTGTTTAACACCAATCTATATTCAGCTGACTTGTTAGGTTTAATCAAAACACAATTTTTTTCGCCAAAAGCAACCTCGCTGTCACGTGTGGTGGAAAGCTCTTCCCCACAAACATACGAGCCAGTAAAAAGAGGCAAAATCAATTTTTCAACAACCTTTCTAAATTCTTCTTTTTCCATAGCACACAAACCTTTCAAAAGGAGTATAAAATATTTTTAAATTTTTGACAACTGATTTTGCAAAATTTTTGAAATATTTTTTAATACTCCCCCGCAAGTGCCGTTTTAATGCTTTCAATTGCACTTTTTTCTATTCTTGAAACGCAACTCTGCGTAATGTTCAACTTTTTGGCAACTTGATTTTGCGTCATAGTTTTGTCACCAGAATAATAGCGCAATGATAATATATTTTTTTCATCCTCAGGCAAATTGTTTTTGATAAATGCTTTAACAGCTTGCTTTCTTTCACTTTCAAAAACAATCTCTTCAAGGTTGATTGGAGAACTTATCCTGTCGCCAACAGTGTCTTCGCGCTCGTCTTTCACATAGTTAAACGCAGGCGCTTCCAATGAAATAGTTTTATGTCTGTTTTGTTTATTTACTGCCATTAACATTTCATTTTGGATACATCTATAAGAATATGTTGCAAACAAAGAAACTCCTGGCTTATAACTTTCAACAGCTTTAATAAGTCCAATCATGCCAATTTGAAAATAATCATCAAATTCATCAG
Source organism: uncultured Clostridia bacterium (assembly GCA_947649575.1). Lineage (GTDB taxonomy): Bacteria > Bacillota > Clostridia > Christensenellales > UBA1242 > Caccovivens. Next base: position 51,531 of record CANSRZ010000001.1, on the reverse strand, counting down.
CGTTGCAAGACATGCATTTGTTAAACACATAAACAACATAAGGAATATTATTTAAAATCAGTTTTTCTCTTGCTTTTTTATCACCACTTTTGTATTTGGCAAACAATACCTCGTTGCTTTCTTTTTGCTTTTCCATAAACGCCCCCACATTATAACAATATTAAGGCAGAGCTGTTTTTATTCAAATTCAGGGTCTAATGTTTTCCTAATAGTTTTTAAAGCTTTGCTTTCAATTCTTGAAACATATGAACGCGAGATTCCTAACCCTTGGGCGACTTCTCTTTGCGTCATTCCATCATCGTTTTCAAGCCCATAACGCTTGTAAATTACGTCTTTTTCAACGTCAGACAATTCGCTTTCAATGGCAAGTTTGGCTTTGTCAATCAAACACGATTGCTCCACTTGGTCATAAACCTCTTTGTCATTGGCTGGAACAATATCTTCAAGCTCAATTTCAGCGCCGTCATGTGAAGTGTTACAAACAGAATTCAATGAAATAACATCTTTATGGCGTTTGTTAGCACGTATCAGCATTAAAATTTCATTAGAAATGCACCTCGACGCATAAGTGGACAATTGCGCACCTTTTGTATAGTCAAATGTATCAACAGCTTTGATGAGTCCAATTGTGCCAACAGAAATAAGGTCGTCGGCTTCCAAAGAGTTCCCGAACTTTTTAACTATATGCACAACAAGCCTCAAATTATGACTAATAACCTTATCTCTAGCACTTTTATCACCTGCTCTTGCTTTTTTTATGAGTTCAAGTTCCTCTTCTTTTGAAAGCGGTTTAGGAAAGCCTTGCGCATTATTAACAAAAGAAGAAAAGCAATAGATTTTGCTAGTAAAAGCCATTATATTTTCATAAATCATATACACCCCTTTATGCAAAACAAAAATAATCGACAAAATTATTCAAATTTTGCAACTAAAATGTATATATGACCGCTTTTTCTTTCCCTTGCTTGACCACAAAAAATAAGGACAATCAACTTTGTCCTTATTTTTTATATTCCTTTTCTTTTTTGAAAAAAAGAAACAAAAAACTTTTAACAATTAACACTTTTTAAATTTGCTTTAAGCGAGTTCTTATATAACAACTTCGCAAATTTTGCAAAGCGTTAAGATTAAATTTATTTTTTATTTTTCAGAAAATAAATAAAATGAAAGTTTAACAAAACGCAAAATTTTTAAAATTTGCAGAAGTAGAAGAAGTTGTTATTTTAAAAATATTGCGTTTTGTTTACTTTTCTTTTGGTTACTTTTCTTTTAAAGAAAAGTAACACATAAAAAACAAACATTAAAATAAACTATCAATAAATTCTTTGGAGTTAAATTCTTCGATATCGTCAACACCCTCGCCGACACCGACAAAAACAACAGGCAATTCCAGGTCTTTCTCAATAGCAACCACGACACCACCCTTTGCAGTCCCGTCAAGCTTAGTCAAAACTATGCCATCAATATGAACAAATTCGTTGAACGCCTCAATCTGAGTAAGCGCATTCTGCCCAGTTGTCGCGTCAAGCACAATAAAGTTATATCTATGTGCTTCTGGATATTCACGCGTGATAACTTTGTCAATCTTGCGAAGCTCTTCCATAAGGTTTGTCTTTGTGTGAAGTCTGCCAGCCGTGTCAATCAATAAAACGTCGGTTTTCTTAGCTTTTGCAGAAGTTAAGCCGTCAAAAACAACGGCTGCCGCGTCCGCGCCCTCGTCATGCTTGATTATCCTTGTTTTTGTGCGATTTGCCCACTCAGATAGCTGTGCAGAAGCCGCCGCACGAAAAGTATCTCCCGCAACAAGCGTAACTTCTTTCTTTTGCCCTTTAAAATAGTTGGAAAGTTTACCAATCGTTGTAGTTTTGCCTACACCATTAACGCCGATAATTGTTATGATAGCAGGATATTCAATTTCAATCTTTGGCAAAGCGTCAAATTCATCAGTCAAAATGCTTTTAAGGCAGTTTTTAACATCCTCGCCGTTCCTAAGTTTTTCTTTTCTTGCCCTTACACGCAGTTCTTCTACCATATCCATGCTTGTTCTTGCGCCAATATCGCAAGAGATAAGGATATCAGTCAAGTCATCATAAAAATCGTCATCAAGTTCCCCGTGACTTAAAAGTGCGTCAAACTTTCTGGCAATGCTCTCTCTGGTTTTAGCCAGTGCCTTGCCTATCTTTTTAAAAATTCCCATATATAATTCTCCTCTTCTTGTTGTGTTACTTTTCTTAACAAGAAAAGTAAGCAAAAGAAAACTATTAAACGCTTTAATAAATCCGCTTTCATTTTATCAAATATTAACAAATCTGCGTCTTTAATAAAGCGTTTTAAATTATCTTTTATTTATTATTTAAAAAATAGTTAAATAAAGTTTAATCTTAACGCTTTCTTGTTTTTGCAAATTTGTTATTGTAGAAAACAGCGAAAGCAAAAACATGGAAGCGTTAATAAGAAAAAGTTTTTTGCTTCTTTTTTTTCAAAAAAGAAGAGCTAAATGATATTATTCCATAGCATGTTTGATAGCGTCAGCAAGTTTGACTGAAACAATCTTAGACACACCCTTTTCCTCCATGGTCACACCAAATAACGCTTCGGCGTATTCCATAGTTGGCTTCTTGTGAGTGATAAGAATAAATTGAGTTTCGTTGCAAAGTTTCTTGAGATATTTGTCAACAATTTCAACGTTAGAGTCGTCAAGAGCAGCCTCAACTTCGTCGAATAAGCAGAATGGCAATGGCTTAATGCGCAAAATCGCAAAAATAACAGCCATAGCAGTCAAAGACTTTTCTCCACCTGACAAAAGCGTCATGTTCTGAATTTTCTTTCCTGGCGGTTGAGCAAAAATTTCAACTCCGCTGTCAAGAGGATTGCTCTCGTCTGATAATGCAAGCTTGGCAGTTCCACCACCAAAGAGTTCACGGAATGTGATTTTAAAGCTTTCGTTTATTCGGTCAAGTTCGTTAGAGAACTTCTCAATCATAATGCTTGAAAGGTCTTTGATAATTTTGTTAAGATCATCCTCAGCCTTTTGCAGGTCTGCACATTGACTTGACATATCCTCATAACGTTCAAGCACAGCCTTGCAGTCCTCAATCGCATTTACGTTAACATATCCAAGCGCGCTGATAGCTTTCTTCAAACGATTGATTTCAGGCATGCCCTCATCAATATTAAAGTCAGGTCTGCGCAAATCAAGACAACTTGCATAAGTGAGTGAATATTCTTCATAAATACGCTCTTGCATTTGTTCAAGTTCGGTGTCAACCTTAGAAAGGTTCATCTCTTCCCTGAACTTGCGGTCATTAATCCTTGAAATTTCTTCCATTAAGCCCGCTTTTTGGTTGTCCAAATTCTTGATTTGAATAGAAATATTTGCCTTTTCTTCTTCAATTTTGCCACGCTTAGAAAGCATAGAGTTAAGTTCATCTTTCTTAGCCGATGACGGAGCAGATGCAAGTTGAACTTTTATCATCTCTTCTGCATGAGCAATAAACTCATCATTTTTAGCGATTTTAGATTTAGTATCCTCTAATATAAGGTTGTTTCTGCCAAGGTCATCTTCAAGTCTTGCTATTTCACTGTCAACAGCCGAGATTTTTGCCCTAGTTGAAGCAAGTTCCACCTTAACAGTAGAAAGATTTTCAGAAATCTTATCGCGCTCTTCACGAAGTTTCTCAAATCTAGCCTTTTGCTCTTTTGCAAGCTCGTCAGCGTCCTCACGATTTCCGCTTAATGCGCTTTCAAGTTTTTCACTGCGTGCAAGCTCGTCACCGATAAGTTTAAGTTTATTGCGAACAGTCTCCGCTTCCATTTCATTAACTTTCAAATTATCAGCAACTTCAATAAGCTTGCTGTTCAAACTATCACGCTTTTCTTTCTCTTTGGCAAGTTCAACTGAAATAGAATTTTGCTGATTGATTGCCTCAGTCAATTTATTTTTATCGCTTGCAAAGTTTTGACTGAACAAAGCAATTTCTTTGTCAAGTTCAATAAGTCTGTTTTGCAACTTTTCAATCTCAGAAGTAAGCGTTTGAATTTCGCGCTCGCGCCCCATAAGATTTGCGCTTTCTGCTTTCTTGCTTCCGCCAGTCAGTGAGCCTTGAGGATTTACAACATTTCCGTCCAGGGTAACAATTCTAAAGGAATATTTAAACTCGCGTGCAAGGTTAACAGCGACTTCCAAGTTTTCAGCGATAACAGTTGCTCCTAAAAGTGAAGAAACAACATTGTCGATTTTTTTATCATAGTCAACAAGGCTTGAAGCAACGCCATAAACTCCGTTTTTGTTTGCAAAAGAGCGACTATCAAGGTCACGACGTTTCATAGAAGAGATTGGCAAGAAAGTTGCTCGTCCATATTGATTGTTTTTGAGGAAATTAATAAGGTCTTTTGCGCCGTTTTCGTCAAAAGTAACAATGTTTTGCACTGCTCCGCCAAGAGCCACCTCAATAGCAGTTTCAAACTTGTCAGGCACTTTGATTAATGAGGCAACAACGCCCACAATTTTTGATTTTAATCCGCTATTTTTCTCACTTTCTTTCAAAAGTTTTTTAACAGCATAAGTATAGCCCTCGTATTCGGCTTGAAGTTCAGAGAGAAGTTTCTTTCTGTTCTCAAAAACCTTGATTTGAGTAACTGTGTTAGCCTTTTCATTTTCAAGATTTTTAAGCTTGCTTTCTGCCAAAAAGTTTTTGCTTGAAAGATTTTCACATTCACTTTTAGCGCTTGCCAAAAGAGTTTCTGAGTCCTCAACTTTGGCGTTACTTTCTTTGACAAACTTCTCGAATTCTTCTTTCCTGTCAGTCAACAAAGTAATATCTTTTTCAAGATTAGACAAACTGCCCGTCAAAAGTTCCTTTTCGGCGAGTAATCGTGAAAGCGATGACTTAATATCGCTCAGCGAGCCAAGAGTTTCAATAATTTTTTGTTGAGAAAGCCCAGCTTGACTTTCATTTAAAGTGACCTCACTTGCAAGACGAGAATAAGTTTGACTAAGTTCGTCAAAGGACTTTTCAAGAGCTTCCAAGTCTGACATAAGGTCTGCCTTTTCACTTTCTTTTTTCTCTTTTTGCTCTGTTGCAAGCTCAATAGCCAGGTTTGCGTTTGATAAATCTAAATGCAAACGGTCATTTTCTTTATGAGTAAAGTTAATTCTCTCGCGAGCCAGCCTAGTCTCACCCTCTTGCTTTTCAAGACCAACAGTCAGTTCAAGAATTTTTTGATTTAATTCAGCCAGCGAGCGGTCAAAATTGTTGAGGTTATTCATAGCCTCATCATAGTCGCCATTAGCCTTATCAAGTTCATGATTGCGAAGAGCAAGTTGTTCCTCAATTCCGCGAAGTTTCAGATTGATACTTTCTTTAACATCGCTTGCATGGTCATATTGATAAATATAAGCATTGACTTCAAGGTCTTTGAGTTGCCCTTTGTATTCAAGATATTTCTTAGCATTTTCTGCTTGCTTTTTGAGTGGCCCCATTTGGCGTTCAAGTTCAAGCAAAATATCATTTAAACGTGTAAGATTATCATGAGTTCTTGCCAGTTTGTTTTCAGCGTCCACCTTGTCTTTTTTGTATTTTGAAATGCCTGCGGCGTCCTCGAACATAGCACGACGGCTTTCAGGCTTAGCATCCACCATTTCGGTCACTTTACCTTGCCCTACAACCGAATAACCATTCTTGCCAAGACCGCTGTTATACAAAAGGTTTGTAATGTCAAGCAAACGGCAAGTGTTGCGGTTGATAAGATATTCGCTTTCGCCAGAACGATAAAGCTTACGAGTGATTGCAAGCTCGTCATAGTCAAAATTAAAGAAACGCGTAGAGTTGTCAAAAGTAAGCGTTACTTCGCAGTAAGAAAGACTTTTACGCTTTTCAGTTCCCGCAAAAATAACGTCTTGCATATTATCACCACGCAGACTCTTTGCACTTTGTTCGCCGAGAACCCATCGGATAGCGTCCGAAACGTTACTTTTTCCGCACCCGTTAGGCCCAACGATAGCTGTAAAATTGTTATCAAATTCAATAACAGTTCTGTCGGCAAAGGATTTAAACCCCACCATTTCAATTTTCTTAAAAATCATTTGTTTCCCCTTTAAATCAATTCAGATGTATTTTTGACAATTGCAAAACCACTTGATAATGTAGCAATAGTTGCTTTTATAGTTTGTTTTGGTGAAAGTGTTTCAGTCCCTGGAGTGCCAGTTGCATCAATAACAAAGTCAACATAATAGTCTTTGCCGTGAGCCGTTCTTGCGGTTGTCTCACAACAAAAATTGGTCATAAACCCACAAATAACAACTTTGTTTATTCTGTTTTTTTCTAATACACTTTGAAGATCAGTCTTTTCAAAAGCGTCATAACGAGTTTTGATAACAACCAAATCTTTTTTTCTTATTTTCAATCTTTTGTCAAACTCAGTTTCAGTTTCATTTTCAATAAATTGAGTTTCATCAGTTTCCCCAGCAAAATCAAACATTCTACCCAAATCGGATAAATCCTGTTTATGTTGATGTTTAACAAAAACAATCAACTTGTTCTCATTTCTAAACTTTGAAATCAACTTGTTAACATTGCTAATAACTTTTGCATTACCTTTTATAAACAATTCGCTTTCTGGTTGTGTGTAAATATTTTGAACATCAATAACAAGAAGTGCTTCTTTCATCTTTTCTCCTTAAAAATCTTTAAACAGTTTTTTTATTGCAAGATGTGCGGCGTTTTGCTCGGCGTCTAGTTTGCTTTGGCCATAGCCAGTTGATATTTCATCTTCGTCCATATAAAACTTTGAAACAAAGTTGTCCGATTTGTCGTCCTTTTCTGTCAGATACTGCATTTTACACTTAAATGACGCTTGAATAAGCTCTTGCAATTGCGATTTGTAGTTGTCGTCAACCACGCTGTCAAAGGAAGCAAGGTCAAGCTTATCAATGATAAACTTTTTAGCATTTTCAAGTCCGCTGTCAAGATAAATTGCTGCGATAATTGCTTCAATAATGTCGCCTTTGATAGCCTTTGAAATCTGCCCTTGATAGCTTTTGCCTAAGATAACTTCTTTTTCAAGCCCGAGCTCGTCAAACACTTTGCAAAGGTTAGCCTCGCTGACAAAGTGCGAACGCAAAACAGTTAACTCGCCCTCTGCCTTGTCGTTGCAATGTTGAAAGAGATAATCCCCAACCACAAAGTCAAGTATGCCATCGCCTAAGAATTCGAGTCGTTCATAGTTCTCCGCTGATTTTGACGAGTGAGTCATTGCACGCACAAGCAAGGCTTGATTTTTAAATTTATAACCTATTTTACTCATCCTCTCTCCTATTTTTCAGCCTTTTCAAGAGTGCTAACTTCAATATCTTTAAGCTTAGCAGAAACTTCGTTCACTGCCTTTTCAATTTTTTCGTTAAGTTTTTCATTATAAAGCAAAATTGTTTGGTCAATTGAAGCGGAAATATTTTTACGCTTGCAAACGCCATGATTTTTAACAACAAGCTTTTTGCATCCTAACAGCGGACTGCCTGCATGCTTGCCTTGAACATCAACACGATTTTTGATATCTTTAAAAACTCGCCTCATTAAAATAGCGCCAATTTTGCTTATAAAGCCCTTTTTGATGCTCCCTTTAAGGATAGAAACAACCGCTTTAACAGCACCCTCAGTTCCTTTCAAAAGTGCGTTGCCAGGGAAACCATCAGTAACCATAACATCAACATCACCGCTCATGAAGTCGTTGCCCTCGCGATTGCCTATAAAGTTAATCGGAGCTTGTTTCAAAAGTGGAAAAGCCTCTTTTACAAGTTCGTTGCCCTTGCTTTCCTCTGCACCGTTTGACAAAAGTGCTACGCGTGGATTTGGCTTGTTATAAATGATTGAATAATATGCACTGCCCATAACAGCAAAATGCAAAAGATTGATTGGCTTGCAATCAATATTTGCTCCGCTGTCAATGATAATAACATCGCTATCTTTTTTAGTCGGCAAAATTGGGCCAAGTGCGGGACGCGAAATACCCTTTATGCGACCAATTTTCATAATAGCCCCTGCGAGAACTGCGCCAGTAGAGCCAGCAGAAACAAGTCCAATAACATCGTCGCGCTCTTTTAAAATATCAAACGCCTTTACAAGTGAGCTGTCTTTTTTATGACGAATCGCTTCTGTTGGTTGGTCGCAATTAGAAATAACCTCACTTGCATGAACAATTTCAACACGCTCTTCTCTGCCATTCAAAATATCTTTTATTTTCTTTTCGTCACCGCATAAAATAACTTGCAAATCCTCATGTTTTTGAACAGCCAAAATTGCGCCCTCAATGATTTCAAGCGGTGCATTATCCCCACCAAATGCGTCTACAACGATTTTATATTTGATAACATTATTTTCAATTGAAGTTTTTGTTTTATCTTTTTTCATAACGACAAAAAATCTCCCTATATATAAATAGTCCTTTTTATAATATCAAAACTAAAAAAATTTGTAAAGAAATTTTAAGCGTTTTTGAAAATTTGATAAAATTTATAGAAATCAATTTATAATTCAAGCTAAATAAATAGTTACAAGTTTGCATACTACCACAATATATAGTATTATGCAATGCATACTAGATACTTATTATAGTATTATGCAGAAATTATGGCAATAAAAAAGACCTTTAACAAAAAGGTCTGATTTTTCAAATTTTATACAAGATTTAATTGCCCTGACCGAATAAAACAGGATTTTTAATCTAGTCTATAAGACAGTCGTGCAACATTTGGTTGCCCTGACCGAATAAAATAGAGTTTTTAATCTAGTCTATAAGACAGTCGCGCAACATTTGGTTGCCCTGACCGAATAAAATAGAGTTTTTAATCTAGTTTATAAGACAGTCGCGCAACATTTGGTTGCCTATTTTGCAGGTTTTTCTGTAACCTTTACAGTCTCGCCTTTATAAGTTCCGCACTTTTTGCAAGCCTTATGAGATTCTTTCATCTCGTGGCATTTTGGACACTCAACAAGTGTTGGAGCGCTTGCTTTAAAATTTGCAGAATTTCTTGAATTTCTTCTAGCTTTTGAAACTTTACCCTTTGGAACAGCCATATTTTCCTCCTTAAAATCAAATCATACTTGCCTATTATAGCGTTTATAACGCCATTTGTCAAGCATTTTTGTTAATTTGTTTATATTTATTTTTTAATTTATTGTTAGCAAATGCATTTTCAACAAAAACAATTATTGTAAAGCACTTGCAAAACATTTGTTTTAGACCAAGCACTAGGCTTACTTTTTCATTTCTGAAACAATCTTCTTTGTATCGCGTGCCATCATAAGTTCTTCATCAGTTGGCACAATCAAGATTTTAACCTTACTCTTCTTGGCTGAAATCTCTTGAACTTGTCCTCGAACAAAATTCTGATTTTTCTTCTTATCCAAAATTACGCCAAGATTTTCAAGTTCGCCAGCAACCATTTCACGAGTTTCCCAACCATTCTCACCTATTCCGCCAGTGAACACAAGTGCATCTGCTCCATTGAGCACAGCCAAATAGCTTCCAACAGCTTTCTTAACTGAATATGCAAGCATTTCAAGTGCAAGTTTTGCTTTCTCATTACCTTTTTCAACTGCCGCCAAAAGTTCGCGTTGGTCAGATGACACCCCGCTCACGCCAAGAAGTCCGCACTGTTTGTTAAGATAGTTGATAGCCTCATCAATATTCATATTTTTCTTTTTGCAAAGATATTGAACAACCGTTGGGTCAATATCGCCTGAGCGAGTTCCCATAACAACTCCTGGAAGTGGTGAGAAGCCCATTGTTGTGTCAACGCTTTGACCGTTTTTCACTGCGGTGATACTTGAGCCATTGCCAAGGTGACAAATAACAAGATTTGTTTTATCAAGTTTTTTCTTTAAGATTTTTGCAGTTTCAAGTGTGATAAATCTGTGACTTGAGCCATGAAAACCATATTTGCGAATATGAAATTTCTCTGTATCTTTGTGGTCAATTGCATAAGTGTAAGCTTTTTCTGGCATAGTTGCATGAAAAGCTGTATCAAAAATTGCAACTTGAGGCACTTTTGGAAGCACTTTTTTACATGCATTAATTCCGCAAATATTTGCAGGATTGTGAAGTGGTGCAAGTTCATTAAATTTTTCAACTTGCTTAAGAAGCGCAGAAGTAATCAATTGACTTTCGCTATAAACCCAGCCACCTGACACAAGACGATGTCCAATAGCTTCAATTTCACGCAAATCTTTGATAACGCCACTTTCTGGATTGGTCAAAATAGCCAAAACTTTTTCAACAGCTTCTGTATGGTCTTTTGCACCTGGAAAAGTTTGTGACTGACCATCATGTTTATATGAAATGATTGGCTCTTTAAGACCTATCTTTTCGCAATTGCCTTTTGCAATCACCTTTTCATTTTCCATATCAAAAAGTTGATATTTGAGTGATGAACTTCCTGCATTAATAACTAAAATTTTCATTTATTTTCCTCCTTGTGCTTTTAGCACTTTTTTATTATTTTTTTATTTGTGTTACTTTTCAAATAACTCTTTAAGTTTTTAAACTTATCAATCTTTAATCGCTTGAAGTGCTGTAACTGCGGTTACAACCACGATATCTTCCACGCTTGCACCTCTTGAAAGGTCATTAACTGGTTTTTTAAGCCCTTGCAAGATTGGCCCAATTGCATTCAAGCCGCCAATATATTGAATTGTTTTATAATTGATATTTCCCGCGTTTAAATCTGGATAAATCAATATATTTGCATCTCCTTCAATTTCACTGTCTGGGCATTTATGCTGAGCAACTTCTTTGACCATAGCTGCGTCAAATTGAAGCTCGCCGTCGCACTTGATTGACAGCCCCACCTTATCAGGGTGGTGCTCTTTCTTAAACTTTGCAAATGCAGTTCTCACCTTTTCAACGCTGTCGCCATTTGCACTCCCCTTTGTTGAATATGACAGGAATGCTACTTTTGGCTCTTGCTCTTCGGCCACGCCTAGACGCTTATAAGTGTTAAGCGTATCATGAGCAATCTGAGCAAGTTCGTCAGCGTTAGGATTTGGCAAAACTCCTGCGTCGGCAATAACTAATGTTTTGCCATTCAAAAATTTATTTTTGCCATAAACCAGGAAACAACTTGAAACAACGCCATTCTTTTTTTCAGCCTTAATGATTTGCAATGCTGGCTTAACAGTTTTAGCTGTTGAAGCTTCTGCGCCTGCAACCATTCCGTCAGCATAGCCCTCTTCAACAAGCATAGTTGCAAAATAATATGGGTCAAGCACAAGTTTTTGAGCTTCTTCCAAAGTCAATCCCTTTTCTTTACGAATCTTGTAAAGTGCTTTTGCAAGTTCAGGAGTTTTATCAAAAGTTGCTGGATTGATAATCTGAAATTTTGCAAGGTCTTTATTAGCCAAAATGATAGCGCTTTCATCGCCAATCAAAATTGGTTTTGCAATTTTCTTTTTTGCCACAATGCGAACTGCCTCAACAGTTCTGGCACTGAACGCCACTTCTGGAAACACAATTGTCTTTTGAGCTTCTTTTGCTCTTTTAAAAAGTTTTTTAATCTTAAACATATTTTATCCTCTTAACGCAAAAACAAAAGGCTTGTCCTAATTGTTTTACACTGATCATATATTAATTTTATAAAAGTTTGAAAGTGGAAATCCACTCACTTTTTAATTATAATCATTACGCAAAATTTAGTCAAACAATTTGAGGTGATTTTGAAAAAATTTAAAATTTTAATCACATTTTTTCTTATATACATCATAATAAGAATGGTCATAAGTCCCGCAGAATATATGCAGGTCACTTTAAATGGTTTTTCTGCTTGGGCTTTTAATGTTTTGCCAAGCGTGCTGCCTTTTATTTTTCTAACAAAAATTTTGTCCAGCCTTGGGCACATTCAATCCTTTTCAAAAATATTTGCTAAGCCGATAGCCAAATTTTATAACTGTCCGCCTTGCGCGAGTTATGTGTTTTTGATGAGCGTTATCTCGGGCTATCCCGTTGGCGCAAAGATGACTGCCGACCTTTATCAAAACGGACAAATCTCAAAAGCTGACGCTTTTCGCATGACATCATTTTGCTCGACTTCTGGCCCAATGTTTATTATAGGTGCGGTCGGTGTTGGCATGCTTAAAAATGCATATTTTGGCTATATAATTTTTATCTCTCACGCACTTGGTGCTTTGATAAATGGTTTGTTTTATAAAAACATAAAAGTCAAAGAGGAAGAAAAACAAGACTTTGTTCAAACAACAAAGCCTGAATTCAATATTGGCGAAATTGTGACTGACAGCGCAATCAGTATAATTTCAGTCGGAACTATCATAGCAATATTTTTTGTGATAATCCATTCGCTAACTCCGCTATTCAATCTCTTCCCTGCCCCACTATCAGGAGTGCTTGAGGGCTTGATTGAAATCACAAAAGGATGCATTGATATATCAAGCAATCTTTCTTTTAAAAGCACAATTTTAGCCTGCACTTTTGTGATATCTTTTGGCGGTCTTTCAACAATCTTGCAGTCAATCACAATGCTTAACAAACTCAAAATGCCGATTTCGCTATTCATCCTGCAAAAAACAACCCATGCGATTTTCTCAAGCCTAATCGCAGGGTTGATATTGATTTTGATATAATAATTTTATTTAGCCAACTGTTTTTTATACAACTCTTCAAGTTTCTTATCTAATTGTAAATAGGTGTAAGGGTCGTCAGAGTGATTATATGCAGCCTCTTTAATTTTCAATAAATATTTGTCGGTTGCAAGATAATATTCTTGTCCAAATCCAATTCTTACTTTCTCAAGTAGAGGGCTATTGAACTGTTTTGAATACAAAAATTTTAGTCCAAGTCTATCAAGATTTTTCAAAAAACAGTTGTGCTCTTCAAAAGAATCTTCTATTCTATATTGTCTTGCACATCTTGCTTTTTGACAATTGTTAACCGCGTCTTTAAATTCGTCAGCAGACATTTTATTATTGGCATAATTCTCAGCAATTTCTTTCAATTTTGTTGCATATTTTTCTTCATTTGCCATAAAATCATCTCTAAAGTCTTTATTCCTATTTCTAAAAAACTCTTGTGAATTTTCCAGCAATTTCTCGTCTTTTATGCAAGCCAGCCTTATCAGAGATGCAGGGATTGGAAAGTAAGCGTGATGACAGAAGAAATACCAACTGTTAAGTGAACTGTAATCTTTAAGCCCAAACAATTTCATTAACTGGTTATCATCTTTTTTAAGCCACCCTTTGTTTTGCTCACAAAAGTCTTGATAACTGATTGTTTTTTCTTTATTATTAATACTTTCTTTTTTGCCAAAAATTTCATCAAGTTTCTTGTTAGGAACTGAAATTATCATTTCTTTACTACTGTTTGAAAAATAATAATCTTTTGTGACAACTTCAACGCAAGATAACCCTGGCACAAATTCTTTAATAATCAAATGTGGGAATTTTGACGAACACTTTTTATTTAAAGCATTCACTTTTTTAAGAAATTTTTCATATTTTTCAACTTCTTCCTGAGTTTCAGGATGAAAAAATTTCTTTAATTCATCTGAATCAATATCTAATTTAGGAAAAGTTGATCTCACTGTCGCATAAATAACTGAATTTGGATAAACGTTTATATCATATTTTTTAATTTCTGCCATTTTTACCCTCCAATTAGAAACATTATAACATATTTTAAGCAATTGTCAAGGGGTAAAAAATCCACGGATTAGATTCGTGGATTTTGTTTATTCTTCTTCAAGACTAAATGTATAATCGTCGACAACGCAGATAAGTTCTCTAAGCAAAAACTTAACGCTCTTAACACCTTTGCAAGCATACTTTGCACCAACTGCAAGAGCATAAGTTCTTTCAAGATCGTTTTCTTTGGCTGACAAAATCAATTGAGTTAAAAGAGTTTTAAGTTCTTTAACATGCTCGTCATGTTTTCTTTCATATTCATCAATTTCAACAAGCATATCCTGAGCAATATTCATGCAATCTTTTAAAAATTTTTGCTGAGTCGCAAAAGGCTCTGGAAGCAAATCTTCATCACCATCAAACACATTTTTTAACGAGGTTTCTTCTTCGCCCTCGCTTTCCTTTGCATAACGTTTTGGGAAAGAAAAAGCTTCAGCGATAAGTTCTCTGAAAGGCAAGATGATTTTTCTTGCAAAATGAGTATAGCAATTTACACCCTCTTCATCATCAAAATAACGTTTGATAAAATCTGTAAAGTCAATTCCACCTCTGTCCTTACCTTTATCAATATCAGCCAGCACGCAAAAAACAAGTGCAATGATTTTATATTCCTCAGTTGGCATAAAGCAATAAAAATGTCCTTTGCCGTCTGCAACAAAAGTTTTGTTAAATTCTCTATCACGATTAAATTGTTCCATGCACTCAGCCACAAGCGAACAAATAGGCTCTGTTTCAGCGAGCGCAACAAGCAATTTTTTGATTTTACTCTCAGCGACCAAAAATTTACAAGTGATAAGGTCATCGCAAAGAGCAATAAAATATTCTATTTTTTTGTTATCAGTTTCGTTCATATTCACCTCACACCAAAATATTTTAGCATAAATTTAAAAAATATCAAACAATAATTTGCAACTTTTTGCAAAAAATGCTAAAATGTAGCAATGGATAAAATACTTTCAGATAAAGAACAGCAAATTTCTGACAAACTTACAATGCTTTTTGTGGTGGAACAAATGGGAATTCCTTTAACGGAAGATTCCATTCTTGACATTTGCTCTGTGAAAAACGAGTGGATAAAAAACTATATGGATTGCAAAGCAATCATCCATGAACTTGTGGAGACAAATCTTTTTTATCGCCTTGGCAACGAGAGTGAAGAAAAAGAACTTTTTGCACTCTCTTATGAGGGTCGAGAATGTTTAAGTTGTCTTTATCGCAGAATTCCTTTAAGAAAACGTGAAGAAATTTCTGCATATATTCAGGCAAACAGATTAACTGTCAAATCGTCACAGGAATACACCGCAACTTATAACAAAAATGACGATGGCTCTTATACTGTCATTCTCAAAATTTATGAGCCGCTTGTGACTGACCCAATGTTTGAACTCAAAATCAAAGCACCCTCTCGTCAGTCAGCCAATGAGGCTATTCACAAATGGAAAAACAAAGCGCCGTCTATTTATGAAATGATTTATGGCAATCTTATCAATATTGATTAAAGTTGGCTTTTGCTAACTTTTTTTTATTTTAGGTATTTACAAATATATAAATATATGCTAATATATACATATGAAAAAAGTCGTTTTAAAAGTCAATAATTTAAGCAAGGTTTATAAGGAGCGTTCTGCTGTTGAATGCCTCAATTTTTGTCTTTATGAGGGAGAAATTGTAGGCTTTATTGGCAGTAACGGTGCAGGCAAAAGCACAACAATCAAACTTATCACTGGGCTTATCAAGCCGACAACTGGCGAGGTTTATATTTGTGGGCAGGATATAAAAAATCGTGAAAAAGCGCTTGCCAACATCGGAGCAATTGTTGAAGCACCTCATTTTTATGAATATTTAACTGCCAAACAAAATCTTGAATACTTTGCTTCATACTTTGACAAGGTTGACAAAAATCGAATTGAAGAAATGCTTAAACTTGTTGGACTATTTGACAGAAAAGATGACAAAGTTGGCAAATATTCGCTTGGCATGAAACAGCGACTTGGAATTGCGCAAGCACTTTTAAACAATCCAAAACTGCTTATTCTTGACGAGCCTACAAACGGACTTGACGCTGAGGGAATTGTTGAAATCAGGCATTTCTTGCAAGATATTGCCAAGAAAACAAATGTTACGATATTTATATCAAGCCACATTTTATCAGAACTTCAAAATTTATGCGACAGATTTATTATAATCGACAACGGCAAAATTAAGGATGAATTCACAAAGCAAACAATTTCAAGCAAAAGCATGGCAATCAACACGTTTATCAATGTTGATAAGCCAACGCTTGCAAGCCAACTTCTAAAAGCGCATTTCAATATTTCTTCTAAGCAGAAAGAGAACAAACTTTATTTCTTTGCTGAGAAAGAAAACAGAGCAAAGATAATAAAACTTTTAACTTCCAACAAAATTGAAGTTTATGGAATAGGCAATGTTAAAGTTGCACTTGAACAGAAATTTTTATCAAGCATAAAGCATAATGACAAAGGAGCAAAATGAAATTTATCAAGCTGACATGGGCAGAAATAAAAAAGATAATTTTTAGACCAGCTTTTTATATCATGGTTGGCTGCCTTTTTGTTGCGATAATTGTTTCTGCGTTCATTTTCTCCCCTGCTGAGCGCTCAGCTTACACAAGCCAAATCTCAGGAAGCAGCATAACAGTTATGCATAATAATTTTAATTCAGGGAATTCCTCAATCATTGACAGCAAGGAATATTTGCAAAATGAATTGAATGAAGAATTTGATAAAGCGACAAATTTTAACAATCAAAGCAATCATCAAGAACTTGTTTCGCGTGTTAGTGTTATATTTAAAAGCTATTTCTATAACCTTGAAACTGCAATTGAAAATGCGCAATACACAACAAAGCTGTTGACTGACATTTATGACGAAAGTAGCAGTTTGCTACAATATTTTGACAGCATCAAAAACAGTTCTCAGCCAGTCAACTATCTTTTTAAATCAAAGGATTTTGAAAATTTTTCAGCACTTTTAAGAAATATCAGAGCAAGTCTGCCAAGCACAAAAGAAGATATTAACAATTTGCAAAACGATAGAAACGCACTTATCACAAAAGTTAAACTTATTTGGACAAGTTATAAAGCCGAAGTTGACAACATGATAAAAGTTTGCGAAAGCATTCAAAAAATTGAATTTGATGAACAGTTTTTAAAAGATATTCAAGAGTTCAAAATATATGCCAATGCTATGTTGGCAGTTCAAGCAGCAGAACTTGAAAAATATTACAATCAAAACATAGCCTATGACAATGACCGCACTCAGGTGCTTGAATTTAGAGCAATGCTTAATGACTATAAAGCCACTGTTGAAACAAGCAAAATTGTTATCAATAATATGATTAATATTGAAAAGTTGAAATATAAATCAGGCAATGAAAACAGTTATTTAGGCTTTGAAGAAATCTCAGTTTACAAATTGAAAGAGGAAACAGCGTTTTATAAATATGCGATAACAAACAGAATTCCTTATTCCAAAGCCATGACTGCCCTAAATTTTCAGCAGAACAGTCACCTTAAAACAAATTGCTATGACTTTGCATACTATCTTATGGCAGTGTCAAGCTTGATGCTTACAATTATTATGATTTATCTTGCCTCGCTTTCTTTTGCTGGCGAAAAACATGACGGGCTTATGAGGATGAATATAACAAAGCCATGCTCACGTACAAAATTATATTTTGCCAAAATCTCTGCCTTGCTTGCAATAAGCTTTGTTGCACACCTTGCGCTTGGGCTTATATTCTTAGCCATAGGCGCGTGCATTTATGGGGCAAGCGGAGCAACTCTGATTGCAGTTTTCTCTGGAAGCAAAGCCTTTGCCGTTGCACCATTCTGGAACTTCATCTACAAAATTTTTAGCCTTTTTATAGCCAACGGATTTTATATCATCATTGCTTGCTTTATTTCAATTTTATTCTCTAATCCAGTATTTTCCGTTGTTATATCATATCTTGTTTATATCTTTGCTCTTCTCACAAACACTCTGCTTGCAAAGACCGCGTTTGTAAAGTTCTTGCCGTTCATACATGCTGAGCATTCGTTCTTCTTTGGCGGAGGCAGTTGGAGTAATGCCTTTTTAAGCAATCTGATTTACAGCGGAGCAAGTTATGCTTTATCGCTTTGCTATCTGATTGCTTTCATTGCAATTTTGATTACTGCCAGCACACAAATCTTTAAACGTCAAGATTTATAAGTTAAATATCTTCTTTTTTGAAAAAAAGAAGCAAAAAACTTTTAAGCATTAACATTTCTTAAATTGGCTTTAATAAAATTCTTCATATAACAAATACGCCAATTTTTCGAAATGTTAAAACCAAAAAAAATTATCTTTTTAAAAGATAAAAATCTTTAATTTCCTTATTTAAAAAATAAAAGTTAAACCAAAAAAAAAGCGTTCGACACTTTTGTAAAAAGTTAGAACGCTTTGTTTTTATCTTTCTTTTGTTACTTTTCTTTAAAAGAAAAGTAAATCAAATCACAAACGTAATTTGTCAATTTCTGCGCGCGCGAGTGCGTCGCATTCGTTGTTAAGCTCGTTGTCCGCATGCCCCTTAACCTTGTGCCATGCAACTTTATGTGGTTTCATAGCCTGCAAAAGTCGCTTCCAAAGCTCAATATTTAAAACGTCTTTTCCTGTTGAGCCTTTCCAACCCTTTGCGAGCCAACCCTCTATCCAGTTCTGCAAAAATGCATTAACAACATAAGCGCTGTCGCTGTAAATATCCACCTTACAAGGCTTTTTAATCGCCTCCAAGCCAGAAATAACGCCCATAAGTTCCATGCGATTATTGGTCGTGTTTTCTTCTCCCCCGCTTAGTTTTTTGGTCTTGCCACTGCTCTGCATAATCGCTGCCCATCCTCCAAGCCCAGGATTGCCAGAACAAGCGCCATCAGTGTATAAAACAACATTGCCAACTGTTTGCTTATCGCACTCGCCCTGACACTCCCGCTTTTCTTCCTTAAGTTTAAGTTTCTCGCAAATTTCTTCCAAACTTGCCTCAACCTTTGGATTAGAAAACTCCGACTTAATTCCGTCGTTCGTTTTTCTTGGCTTTATATGAAAGTGCAAATGCATAACGCTCTGCCCTGCAACTTCACCATTATTATTAAAAGTATGCACGCCGTCAAAGCCGCAATCGTCAACAAAATGCTTAGCAATCTTTTGAACAGCTTTCATAACCTGAGCCAATGTTTCGTCCTCAGCATCCAAAATATTTGTGCAATGCTTTTTAGGAACAACCAAAGTATGACCATAAACATCGTTTTCGATATCCAAAAAAGCAAGCACGTTTTCGTCCTCATAAATTTTATAGCAAGGGATTTCTCCCCTCACGATTTTGCAAAAAATACAATCTTTCATTTTTTCTCCTTGCAACTGAATGCTTTATCAATAATCCCCCCGCCATAGCAGATGCCGTCCTCGCTGTAAAGCACAACAAACTGCCCTGGTGTGACAGCGCGCTGTTTCTCAGCAAAGTCAACCTTGATTTCAGTGTCATTTATTATTGTCACTTTGCAGGCTTGGTCAGGCTGACGATAACGCGTTTTGGCAAAACATTCAAATTCTTTCTCTTTTGGCTTTTCTGGAATCCAATTGAAATCTGTGGCATAAAGCCCGTCAGTGAAAAGCTCGTCATCCTCACCTTGCGAAACATAGAGGATGTTCTTTTCAATGTCTTTTTTCAAAACAAACCAGCGCTCGCCATTCCCGCCTTTCATTCCGCCAATGTTTAAGCCTCGACGCTGACCAAGAGTGTAATACATAAGCCCGTCATGCTGGCCTACAACTCTGCCCTCAGTATCAACAATGTCGCCTGGCTGAGCTGGCAAAAATTCTTTCAAAAACTTTTTAAAATTGCGCTCGCCAATAAAGCAAATGCCTGTGCTGTCTTTTTTGTTGGCATTAGAAAGTTCAAGTTCATTGGCGATTCGGCGAACTTCTGGCTTTTCGATATTTTCAAGCGGAAAGATAACACTTGCAAGTTGTGCTTGACTGAGTTGATTTAAAAAATAAGACTGGTCTTTGTTAAGGTCATCCGCTTTGGCAAGATAGACCTTGCCGTCTTTGACTATTTTTTTAGCATAATGCCCTGTTGCAATATAGTCAGCGCCAAGTTTTTTTGCTTGCTCCAAAAATGGACCAAACTTAACCTCACGATTACATAAAACATCAGGATTTGGCGTTCTGCCTTTTTTATACTCGTCCAAAAAATATGTGAACACGCGGTCATAATATTCCTTTGCATAATTCACAGAAAAGTAAGGAATGCCAATTTTGTTGCACCCCCTTTTAACATCTTCAAAATCTTCTTCCGCAGTGCAAGTGCCGTCCTTTTCTTCCCAGTTGACCATAAACAAGCCAATCACTTCGTGACCTTGCTGTTTCAATAAATATGCCGCAACTGCACTATCAACTCCACCGCTAACTCCAACAACAATCTTCATAAATCTTCCTTAGTTTTCCTTTATAAGCTCGTCCATATCCTGAGCTTGCAGGTCTATCGCAATAGGAACTTTAAATTTTCTGATAATTATAAAAAGTATATCACAAAGCCAAGCAATTCCAAATGGACCTATCAACAATCCGCCAATAAGCTCCATATAGCCCTCCCAGTAAGCCATAATATAACTGTTAAACACAACGCATAAAACAGTTATTCCAAATATTATTGAATAAATTGCGCCTCGCAAATAGCGGCCAACATAATAATTATGCCCGCCAGCAAGACCTGTAAAAATTGCCATTAATAACAATTTCCACCATTTAACATCTTTTGGCAACTTTGTTGTTTTGATAATAAAATCTCTATCCCCTCTTTTGATTTTTCGCTTAGCGTCCTTGTTTGTAGCCATTTCAAGTCGTTCAAAAACAAGACCACAATCTTCACAAGATGGTGTTCCCTCAAGCATTTTAAGTCCACAACGTGGGCATGTCACAAACTTTGCTTTTCTTTTCCCAAACATATAAAAAGTTTAGCACTTGCAAAAACTTTTGTCAATAAATTTAAGCATTTACTTTTTCGCTAGCCTTATTAAAATACACATAACTTGCCCTATCATCTGGAATATATCTCAAAACATCGCTTAAACTTAACTTTGCTTCATCGTATTTTTTGTCGTTGTATGCCCTAACAGCTTGCTCGAAATCCTTTTTTAATTCAACAAGTTTCTCGCGCTTATCTTTTGAGTAAACTTCTAAACTTTCAAAAATCGCAAGTTTATCTTCATGATTTTTTTGCGTTAACGAGCCAATGTAGCGATAATATAATTTGTATTTTGTAGGCAATTCAGACAAAACAGCTTTTGTGAATATAAGCTTTGTGCCTAAAAGATTATTGATTTCTTTTTGCTTTTCAAGCGTTGTAACAATGTCTGAAATAATTGTTGGCGAAAGCCTTTCTTGGTCGCCTAAAAGCCCGAATACAACCTCGCCTGAGTGTATTGCAATGCTACTTTCCACTTTTGTTCCATTAGAATTATTTTTATTTTTAATCTCAATCGCTTTTATAATTTGATTGGCACAATCAAGAGCATCCTCTGCACGCGAGAACACTGCCAGAACACCGTCGCCAAGATATTTATCAATAAAGCCACGATAGCGTTTAATAATCGGCGAAACAGTGTTCATGTATGAATTTATAAATTTAAAATTATCTTCCAAACTGAGCGCGGACATATCTTTTGAACTTTTCAAATCGCAAAACAAAGTTGTAGCATGTTTTGTAACTTGTTGCCCAAGTTCAAGTTCGCTTAAACTGTTTTTGCCAAGGAATTTCAAAAACTCTTTTGGAATAAATTTTCTAATCTCGACATCACTTTGTTTAATAGCATGATCCTTAGCGTGATAATTGTAATTTATTTTATTCAAACTGTGTTCAAGCTCTTTAAATTGCTTGCCACCACCAAGTTTGAATTTTGGGTCTTTAACTTTTCCATCGCTAAGACGATTTACAATTTTCTCCATTCTTGAAACAGGCTTGCAAACAAGCAAAAAGATAAGAAACAGCGCTGAAATATACACAACAGACAAAAGCACTGCCCAAAGAATAGTGTTATAACTATTGTTTTCACTGATATTCAAAAGCATTCTAACAGACTTTGCAGTTTTGTTGTTAAAAGTTGTAATATCCGCGATTAAAAATAATAACACGCCATACACAATGGTTAGTGGCATAATTGAAAAGAACAACGCTTTTGACAAACTTAGCGAATGAAGAAATCGGTTATATAATATTCCTCCAATCACTGAATTGGCAATCATAAAAATTATTCCAGTTATGCCAAGCGCATTAAAATCAAAAGTAAAGCCAGAGTCAGTTGGAATAATTCCTGCAATAAAATACTGCCCCAGCCAAATTCCTGGAACTAAGGTTAAAACAAATGCGCCAATTAAAATTTTTGTTGAAAGTTTCATACTATTATGCTAAGCCAAAAATTAAAATCTATGCAAAACAAGCATAAAATTTTGCAAACGGCACAAATTACACTCAGGAGGAAAATATGAACGATAAAGAACTTATGGTGGATTATCTTAACGCTGTATATCAAAATTGCAGAACAGGAGTTCAATCTTTGGAAGATATAATGATAAAAGTTGATGACCCAAAATTTAAAAAAGAACTTGCACTAATTCAAGACGATTATATCGTGCTTGCCAACGAATGTGAGCTGCTTGCCAAGAGCGAAAAGATAGAACAAATCAAAGATAATAACTGGTTTGAAAAATCACGTCTTTGGGCATCAGTAAATATGTCAACCATGATGGATAAATCTAACCGCAAGATTGCTGAACTGTTATTGCTTGGCACATTTATGGGCATAATAACTTGCATTAAAGACGAGAACGACCACAAAGGCGTCAGCAAAGAGATTGACGAACTTCTTGCCAAACTCAAAAAGCTTGAACGCGACAGCATTGACAAACTTATTCCATATTTGGACGAATAACAAGCCCAAGCGCTTGGCGACTAAAAAGTATTGATTTTTTACTTCTAAAAAGGTGCATAATGCACCCAAAAGAAAATAAAACTAAAGCATTTTCTACTTTTTTAAAATTTAGAAAATGCTTTTATTTAATCTTAATTTTTAAAAATGTCACATAAATTCATATTTAACGGATATTTTAATGTCAAGTTCATAATGTTGTTTTCGTCTAAAATGCGCGTTCTTTGACCTGCAAAGTCAACATAAAAAACTGTGTAGCGGTTTTGCTGAATATGTTTCAAAAGTTGCCCAAGTTCTATCTCGCTAGAAACATACATTATCAGCGGGCGCGAAAAGTTTTTGTTCTTTTTTTTGAGCAGTGCCATAACGTGATATTTGCTTTCAAACTTTGTCTGAATTATTCCGCCTATCAAAAATGTGGCCGCGAGCGCAAACGTTGGATTATAGTCAATCGTGCAAGAATATATGAAAAGCGCAAAGAATATGCTAGCAAAAGTTAAGTTAAAAATCTTAAGCAATTTAATTGCTTTTTCTCTTATCATATTTTTGCATAAAAATGATAACAATACTCGTCCGCCGTCCATTGGATAAGCAGGCAAAAGATTAAAACATGCCAGCATCACAGACTGCGTTACAAACACATCAGTAAAGTTATAGCTTTCAGGATAGCACCACCAAAGCCCCACTCCTAGAAGCGCAAGCAAAAGGTTTATACATGGCCCTGCAAGAGCAATTTTTATTTCGTCGCTGTTTTCAAAAGTTTTTTCTTTGTAGTTCAAACTAACTCCATAAGGAGCAAGAAAAAAGCTGTCAAGTTTATAGCCTAACTTTTTTGCAACAAAATAATGTCCAAACTCGTGCATCAAAACAACGCCAACAAAGATAAAAAATGCCGAATAATTGCCCGTCACCATAAACCACAAAAACAACAAAATAAACGACGGATGAACCGGAAATTTTTTACCTTTAAGTTTGCCTTTTAACTTTAAAATCAAATACCGCATATCACCAGCACCGAGAGAACAATTGCGGATAAAATCAGACAGCCAAAAACAAGCGAAACCATAACCTTAAGCCTCATCTTATTCTTCGCCCGCACAGCCTGATAATTTTCGCCAAAGCATTTAATTTTTTTCTCTTCCACCAGCACCTCGTCCTCACGCGGAACGGTTCGTAACTTGTCCTGCAAATCCATAGAATATTGTATGCGAAGCAAAATCTAAATAAAACAAAAAAGTGGCAATGCCACTTTATATTAAATAATTTATAGTGATTTTTACGCTCCTACATCCTCGGCTGGCAAAGAATCTCCCTCAACCCTTTGATAGTTTTCATCTTTCAAAAAGTCTGGAAGTTCTTCGTTAAATTCAAGGTCTTCAACATTGCGGAATAAGGTTTCTTGCTCGCGTCCCTCTTCCTCACGAATAACATTGATGCGTTCCATAAGTTCTTCATAGTCAGGAAGCTCTGCAAGTTCTTTGATATTAAATCGCTTCAAAAAGTTTTCAGTTGTGCCAAACATTAAAGGTTTGCCAACAGCATCTTTGCGACCAACAACTTCAATCATATCTTGGTCCAAAAGCACTTGCACAGCATAATCAGAGTTCACACGACGCACATCTTCAACTTCAAGTTTAGTTACTGGCTGTTTATAAGCAATGATTGCAAGAGTTTCAAGCGCCGCACGAGTGAGCGATTTTTCACGAATAGGATTAAGCACATCGCTGATATAATTTGCATAATTTGGATTTGAAGAAAGTTGAACTTTGTTTTTATAAGTTATCACATGTACACCTTTTTCACCCTTATATTCTTCTTTCAACTCGTCAATCGCTTTATCAATGCTCTTTTTGTCAACGTCAAGCTTTTCAGCCAAAAAGTCGCGTTCAATTCCGTCGCCAGAAATAAACAGAACGCTTAAAAGCACTTCTTTTAAATTGGTTATTGTATCAATACTTGCCATAAATTCCCCCATTATTCTTCTGTTGAAACAACGTTGATTTGTCCAAAAATTCCGCTTTGCTCAACGCGCAATGTTTGCAGTTTTAATAACTCTAACAACGCCAAAAATACATTTATCATTTCTGACTTTGTCATATCATTGGCAAAGAGTTCCTCGAATGGATAGCGCTTATGCTCTTTTGTATAAGAGCGGATTGAAACCATTTTGTCTGCCACCGTGAAGCGGTCTTTAACAACCGTTTTAGGCTCTGGCTTTTCATCGCCTCTTGCCTTTTGACGAGATAGCAAATTTGCAAAAGCGTCCAAAAGTTTATCAAGCACCATATCTTTGATAACAATCTTAACCTTTTCGGTTTCTTTACCAGGTGCGCGATACATTTTGTTGATGTCCTCAATTTCTCTGAGGCGTTGACCTGTTTCTTTAAAAAGTTCATATTCTTTAAGTCGTCTAAGCAAAAGCGTTTCGCTGTCCTCTTCCTCAGGGTCTTCTTCAACCTCAACAGGAAGAAGATGCTTTGACTTAATTTCCAAAAGCGTTGCCGCAACAATTATAAATTCACTTGCTCTGTCCATATCAATGCTGTCAATGTCTTTCATGTATTCAAGATATTGCTCAGTGATATCAGCAAGTTTAACAGTCATAATATCCAGTTTGCTGTCTTTTATAAGGTGCAACAAAAGGTCGAGAGGCCCCTCGAAATTATCCAAATGAAATCTATATTTATCATCCAACATATTAAGTTGTTCAGTTTCGACATTATCAGCCGTTTGCTTGATTTCTTCCATACTAGGCTATTTTAGCATATTTTGACAGCTTTTGCAAACAAAAATGATAATTTGTATAAAATATACACATAAATTATACTATGATAAAAAACAATCTTAAAAAAATACGAATGGCAGAATTTATGGCAACAAAAAGAGAGTTTTCAAACTTTTTGCAAATTTGCGAGCAGCAATATTTGCGCTATGAAAACAATTTAGCAAATCCAAGCCTTGAAACTGCACTTGAAATAAGCCAAAAACTTGACCGCTCAGTCAATGAAATTTGGTTTAATGCCGAACAAAACTAAAAAAGCCACTTGATTTGTGGCTTTAAATATATAAAATTGAAAAAACAAGAAAGTATAACGCGTTTAACGCTTGCATTTGACCTGACTTTATCATCAAGTCAACTTTTTCTAACAGCGCATATATTTTTTTAAGTTGCATTTTTGAAAAGTTTTTGATTTGCTCACGTGCTTTGATTATCGCATATTCTTTGACATTTAAAATCTTTGCAAGGTCTGCATTATCGCTGTCACTTATTGCGATAAAAAACAATCTTCTGAAATGATTTGTGATAAGTCCAAGCGTTGCGCCATCCTTTTCCATAAGACTGACAAGTTCCATAACTTTATCTGTGTTTTTCTTGCCCAAAGCTTCAGTCAATTCAAAAACAGTAAATTCAAGGTTCTTTGTAACAACATTTTCAACAATCTTTTTAGTCACAAGCGGTTCATTCACATCATAAAACACAAGTTTGTCAAGTTCATTCATCACGCCTGTCAAATATCCATTGCAATAGTCAAGCAGTGTTGCAACTGCCTCACCACTTATTTGCTTGCCACGCTTTGATAGGTCAGACGCTATAATTGCCGTTGCAAGATTTTTGTCCATTCTTTTACAGTCAACAAACTCGCACCTTGGCTTTAACGACAAAAACTTGCCGTCAATATCGCTGATAATCAAACATGTGCTGTCAACAGGATTTGATAGATATTTATCAAGTTCTTTTTTGTCGCTTTCGCTCACTTTTGTGATGTTTTTCAAAATAACAATTCTTTTTTCGTCACCCATTGGCATAACTTCACAAGCGTCAAGACATGCTTTCATAGAATAATTCTCGTCGTCAAAAATTGCAAGATTAAAATCTGGCAAATTCAGCCCGCACGCTTTTTTAATCATAGAAAGAGCCTTATCAAAAAGATAGAGGTCGTCCCCTTGCAACAGATAACAAGATTTTATTTCAGCATTAAGTCGATTTTTTAAAGTTTTCAATCAATACACCTCAAAGACCATTTTTGTTTATTAAGATTTATCTGCATATTGCCCGACTCGCCAAGAGAGTAACGCGAATAGGTTTTTCTATAAGTATAAAAATTAACACTGTCGCAATCATCCAACCTTATAGATTGCGTGTTCATAAAATTGAACGCGTTGTTTTTCATTTTTAAGAAAGCTTTCAGCCTTTCTCTATTATTATAACTCAAAACGCTTTCGCTTGCAAAGAAATTTTGATAAATATTTACACAAAATTGCACGCCTGCCAAATTGCCGTCAAAATACAAATAGTTAAATTTGTATCCGCCAAGAGCAACAACCTGCTCCCCGCTAATTTCATAATATCCGTTGTTCACCGCAATGCGATTTGGATATGCCACGCTTTTGATGTCATATTTAGTTATAAAATCGCTGTCAAAATTGCCGTTCGTTGTCAAAACATAGTCAATGCTCTTTATGCCTCTGATATGAGCATAAATTTCGAAGTCCTCTTCAAAGAACTCATTGCAAACAAGCAAACTTTCGCCCAAGTCGTTTACAGCATAGATAAGCCCTTTGCCTCCATAATCTGTATAAGATATTGTGTTTTTTCTAAACTTGCCAGCGTCAGTCACAACAAAAGTTACACAAGAAGCCAAGATGATTATAGAAAGCACAAGCCCTTTGACAACTTTTGGCACCATAAAGAAATAACTTATTACAAATATTGTCAGATAAATCAGAATATTAAAAACAACCGAAAATTCTTTCAAATCAATTTTAAGTCTTGTATTGGCAAAAAATGTTGCAATCATATTGACCAAAAACATTCCCCAATCCACAGCATGCAACAGCACCCCCATAAACGGAGCAATCAAAGTTAAAATCACAAGCACAAACAAAATTGGGAATATAACGGCAAACATTGGAACAATAATCAGATTTGCAAAAACTGAAAGGATATTTAAATTTGAAAAGAATGTTGCAGCAAAAGGGAGAATTCCTATTTGTGCAGAAATAGACAATGCTATATATTTTGCCATTTTTACAGGCATAAATTTTTTAAATAAAATTTCAAGAAGTTTAGCTAGCAATATAATGCTTGCAACTGAAAAGAAACTCATCAAAAAGCCATTATCAAGTGCTGTTAAAGGACTGAACAACACAATAATAAATCCTGCTAATGCAAGAGATGACAATGGGTCATATTCTCGACCGCTCAGTTTAGCCAAAAGAAGCACAATCGCCATAATTGAGGCTCTCATAACAGACGGTGCAAAGCCACATAGAATATTGTATAAAAGCAGAACTGCAAACAAAACTCCAAAGCGCACAAAACGGTTACATTTTTTAAGATAAAAATAAAGGAGAGCAACAAGAAAACCTACATGTAAGCCAGATACTGAAAGAATATGATAAATTCCAGCTTCGTTATAAATATTTTTGAAATTGTAATCCACTCCACTTTTATCGCCAAACAAAACAGCAAAACAAATTTCAGCATTGTCCTCGCTCATGTTCTCGTAAAGAGCCAAACGCGTTTTAAGCCTGATAACTTCGTCATAAGACAAATATCCCTCAATGTCCGGCTTGGTTATTTTATCCGCAAAAATATTTGAAACATAAGGCGTGTTTTTGCGATGATATTTTAATTGAAAAGTTCCCAAATTGAAAAGTTTGGCATTGTAAATTTCTCCCTCAAACGCAATAAACTCCCCCGCTTTCAAAGAAAAATTTTGTTCATCATAACTCTTTGAAATAAGAAGAGAAATATTTCTTTCTTGCTGGCCATTTATGTAAACATGGTCAAGTGTGCATTCCCACCCGCTTGTGGTTTTCTGTAAATCGTCACTAACTCGCCCAACAACAGCGCAGGCTTCGCTATAAGTGTTCCCTTTAAACATTGCAAAGTCTGCAAAGTATAACCCATTGCCCGCAAAAAACAAAACTAACATAACAATCAGCAGTTTGAACTTTTTTGTCAAACATAAAGCCAAAATCAAAGCAACAATCGCAACAACAGTGATTGCAATATAAAGCCCTTTCCCTGAATAAAGACCACGAGAAAGAGTTATTCCAAACAAAAGTGCCAAAAAGCCAAAGAAGAGATATCTTTTATGGATGATTGTAAATTTCTTCTTTGCAGGCTTATCGTCAGTAGCGGTTCTCTTTTGTTCGTTCATAAATTATGCTTTATTGTAACAAAAATAACAAAATTAGTCAACCTATATGTAGCAAAAATTGAATTAGAATACTTTGGTTGCTCGCCAAGCGTGTGCCAATGGCACTGTCTGTTTGTTTTGAACGAATAGAGTTTCACTTTTAATAAAGACTGCTGATGCTCGCCAAGCGTGTGCCAATGGCACTTTCTTTTTGTTTTGAACGTACAAATTTTAAATTTATAAATCGTTTTATGATAGTCGCCCAGCGCTTGGGCTGGCGTCGAACATTTGGCTTGAAAAAGACGGATTAAATCCGCCCTTTCCAATTAAAATTTTTCAACAATCCTGTTTAAACAGTCCTTAAGAGTAAGCTTCTCAAGGTTTTCATTTATTATTATTTCTATCTCTTTGATTACATTCCCCTGTTTTGAAAGAATTGCTTTCCCAACAACCTCTCCTTGCTGAGCAGGTGCTTTGACAGTTTCTGGCAATTCATAATTAATCTCAACTTCTGTCTTGTCCCCCTTTTTAACTAAAACTGAAAAGTCCTCACTAGGATAAACAGAAACTTCGTCAATCTTGCCTTTGTTAACTGGCAAAACTTGAACAGGACTTGACATGTCAAAAATGTTTTTATTTTCAAAGTTGGCAAAGCCATAGTTAAATAAACTTGAACATTCGTTAAAACGTGTTTGACTGTTCGGTGCGCCAATTATTACAGAAATAAGACGCATATTCTCGCGCTTTGCAGAAGCTGATAAACAACAGCCTGCTTCGTTTGTTGAGCCAGTTTTTCCACCATCACAGCCGTCATAATATCTGATTAATCTGTTAGTGTTTACAAGCCCAGTTTTGCGCCCTGACGGATGAATAAGCTCGTCCATCCAAATAGTGCTGTAATTGTGATAAAGGTCATGCTTGATAACCTCGCCAAGAAGAATGGCACTATCCTTTGCACAAGAATATTGTTCAGGCGCTGGCAAGCCTGTACAGTTTGAATAATGAGTATCGTTCATGCCAAGCTCTTTGGCTTTTTCGTTCATCTTTGCAACAAAAGTTTTTTCGCTACCTGAAATATGTTCTGCAATTGCAACTGACGCGTCGTTTGCAGAAGCAATAATAACGCCTTTCAATAAATCCTCAGTTTTGTATTCCACAAAAGGGTCAATAAACACTTGTGAACCGCCCATTCCAGAAGCATTTTCAGATGTTGTAATCATTGTATCAAGCGTAAGGTTTCCGTTGTCAATTTCTTCCAAAGTCAAAAGAATTGTCATCATTTTAACCATGCTTGCAACAGGCAAATGCTCAGTAGCGTCTTTCTCATAAAGCACCTCTTTTGAAGCTACATCATACAACAGTGCTGACTTGCTTTTCAAATCCAAGCCCTCGCCAGTAGCCATAGCCATTAAACCTGAATTTGACAGACTAGCACAAAATGTTGTGACTAGTATGCATAACATAATACCAAATATAGCAATTTTCTTCATAAAACCACTCCTTTTCAGAAATAGTTTTTTCCAAAATGTTTATTTTATGCATGAATTATATAACTAAAATCACTTTAACATTAAATATCACAAGCAACAGCGTTTCTCCAAAATTGCAGAGAAACAAAAGTAATAGAATTATTAAAGTTATTTTTATTCTGTTGTTCCAAACCCCTTTCCCGCCATAGCATTTACAAGAGCAATTGTTGTTATATAAAAGTATAAAATAAATCAACAATATGCCAAGAATTAAAAGCTGGCAAGGCAAGGCAATTATCAAGGAAACGACCATTCCAGGAATGCCAAAAAGAATAAACATCAATGTTAAGTTTAAACCCAATAAATAAGTCCTATATGCCAAAATCAATATTGCAAGTGGGAAAGTCCAACTTGTGAAAGAACATAAAAAAAGCAACAACATTATCAGTAACATAGAAAAAAATCTAGTAAAAAAGCTTGACGAAATAAGCCCTCCATTAAAGTTGACAAGCCCATAATCTGATAAACAATAGGACGCATTATAATATTTTATTGCAATGATTATCCCCGTCAAAAGCGAAACAATCAAAACACATCCTGAGATTATTAATTTAAGTTTATTCTGTTTAAAACAATCGCCAAGCGTCCATTTAAGTTCGCTCCACATAGATTGCCCTTTATATGATTTTTTCATATAATAAAATATTGTATAGCAATTTAAAAAAGAACAAAAAAGCTGTCCATATTTTTAAATAGCCATTGACAAATTTTAATTTTGTGCTATACTTTATATAAAGGAGTTAAATATGAAAAATAAAGGAATTGCAAAATTAAACTACCCTATCAAATATGCCGTTATGCCAATACATCCAGTTGGAGATTATGATGGCGAAAAAACTTTGGCTTATGTACCTGCAAAATGTTATCTAATCAAGAAAACTGAGGAGTTTTTTCAAAACGGAACAAGCAAATTGAGTTATGAAGTTGTTTTTACATGGAATCATGCAGAAAAACAAGAGAACATCATTCCGTCATATATGTATGACTTAATCGAAAACAAAAATAAATATTTTAACTCAACAGAAGTAGCACAAGTTTATGACGAACTTATCGATGCACGTATCAAAGCAGACGAAGCAAACGAAGATATGCTGATTGAGCAAGTAGCCAACTGTACTGATGCTGACGAAGTTTTAGAAATGGAAGAACAATACAATAAGCAATTTACTGAATTCAACGAGCTTGCAAACAAATATTTGGAACAATAAAAAGACTTTTTACAAGTCTTTTTATTTATTTTTACTGTTCTACTGGGGTTAACTTCAGGGGCGAGGTTTTATCCTCAGTAGAACAGCAGAGATTCTTTCTAGCGTGATACTGGGGTTGCCTGCGGGGGTGGGGTCTTAACCCCAGTATCACACTAGAAATCATTCTTATAAAAAAGGCTTCAAACGAAGTCTTTTTTAATATATCTCATTAAGCTTTTCTGCCATCAGCTTGACATGTTCATAAGTTAAGCCACCTTGAAAGTATGCAATGTATGGCTTTTTGATTGGGCTGTCACAGCTCAGCTCTATGCTTGCTCCCCCAACAAACGTGCCAGCGGACATAATCACTTGGTCGTCATAGCCAGGCATAGCCCAAGGCATAGGTGTTACAAAACTATCAACTGGCGAAAGTGCCTGCGCAAGTTGAACAAACTTGATAAGTTCTTCAGCAGTATTGAAAACCACTGATTTTATAATATCATAAGCTCTTTCATTGCTTGTTGGCAAAACTTTATATCCTTTTTCTTCCATAACTTTTCCAACAAGATATCCACCTTTAATGCTTTGCGCAACAACATGAGGAGCCATAAAAAGACCTTGATAGAAAAGACGATAACCTTGTTCGTAAGAGCCAACTTCAAGCAGCAATGACGGCGATGTAAAACGCGTTGCAATCATATCTATTGCTTTTTGACTGCCAACAATATATCCGCCTGTTGGAGCAAGCCCACCGCCTGGATTTTTGATAAGCGAGCCTACAATAACATCAGCGCCAACCTCAGTTGGCTCTTTGGTCTGAACAAACTCGCCATAGCAATTGTCAACAACAATAAAGGAGTTTGGAGAAAATTGTTTAACTTTCTTAAAAATATCCTCCATATCTTCAACAGCAAAAGGCTTTCTGCTGGAATAGCCTCGTGAGCGTTGCAAGAAGACAACCTTTGGTTTTAATTTTTTAACTGTTTTGCAAATTTTCTCTTCGTCAAGTTTCCCCTCTTTTGTGAGGTCGATTTGTTTGTACTCAATCATAAAATTTTCTAGGCTGCCATTATTTTTGCCAAAAAGTGTATCATGAAGCGTATCATAAAGCTCTCCAGAAATAGACAAAATAACATCTTTTGGGCGAAGCAGTCCATAAAGGACTGTGGAGATGGCATGTGAGCCACATGTGATAAGTGGAGAAACAATAGCGCTTTCTCCGCCGAACACTTTTGCATACAGTTTTGCCAATTTGTCACGACCGCGGTCATCATAGCCATAACCAGTAGTCCCTGCAAAATCTGTGGCAGAAACTTTGCAATCAATAAAGGCATTCAGAACTTTTTTCTGATTAAAATATGCAATTTCATCCACTTTTTCAAACTGAGTTTTCAATTTTTCTTCACATTTTTTGATATCTATTTTCATAATTGCTCCTTTATATTTCTTTTAATATTTATATCGCACGACCTCATGCTTAAAATTTGAAAAATTTTAAGCGGAAAATCCTTTGGATTTTCCAGCAAGCACGCTCACGCGTGCTTGCAATGAGGTCGTGCTAACAAAAACTATTGTTGTAAAAATATTTTAATCTTAGCTTCTATTTTCTTAAAAGCGATACCCCTATCACTCGCATCCACGTATTGAACATCGTTTATGCCTCTCAAAAAAGTCAATTGCCGCTTTGCATAATTTCTAGAATGTTGCTTAACAATCTCAATTGCTTCTCCTTTTGAATAGTTCCCTTTAAAAAATTCAACAATCTCTTTATATCCAATCGCTTTCATAGGCTGGCAATTTTCGCTTATTCCTCTTTGCAATAATTTTTCCACTTCCTCAAATAACCCTTGCTTGACCATTAAATCTACACGTTTGTTTATCCTGTCATATAAAATTGCCCTATCAATATTAAGCGCAAAAATAAGATAATTGAAATCTGCTTGCGTTTTGGTCTGTTCTTCTCCAAATTCGCAAAGTTCCAAAGCCCTTATCACACGCTTGACATTATTCTTCTCAATCTTTTCAGCCATTTCCCTGTTTTTGTCGAAAAGCAGTTGCCATAACTTGTCAGCCCCCTCGCTTTCAGCATATTTTTGCATTTCAGCCCTAAACTTATCATGTTTATCAGTTCCGCCAAAGTTATAACCCTCTATTAACGCTTTTATATAAAGTCCAGTTCCGCCAACTACAATTGGAAGCTTTCCTTTTGCATTAATCTCTGCAATCTTCTTCTTTGTCAGTTCCACAAAATCAAAAACAGAAAAATATTCTTCTGGCTGGCAAATATCAATACAATGATGAATAACCCCTTGCATTTCATTTTCTGTAACCTTTGCCGAGCCAATATCAAAGCCTTTAAAAATTTGAACAGAGTCTGAAGAAATAATCTCGCCATCAAATTGCTTGGCAAGTTTAACACCTATTTCGCTTTTCCCAACACCTGTTGCGCCCAATATAAAAACAACTTTGTCCATATTTCTCCAATCATTCAAACGACAAAAACGCATAAGAGAAAACTCTTACACGATTCGTCCAAACATTTTTTCAATTTCTTTCTTTTTAACTTCCAGCACAACTGGTCTGCCATGAGGACAAAGCATAGTCCCCTCTCTAACCTTTTCAATCAGATAGGCACATTGTTCTTTATTTATAGTATCGCCTGCTTTGATAGCATGTTTGCAAGCCGATTGACAAATTTTCTCATGCATAAACTGGCTAAGCTGTTTATCATAAGCAACTTCATCTTTAATAATTTCATCAACAAAATCGTTTAATTTAACATTTTCAAGCACAAGTGGAACAGCCTTAAAAGTATATTTATAATTTCCAGCATAGACAATTTCAAAACCGATTTTGTTCAATTCGTCAAGCAAGGCTTCCATTTTTTGCGCCTCTTTTGCGCCAAGAGTCACATCATAAGGAAGCATAAGGTCTTGCTTGATAACTGTTTTTTTGTCGATATCATTTATCAGTTTATCATATAAAATTCTTTCATGACCTGCATGTTGGTCAATAAAATAAATACTTTCGCCAAGTTCAACAATAATATAAGTTTTAAAAATATTGCCTATTATTTTCATTTCAGATTCAACATCAGAAGTTATAAATTTATTGGTTTCAATTTTATATTTTTCTTTGTTGAATAAGTCATAAGCCATACCAGATTGAGATTGGTCAAACAATAAAGTTTCATTGCCCTCTTTGTTTTTTACAATCATCTCTTTCTCTTCTTTCCCTTGCATAAAATCAGGAGGCATAACTTTCTTTCTCTTTTCAACCATTTCAACAGGCTCAGTATCAAGCACGGCCTCTTGAAGTGATGGCATACCCTCTGTGTTATCAATGCTGACAATAAAACTCGCACCCTCGGTTTCGCTGATAGGCTCTCGTTTATTGACATTTCTAGCACTAAATCCGTCTGGATTAAATTCGCTATTCAAATTCAATTTATCATTTACAAGCTCTTCAGTGTCATACTCTTCGTCATATCCAAAACTTGCAATCTGGTCTAAAGAAGAAAGTGCTTTTTCAACTGCTCTACGAACAAAACCATAAATCCAATTTGGATTTTCAAATTTAACTTCTTTTTTAGACGGATGAACATTGACATCCACACAATCAGCAGGAATAATTAAATTTAACACATAAACAGGAAACTTCCCTTTCATCAAAAAGCTTTCATAAACGCCCTGAACGGCAGAAGAAACCAAATAATTTTCAACATATCTGCCATTAACAAAAAATGTCTGAAAAGTTCGGTTGCTTTTTGAAATCTTTGGCTTTGTGATAAAGCCTTTAAGTCTGTAATTTTGCTCTTGATAGTCAATTTCAATAAGGCTTTCAAAAACATCTCTACCATATATTGTATATATTATGTCTTGCATACTACTGCCTATTGTGTTGTAAATCAATTTGTTATCAACAACATAATTGAATGCAATTTCTGGATGAGAAAGCATAAATTTTTCTACTAGATGAGTCACTTCTGATTCTTCATTTTTTGTCTTTCTCAAAAATTTAGCTCTGGCTGGAGTGTTATAAAACAAATCACGGCAAATCATAGTTGTTCCGTTTTGCCTTGCAACCTGCTCAACTTGTCCAAAAGAGCCTCCGTCAACTCTAAGTGAATAGCCAATGTCACTGCTTTTTACTTTTGAAGAAAGATATACATGACAAACAGAAGAGATACTTGCAAGAGCTTCTCCCCTAAAGCCTAAAGACATGATTGAGTCAAGGTCCTCAATATTTTTTATCTTGCTTGTAGCGTGGGGTTTAAAAGCAACCACAAGGTCATCTTTTTCAATCCCACAACCATTGTCAGAAACCAAAATCTTCTTTGTTCCACCGTTTTCAATCTCAATTGCAATGGCGTTTGCCCCTGCATCAATAGAGTTTTCAACAAGTTCTTTCACAATAGAAGCTGGTCTTTCAACAACTTCACCAGCACTTATTCTGTTATATACTTTGGGCTCAAGCAAATTTATTGCCATTTTTAATCCTCCTCTGCGCTTTTAGCTTGATTAACAAGGTCAATCAATGTGTCAAATGCCGACATTGGAGAAACCATGTTCATATCAATATCTTTTATTCTGTTCATAAGTGCAATTGCTTTTTTAGCATTAACTTCGGCTTTTGTTCTATTATCTTTAAAGATGTCCGCGTCCAGCTTGGTGTTAACCTTTTCAAGATTTTTACTTATATCATTTGCCCTATCAAGCACTTCTTGTGGAAGCCCTGCAAGTCTAGCAACTTCAACACCAAAACTTTTGTTTGCTCCGCCTCTGACAATCTTTCTTAAAAATACAACACTGTTATCTGTTTCTTTAACAGCAACTTTATAATTCTTAACGCCGTCAATCACGCCCTCAAGGTCAGTTAACTCATGATAATGAGTTGCAAAAAGTGTTTTACATTTGAAGCTGTTTGAAATATATTCTACAACGCTCCAAGCAATGCTAAGCCCGTCAAAAGTTGAAGTGCCTCTACCAATTTCGTCCAGAATAACCAGGCTTTTGTCTGTTGCATTCATAAGGATTGTTGCAACTTCGCTCATTTCCACCATGAATGTAGATTGCCCAAATGCCAAGTCATCGCTTGCGCCAACGCGAGTAAATATACGGTCAGTTATTGCAATTTCGGCGTACTTTGCAGGCACAAAACAACCAATATGAGCAAGGAAAGTTATAATAGCAACCTGCCTCATATAAGTGCTTTTGCCCGCCATGTTTGGACCAGTGATAATCATTGTGCGGTCTGAGTCAGAATTTATAAAAGTATCGTTTGGAATAAAAGTTCCGTTTTTAAGATAAGCCTCAACAACAGGATGTCTGCCCTCTGAGATTTTTATATGCTTGATTGAGTTGTTGATAACAGGCTTAACATAGCCATATTTTGCAGAAATTTGGGCAAAAGACAACAATGTATCAATTTCAGCAATGGCCTTAGAAACTGTTTGAATATGTTCAACATATTCCCTCATATACTCACGAATTTTATTGAACAAAGCGATTTCAAGTTTAACAGCTTTTTCATCAGCACCAACGATTTTTTCTTCAATCGTTTTAAGGTCGTCAGTTATATAACGCTCGTTATTGGCAATCGTCTGCCTGCGAATATAACGAAGCGGAACAAGGTTAGAATATTGCCTGTTGATTTCGATAAAATATCCAAACACACGATTTCTGCCAATTTTAAGATTTTTAATACCAGTGGCTTGAATTTCTTTTGTTTCAAGTTCTTTTATCCACTCCTCGCCCTTAGTTCTTGCATTGCGATAATCATCCAGCTCTGCGTTAAATCCGTCTTTGATAAAGCCACCATCTTTCAAAACAGATGGACAGTCTTTTTCTACAATTGCTTTTTCAAGCAAATCCACCATTGGCGAAAAATCAATAATATTTTCTCTGCAAGCAATAAGCTTTGCACTTTTGATATCTGCTAAAGTTTCTTTAACCTCTGGCAATCTCTTTAAAGATTGCTTGATAGTTAACATTTCGTTTGGCATCAACCCACTGTTTGCAATTTTGCCAGAAAGACGTTCAATGTCACGAATGCCATTAAGCGCGCTTGACAATCTATCTCGCACAACAAGCCTTTTAACAAGTTCTTCAACTGCGTCAAGACGAAGATTTATCTCTTTGCTGTCCACAAGAGGCTCGTCAAAATATTGGCGCATCTTTCTTGCCCCCATTGGAGTTACAGTTTTGTCAACAACGTTCAAAAGTGAGCCAGTTTTCTTTCTATCTCTGATAGTTTCAACAAGTTCAAGATTTCGGCGAGAGTTCATATCAATAACCAAGAAATCCTCATTACGAACAACCTTAAGCTTGTTAATGTTTTTCATCAATTGCTTTTGAGTCTCTTTGATATATTCAAGAATAGCGCCTGCCGCATAGATTAATGGCTTTTGCTTTGAAAGTTCATAAACGTTAAGATAATTTTCTCCAAGACTTTCTTGCAGATTTTCATTAGCCCTTGAATCTGTAAAAGCCCAATCATAATATTCAGTAGCTTTTGGCAATCCACCAAGTCTATGAATAGGAAGTTCATCATAAAAATCTTTGCCGTCTTTGTTTGCAATAACCTCGCTTGGCATAATGCGAGTCAAAAGGTCAGTTAAATCATTGACCGACTCTTTTATTGGCATAACAAAAAATTCGCCAGTCGAAACATCAATATAGCTCACGCCAATTTTGTCAAGATTTTTGTAAATTGCAAGCAGATAATTATTGCGGAACATATCCAAAAGCTCACTCTCTGTGACAGTTCCAGGAGTTACAACCCTGACAACATCGCGCTCAATCAACAATTTGCCGTTAACTTTTTTCGCTTCGCCAAACTGTTCGCAAATTGCAACTTTATAACCAGCATCAATAAGTTTTGCAACATATAATTGTGCTGAGTGGTGAGGCACGCCACACATTGGAGCGTTTGTTTCTTCTCCACATCTTTTGTTAGTTAAAACAAGATCCAAAACATTTGACGCAGTTATTGCATCATTGTCAAACATCTCATAAAAGTCGCCCATTCTGAAAAATAGAATGCAGTCATTATATTTCGCTTTGATCTCATGCCACTGTGCATAAAATCCAGCTTTTTTCTCTCCAATAGCCATGATTATTTATCCTCCTTTTGTAAACATTTGCTTAAAGCAAGCAGTCTGTTAACTCTGTCATTTTTAACGCTTTCTTCAATCTGTCCGTCCATTTTTTCAGCCACAGTGCCCTCACGAGGCGAATACATAAAAGCAAAAATGCTGTCATATTTAACCTCTTCCACAAGTGACATGGTCTTTAAAAATTCTTCTTCTGTCTCAGTTGGAAAGCCAACAATAAAGTCAGACGTTATTTTGCAGTTTGGAATTTTTTCTTTGATTTTCTTGATAATATCAAGATATTTTTCTCGTGTATAACTTCTATTCATTAACTTCAAAATGCGATTGTCTCCACTTTGAGCAGGTAAATGTATGTATTTTTCAATCTTTTCTTGATTTGCAATCACATCAATAACTTCATCGGTCAGATCCTTTGGATGAGAGGTCATAAAGCTAACAGAAAAATTGCCGTCCAAAGCACAAATATCTTTTAAAAGTTTGGCAAAAGAAACCTGTGGAGACAAATCTTTGCCATAAGAGTTCACATTCTGTCCAAGCAGAGTTATCTTTTTGTATTTCCCGCTCGCAATAAGATTTTTAATCTCATTCAAAATGCTTTCTTCTTGTCGAGATTTTTCGCGACCTCTCACATAAGGCACGATGCAATAAGTGCAAAAATTGTTGCAACCTTGCATAATGTTAACCCATGCATTTTCACCGCTCGTTCTTACATAAGGCAGGCTTTCGTCAATCTCGCCCTCCTCAAAAAGTTGAAGCAGTCTTTTCTGTCGCTTTGCGCGCACCTCGGCAATATATTCTCCAAGCTTTGGAACGTTGTGCGTGCCAATAACTATGTCCACAAACGGAAAAGTTTCGCGCATATATTTTGCAGTTTTTTCTTTCTGAGTCATGCACCCGCAAACAACAATAATAAGGTCTTTGTTTGCCTTTTTCTGCCTCTTCAAAGCACCCACATTGCCAAAAACTCTGTCCTCAGCACCCTCACGAATAGCGCAAGTATTAAAAACGATAATGTCGGTCTCTTCACGAGTTTCCCCACATTGATATCCCATATTTTCCAAAATGCCAGCGATTTTTTCAGAATCATGAACATTCATCTGGCAGCCAAAAGTAACAATAAAATATTTCATCTAAGTCCTCTATATATAATGTATCTAAGACATATAGTTCAATTATACATTTTTTTTAATTTTTTCACAACAAAAATAAAAAAAATTATTCTATATCTTAAATAATTTTTGTCAATAGTTACATAATAAATGCAATGAAGAAATTTGTCAAGATAGGATTTTTAAGTTTTGGCATAACTATGGTGCTGTCACTTTCAGCACTAGGCATTTATTTTGGCATTGCTTGGTCAAAATACTCAAAAACAGAATTGGACAATTCAAAATTGACATCGCCTAGCCTTGCTATTGACGTTTTTGACAGCAATAACAGACCTATCAAAGAAGAAAACATGTTTAATTCAAGTTACATAAAAGGTTGCCAGCTGCCTGAGCATGTCAAGCAAGCATTTATTTCAATTGAGGACAAAAATTTTTATTCTCACAACGGCGTTAACTACAAACGCATAGCAAAAGCCATGTTTAATAACCTTAAATCTATGAACTTGAAAGAGGGAGGCTCAACAATAAGCCAACAGCTTATCAAAAACACTCACCTTTCAAGCGAAAAGACCTTTGATAGAAAAATAAAGGAAGTTGTTTTAACAAAAAAACTTGAAAAGCAATATTCTAAAGATGAAATTTTGGAGCAATATTTGAATGTTATCTATTTTGGCAACAGTTGTTATGGAATTGAGTCTGCCTCACAATTTTATTTTTCAAAATCAGCGCATGACCTGAACTTACAAGAAAGCGCAACGCTTGCGGGAATAATCAAGTCGCCTTACAAATATTCGCCAGTTTCCAACCCTGAAAATTGTTTAAAGCGACGCAATATTGTGCTAAGAGAAATGGAAAAAGATGAAAAAATTTCAATGCAAGAATACATGAATGCAAAAAACTCTGACTTAGAACTTAAACTGAATCCGAAAGAAGAAAACAAGCTTAACTCTTACAGCGAGGCGTCTATTGAAGAGGCTAGAAAAATTTTAGGACTGCCCGCAAAACAGATTGCCCTGCACGGCTATCAAATTCACACTTATCAAAATCTTGAAAAGCAGAAACAACTTGAAGAGGCGTTTGCAAACAGCAACATGACAGAAGATGACTATGCAGGAATCGTTATCAATAATGCAAAGCACGCAGTTGAGGCATACACTGGCAGAAGTGCTTACAAAATTATAACTGCAAAACGCCAACCAGGCTCTTGCATCAAGCCAATTCTTGTTTATGCCCCTGCACTCAATGAAGATATAATCTCGCCAAGCACTCAACTTTTGGACGAAAAAACAACAATTTCTGAATATACTCCAAAAAATATTGGCGATAAATATGTCGGCTATGTCAGCGCGCGTGAAGCACTTGCAAAATCTATCAATATTCCAGCCGTTAAAGTGCTGTCTTATGTTGGAATTGACAAAGCAAAGAGTTATGCCGAAAACATGGGCATTGAATTTGATGAACAGGATGACAACTACGCTCTTGCTCTTGGCGGGATGCGTTATGGCGTGACAATAAATCAATTGGCGTCGGCATACACTACGCTTGCAAACGGCGGACAATATGCGCCAAACTGCTTTGTATCTTACATAACCGACAAAAATGACAAGTTGGTTTATGTTCATAGACCAGAGGAAACGCGAGTTTTGCGCGAGGATGCATCATATCTTATGACAGATATGCTTAAAACATCTGCCAAAACTGGAACAGCCCGCAAGCTTGCAGACTTGGAACTTGACATTGTATCAAAAACAGGAACTGTTGGCAAAAGCGGAAGCAAAGAGAACAATGACGCATGGAACATGAGCTATACTAGCGAGCAAACTTGCGGAATTTGGGTTGGAAATCTTGATAACACCCCTATTTCAGCGGTTGGAGGCGGATTGCCAACACAGGTTGCAAAAAATTATTTTGCTTCCTCAAATGACAAGTCAACTTTTGAGAAGCCGTCAAGCATAGTCAGCATGCCAATTGACGTGACAGAACTTGAAGAAAATCATAAAGTTGTGCTTGCAAATTCATTTACGCCAGAGCGTTACACCAAACAGGAACTTTTCTCACGCTTCAACTTGCCAAGCGAGATTTCAAATAAGTTTACACAGATAAAAGAGCCAGACTTTAAAGGCATAACTCAATCTGATAATGCGGTTTTGAGCTTTGACGCAAAGGAATATTATAGTTATAAAATATATCGCGAGAGCATTAACGAAGCCAATCTGCTTAAAGAAATTTCTGGCAAATCTGGCAAGCAAGCGATAGAATTGGCAATGCCAAAGCAAAGAGAAAAATTTGTGCTTGTTACAACATTCACAAATCAATCAGGAATGGTTCAAACTTTAACATCAACTGTAGATTTGATTAAAACAATGAAAAACACAACAGAAAACAACTTATCGCAAAAATGGTTTGTTTAATCCAACAAAAAAAGCCACATGAGGTGGCTTTTTTATTATTCTCCGTCTTCTTCGTCAACACTTTCATCAGTTTCAACAAGTCCTGCTGAAGCCTTGACCTTTTCCATAATTTCGTTATACATTTCTGGATTTTTTTCAAGATAATCTTTAACGTTCTCTTTGCCTTGAGCAATTTTTTCATCGTTATAAGAGAACCATGAGCCTGACTTGCCAATTATGCCTGCATTAAGAGCAAGGTCAACAAGACAACCCACCTGTGAAATGCCTTTGCCATAAACGATATCAAACTCGGCAACCTTAAATGGAGGAGCCATCTTATTTTTAACAACCTTAACTTTTGTTCTGTTTGCTATGATATTTGTGCCATCTTTGATTGTGTCAGTTTTTCTAACATCAAGTCTAACGCTGGCATAAAATTTAAGCGCTTTGCCACCTGTTGTTGTTTCAGGCGAGCCAAACATAACTCCAACTTTTTCACGAAGCTGATTGATAAAGATAATTGTAGTTCTTGTTTTATTAACAATGCCAGTAAGTTTTCTTAAAGCCTGGCTCATCATTCTTGCTTGAAGTCCAACATGGTTATCACCCATTTCGCCGTCAATTTCGGCTTTTGGAGTAAGCGCAGCAACAGAGTCAATAACAATAATATCAACGGAAGCAGATTTAACAAGCATTTCGGCAATGTTAAGAGCTTGCTCACCATTATCAGGCTGAGAAACATAGAGGTCTTTAAGATTAACCCCTAATTTTTCTGCATAACTTGGGTCAAGCGCATGTTCAGCGTCAATAAAAGCAGCAGTTCCGCCAAGTTTTTGAGCCTCTGCAACAATATGCAAAGAAACTGTTGTTTTACCTGATGATTCAGGTCCATAAATTTCAATAATTCTTCCGCGTGGCACACCACCTATTCCAAGAGCCATGTCAAGAGTTAAACAGCCAGTTGGGATAACCTCAACTTTTTGAGCAGGTTGCTCACCAAGTTTCATGATTGCACCTTTGCCATATTCCTTTTCAATTTGAAGTAACGCTTGTTCAAGCGCATCTTTTTTTAAATCTTTCTTTTCCATAATAACCTATCCTTTCTATTCCATTTTAACAAATTTCTATCAAATTTCCAAACTATTTTGACGCATTTTTTTAACAATATTAAACATAATTGCGTTGATTGCAAACTTAAACGCTTTTTCTTTTTCTGCCTTGAACACATTTTTGTAAACATCAATACTATTGGCAGTTCCGATTGCGTAAATGCAAGTTAAAGTATCATTTTCATACTCTCCTTGCACATTGATTGCAAAGCTTGTATCAGTTGAGTCACTAAACATTGTCAAAGTCTGCTCATAAACATTTTCCGCAGTCAACTCTTTATTCAAAAATTTAAGTTTACTGAACACAATGCCTTGACTGACGCCACGATTATTTAAACAAATTTCACTCATAAGCGCGCCACCAGTTATCCCCTCGCAGATAGACAGTTTCATATCTTTCAGCCTTGCAAGTTGACATAAAGTTTGAGATAAGTTCAAACTGTTTTCACTATAAATATAATTTTTAAACATTGAAGCAATTTTAATTTGCCCCTCATCAATCAAATCTTCGCTTCCCGAATATGAAACGAACAATTCCACCATAAGTTCATTACCGATAACGCTAAATTTTAGGTCATCAATCTGCCCTACAAGCGATTGCATATCTTGCAAAACTTTTGTTCGAGAAATCCCGAACATCTTAAACTGACAGGTCTTGTTAGCTCTATTTTCGTTAAGATTTATTTTTGAAAGCATTGCTTGCCAATTGCTGTCATAAGGCACAAAAATAATTTTGTTGCCATCTTTTTTAAAAATCACGACCTCTTCG
Source organism: uncultured Clostridia bacterium (assembly GCA_947649575.1). Classification (GTDB taxonomy): domain Bacteria; phylum Bacillota; class Clostridia; order Christensenellales; family UBA1242; genus Caccovivens. Next base: position 7,531 of record CANSRZ010000001.1, on the reverse strand, counting down.
TCAATAATATTTTTATCATTGCTAAGCTTTGAAATATTGTCAATGATAATTTTATCAATCTGCTGATTTTGGCAAAACAAAATAAGATTTCCGCCTTGACCGAGCGCATTTTCAAAACTAGATTGATTGTTTTCCATAATAGAAAACATCTGGACAGTGACATTAAAAGAGGCCAAAATTCGAGAAAGCGAATTTAAGTCTAAATCAACATTTTGAAACACGTTATCAGTAAAAACAAAAATCTTATATTTCATAACTCCTCATCAGTACATTAAAATTTTAATTATTGTGCAAATTTTCAAATTCCTCTTTTGTTATCAAAAGGTTGCGAGTTTTTAAGCCCTCGCCTGCTGAGATATAGCCAAGTTCTTGCATTTGATCAACAATCTTTGAAGCGCGAGGATATCCAACGCCCATATGTTTTTGAAGCATTGTTGTTGATGCCCAGCCAGATTGGCTAAATAAATCAAGTGCTTGTGGAATAAGTTCGTCAAAAGCTCTGCCACGAGCATCATTTTCTTGCAATTGACCAGCCTTATTATAAAAAGGTTTTGCTGGCTTAGGTGCTGTTGGCTTTGCTTTTTTAGCCTTTGTTGCTGTTTTCTTTTTTGTATTAGATTTCTTTGCCACAGTTTTATTAGCAGGTTTTTCTTGCATTTGGTCTTGAAGTGCTGGCTTTTCTTCAACCTTTACAATCTCTTGCACAGGCTCTTCAATTTTGACAGCCTTATTTTCACTTGCAAAGACCTGTTTATTTTTCACAAAATATTCAATACCAGAAGTGATAGTCAAAATTGTAGTCACTGCAAAGGCGCAGATTAAAACTATTGAGATTATTGCACTTGCAGTTTTATGAGCTTGAATTGTTCCGTTATAAAAAGTGCTTGCATAGAAAGCAAAAAAGAAATATAAAGACAACACAACATCTTGAAGCGCGGCTTTAACTTTTCCGCTTTTATCAGCCGCAAGAACAATGCCCTTTGCAGCAGCAATTTGTCTTAAAGCAGAAACGGCAAACTCTCTTGCCAAAATTATAATAGCGCAAATAATGCCAAGCCATTGAAGATTTGTGAAAACTGTTAAGCCATCTTTAACAGGCGTTGCAACAAGAAGTACAAGCCCTGCCATAATCAAAACTTTATCAGCAATTGTATCCAAAAACTTGCCAAGGTCAGTCACCAAATTATATTTTCTTGCAATCTTGCCATCGACAAAATCAGTTAAACAAGCAATAACAAAAATCAATCCTGCAACAAACTTTCCCCAAGGGATAAAATCCGCAAGAAAGAAAAAGACAACAAGAGGGATAAGAAAAATTCTTGTCAAACTTATTTTATTAGGTAAATTCATAATGCCTCCCCCGAATAACTTTTTCCGTCGAAATCAAAAAGCTTAACCTCAACAAAAGTATTCAACTGTATATTTCCATTATCCACAAATTTGACATCAAAGTCAACTGTTGGAGAAAGAAAATTGCTGTGACCAACAAATTCTCCAGTGTTTTCGTCAAAATAATCCACCAAAACCTTGATAGTTGAACCCAAAAGCTCTTTTGCTTTTTGACTTACAATATTATTTTGTATATTTTTAACCTTGTTTAAACGCAAATTTTTAACAAGCTGCTTGACATGTTTTTTGATATAAAAGCTGCTTGTGCCCTCTTCTTTATAATAAGGGAAAAAGCCAACATAATCAAGCCTAGCTTCTTGCAAGAACTTGCAAAGTTTTTTAAACTCCTTGCGTCCCTCGCCAGGATAGCCCACAATAAAAGTGGAACGAACTTTGATTTCTGGATAATCTTTCAAAAGTTCTATAAGTTCACGAGTGGCTTGCTCGTCAACACGCCTGCGCATGCTTTTTAAAATATTGTCGTCAATATGTTGCAGCGGTATATCAATATATTTACACATCTTTGGATTTTGTGATATGTAGTCTAAAAGCTCTTTGTCAACTTTTTCAGGATAAGTGTAATGCAAGCGTATCCATTCAATGCCTTTAATTTTGCAAAGCTTATCGCAAAGGTCAATCAAACAGTTTTTCTCATACAAATCCTCGCCATATCTTGTAATATCCTGAGCCACCAAAATAAGTTCTTTCACGCCACGCGCAGCAAGATTTTTTGCTTCGTAAATAAGGTCGCCCATAGGCGTGCTGGCATATCTTCCTCTAATGCGAGGAATTGCACAGAACGCACAAACGTTATTGCACCCGTCGGCAATTTTAAGATAAGCATAACTTGGTGAAGACGTTAAAACTCTTTCAAATTTTGTTGAAATTTTTGATTGTTCCACATCATAAAGATTTTCAATTATCTGGCAAATTTCTTTATTTTCACGCAAAAGCACAAATCTGTCAACTTCAGGAATGCTGTCTTTCATTTCATTCAAATAACGCTGTGGCAAACAACCTGTAACAATAACTTTTTCTATAATGCCCTTTCTTTTTAAAGCGAGCATTTCAAAAATTGTATTAATAGCCTCTTCCTTTGCGGGCGCGATAAATGAGCAAGTGTTCACAATAACAATATCGGCCTCAGTTGGCTCTGGCAAAATTTCAAAGCCATAACAAGCAAGTCGACCAAGCATATTTTCAAGGTCGACTTTGTTTTTATCACAGCCCAAACTGATTGCAGAAACTTTTTTTGTCAAAAGTTCTTTTTTATTCATAAGTATCTCCAAAAATTTCGTAGAATTCTTCAATGCTGGTGTAAACAGTTCTCTGTTTAGAACCCTCAGCTGAAGAGATATAACCGCGCTCTTCCATTTGGTCAATTATGCGTGCCGCGCGAGGATAGCCAATTGAAAGTTTACGCTGAACCATTGTGGTTGAAGCCACGCCAACGTCGATACAAATTTTAAGCGCCTGAGGAAGAAGTGGGTCCATGCCAGCAGTGTCATCATTGCCACCGCTTGAAGGTTTTCCATTGCCATTTATGGCATTTAAAGCGTCTTCATCATAAGTTTCTTCGTTGTTTTCAATGATATAGTTCACAATATCCTTAGTTTCAGGTGTATCAATAAAGCAACCTTGAATTCTTGCAGGAGCAGAATCGGACGGCTTATAAAGCATATCACCATAGCCCAACAGTTTTTCAGCGCCAGTTGCACCCATGATAACCTCACTGTCCACACGCCCTGCCACTTTAAAGGCAATACGTGCTGGGAAGTTGGCTTTGATTGTTCCAGTAACAACGTCCGTCGACGGTCTTTGAGTGGCTAAAATAAGGTGAATACCCGCCGCTCTGGCTTTTTGAGCAAGACGCATAATTTTATCTTCGATTTCATTTTTAGCCACAAGCATAAAGTCAGCAAACTCGTCAAAGATGATAACAAGGAATGGCATTTTTTTCTTTTTGCCAGAGGTTACATCGTCGGTTTTGTTATATTCGTCAATATTACGCACGCGCGCTTCGCTGATAAGATTAAATCTGCGTTCCATTTCATCAACAGCCCATTGAAGAGCATTGACAGCCTTTGTTGCGTCAGTGATAACCTTTGGCACAACCATATGAGGCAAGCCCTCATACATAGAAAGCTCAACTTGTTTTGGGTCAATCATGATAAATTTAACATCATCAGGCGACGCTTTGTAAAGCACAGAAACAATGATAGCATTAAGGCAGACAGACTTACCTGAGCCAGTTGTACCAGCAACCAAAAGGTGTGGCATTTTTGCAAGATTGCAAACTTTAACTGTTCCAGTGATGTCTTTTCCAAGAGCAAAGCAAAGCGGAGATGGACTCATTGTATATTCTTTGGATTGCAACACGTCTTTGATTGAAACTTTAAGGTTTTTATCATTTGGAACTTCAATGCCCACAATGCTACGCCCTGGAACAGGCGCTTCAATTCTGATTTGCCCTCTTGCAGACAAGGCATAAGCGATGTCAGCGTCAAGAGATAAAATTTTCTTAACGCTTATTCCCTCAGGCATTGCGATTTCATATCTTGTAACGGCTGGGCCAACAACAACGCTTTGCACTTTTGCAGGAACGCCAAACTTTTCGAGCGCATTTTCAAGAGCAACTCGTTTTGCAGGAACTTCATCGTTCAACATTGCAGGGTCATCAGACCTTGTTGTTATCAAGTCAATTGACGGACGATTATATTTATATGGCTTAAAGCGAGTAACTTCATCTTGATTTTTGTTTTCAGTTTCAAATCTACGAGAGCGGTCATTGTTTTGCAAATTGGCAGTTCTGTTCAAACTGTCTTCTCTGCCTCTTTGCAAGGAATTATCGCGAGATAAGCCCCCCTCCCGTCTTGCAAAATCTCTGCTGTTTTCAGCAATATTTTCTCTATGCTGAGTTCTGTCATTAAAGTTTGTAAGACTTTCAAGATTGCGATTTCTCGTAAGATTTTCACTATCATTTCTATCACGATTATAGCCAGAGTTTTCTCTCATATAGCCGTCGCTTCGGCTTGTGAAATTTGTATTAATTTCGTTAGCTGGCTTAGGTGGCTCTCGATGAATAATAAAGTCATCATCGCCATTTGCAGAAATATCAGCAAGCTCTTCACGCGTTGCATTAAAGATGATATTATCAGCCTCTGACAAAAGCTCTTCAGGTTTAATTTCAGGCAAATTGCCGCGTTTTACAACACTTGAATTTTGAGAGAAATCATATTGTTCTTCATAGATATGATGTTTTGGTCTAATAGGCTCTTGCTCTTTAAGTGAAGCAAAATTATTATCAATGCTTGCTTTGCTTTCTTCAACTCCTGCGATTTTTACAGGTTTGTTGTGCGCTCTTGCAAACCTTTCTTGTCTTGCCATAAATTCGTCCATGTCTACACTTGGAGGCTCAAGCAAATATTCCTTAACGCTTGTTCCCTCAGGAATTCCACCCTTTCTTCTCTCTTGAATTTGAGGTTGAGGCATGTTTGTAAAATTATCCTCAGTTGTCATACTTCCCATCAAGCCCAGTTTGCGCTTTGCATTTTGCTCACGAGAAAGAGCGTCGGCGATTTCACCATTAAGCACAACATTAACTTCTTCTTTAGGCTTCATAGCCTCACCGCGAGCCACTTCAGCCGATTTTTTCTTTTTATCCTTAATCTGGATTTTAACAGGACTATTAAGATTAGCGTTTTTACGATAAGATATAAGTGCCTCAACAAAGAAAGCCATACAAATTACAAAAGCAAGGCACAAAATAACATAAGTTCCTGCCAAATTCAGAGGCAATAATAAAGCAGCGTTCAAAAGTCCAACAATAAAACCACCTGCTGTCCATTTTTTAGTAAAATTTAAAGCCCAATATTGCCAAAAATTGTATTGAGTTCCGTCAGCGTTATACTTGTTCCCAACAATAGCAAGTTGTATTATAGCCAGTAAGAAGAAAATGCTCAAACAAAGAAAAATTGCATAACGCTTGCTCATCACATATTTGCGGTTATTGAGGAGAGCTAGTCCAACAATCATCAAAACTATGCAGAGCGGGTAGCAAAATACTCCAAAAATACCTAAAATAACGCTTTGAAACCAAGGCCAAAGCCCTGTTGCAGAAAAAAGGAATAAAACAGAAGAAACGCCAAGCAAAGAAGCGCCAACAATTTTTTTGGTGTTTGTCAAGTTTTTTTCTTTTTTATTCTTTTTAGAAACCTTAAAAGTTGCCATAACACTCCTAAATTTACTATCTTCTAACAAGAATTATACCACATTAAACAAAATATCTCAACAAAAGTTGAGATATTTTTAAAAACAAAACAGAAAATTTTGACAAATAATAGTATTTTTCAAGCCAGTCAACCAACTTTATCCGCAATCTCAACCTTAAAGTTACATTTTTGACATATATTTAACAATTTTAATCAATTGTTCCCCCGATATTTTGGCTGACAGTTGTCAAATTAAAGCCATTATCTTTAAACCAGTCGATTATTTTTGGCAACGCTTCTGCTGTGTTCTTTGTTGGATGCATCAAAATCAAATCACCACCGCTCGCTTTTTTGATAGCCCTGTTATATATAAGGTTGGTGTCATGGTCACGCCAGTCAATCGTGTCACGTGTCCACATAATCGTTTTATAGCCCATATTTTGAGCAGCCTCAACTGTAACCTTATTATATGCGCCACTTGGTGGAGCAAACAAGTTCATTTCAACATCGATAAGTTCCTTAACAATTTTGTGAGTGTTGGAAATCTCGTTCAAGTTCTCCTGTTCAGAAATTTTATCATGGTCTTTATGATGATATCCATGGTTCGCAATTTCGTGCCCGTCCTCTTTAATCTTTTTTAGCATGTCTTCATTAATAACAGCCCATGTTCCGCCCACAAAAAAGGTAGTCTTAACCTCGTTTGCTTTAAGAGTAGCAAGCATATCGTCAAGATACTCAGTCCCCCAGTAAACGTTTATCATAAGGCTAACATTTTTGCTATTTCGGTCACCATTATAATAAACGCCGCTAACCGCCGACGAAGTAAAAACGCCCGCTCCGCCCAAGAACGCAACTAAACCGACCACAACAATCATTGCCCCAATAAGCACGTTAGACCAATACTTTCTAAAATTGATAACACCAAAATGAATTCTTTTCATACCATCAATATATGGGACGAGATTAAAAAATATGACAAACTAAATTATACAATAAAAAATCCACAAACTTAATTGCGGATTCTTTTCTTATTATCGTTCTGCGTTATCACTTTTTTCTGTTGATGTTTCAACTGGTTTTTCTGTCTGCTCTTCCGCACTTTTAATTTCAACTCCAATTTCTGCAAGCGCACCTATAATTTCATCAGCACATCTACCACCAAGATATCTAATTTTAATCAAATCTTCCCTTGTCATTGTAGCCAAATCAGCAACTGATTGAACGCCAGAGTGATAATGTAAGCAATTATATGCCCTAACACTTATCGGCAACTCTTCAAGAGTAATTTCAGACAATTTTTTAAATTTTTCTTTCTTCTCTTGTCTTAATCTTTCTGCTCGCTCTTCATTTTCCTTTTTCATTTCAAGTTCATTTTCTGTAGCAATGAAATCCAAAAGCTTTTTTTCTCTAGAAATACTTGCTAATTTTCTCAAGCCTTTATTTCTGATTGCTTTTATTCTTCTTGTATCGATATTATACAATTCAGCAATCTTTTTTAAAGTTTTAGGTTTACAAACTTCAATTTCGTCTGTACTTGAGTTTTGATCAAGCCCAAAATATTTTCTTATAATTAATTCTTCGGTTGGCAATAGAGTTCCCAAAACTTCGTTCATCTTTTGAATAAATCCTTCAACATCTCTTTGAACTTCTCTGCCATAAGCCACTTCTGCAAGCTTTCTATAATTTTGCTCTCTACGCTCTTCCAGTGTCAACTTTTTTGCCATAATATCCTCCTAAATGAGTAGATTTTTCTACTTCCTACCCCTATTATACTCGGGGGGGGGATTTGTCAAGTATTTTTTTTGAAATTTCTTAAAAAATATTGAAAAAGTGTGCCAATGGCACTTTCTAGCACCAAAAAAGAACTATGATTTCTCATAGTTCTTTTTTGTAATTAGATAAGCTTGTACCTGTGTTATTGAGTCTTACGG